>CBDFHU010000014.1:0-93335 GCA_965247375.1 Arsenicibacter sp.
GAATCTTTTTCGAATCAGTTGGAGCAACCTGAAAGACAAACCCCTCAGCAGCTTTCTAAGCGGATTGCTGATGACACTGGGGATTACCATCATTTCGTTATTGCTATTGCTTAATAAACAGCTCGATGATCAGTTCCGGAAAAACATCAGGGGTATTGACATGGTGCTGGGCGCCAAAGGCAGTCCCCTTCAGCTGATTCTGTCAAGCATCTACCAGATCGATTCACCAGTGGGCAACATCCCACTCGACGAAGCAGAACGGCTCACCCGTAATCCAATGATTAAAACGGCCATTCCGCTGTCGATGGGCGATAATTACCGCTCATTCCGGATCGTCGGAACGAATAAGAAATACCTTGACCATTTTGAAGCTACTGTCGGGTAGGGACAGCTTTTCCGCGACGACATGGACTGTGTCATCGGGCAGCGAGTTGTTGAAGCGACAGGGTTAAAAATAGGTGATACCTTCGCCGGTTCCCACGGACTGGATGCCGGAGGCGAAGAACATGCCGATAAAAAATATAAGGTCACCGGGATACTGAACCCGAGTAATACTGTTGCCGACCAGCTGATTCTGACGAATGTGTCGAGTATCTGGGCCATTCATGACCACGGCCACGAGGAACATGAGGGCGAAGAAGCCCATGCCGAAGGCGATGAACACGAGCATGAACACGAAGCCGCCGCCGGCGAGGAGCACGAGCATGAAGAACACCGCGAAATCACGAGCATGCTGATCCAGTTCCGGAATCCGCTGGGTATGATGCTTGCCCGGGGCATCAACAGTAACTCGAAACTACAGGCCGCCCTGCCGAACATTGAAATCAACCGGCTGTTTGAACTGTTGGGCGTCGGGGTTGATACCTTACAATACCTCGCACTGGCCATCATCATCATTGCCGGTATCAGCGTGTTTGTATCGCTGTACAACTCCCTTAAAGAGCGCAAATACGAAATGGCTCTGATGCTGTCAATGGGCGCCACCCGTACCCAGCTATTCGGTATGCTCCTGCTCGAAGGACTGGTATTGGCCTTAATTGGCTTTGTGCTGGGGTTGTTATTCAGCCGCCTGGGCCTTTGGGGCTTATCGGCATCGGTAGCCGGTCAGTATCATTATAATCTGGCTTCTTTCGGCGTGCTGCGTGAAGAGTGGTTTATTCTGGTGGCTGCCGTCCTGATTGGCCTGGTAGCCGCTGCTCTGCCGGCCATCGGTGTTTACCGCATGAATATTTCACGGACGCTGGCGGAGGAATAAAACAAACTTCCGGACAAAAGAAAAGGCGGAGAAATGAGCTTTCTCCGCCTTTTTTATAACTGCAAACTGAGCATTTACACGTTCGTCGACGTCAGCTTTGCACCCAGATACTCGCGGTTCAGACGCGCAATGTGATCCAGTGAAATTGACTTCGGACATTCTACGGAGCAGGCTCCCGTGAATGAGCAGGCCCCGAAGCCTTCTTCATCCATCTGGGCGACCATCTTCTCTGCACGCGCCAGATGTTCCGGTTTACCCTGCGGCAATACTGCCAGGTGAGAAACCTTAGCCGCTACAAACAGCATCGCTGATGCGTTCTTACAGGCCGCTACGCATGCCCCGCAACCGATACACTGGGCAGCATCCATAGCCTCTTCCGCGATTTCACGCGAAATGGCGATTTCGTTGGCGTCGGGCGCTGAACCGGTGTTTACCGATACATAGCCGCCGGCCTGCACAACGCGGTCAAACGCCGTCCGGTCAACGACCAGATCTTTGATTACCGGGAACGCCCGGGCGCGCCATGGTTCCACCACGATGGTATCGCCATCGCTGAACGAACGCATGTGCAGCTGGCAGGTCGTAGCGCCGGTCTGTGGACCATGCGGGCGGCCGTTGATGTACATCGAGCACATCCCGCAAATACCCTCACGGCAGTCGTGGTCGAAGGCAACGGGCTCTTCGCCTTTGTGCATCAGTTCAACGTTCAGGACGTCAAACATTTCGAGGAATGACATATCCGGTGAAATGTTGTCGAGTTTGTACTCAACCATTTTCCCCGTTGTATTGCTATTTTTCTGTCTCCAGACTTGTAAGTTAATTTTCATGGCTTCTGCGATTAACAGATGGCTACCGTTTCTGATCCGGCAACCGATAACTTATTTGTAGCTACGCTGAGTCAGTTTAACGTTTTCGAACACCAGTTCTTCCTTGTGCAATACTTCCGGCTGGTTTTCGCCTTTGTATTCCCAGGCAGCCACATAGGCAAAGTTGGCGTCATCGCGCTGAGCTTCACCATCTTCTGTCTGGAATTCTTCACGGAAGTGACCACCGCATGACTCTTCCCGGTTCAGGGCGTCATCCACCATCAGTTCACCCAGTTCGAGGAAGTCAGCAACACGGCCGGCCAGCTCAAGCGCCTGGTTCAGTTCGTCGGCATCACCCGTGATCCGGATATTTGTCCAGAACTCTTTGCGCAGATTCTGAATCAGCCCTTTCGCTTTTTTCAGGCCTTCTGCGTTCCGCGACATACCGCAGTAGTCCCACATGATGAGTCCCAGCTCACGGTGAATTTCTTCAGCCGTTTTCTTGCCGTTCAGCGACATCAGGTGTTTGATCTGGTCGTTAACCGCAGCCTCAGCCTGCTTGAATGCAGGATGGTCAGCCGGCAGCTTATCCGATGGCCCGATAGTAGCCAGGTAATCACCGATTGTATAAGGTATCACAAAATATCCGTCGGCCAGACCCTGCATCAGGGCCGAAGCACCCAGACGGTTTGCACCGTGATCCGAGAAGTTTGCTTCGCCGAGGGCGTAGCAACCCGGTACCGTTGTCATCAGGTTATAATCAACCCACAGACCACCCATAGTGTAGTGCACAGCCGGATAAATCATCATCGGCGTTTCATACGGGTTGTCATCGGTGATCTTTTCGTACATTTCGAAGAGGTTACCGTATTTGGCTTCGATTGTCTTTTTACCGTCACGCTTGATCGCATCGGCGAAATCAAGGAATACGGCCAGACCGGTTGAAGCAACCCCGCGGTTTTCGTCACATACGTATTTTGCGTTCCGCGAAGCTACGTCACGAGGCACCAGGTTACCGAATGACGGATAACGGCGTTCCAGGAAATAGTCGCGGTCTTCTTCTTTAATGGCACTTGGTTTCAGCTGGCCTTTACGTACTTTCTCGGCCATTTCTACCGTTTTCGGTACCCAGACGCGGCCGTCATTACGCAGCGACTCCGACATCAGCGTCAGTTTCGACTGGTAATTTCCTTTTACCGGAATACAGGTCGGGTGAATCTGCGTAAAACAAGGGTTACCGAACAAAGCTCCTTTTTTGTGGGCACGCCACGCCGCCGTTACGTTCGAACCCATCGCGTTGGTAGACAGGTAAAATACGTTACCGTAGCCACCGGTACACAGCAGCACGGCATGGCCCGAGTGCGATTCAATTTTACCCGTTACGAGGTTCCGTGTGATGATACCCCGAGCCTTACCGCCCTCAACCACCAGGTCAAGCATTTCAGAACGGGTATACAGTTTCACCTTACCGGTAGCCACCTGACGGCTCAGCGCCGAATACGCACCCAGCAGCAGCTGCTGTCCGGTCTGGCCACGGGCATAGAACGTACGCGACACCTGTGCACCACCAAATGAACGGTTCGACAGTAATCCGCCATACTCCCGTGCAAACGGAACACCTTGTGCCACGCACTGGTCAATAATATTTACGCTGACCTCAGCCAGCCGGTGAACGTTGGCCTCACGTGCCCGGTAGTCACCACCTTTTACGGTGTCATAGAATAACCGGTATACGCTGTCGCCGTCATTCTGATAGTTTTTAGCCGCATTGATCCCCCCCTGTGCCGCGATCGAGTGTGCCCGTCGCGGACTATCCTGGAAGCAGAATGCTTTTACACTGTAACCGAGTTCGGCCAGCGAAGCTGCCGCAGAGGCACCTGCCAGACCTGTACCCACTACAATGATTTCATATTTACGTTTGTTAGCCGGGTTAACCAGCTTCAGACCGAACTTGTGCCGTGCCCATTTTTCGGCGAGCGGCCCTTCAGGAATTTTTGACTCCAGTTTCATAAAGCTAATGAGTGAATTAGCGATTGAGTGATGCACCCAATCATTCCTGCATTAAATAATCCCGTTAACTTTTAAATACATGTAAATTGGCATTACGGCAAACAAAGCCGGAATCACAATAGCGAACACGAATGTGCCCAGGAATTCAATCAGTGGTGTGTATTTCTTGTGGCGGACACCCAGCGTCTGGAAACCGCTTTTGAAACCATGCACCAGGTGATACCCCAGCGCAATCATGCACACAACGTAGACTGCCACGTACCACAGCTGCGAGAACGCAGCGACAACAACCGTGTACAGGTCCTTATACTCCTTGCCGTCATACTCGGCCATCGGTACACTGCCAAAGTGCATTTCGAACCAGAACGTACGCATGTGCAGCACGATAAAAATCAGCAGCACAGTACCCAGCACACCCATGTTACGCGACGACCACGGACTGTTCGCTTCCGGTTTCGCGTAGGCATACTTCACCGGACGGGAATCCTGGTTGTGGCGCGTCAGAATCAGCGCCATCGAAGCATGCACAATGATGGAGGTGTACAACAGATACGAAACGGTAATGATCAGCGGATTGTGCGTCATGAAATAGGTATATTCATTGAACGCGCGACCGCCATCGCCCTTAAACAACTGGAGGTTACCTGCTACGTGAACGATCAGGAACGAACATAAAAATAACCCCGTCAGCGACATAATAACCTTGCGACCAAGGGAACTGGAAAGCGTTTGTGTTACCCAAGACATACGGCGTAAAGCACAGTTTATACGGAAAAAGTTTGTAATTAATCCTTCAGGCAACTCCTTCAGGTTGACTACCTATACAGGCGTGCCAAAACTAAAGCACAAACCCGATGCATCCAACTTTCTATGCTTATTTTAGCAATTATGAGTACTTATTTGAAATTGGTACAAACAGTTGCCGGAAACTAAACGGCTAACCGTACGTTCATTTTTTTTGTTTAATAATCAGCCAAAAATCTTAAACAATTTTCAGCGACAGGTCTATCCTGAAAACGTGCTGCGCCAAAAATTAGTTACATAAAATACAATATTGGTTACTATTTCCGGCGAATTGATACTGCTTTTGGATTAGTTTTTGAATCCCTCTTATTTTGTACTGTCTCTTCGCATCCCATGCAGCTGATTCACGGCCCGGGTGCGTGTATTTTATCTTAATCCAAGTATGAAAGCATACGTTTTTCCAGGTCAGGGTTCTCAGTTTAAGGGAATGGGCCAGGACTTATATCAGAATTCAGAAACAGCCCGTCAACTGTTCGATCAGGCTGACGAGATCCTGGGGTTTAGCCTTACGAAAGTCATGTTCGAAGGCACCGACGAAGAACTGAAACAAACCAACGTTACCCAGCCGGCGATTTTCCTGCACTCAGTAGCACTGGCATTGACAAGCGAATCATTCGATGCTGATATGGTAGCCGGTCATTCCTTGGGTGAGTTTTCGGCCTTGGTAGCGGCGGGTGCTCTCTCGTTTGCAGACGGCCTGAAACTGGTGGCGCAGCGGGCAGCAGCCATGCAGAAAGCCTGCGAACTACAGCCATCGACCATGGCCGCGGTGCTGGGCCTTGCCGACGACAAAATTGAAGCGATCTGTGCTGAGGTCGCTGCCTCAGGCGAAGTAGTGGTTCCTGCCAACTTCAACTGCCCGGGTCAAGTGGTGATTTCAGGAAGCCTGGAAGGCGTCCGGATTGCTGGTGAGAAACTGAAAGAAGCCGGTGCCAAACGCGTGCTGCCGTTACAGGTGGGCGGTGCTTTCCACTCGCCGCTGATGGAGCCGGCCCGCGAGGAACTGGCACAAGCCATTGCCGGAACAACCTTCAGTCAGCCACACTGCCCGATTTACCAGAACGTAAACGCACAGCCGTCGACTGACGTAGAAACCATCAAAGCCAACCTGATTGCCCAGCTGACAGCGCCGGTACGCTGGACACAGTCGGTGGAAGCGATGGTCGCCGATGGTGCCACACAGTTTATCGAATGTGGCCCGGGTAAGGTACTACAGGGGTTGGTGAAAAAGATTTCGCCGGCGTCAGAGACGGCTGGTATCTAATTTTTTTCATCAATAAACCTTTTGTTATCAATTTGTTAAGTGCAGGAATCCGGCCGGAATAATATTTTTTTAGGCCGGATTCTTGACAAAAAGCGCAAAAGTGCATTATCTTTGCACTCGCAATTCAGGATTGCCCGATCGTCTAAGGGTAGGACGACAGATTTTGGTTCTGTTTGTGGAGGTTCGAATCCTTCTCGGGCAACTAATTCGCTTAAAAAGCCTGCAAGCTAACACTTGCAGGCTTTTTTGTTTTATATCTCTCCTAACGCTTATTATTCTTTCCACAGCAACACATTGTATACAACTTCCCGATTACGAATCGTTATTTATCTAATTTGTAACTCTTTCAACAGGTATCTGCACAAGATAAGCAGCTGCCTGAAATCTAATTATGTCCATTAAAAATTCAGCAATTTATTCTGTTAAACCAAAATTTTACCCGGGCTACATAAAAACGATAGGCAAACATCGGAAGTCACCATTTTAATTTTCTGTATTTCAGACAATTAATAATATGTCAGGAAGTATAAATAATAGCTATACGCTCTTTGGTTCCCGGTAAAATAAGGCCGGATCTTTATTCGTCAGCACCCTGACCCCTATTTTTTTTTTACTTTTTTGTTACCTTTTTCCAAAACATAAGTCTCATGTAATATCTGCTGAGTTTGGAAATAGGGCAACGTAGCTAAAACGGCCTAAAGCATTCATTACCAAAAGAGTTAATGTACTATTTACCACCAGGCAGTAGTCTCACCCACTAAACTAATTTTTTGAGCTATGGAAAAGATCCGTAGAAATCGAACCAAAACGATTCAGCGTATTGTAGAAGCCCTTGAAGAAGTAATTACTGAACGAGGGCTTGAAGGAGTTGGCGTTAATCGGGTTGCAGAAAAAGCAGGTGTAAGCAAAGTACTTATTTACAGGTACTTTGGAGGTCTTGATGGATTACTGGAATACTACGTCAAAATGGGTAAGCTTTATCCGACCTTTACTCCCGCCGTACTGGAACAAATCCGCCCGCTAAACCAGTCAGATCTGGCCAGAATCTGGTATCGTCAGGTAACCCAAACCTATCGTACCTTCCGGACGTTTAAGGCCGGCCGGGAAATGCTGAAAGCAACGGTTCTCGAAGGTGACGTAACAGCAGACATTATCAGCAAGGCCCAGGATGAAGAACTGGTACGTCTGGTTGATCAGCTTTCGTTTGTTAAAGGAGCCGACGTACACGCCATTTCTGCCATTATGCTGAGCGCCATGTCGCACATGACCTTACTGGCGCAGAATAACCGTACCATGATCGGTATTGACCTGCGCAGCGAAGAAGGCTGGAAACGCATTGAAGAAGCTGTAAAAGTGATTTATATCGCGCTGAATAAAGTTGCCGCTCAATCGAAGGAAACAACCGTTGAGTTGCAGACGTCAGCGACTCCGGTTGCCCTATGGTAAGCAAATGCGTCCATGAGTAGTTAGTCATTCCCTTCAAACAGCCATCGACTAACTACTCATGGCTGCACTATCAGTTTCTATTACCTACTTGACGGTACCGGTTGCAGGTACGGTCGGGACGTTTCTACAACCAGACCGGCCAATTCACATCTGCCTGTTTGCTTACACTCCCTAATACCGAATGATTTTCCGGGTGGTCTGCCATCCCTGACCGGTGGTTAACGTCAGGAAGTAAATACCGGATTGTGGTGGCAGCTGATCCTTTTCAAGCCGCTGCTCGTAGACTCCGGCTGTCTGCGCGGGCCATGTAAACGACTGTACTACACGCCCTTCGGTATTGGTAAAGCGTAGCTGTACATCCGTACGCTGTGTAAGCTTATACCGGACCAGCAGAGACTCCGCCATCGGATTAGGACCGGCTACTAATTCCAGCGCATCGCCGGGGGTTGGTTCAACGGCCAGAATATCTTCGCCAAAGGGCTTTATGGCAGAATCGAGCCAGTCCAGACGCCAGCGGATCCAGTCTTTCAAATAGGTGATTTCATCGGCATACGTACGGCCAACATATCCATTTGGCCAGACATATACACCCAGTACCGGCCATTTCTGAAAGTTACGGGCCCGCGCCTCAGTCAGCATTGTCGCCATCGAATCAACGTAAGCATGTAAGTGACTCACCGTCAGTACGGTCTTACGCAGTTCCTGATAGCGCGTTCTGACCTTAAGGGCAAATTTCCGGTCCTGCAGCAGCCGGTCCCACCAGAACGGAATGCTATATGTATCTGTCTGACAGGTGCGGTTAAAGTTAAAGGCCCAGCCAATGTAGCTGTTACCATCGCAGTAGTCAGCATTACCATAGGTCAGATTATAATCCCAGATCGGGCCCATGGTCAGCTTCCCGCCCTTACTGTCACGGTCCTTGTAAAAAAAGGTACTCAGCCGGTACCCGTCTACATTTTTACAGACCTCTGTCAGCAGCAGGTAATCAACGAACGACTGCTCATCAACGTATTTCCGGAAACCGTTCAGCGAGTCACTGAAGGAGGCATCCTTAAGCGCATCCTCAAATGCCGTCACATACTTCCGGATATACTGAAACTGGGCTTCCTGAATATCTTCCAGTTTCGGCCGGTCAATCTGCACGGTTATCGCCTTGTTACTGCTCGACCGGTACGGCGATAGCCAGCTTTTTGAGGCAGAGCCTTCTGTTTTGTCGATTTTCAGAATATAGCCCCCCGTCAATTGATCGCCGCTTACATCTTCCGGCTTTAGGTTGGCAATGTCAACGCGGTTTTTATCGCGTTTTACTTTCTCCATAATGACGTAAATCCCCTGATACTGGTCGTTGAGTATTACCTCGCAGAAGCGGTAGCGCGAGGCATAATACCGGCTGCCTTCCCGGAAAATCTGGTAGGTAAGCACATCCCGCAGCAGCGTTTTATCATTATACACCGCATTCATCACCCAATCGCTTTCGGCCGGCATCCCCAGAATGGATGCGTTGACCGAATTAACGCCGGTCGGGTCACGCAACTCAAACCCGTACGGCTTTTTCGGGAATAGCGTACGTGAAGTAGCCCCCCGCTGCTCGATACCAATTACGCTCGTGAACGTCGCCGGACCGGAAACGTCATTCCGCTTTCCGGGGCCATTGTCCACAATGGTCAGCGAAGCAATCACTTTGGGTTCATCCGGTATGGCAGCCCCTTTCGTATTTATCAGTAAAACCGGCAAATCAGACGAACTCAGGATTTGTCCGTAAGCCCGGCCGGCGAGCAGCAACAGGAGTAAAAGCTTGTGGATAGATACGCGCATGATCAGAAAAGGGCTTTGGAGAATAAACACATTAACGGAGCATTTCTAATGATGGGGCTCCTGTATAGCGGTAGGTCAAAACTGCCGCCGGATACTGACCATTTGCTCAATTAACTATACGTTGCGTCTGTGTCCGGCGTATATTCAGCAGCCACTCTGTCTCAACCAACAATCCTTTTGCAGGTATGCTTTCCTTTTTCAGATTTTTCCTGTTAACAAGTACGCTGTTGCTAAGTACGCCGATGATCAGTGCTGCACAACCCTTTTCCGGTGACTGGCAAGGTCAGCTGAAAAGCCCGGCTCAGACAGTAGCCGCCACACTCCGGCTTATTCCGAAAGGTCAGCAACTGAGCGGGCGGCTCGACATTGCCGGTGACAGCTATACCCTTACCGGTACGATCACCGGAAACAAAGCCTCCGGCACCATGACCTATCCGGCCGACGGTTCGACATTTCCGTTTACCATGCAGCTTAGCGGTACTACCCTACAGGTCAATATAACGGCATTCGGGGTAAACATGGTGGGCGCATTTACCAAATCAGCCGGTGCGGTCACATCCCCGACGGCAGGGTCTGACAAGTTGTACCGCGATCCGGCGCTGATCGGTGCCTGGCAGACCTCAGAGCAATACGGAGGCGGTGCCAACAGCGGGGGATTTTACGGTGGCAGCACGTCGACGATGATCCTGAACGCCGATGGCAGCTTCGGTGATGGCGGCTCAACATCGTACATTAGCGGCAGTAACTCGTCGGGAATTTCGCAGGGCAAAGGCAATCAGGTAATTGCGCAGCTCAATGCTATGGGCGCGAAATGGTTTACAAAAGGCAACATCTTTTATGTACGCATAAAACAGAACGGCACTGTGCAGGACATTCCATCCTCGAAGTATTACGTCGAAAACAACAATGCCCTCCTGACCGACCTGAAAACGGGCGCTAAAACGCTGTACCGTCGCGTACGCTGACACCTGATTCTATATACCAAAAAGGCCCTGCACGGTCTGTACAGGGCCTCTTGCTTAAGAATGCTTCGTTATTTCTTAACGATCAGGAACTCTACCCGACGGTTTTTCTGACGGCCTTCTTCCGTATCATTACCGGCTACCGGTTTGCTTTCTCCGAAACCTTTGCTGGCAATCCGGTCCGGTTCAATGCCTTTACCGATAAAATATTCGCGTACGGCATCCGCCCGGTCCTGCGACAGTTTCTGGTTAACGGCGACCCCGCCCGTATTATCCGTATGTCCGTTGAGCGAGATGGTCATTTTCGGGTTCTCGTTCAGCACTGCTACCATCCGGTCAAGTTCCGGTGCGGACTCCGGCCGGAGCTCCGACTTACCGGTATCAAAGAAGATATTGTTCAGACGAATGGCCTTTCCTTCTTCGATCGGTACCATCGTCAGCTCCTTCCCTTTAATTTCCTGAAAGCCTTTCACTTGCGTCAGATCGACGTTTTCGCCCTCAGCAATGAAATTCGGTGCAATGGCCCGCATGCTGTATTTCTGGCCATAAGGCAATACAATTTTGTACTCCCCCGTAATCGGGTCCGACGTGGCCTCACCAGCTTCATTGCCATCGGGCAAGGTCTGGTAAACGACACGCGCCTGTACCGGCCGGCCGGTTTTCTGATCAATTACCCGGCCGCTGATGATCGCCACCGGATCAGGACGCAGCAAGGCATTTGGATCGTTGTTGGTTCCATTGCCGTTCTGCCCGTTGCCGTTGGGATTGCCCGAACCGGCTTTTGACGGGTCATTATTGGCCAGCGCTGGTGTTGCGGGTACATCGTCAAACATCTTGATCCGCACGACATCACCCTTACCTAACGTGCCTTTAAAGCTGGTCATGTAGGCATAATCGCCCGCCGCCGGAATGGAGTAGTAGGCGTCGTAGCCTTCCGTGTTGATGTTGGGTCCTAAATTCTGTGGTTTCGACCAGTGTTTCCACGTTTTGTCAACGCGTTTGCACACATAAATGTCGTTACTGCCCTGGCCACCTTCCCGGTTGCTGGAAAAGTACAGCGTTGCCCCGTCAGCCGCCAGAAACGGCGTTGTTTCCGTAAATTTCGTGTTTACTTCAGGGCCCAGACTAACGGGTTTGCTCCAGCTGCCGTCTTTCTGGCGGAAGCTGACATATAAATCGTCTTCTTTACTGTTTTTCTTTTCGCTGAACGACATGATCAGCACTTTACCATCCGCCGACAGGAAACCGCAGTCGTATTGTCCCTGACTCATGCGCTCATAACCGGCGATTTCGAGTTTCTGGGGAACCGACCATCCATTCGTCGTTTTCTTGCTGAACGAATAGCCTCGGGTTTCGTAGCGGCCGTTGTTATAAGCCCCTTTAATCAGCATCGTATTACCGTCAGGCGTAATGCTGTAGGCACAGTTATATTCGTCGGTATTCAGCGGATTTCCTAACCGGCGGGCAGGTCCCCATTTATTGCTGGCAACGTCCAGTTCAGAATACCAGATATCCTGACTGCCTTTATCGCCGTAGGTATTCTGCGGATGGCTGACGCGGGCAAAATAGATCGTTTTCCCATCCGGCGAAATCATGGGGTTGATTTCATTAAATTCTGAATTTACCTGATTACCAAGATTCTCTACCTTCTGTGCGTTAACTGTGCACAGGCTGGCGAGTACAAGTAACGCGGCCGGTAATCCTTTTGTCATGATATTGTTGTGGCTGAGATTCAGACAGTACCCTGTTTTCTACGATTAACGATGAAGCGGTGTGGCTTAGTACTAGTTTTCCCGCTCAATCAGTTGCCGCGTAAACGAGAGCAGCATTTCCTTGCGCCCGGACGTCGCCTGTACCTGTTCAAAATTCGACAGCCCTTTCGCGAAATAATCGTTAATGCGCTGTTCGGTCACTTGGCGGATATTGAGCTTGTCGTAGATTGCCGTAACGGCTTTCACTTTTTCAGACTTATCAAATTCCCGGCAGCTCAGCCAGCCATTCAGTTCGTCGAGCAAACTACCTTCGGCCTTTTCCAGCGCTTCGATAAGCAGAAATGTTTTTTTGTTGGCAATGATATCGCCGCCAACCTGCTTCCCGAACTTGGCCGGATCGCCGTAAACATCCAGCAGGTCGTCTTTCAGTTGAAAACCGATTCCGATATTGATGCCGCCTTCGCGCAGGTGGTTAGTCGAATCCGCATCGGCACCGGCAATAATGCCCCCCAGTTCGAGTGCATACCCCAGCAGGACCGATGTTTTGAGCTTAATCATCTCCACATATTCGGCCTCTGTTACGTCCCAGCGGGTTTCAAAATTCATGTCCAGCTGCTGGCCTTCGCATACTTCGGCAGCCGTCCGGTTAAAACGGGCCAGTACGTGCCGCATTTTATCAGGTGCCACATCCAGCAGCAGTTCATAGGCATTTACCAACATGACATCACCCGACAGAATGGCAATGTTGTGGTTCCATTTTTCATGTACCGTTGGCTGGCCACGGCGCAGCGGAGCCTGATCCATAATGTCGTCGTGCATGAGCGTAAAGTTGTGGAAGACTTCGACACTGATGGCCGGCTTAATGGCTTTTTCCCAGTCATCCGTAAATAAATAAGCCCCCATCAGGGTAAGCAAGGGACGCATCCGCTTACCGCCAAGACTCATAATGTACTGAATAGGATCATACAATTCGGCCGGGTGCCGGCCATATTGAGTAGACTGAATTTCCTTTTGAAGTGCCTCAACAAAAACGATTGGATTCATCCGAACGGGTTTTACGCCCAAAAATAAACAAAACCCAGCCACGCACATAAACGTTGGAGCGCTAAAGCGCGCTTTTCGTCCGGAATGACTGGTATTAGTATAACGAAGGCAGCGGGCTGTTTGTCTTTAGCCGTTCCAAAGTTTCATACGGACGTAATCCATTTCCACCGAATCCAGCGGCTGATTCCCGTCGTACGATTCCTGTTCGACTACATAGTATTTAATACCTGCCTTTTTCGCTGCGGCCAGGAGCGGTGGCCAGTCAATTTCGCCATTGCCAAGATACGTACTTTCGTCCCGGTCTTTGGCTTTGTCTTTTATATGCAGCATCCGGATGTGTTTCGGATATTTTTTGATCCACTCAATGGCATTGGCCTTAGCAATTTTCATATTGCAGGTGTCCAGTTGCTGGATAACCAGTCTCGGATCAAGGCGTTCCAGGAAGATTTCGTACAGCAGCTTACCCTCGTGCTGAATCGTAAACTCATCGTAATGGTTATGAAAGCCGAATTGCAGACCGGCGGCTTTACAGCGTTCTCCACAGACATTCCACGAGTCCAGCATGCGTTTGACCTCGTCAAGGTTCTTTTTATCCGAATCGATTCCGGGATTAATCAGGAACGTTTGCCCCATCGTCACCGCATCGGCAATCGCTTTTTTATACCGGTCTGAAATATCCTTTGCGGAGGCGTTCCAGTCGTTCTTACTGAATAATACATGCGAACTGCTGATGGTCATGCCCAGATCCTGGCAGAATTTCCGGAAGTCGGCAGGGGTCATGCCATAGCACTTACCGTCAATGTAGTTGGCGGGCTCAACCTCCTTATAACCAATAGCCGCCACCTGCTTCAGCGTGGTCTTCGGATCAATCTTCATATCTTCCCGAACCGAATACAGCTGCAGGCTGATATGATCAAACAGTTTTTGCGGACCAGCCAGTAATGACGGCACCGTACCCAGCGAGAGCGCCGCTACGGTGCTTTGTCGTATGAAATTCCGTCGTGATTGCAGGCTTGACATTACCTTAGGGTTTAGGTTTGTTGCACGCCTAAATCTACTGACCTTCCGGCAAATACTCAACTGCCGCGGATTAGAATAAATATAAAATCCGCGGCACACTGCCTTTTACAGGCAAGCATACCGCGGATCGTATGTCTGAAATCGTGTCTGTACCTAGGCATTCACAGGTTTCTGCACAAAATACCGGTTCAGCCATGTCGTCTGCGCCGGCACAAGCCAGTCCGACAAAAAGGTAGCTTTAGTGTTCACCAGTGTATTGAAAACAGGGGTTTCCGGCGTTAGTTTACCATTGGCAACAGCCGCCTTAATCGCCGGCAGCGTAATGGTCTGTACCTGCTTATCGCTGTCCTGATAGGCAGCAGAACGGTCAAAAAAGTCGATGGATTCACCGTGCTGCGAAAGCGTTGCTCCGATCTGCCGCAGGAAACCCACCGACGAATCAATGGAGCACCCGCTCGGCAAGTGATGGCCTTCGTCAACGGCAATCACCACAAACCGGTTAGCAACGACTTTTGCCGCCGCCAGCAGCGGTTCTCCGTGGGCAGCCCAGCCACCCAGCGCCGGACGCAGCGCGGCGTCTATCTGTTGTACTTCCGCATCCGTCAGCATGCGGTTTGCCTGATATACCCACAAACGGGCAGTATCCGTAATTTCGTCAAAATCGATATACATGGCCTTTTCCGGAACATTCAGGCTGGCTACATCCGGCCCGCCTGTGTTGTTACAAACCCTGCCCTTTTGCGATCAGTTCCGCCAGATCGTAGACCTTGACGCGATCTTCCTGATTTTTATTTTTCACCCCGTCCGACATCATGGTCATGCAGAACGGGCAGGCCACCGCGACCGTATCGGCTCCGGTGCTCAGTGCCTCTTCGATGCGCTCCACGTTCACATCTTTTTTACCGGCTTCCGGCTCTTTGAAATATTGCGCGCCGCCGGCACCGCAGCAAAGTCCGTTGGCCCGCGACCGCTTCATCTCAACCAGATCGGCATCCAGCGCGGCCAGTACGGCCCGAGGGGCTTCGTATACTTTGTTGGCTCGCCCCAGATAACAGGAATCATGGTACGTAATGCGGCGGCCCTTAAATGATTCACCGCCTTCTACCTTCACGCGGCCTTCGTTGATCAGCTGCTGAAGGTAGGTCGAGTGATGAATCACTTCATAATTCCCGCCCAGTGCCGGGTATTCATTTTTAAGCGTGTTAAAACAGTGCGGACAGGCCGTTACAATCTTTTTGACATTGTATCCATCCAGCACCTGAATATTGGCCACCGCCTGCATCTGAAACAGAAACTCATTGCCCGCCCGTCGCGCCGGATCACCCGTACAGGTTTCTTCAGGGCCAAGTACGGCAAATTTGATTCCGACATGGTTCAGGATACGGGCAAACGCAATGGTCACGCGTTTGTACCGGTCGTCGAATGAGCCGGCACAGCCCACCCAGAACAAAATTTCCGGTTCTTCGCCGGCGGCCATCATATCGGCCATGGTTGGTACAGTGTATGTTTTTTCAGAAGTCATTCGTCAATGTTCTTTATATGTTTCATCAGCCAGGCGGTAGTTAAGTACTACCGGCTGAATCTTTTATTTTTCATTGATCTGGTCGGCCCAGTTGAAGCGGTCACCGGGTGAGAACTTCCACGGAGCCATGTTATTTTCAATGTTGCTGAACATGGCATTCCAAGAGGCCGGGGCCTGTGATTCTTCCATGACGCGGTACCGGCGCAGTTGCAGGATAATGTCCAGCGGATTGATATTGATCGGGCACGCCTGCACACACGCCTGGCAAGTGGTACAGGCATTCAGCTCCTCAGCCGTGATATAATCGCCCAGCAGCGTTTTTTCGTCTTTGTAATCCGCACCGTGCTGTTTCCAGCCCTTCTGAATGTCTTCCAGCCGGTCGCGGGTATCCATCATAATTTTGCGGGGCGACAGCTTTTTACCTGTGATATTGGCCGGGCAGGCCGCCGTACAGCGCCCGCATTCAGTACAGCTGTAGGCATTCATCAGGTTGATCCAGCTGAGATCTTCCACATCCTTTGCCCCAAACCGGCCAATTACCGGTTCCCCTCCGGCAGGCGCATCGCTTGTATCTGCCGGGGAGAGGCCCAACATCAGCTGCACCTCTTTGGTAACCTCAGGCATGTTTTTCATCTCGCCCTTCGGTTTCAGATCCGAGAAATAGACATTCGGGAAGCCCAGGAAAATATGCAGGTGCTTCGAGTAGGTCACATAAACGGCAAACGTCAGAATGCCCAGAATGTGAAACCACCACGAAACGCGCTCATAGGCCATCAGCGCCCCGTCGCTCAGGCCCGCAAACCAGGGCTTCAGGAACTGGCTGATGATAAAGTCGGGAACAACGCCCTGTAGTTCACCATAATGGCCGATGCCACGGTCGCGCAGGATACTGTCGGCCGCATTCCAGGTCAGAAAGGCCGCCATCAGCAGAATTTCGAAGGTCAGGATCAGGGCGGCATCCAGCCGCGGCCATTCCGGACGCATCTCTTCATGACGTTCCGGCTGAAAACGCGGGACTTTCGTCACAAAACGACGCAGCAGGAAAACTACGCAGACCACCAACACGCCCAGCGCCAGGATTTCAAAAAAGTTGATCAGAAACGGATAGACAGCCGTAATAACCGGTGCAAACAGCCGGTGTGTTCCCAGAATACCGTCCAGAATAATTTCCAGCACTTCGAGGTTAATGATGATAAATCCGGCATAAATGACGAAATGCATGACCGCCACCAGCGGGTTCGCAAACATTTTTTTCTGTCCGAACGCGACCAGAAGCATAGTGCTCAGGCGTTCCTCAGGATGATCGCTCCGGTTTTCGGCACGGCCCAGCTGAATGGCCCGCCGGATAAGTCCTACCCGCTTACTAACCAGGAAGCCCGTGACACCAACGGCTAGTACAAAAAGGAATTGCTGAATATACGCCATAACTCTCCTTTACAAGACACTGACTATCAGTGATTTTAAAATTATTTTTATTTTTTTGCGTTTTTTTTAGTCCAAAAACTTGCGCAGTGAACATTAAGCGCCTACTTTTGCACCCACGTTTGACACCAAACGGACTATCAACTACGGTGATGTAGCTCAGTTGGTAGAGCAAAGGACTGAAAATCCTTGTGTCGGCGGTTCGATTCCGTCCATCACCACTAAGCGACTGCAAGCAATTGCGGTCGCTTTTTTTATGTCCTTTTCTGAAAGCTGCCGGCCTGCAAACGCCTGGCAGCCTGTGTGCCGGCTATCTCCATTCCTACCGGTGCTCCCGTCAATTTTCACGCCCATAGTCTGTTAACTTTCCAACCGGTTTGTTGGTTTTGCTCCGCGCAAAGATAGTATGCAAGCATACTAGTGCAATGTTTGTAGTACAATTAATTTGAAAATTATGTTTAAACCGGGAGTAAAGTCGGAAGATACTGTCTGAAAGCCAGGCTTCACACCGGTGAATCCACAAATCCGCCTTTTATTATACTGGTGAACATAGCGACTACTTCCCTGATCGGGTCAGGCAACCTTACAGGGTCCCATTTGTTATCTTAGTAAAAGACAATTTTTGGAATGCGTTTCCGGTCGCATTCTAAACGCGTTTTCTTTAGTAAATTTAAACTTATATACATCCTGTAGATATACGTTTTATGTATAAAAAACAGGGCGCCAAAGAGCTAAGCACCCGTTTTGGAAAAAGACTGGCTTTTCGCTATCATTTATTACATTTAAAAGATATTCTCACCAAAAAAAGGGTATCTATAAAATTTTTTAAAGATCAATACCTATTATACCCATATGCCGGCAATCCGGATTTGTGCTCTTTCAGGATAAAGAATAAACTTTCAGATAATCCGGCGGATATTCGCTCAAACGGGAAACAGGTAATTAATTTCTTCACTAAATTTCCTAACCTTAATACCAACCTCTATCATGGAAATATCAAATACGTACGCACTCCCGGTCGGTGTCACACTCGACCGGTACATCATGCGCCGTCAGAGCGACTTTCCGTTTGCTTCGGGCGAATTATCTCAGTTGCTGCGCGACATCGCTTTGGCCGGCAAAATCATTAACAAGGAGATCAACCGCGCCGGTCTGATTGACGTCACCGGTGAGTATGGGAGCAGTAATGTACAGGGCGAAAGCCAGCAGAAGCTGGATGTAATTGCGAATATCCGGTTTATTCGTGCCCTCAAAAACGGGGGAGAGTGCTGTGCAATTATTTCGGAGGAAGACGAAGAGATTATCTACACC
The DNA here is from genome assembly GCA_965247375.1 of Arsenicibacter sp. Lineage (GTDB taxonomy): Bacteria > Bacteroidota > Bacteroidia > Cytophagales > Spirosomataceae > Arsenicibacter. The sequence goes on from CBDFHU010000014.1 coordinate 18,394, forward strand.
GGCAACGACCATGCAAAGTATGTTGTGGCCATGGATCCGCTCGATGGTTCCTCTAATATCGACGTAAACGTATCGATCGGCACCATTTTCTCGATTTACCGGCGGGTAACGCCCGTTGGCTCCCGGGCCACACTCGATGACTTTATGCAGGGAGGTCGTAAGCAGGTCGCAGCAGGCTACATTCTTTACGGTTCATCAACGATGCTGGTCTACACCACCGGCCACGGCGTCAGCGGATTTACCTACGATCATTCGCTCGGTGAGTTTTTTCTCTCACACATTGACATGTGCAGCCCTGTCAAAGGCTCTATTTACTCTTGCAACGAAGGTAATTATCCGGATTATCCGGCGGCTGTGCAGGAATACATTGACCGCTGTAAGGAACGACGGTATTCGGCCCGGTATATCGGCTCACTCGTTGCCGATTTTCACCGTAATTTACTGAAGGGCGGCATTTACTTTTATCCGCCAACCCAAAAAGCCCCTAAAGGCAAGCTCCGGCTGCTGTATGAATGCTATCCGCTGGCGATGATTGCCGCGCAGGCCGGCTGCCGCGCATCCGATGGTTATCAGGACATTCTGGATATTGAGCCGGAGAGTCTGCACCAGCGGTCACCAATCTACATCGGGGCAAAAGACATGGTAGATGAAATGACAAATCGGTTGTAAATTTGTCGTATGACAATTGAACAACCCATTGAACCGTCGTTCGAGGATTTTGCGCTGAACCGCCAGTTACTCAACGCCATAGCTGATGCCGGCTACACACAGCCGACACCAATCCAGCTAAAATCAATACCGTTGATTTTGCAGAATCACGACGTACTGGGCATTGCACAAACGGGAACCGGCAAAACAGCTGCGTATGTTTTGCCGCTACTCATGAAAGTAAAGTACGCACAGGGCACCGCACCCCGTGCCATCATTCTGGCGCCAACCCGTGAGCTGGCGATCCAGATTAACGACGCCATCAGCGAACTCGCTAAATACACCGATCTCCGGCATACAGCCATCTATGGCGGCCTCGGCCCCAAAACCCAGATTGAGCGCCTGAAAAACGGTATCGATATTCTGGTCGCTACCCCGGGTCGTTTTATGGACCTTTATCTGGCCGGCGAAATCGTCACGAAGGAAATTAAAACCATGATTCTGGACGAAGCCGATAAGATGATGGACATGGGCTTTATGCACCAGATCCGGTCTATTCTGGAGATCATTCCCCGTAAGCGGCAAAACCTGCTTTTCTCGGCCACTTTTCCTGAAAAAGTAGAGCGGCTATCGGCTGAATTTCTGGAAGCACCGGTCCGGGTTGAAGTGACACCACAAGCGTCAACGGCTGAAATGGTGCAGCAGGTCATGTACGAAGTGCCCAACTTCCGGACTAAAATTAACCTGCTTGAATACTTGGTACTTCAGGAGGGCACCGAACGCGTGATTGTTTTTACCAGGACGAAACAAAGTGCCGAAAATATTTATAAATTTCTGGCACGAAAAGTGGTAAACGAAGAGTACATCCGGGTCATTCACGCCAATAAAGGGCAGAATACACGGATTAACTCGATGGATGCCTTTAAGGAGGGCCAGATACGGGTACTGGTTGCCACCGACGTTGCCGCCCGTGGTATTGACGTCGCCAACGTGACGCACGTAATCAATTTCGACGTACCGATTATCTACGAAGATTATGTGCACCGGATCGGACGGACAGGACGCGCCAACCGCAGCGGAAAAGCCATTACATTTGTGACGATGGCCGAGGAATACCATGTCGGAAAAATTGAAAAAATTATCCGGATGAAAGTGCCGCGGCTGACAATGCCTGAAAACGTCGAACAAACCGAAACGCCGTTCGACGAGCAACAGGCCATGCTGCGGGAGGTTGATGAGCAGAAACGCAAGGAAGACCCCACCTTCAAAGGCGCCTTCCACGAAAAGAAAATCAAACCGGGCATGAAGCCAGCTCCCAAAGCGCGTGTAATTCCCGGCGTTAAACCGGCGAAACGACCGGCAACGACCGGCAACAAGCCGGTTAACCGCAGCAAAAAACGAAGATAACACAAGGAAAATGAGGTATTTTTCAAACTTTTTGCCTGATAGTCCGTTTGCTGAATACCTCATTTCTGTCAACATTTTTTTCCGGTATGTACTAAGCCGGATTGCGATTCGTTTTAGTAAAACACGTACGCGGTCAAGCATCGCCACGTTGTTTGGATCAGGTTTTGTTCAACACTCAGGTAAGTGATGTATGTTATTGTGTGACATTGTTGATCGAAACCACCGAAACAGACATACAGATTTCCTAAAACACATGATCTTTCGGGTTCATCCTTTTTTGATGGGTTTGCTGTTGCTCCTGCCGTTCCGGATAGTAGCTCAATCAACACCGCTGATTACGTCAGCGCGAACGGTCGATTCGGCAAATAACCGGAAACCTACAGCTAAACAGGCTTTTGTCGCTGACAAAGGGCTTACTCCTGAAGCTTCTGCATCGGCCGCAGCAGCCACTGCTGCCGCATCTACCGCTGTTGAATCAAAAGTTGCCGCTCACCTGCTCCCCCTCTTCGGCGAACGGTCTAAATCAACCGAGCAAATCGAACATGACATCCGTTTTCTGAGCGACTGTGACCAGAATTTCAGCAGCCGTCAGGAGGCCAGTCAGTTCTTTGCCGCCCGTGGCTGGGATTACATCAATGACGGTCAGCTGGATACGGCAGCATACCGGTTTAATCTGGCTTATCTGCTCAATGAAAAGAACGCCGATGCATACTGGGGACTGGGTGTGGTTTGCTACCAGCAGGAAAAGCATTCAGATGCCATCCGGATGCTGAAAAAAGGACTGGCTTATGCTGATACCAACACCGTCCTGATGACTGATCTGGCTACCGTTGAAATTAAATTCTTTCAGCAAACCAAAAACCAGCAATTACTGAGTGACGCCGAAACCATTCTGAATCAAGCCATTACCATCGACCCGGCCAATGCTACGGCTCATATTGAGATGTCTTTGCTGTGGTACACCAAAGGCGAGTACGAAAAGGCCTGGGACGCCCTTCATAAAGCGCGCGCCATTGATCTGTCGGTCGTTGATCTGGCTTTCCTCGGCGACCTGCTGGCCAAAATGCCTGATCCGAAAGGCTTCTTTAAACGGTAATTCAGGCGGTTTTATCCCTTTGGCAGCCTGATGCCGGCGGCAGGAATAGCCTGCGCAAAGACGGGAAATTGCCTTATTTTTGCGGCCGGAATAGTCGGGAGTATTGCTTCCGGCAGTGTAACATCTCCCCGGCATGATCAAACTACTTCGTCAGAATATTCTTTTCTTCAGCCTCTATGGTGCTCTTTTAGTGATTGTTGGTGTGCTCCAGCTTCTGTACACCAAAGATCAGCTCATGCACTGGATAAACGGACATAACAGTCCGGAGGCTGACTTTCTCTTTCAGAACCTTACGAATCTGGGTGACGGTGCTTTCTCGGTAATTATGGCGGTGGTACTGGCTCTGGCTTCATGGCGCTACGGGATTCTGGGAGCAGCCAGTTTTGCCCTGAGCGGCGGCATATCGTCGGTTCTGAAGCATTACGTCTTTACCGATTCGCTGCGCCCGCTGAAGTATTTCGAACATTCGAAGTGGGAATACCGGGTCATCGAAGGGCTGGATATTCACAGTTATAACAGCTTCCCGTCGGGGCATACCATCACCGCCTTTGCCATTTTCTCACTCATGGCCCTTCTGGACGCCCGTAAAGCCCGCAGCTGGTTCTGGCTCCTGCTTGCCGTCTTAACGGGCTATTCCCGCGTGTATCTGTTCCAGCATTTTGTCGAAGATGCCTATGCCGGTTCAGTTATCGGTGTAGGCTCAACGCTGGTGGTGTATTATTTCTTTATGCAGTACTGGGAAAAGCACCCGCGCGACTGGCACAAGAAAGGCATCCTGCGCCGGTAAGCAGAAAACAGGCTTGCAGAATAAACAAAGACGTGTCCTGTTCATCCTGCAAGCCTGTCAGCCGGAAAATACCTGTATCTGCCGGTGATCTACCGGAAACGGTCTGATTCACGCACCTTACGCTCGTCGCGGCGGATAAACCGGTTAGCCAGTGCGTTACCGACCAGAGCCACGATCAGCGCATAGAAGCCCGGTAAAAACGTACCCTGATCATCCGGATTGCCAAATGCCTTGCCTTTATACAGCGTCTGGTACAGCGAAATACCCATAACCGCCGTTAACAGCATTGCGTTGATGGCACACATCATGGTTTGCCGCAGGCGGTTCCGGTACTGAAACATGGCATAAAGCGCCAGGACTGCCACCGCTACCATCAGCACCGCCAGGTACCACAGCGGGTCAACTACGGTCGACGTACCACCCGAGGGCAGCGTAGCGATTTTTTCATATTGCAGGGCCGTCAGCCGGGCTGACTCAGTTGGCAGGCTGCCTTTTTTTTCCCACAGTGGATTAAGCAGGGCAAAGCCCATCGATAGCGAAATCAGGAACAGAAATATGGTCTGAACGCGTTGAATCATAAAATTTCAAGAGAAAATAAATAGCGGGTAGCCGTACATACGACGCTGCCCGACAGGACGGCGCAAAGTTAGCCAAATCGCAGGATTATGAAAACAGACAGCCGGATCGTCGTGACCGCCGACGGATCGCACTCGCTCTTTAATGAACAGGCCGGACAACACTACCACTCTATTTTCGGAGCACGGCAGGAATCTGAGCGGGTTTTTATTGAACTTGGTTTGCAGGAAGCCCTTGAGCGGTTTACAGCTAGTCCGCTCCACGTCTTCGAGATGGGATTCGGGACGGGTCTGAATGCCGTCATGACTGCACAGGAAGCCGGAAACCGGCAGCGCTGCGTTGATTATACGGCAGTCGAAGCATTTCCGGTGCCGCTTGATGAAGCCCGTCAGCTTAATTTTGATGAACAGCTGGGTACGTGCTATACCTATGCGCTGCATGAAGCTCCCTGGCATACACCAACAACGATCAGCCCTTACTTTACCCTGACCAAAGAGGAGGGTCAGTTACAGACGTTCAGTGCCGGTCATGCCTTCCATCTGGTTTATTACGATGCATTTGCCCCCGAAGCCCAGCCTGAGCTCTGGACCGCCGACATTTTTCAGCATGTTGCCGGCATGATGATTCCGGGTGGTATTCTGACGACCTATTGCTCCAAAGGCTATGTGCAGCGAAATCTGAAAGCGGCCGGTTTTCAGGTGGAAAAACACCCGGGGCCGGCCCGCAAACGGGAAATTCTTCGTGCTGTAAAAATTTGAGAAATTCTGTAAGTTTCATAAGTTTGATGCATTAAGTGTAAAAACGACACTATTACGTGTCTGCTAACGATATAAAGAACCTTTTGACTATGTATCTTCTTGGATTTGACGTCGGTAGTTCATCGGTGAAAGCCTGTTTGCTGAATGCAGAAACGGGTCAGGCAGTGGCCGCTGCCTTTTATCCGGAAACCGAAATGGCTATCGAAGCGCCGCAGGCAGGCTTTGCCGAACAACAACCTGAAAACTGGTGGAAAAACGCCTGTCTGGCGTCAAATGCTGTGCTTCAGAAAGCCGGCGTGGCACCGGCAGATGTAAAGGCGGTGGGAATTTCCTATCAGATGCACGGGCTGGTGGTGGTCGATAAAGCGTTCAACGTGCTGCGTCCGTCGATTATCTGGTGCGACAGCCGGGCTGTTCCGTATGGTCAGGCTGCGTTTCAGGACTTAGGCGCTGATCGCTGCCTGTCTCACCTGTTGAATTCGCCGGGTAATTTTACCGCCGCTAAACTGGCCTGGGTTAAAGCCAACGAGCCGGGTGTATATGCCGAAGTAGACAAGTTCATGTTGCCTGGCGATTACCTGGCCGCCCGCATGACCGGCGACATTGTTACGACGGCGTCCGGCCTGTCAGAAGGGACACTCTGGGATTTCCTGAACGAGCAACCGGCCGATTTCCTGCTCAACTATTACGGGTTTGACAAATCGCTGATTCCGGCCATTAAACCAACGTTCGGGTTGCAGGGGCATATTTCGGCATCAGCCGCCGCTGAGCTGGGTCTGGCAGAGGGTACACCGGTAACCTACCGTGCCGGTGATCAGCCCAACAACGCCATGTCGCTGAATGTTCTGGAACCAGGGCAGATCGCGGCAACTGCCGGCACATCCGGTGTCGTGTACGGTGTCAGCGACCAGGCCAAATATGATCCGAAATCGCGGGTAAACACGTTTCTGCACGTCAGCCATACACCCGAAGCGCCCCGCTATGGTGTACTGTTGTGCGTAAACGGAACCGGCATTCTGAACAGCTGGCTGCGCAACAAAATGTTTCAGGGCTACATCGACTATCCGCAGATGAATGAACTGGCCGCTCATTCCCCGATCGGTGCCGACGGGCTGGTTTGCCTGCCATTCGGTAACGGTGCGGAACGCATGCTCGAAAACAAAGACCTCGGCGCTACCTTCAAGGGCTTGCAGCTTACCCGCCACGGCCTGCCGCACATGCTGCGGGCGGCTCAGGAAGGCATCGTCTTTGCGTTCTACTACGGTATGGAAATTATGCAGCAGGTAGGGGTAGGCCTGCGGACAATCCGGGCAGGAGAGGCGAACATGTTCCTGAGCCCGATTTTCGGCAGCACGCTGGCCAATCTGAGCGGTTGCGAAATTGAGTTATACAACACAGACGGTGCGCAGGGAGCGGCTCGTGGAGCCGGTATAGGTGCCGGTGTTTATAAAAATGCGGCTGAAGCCTTCTCCGGACTCAAAGTCGTTCGTACCATTGAACCGGATATGCGTACCCAACAGGCTTATCAGGAAGCCTATGCTAACTGGAGCAGTGTGCTGACGCAGCAGGTATAGCCAGCCAGATACCCTATTTATACCAACAGGCGACCCGTCAGAGAGTCGCCTGTTGGTGTTTATCGGCTGCCAGATTGGTCAGTTTTCACGGATACCGTACCTTTGTGGTTTAATTGACAAACTAATGGCGAATCGTTCTGAATCGGTTTATCTGGATAATGCCGCAACAACGCGGCTTGATCCCGAAGTTCTGGAAGCCATGCTCCCGATGATGACGGAGCTTTTCGGCAACCCATCTTCTATCCACGCTCACGGGCGCAAGGTGCGGTCGGCCATCGAAAAGGCACGCAAAACGGTCGCAACACTGCTCCATACGTCGCCTGCCGAAATTTTCTTTACCTCGGGCGGCACAGAGGCCGACAATACAGCGATCCGCAGCAGCATCGAGACCTTCGGGCTTACGCATGCAATTACCTCTCCGCTGGAACATCATGCCGTCTTGCATACGCTGGAACACCTTGACAAAACCGGTAAGGTAAAACTGAGTCTGGTCAACGTTGACGGAAAAGGACATATTGATCAGGATCACCTGAAAGCGCTGTTACAGGCGAATCCGGGCTCGCTGGTTTCGCTGATGCACGGTAATAATGAAATCGGGAATCTGCTGGACATCGAAGCAACCGGGAATCTGTGTGCGGAATATAAAGCCATTTTTCATACGGATACGGTGCAGACCATGGGCCATTTCCGGCACGACCTTCAGAAACTGCCGGTTGACTTCATCGTCGGAGCTGCCCATAAGTTTCATGGCCCCAAAGGCGTCGGGTTTCTGTATGTTAACGCGGACCCGAAATCGGGTCGCGGTAAAATTCAGCCGTTCGTTCACGGCGGATCGCAGGAGCGGAATATGCGGGGCGGTACGGAAAACGTTTACGGAATTATCGGGTTGGCCAAGGCCCTGGAAATTGCCTACCGTGACATGGACACTCATCACCGGCACATCCTGAGCCTGAAAAAGCGGATGATTGAGCAATTGCGGGAAAAACTGGATGATGTCCGTTTCAATGGCGATTCTGACAATCTGGAAGGTAGCCTGTATACCGTCCTGAATGTCAGCCTGCCGTCATCCGACATGAGTGATATGCTGCTATTTAACCTGGACATCGCCGGTATTTCGGCGTCGGGCGGCTCGGCCTGTTCGAGCGGGTCCAACGTCGGCTCACACGTACTGACTGCCTTGCCGGGCATCGATCCCGACCGGGGGTATGTCCGTTTCTCATTCGGTAAATACAACACGCCTGAAGAGATCGACTACGCTGTCAACACGCTCGTTGGACTATATCACAAAGAGTGAAAGAGTGGGCGGCTTTGCCGCCAAAGAGTGAAAGAGCGGATATACCTCACGAACGAGCAGTCTCCACCGCTCTATGATTGCATAAAAGCAGCATCGCTCTTTCACCACAGCGGCGGGCCGCTCTTTATCTCTTTCGCTCTTTCACTCTTTACGTTAAACCGTCCACCGCTGCCCGATTTTCAGGGAATAGTCAATGAAGGCTTTGGCCGTGCGGTCGTAGGTTTCGTTACCAAGTGAGTGACCGCTCTCGTCAATATTTTTTTGTGTTTCGTGTGATTCATAAATACGCGCCGAAACGACCGAATACCCGTCCAGAAAGTTGATCAGCTTGTTCAGAATCGTTGTCATCTGGATGGCAGGCTGACGGCCGCCACGCCCGTTTGAGACGCCGGCAAAGGCAAAAACCTTATTGTCAAACAGGTGTTTAAACGGGGTATCGCCCAACTGGTGCAGCATATTGATAAACTGCGGGCTTGTGATCCAGTTGTATTCGGGCACGACAAAAAAGACTAAGTCCGCCGCAGCCCATGTGTCGGTCAGCTCCTGCTGAAAGGCAGTCAGATTGTCCGGGTCCACCTCACCCTGACCTACCAGCGGAATGTCATACGCTTCAAAATTTGCCAGTCCGATTTCCTGCTGTCCGTACGTTTCCAGTACATTCCGGATATGCCGGGCAAAGCGGAGAGAATTACTGTTTTTACGGGGGGAGGTAGAAATAACTGCGATTTTCATAGATTCTGTATAGTCGTGATATCAGATTAACAGCTGACTCTGATTTTGGTTTTACACTCTGACCGCAAAGTCGGTAGCATGCCGTGCAACAGTTTGTATGGAAAATAACTCTTTAGTTCATCCAGTTTAAAAACGCTGAACAATGCGGCTGATTTACATCTTATTGCTTGCAACGGCCGGACCGGCTCTGGCGCAGGAAAAAATTCAGGAAGAAAGCATACCGGCTCCGGCGGCCATGCCTACTGCCCGCCCGCTCGCCGGTTTCTACCGTGATCCGAAAGATCCGAAAAACGTCATCCGGTCAACAGTCGATAATATGCCGGTTAAGACGCCGGATTCGAGCCAGACGTACTCTGCTTTGTCGGCCCCAATCCTGCCGAAAACCCGGAAACTGCCATTACCCAAAAGCTCACCTATCATACCGGCGATTCCAAAACGATAAGCTTTACGCCAGACTGTCCAGCGCCTGCGCCAGATCAGCGATCAGATCGTCTGCGTGTTCGAGACCAATGGAGACCCGCAGCAGGTTGACAGGAGTTGCCGTGTTTGGCCCTTCCACCGATGCACGATGCTCGATGAGGCTTTCGACACCGCCGAGGCTGGTTGCTCTGGCAAACAGGGCCAGCTTACCGACAAAACGCAGCGCCTCTGCCGCACCGCCTTTAATCTGCACCGACAGCATCGCCCCCGGTGCTTGCATTTGCCGGCTTGCCAACTCAACTGACGGATGGCTGTCGAGCCCCGGATAATGGACAGCTTCCACTTGCGGATGCGTTTGCAGAAAACGGGCAATCCGTCCGGCACTTTCTGACTGCGCCCGCACACGGACCGCCAGTGTTTTGATTCCCCGCATCACCAGCCAGCAATCAAACGGGGCCGGAACCGCCCCGGAAAGGCTTTGCAACAGACGGACCCGTTGCGCCAGTTCGTCATCCTGTTTGAAGATTAAGGCTCCGCCTAACACATCGCTGTGGCCGCTGAGGTACTTCGTCGTCGAATGCATGACCACATCGCAGCCCAGCGCCAGCGGCTGTTGCAGCACCGGCGTTGCCCAGGTATTGTCGCAGACGCAAATAGCGCCGACACTGTGCGCCAGGTCGGCTACCGCCTGTAAATCGGTAATCCGTAGCATGGGGTTTGACGGCGTTTCGGTCCAGACAACCCGTGTATTTTCGTGAATCGCCCGCCGGACGTCAGCCAGATCGGTCATGTCGACCTTGGTGTAGGTCAGCCCCCACGGATGAAACACCTGCTCAAGCAGGGCAGGCGTGCCGTAATAGGCATCGGCAGCAATCACCACATGATCACCGGGGCGCAGGGCCTGAAACAGGGTCATGGCAGCGGCCTGCCCCGACCCGAAGGCCATTGCGACAGCTCCGCCATCCAGTGCCGCCAGTGCTTTCTCAAGCGCTTCACGGTTTGGGTTATTGGCGCGGCTATACAGGTAGGGGCCAGCCAGCTCATAATCCTCGTTACGCGCAAAGGTTGTTGACAGGTAAACCGGCGGGATTACCGCCCCTGTTACGGGGTCGGGCTGATGAGTCGCCTGAAGGGCAAGGGTATCGAAATGCATGATCTTTATGGCTGATTTTTTGTTAGTATTGTATGAACAAACTAATGAGTTATGGTACTGCCCATTAATCTGCCCCAACAAGATGGCCGATTCACTGATGACGAATTTTTCAATTTCTGTCAGATGAATCCAAAGCTGCGCATTGAGCGTGATGAGCACGGCCAAATTTATATAAATATGCCTACCGGACTTGAAACAAGCTTTATAAATTCAGGTTTAATCACGGAAGTGACCCTCTGGAACCGGCAAACCCGCTCAGGTCGCGTTTCTGATTCGAATGGCGGCTATACCTTACCGGATACCTCAATGCGTGCGCCGGATGTGGCCTGGGTCAGTAACGATCTGCTTAACGAATAGCAGGCGCCTCCCGTTCGCCGATTCCTTATTTCCGACATTGATTAAATGAGCAAACGCCGTTGCAGGAAACCGGCGAATGCTTACATTTACACCAAATTCGTATGCATGCATACTATACTAAATCCTATGACGTATCAATCCCTTTCTCTGAACCTTACGGATGGGGTTATGACCTTAACATTGCTCGGCCCCGGTAAAGGAAATGCCATGGGGCCTGAGTTTTGGGACGAACTCCCGAAAGCCATGGACGACATCACAGCCATGCCTGATGTACGGTGTCTGCTTATCCGGGGCAGTGGCGATCATTTCAGCTATGGACTCGATATACTCCGAATGTTCCCGACACTGGCCGATATGACTACCGGTACCGTTCTGGCCGATAAGCGGCTCAAACTCATGCGTCAGATCCGGCACATGCAGTCGGGTTTCCTGAAAATGCACACGGCACCCTTTCCGGTTATTGCGGCCGTACATGGCTGGTGCATCGGGGGTGGCGTGAATATGATTTCGGCGGCCGACATCCGGCTTTGCTCCCGCGACGCCCGGTTCAGCCTGCGCGAAGCCCGTCTCGCTATTACGCCCGACATCGGCGGTTTGCAGTGGCTGCCCCGCATCATCGGAGAGGGTTATACCCGCGAACTGGCCTTTACCGCCAAAGACATTGACGCTGCCTTAGCCGAAAAAATGCGGCTGGTTAATCACGTTTACGAAACACCCGACGAGCTCTTTACCGAAGCCATGAGCATGGCCCGCCAAATCGCGGGCAACTCAGCCGCGGCCGTACAGGGTGCCAAGGCTGTATTGAACTACAGCCTGGATAAATCCATCGAAGACGGTCTGCAATATGTAGCCACCTGGAACGCCTCTCAACTCCAGTCCCGCGACTTTCAGGAGGTGATGCAGGCAGGATTAACTAAAAGAGCGAAAGAGTGAGCGGCTGTGCCGCTAAAGAGTGAACACGACATACATTGCAACTCCTCTTTCACCATAGTGGCCGATACGCACGCTGATTTTCGCTCTTTCACTCTTTACCTCTTTCACTCTTTATAACATGACCACAGGAATGTTGCGCGAGGATGCGCTGAAAGGAAAAACCATTATTGTGACCGGTGGAGGCACGGGCCTTGGTAAATCCATGAGCCGTTATTTCCTCCAGCTGGGTGCCAACGTCACCATCTGCAGCCGTCGTCAGGCGGTAATCGATGCCACGGCTCAGGAACTGGCCGCCGAAACGGGCGGTGAGGTGCTGGCCGTCCCCTGCGATGTCCGCAATCCGCAGGAGATTGAAAACGTGATTGCGCAGACCATTGCCCGCTTTGGCCGCGTTGATGGGTTGCTGAACAACTCGGCAGGCAATTTCATCAGCCCGACCGAAAAACTGTCGTACAAGGCGTTTGACACCATTGTCGACATTGTGCTGCGGGGAACCTACTATTTCACGCTGGCCATCGGCAAGTACTGGATCGAGAATAAAATTCCGGGTACGGTACTGAATATTTCGACCACCTACGCAACAACCGGATCAGGCTATGTGGTGCCATCAGCCATTGCCAAAGGCGGGGCGCTGATCATGACCAAATCACTGGCGGCGGAGTGGGGAAAATACGGTATCCGGCTTAATTGCATTGCGCCCGGCCCGTTCCCGACCAAAGGTGCCTGGGAGCGTTTGTTTCCGGAGCCACTGGTCAAACTGATGGACCCGACCAGCCGGATACCGCTCAAACGCGTCGGCGAACACCAGGAACTGGCTAACCTGGCCGCGTTTCTGATGTCAGACTTTTCCGGCTACATTACCGGCGAAACCATTACCATTGACGGGGGAGAGGTGCTGGCCAACGGCGAATTTAACCACCTCGAAAAAGTACCGGCCGAAATGTGGGATATGATTGGCCAAAGCATCAAGCAATCCAATCGGGACAGTAAAAAAGAAGGACAATAGTAGGGGCGACCCCACGTGGTCGCCCATTTATTACCATTCAGCAGCGTACCGTTTTACCTTATTTCTGAGCAATATAGAAGAAATCGAGGCTACCGGCCGGATTCTGGCTGACCATATAGTCGGTATACTGAATTTCAGCAGCGAGCCCGTCCTGCTGGAGGAGGCGGTTGCGGTTCATGCGATTGGCAATGTCGTACGGAATCTGCAGCATCCAGCGCGGCAACCGGTATTGCAGATTCAGAATGTCCCAGCGGGTAAATTTCTGCACCGACTGTTTATTCTGCTCGTAGTAAGTCATGACTTTGTTATTGCCATGAACCCCTTCCGTTTTCACGGTCGGGAAGTAGCGCAGAATCAGGTTTTTCAGTTCATCGGCCAGGTATTCCCGTACATGCCACGGATTACGGGTCAGCGAGAACGTTTTATTTACCGTCGTAAGCAACAGTTTCCCGCCCGGCTTCAAGACACGATACGCTTCCTTGATAAACAGGTCATCGTTTTCGATGTGCTCAATTACCTGGAAGGTAACAATATAATCAAACGTATTATCGGCTAAGCCAGCCAAAGGCGGTATATTTGCCTGAATAAAAGTCGATTGTGGATACGCTTTTTGCAGAGAAGCGATCAGCTCCTCGTTTTTGTCGATGCCGGTGTAATGATCTGCCGCCTGCGTCAGTAACTGAAGACCGCGCCCCCAGCCACAACCGATTTCCAGCACATTTCCCGAAACGATTTTAGCCGCTTCGACGTATGGAAAAAGGAGTCGCTGGTGCACCGGATTATCCGACGTAATTTCGGCAGAGGTTATTTCTGTGGTTTTATACATAGTTTCGAGCCGGGAAACAGCGCAAATCATCTTCCGGAATCGGTTGTCGTCCGTTGCCGGTGATTTGCAAATGAGTTCGTAAAATTACTCTTTTGTGGAGCTAAAGAAAAATCTACGGGCCAACAAGTCTATTTGACATTGTTTTTTCGTTATTGATAAACAGTTGCTTCGGACCGGCCGTGCCGACCGGGCACAATGGTCTGACACTTTTCTATTTTTTATGCGTTTTTATATTTTCCTATCGCTCATCTTGCTCGGCGCTGCCTGCAAATCGGGCAAAACAGCTCAACAAACGCAGGCCAATACACCTGGCCAGACTTTAGGTTCGAATACCCGTACCAGCAGCCGTCCGTCCGGTGGAAGCGCATCGGACAGCCGCCCCCTGGCACGTCCTTCGTCTGTTTTGCCAAACAGTACTTCCGCGTCCGCACCGGCTGCTCCTGCTGCCGACTGGGCCGTTACGTCGATTAAGGGCAAATTTCTCATCATTGACTCAACCAGTATCCGGGTGTACCTGAACCTGACCGGCCAGAAGCCTGACGGATCACCGATTAAAACGGCCGAAGACCTTGCGGGTCATTTCCTGGTCAACTACGTTATTTACCCCGATTACAACAGCCGCGACCGCCTTGGTTACGGCAATGTACAGATTACAAATCAGGCGGTGGTTCCGAACGGCGAGTATATGACCCTGATGTTTGATATCAAACGACCTTCAGGCGCTATCAACGGCATTCTGCTGACGGAGATTACGGAAACGAATAACGGTAAAAAAGCGTTGAATGATTTACCCGTCCGGTTCCGGAGCACCAAACTCAGCGACCGCTATGCCTTGTTTGATAAGGAAGGTAAACTCCCCTTGCTGCGCAATTACGTTAATCTGAAAGATACCGTAATTATCCGTGATGTAAACGGCACCGTTAAGCCGCTGTATACATTCCGATACCGGCATGAGTTCGAAGCCGCCTCCTCGCCGATGAACACGACCACACGGCCGGCTCCGAAAACCCTGACCGTCGATTCGTCGCTGGTCATCAATACCAGTCAGCCGTTCCGGATGCCGTCAGAAGGGCTGTATTTTTTTCTGGAAGACTCAACAGAAACATACGGTATAGGCGTAGTAGTGGCCGACAACCGATATCCTAAACTCACCCGTCCGGAAAAACTCGTGAAGCCGGTATTGTACATGAGTACCAGCACAGAGATTAATGAGCTGAATAATACCAAGGAAATCAAAAAGGCGTTCGACCGTTACTGGCTGAATCTGATGTCGGGCAACGAAGATATCGCCCGCCGCGCAATCCGGGCCTATTTTAACCGGGTTGAAGACGCAAACCGTTTATTTACAACCTATAAAGAAGGGTGGAAAACCGACAAGGGCATGATTTACGTCGTGCTTGGCCCGCCTGACCGCGTACAACGCAGCCGCGACCGTGAGGTGTGGGTGTATAACCGCCGGGCAAACGTTTCCGAAATCAATTTTACGTTTAATCGCAAACCGAATCAATTTGTCGAGGATCATTATGAACTGGTACGCTATATGGAGTATCAGCCAATCTGGTACCCGATTGTAGAAGCATGGAGAACCGGCGCAATCCGCGAATAAATAAATCAGGACCGCAAGGTGGCGGTCGCCCCCAGTCCGGCCAGCGCCGCTACGAAGAAGAGCGTCCGCCTTCTGAGGAAATGGTGTTTGGCATCCAGTCGGTACTGGAAACGCTTCGGTCTGGCCAGCAAATCGATAAGCTCTTTATGGAAAAAGAGCTGAGTCACCCTGAAATTCAGCAACTGGCATTTCAGAATCGGGTCACGATCCAGCGGGTACCTACCGAAAAGCTCAACCGCCTGACGCGTAAAAACCATCAGGGGGTTATCTGTTTTACGGCCGTTGTACAATACGTAAAACTATCGAACGTAATCGCTGAAGTAAACGAAGACGGCGAGACGCCGTTTATTCTGCTGCTTGACCGGATTACCGACGTCCGCAACTTCGGTGCCATCGCCCGGACGGCCGAGTGTGCCGGTGTACAGGTAATTGTGATCCCGGGACGAGGCAATGCAGCCATCAACTCCGAGGCCATGAAAACGTCGTCGGGTGCATTGAATCACATTTCGGTTTGCCGCGAATACGACCTGGCCGACACCATACGGTATTTGCAGAAATCAGGAATTAAAGTCGTAGCCTGTACGGAGAAATCATACCGCGATGTATTCACTACCGACCTGACCGGCCCGCTTGCGGTCATCATGGGGTCTGAAGAGAACGGGATTACACCAGAGCTGCTGGCCCTCGTCGACGGCCACGTAAAGATCCCGCTTCTGGGGAATGTCGGCTCGCTCAATGTATCGGTAGCAACGGGAGTCGTATTATATGAGGTAGTGCGCCAGCGCAGCCTTCCGGCTGTTCAGTAATGAAAAATGGATAATGAATAATGTACAATGGAACTTTCGCTTTCATTATACATTACTCATTATCCATTTTTCATTATGTCAGATTACTTTTTCTTGCCGCCGCCCAGTGAATTGATCCACTTGGCCAGTTTCAGCGCGTCTTCCTTAGGTACCTGCTTCATCGGAGCCATTGGGGGGTAACCCGGCCAGTTCGATGGCTTTGGCTCATAAATCAGGGCGACAATTTGATCGTTCGTGTATTTTTTCTTCGCTACGTCTTTGTACGCCGGACCAACCAACTTCACATCAGGACGGTGGCAGGCAATACACGTATATTTTGTCATCAGGGCTTTCATATCTTCAGGAATGTTGTCCTGAGCCTGGGCATTGAATGAAAACCCGGCAAGTGTAGCCGCAGCCACTAGTACGCCAAATGCTTTTTTCATGGTAAGCTTGTAATAGGAATAACTGAAAAGAAACAGGAAAAGTGAGTCAGCAAAAATACACCCTAAATGTAGAGACGCAAAATTTTGCGCCCCATACCTTTATTTTCCCCGTTCATGGTATAAAGACATAATGTTTTGCCGCTTACCCCAAAAACAGGAAAATGTATCGTTTTGCCAACACGTAGAGACGCAACATCTTGCGTCTCTTTTACAGCAACAAGACGCAACATACACTCATTCTGCTGCAATGAGACGTAAGATACACTCACTTTGCTGCAATGAGACGCAAGATACACTCACTTTGCTGCAATGAGACGCAACATACACTCACTTTGCTGCAATGAGACGCAAGATATTGCGTCTCTACGGTGGTTTGACAAAAACAACCGGCTATGGTTTAATGTCTATTAAATAAGGAAACAAATTTTCTGGCTTATGAAACAGCAAACCAGCATCATAAACAAGTTACCTTGGCGGCTGAACGGTATCCTGCTCCTGACTTTCATCAGCATGCTGACTGGTCGGGCACAACCCAAAAGTCAGCCGAAGCCAGCCGGTCAGTATATACTCACACCAGCCGACAACGCCTTTCTGGATAGCCTGCAACGGGATACGTTCCGGTTTTTCTGGGATACGACCAATCCTAAAAACGGCCTCGTTCCCGACCGCGCGCCTACGCCATCGTTCTCGAGCGTAGCGGCCGTTGGGTTTGGCCTGACCGCTTACCTGATTGGCACCGAACGCGGCTACATTACCCGGAAGCAGGCGGCCGAACGCGTTCTGACGACATTACGCTTTTTCCGGAACGCACCGCAAGGCCCCGCTCCGATCAACGTAGCCGGTTATAAAGGTTTTTATTACCATTTTCTGGACATGCAGAGCGGACTGCGGTTCAAGACCGTTGAGTTATCGACCATTGACACGGCCTTACTATTGGCAGGCGTACTGAGTTGCCAGACGTATTTTGACCAGAAAAACGCGGCCGAAACGGAAATCCGTAAACTGGCCGATGAACTTTACAAAGCTGCCGACTGGACCTGGTTCCAGGCGCGTAAACCGTTTGTATCAATGGGTTGGCACCCTGAGACCGGCTTCATCAAAAGTAACTGGCAGGGTTACGACGAAGCCATGATTCTGTATGTACTCGCGCTGGGTTCGCCGACGCACCCCGTCGGCCCGGAAGTATGGCCGGCCTGGACGAGTTCATACGAATGGATGACGTTTTACAATCAGGAGCATGTCAACTTCGAGCCGCTTTTCGGCCATCAGTATTCGCATTGCTGGATTGATTTCCGGGGTATCCGGGATGCCTACATGCGGCAGAAAGGCATTGATTACTTCGAAAATTCGCGGCGGGCTACGTATGCCAACCGCGCCTACTGTGCCGCTAATCCTAATAAGTGGCAGGACTACAGCGAAACGGTTTGGGGCTTAACCGCCTGCGATGGTCCGAAAGACACATTAGCAAACGGCCGTCAGTTTTTTTCGTACCGGGCACGTGGCGCTTCTGCTCAGCGTATTGTCGATGACGGCACCATTGCCCCGACAGCTGCCGGCGGCTCCCTGGCGTTTGCGCCCGAAATCTGCTTACCGGCCCTGAAAACGATGAAAGCCAAATATGGTTCGCAACTGTATGGCCCGCAGGGTTTCCGCGATTCGTTTAATCCAACCTATCGTTACCGGTCACCGTTTGCGTTTGGCTCCACCGAAAACGGCTGGTTCGACCGCGACTACCTGGGCATTGATCAGGGGCCGATTATCATCATGGCCGAAAACCTGCGGACTAATTTTGTCTGGAACCTGATGAAAAAGAATCCGTATATTCAGCGGGGATTGACACGGGCAGGCTTTACACCCGTGAAATAGTTTGGGATTAATTTTGTCCTTCCGACGTAGCCGCGCAGCCGGTGTCAAGGACAAAAAACGCAAACCAGTTATATGCCAGATCTTTTCTCCGGCCATGCCGGCTTATATGCACAATACCGGATCGATTACCCGGCCGAATTATATGACTATCTGCTGTCGTTTACGCAGGGACGGGAGCGCGCCTGGGATTGCGCGACGGGCAACGGACAGGTAGCCACGGTACTGGCTGACCATTTCAGTCAGGTCGATGCAACCGACATCAGCCAGCCACAGCTCGATAAAGCCATACAGAAGCCTACTATCCGGTATCAGGTCAGTCCTGCCGAGCAGACTCCCTTTGCGGATCAGTCCTTTGATCTGATCACGGTAGCTCAGGCCGTTCACTGGTTCGATGTCGGGGCGTTTCATCAGGAAGTCAGACGGGTTGGGAAGCCCGGAGCAGTTATTGCTGAGTGGGGATATGGTCTGCACCAGATCGACGATGTGCTCGATCCGGTCATTCTGGACTTTTACCGGAACCGCATCGGTCCTTACTGGGACCCTCAGCGCAAACACATCGACAACCGCTATGCCCGGCTTCCGTTTGCCTTCGGCAATGCACAGACAGCGGAGTTTTCCGTCTACCGCCACTGGACACTGGAACGGTACCTGAATTACCTCCGTACGTGGTCGAGCGTACAGACCTACATCCGGCTGCACGAAGAAGACGAAGACCGCCACGACCCGGTCGAAGCCCTCGGTGAGCGCCTGCGCGCCAGCTGGGGTGAAGGCGAACGCGAAGTACGTTTCCCTGTTTTTTTACGATCAGGAACCCTGTAGAGACGCAAGAACTTGTGTCTCATTGTCTCATTATCAAAATCCGGCATCTACAATTGAATTACGTAACTCTTGCGTCTCATTGTCTCATTGTCTCATTATCAAAATCCGGCATCCAAAATTGAATGACGTTAATCTTGCATCTCATGTTTAATCAGGATGCAACGTATACACTTTCCCTGAACAGCATTGACAGTTTTCGGGTGGTGCCCCAGTGATAGCCGCCTAATTCGCCGGATTTGCGGAGCACCCGGTGGCAGGGAATGAGCCAGGCCACCGGATTGTCGCCGATGGCGGTACCTACCGCGCGAACCGCTGCCGGAGCCGCTGCCAGTTGCGCAATATCCCCGTAAACCGCTACTTTGCCTTCCGGAATCTGTAGTAATGCCTCCCACACTTTCAGCTGAAACGGCGTTCCTTTCAGGTGCAGCGCCAGGGGGGCAGGCTGGCGCAGGTCGGGATTTAGCCGCAGGAGTGCCTGTTCCTGCATAGCATCGGTCTGTGGCACCAGGCCGGCATTGGGCCAAAGGCGCTGAAGCAGTTGCCCGCCCGCCTCATCATCCTCGATAAACTGGAGGGTACAAACGCCTTTATCAGTGGAGGCAACCACTACCCGCCCGAACAGCGTATCGCCGAACTGGTACCGGATGCGGAGTGCCTGCCCGCCATCGCGGTACTCGGCGGGCGTCATGGCCTCGATACTGACAAACAGGTCATGCAGCCGGCTCGTACCCGACAGGCCGGTTTCGTAAGCCGTTTCGCTCACCGACAGGCGCTGGTTCAGCAACAACTCCTTGGCGTAATTCACGCTCAGGAACTGCACAAACTTCTTCGGGCTCACCCCCGCCCACTCCGTAAACAGCCGCTGAAAATGAAACGCGCTCAGGTGGGCCTGCTCCGCAATCTGGTCCAGGTCCGGCTGTTCGCGGAAATGCGTCTGCAGATAGTTAATGGCTTTTTCGATGCGCTGATACGTGTTCATAGCCTGTTGTTTTTTCTGTAAAAATACAGCCGTGGTGGCCGGGCATCAATCCGGAAATTGCGGTTTTAAACACATCTGTGAAGACGGGCATTTTTAGAGAAACACACATTCTATCCCTAAAATCGGGTTTCTATCCCCAAAATTTTAAGAGCGCTAAATAGAAATATAGCTTTGGACTCATCCAAAAGCAGGCAGCCGAAAATGCTGATCCAGAGTAGGCACTATAAATAATCTGTTTTTATTACGTTGAAACAAGGTCTCATCTTTTCTTTGGCAATGCTGCTCTTAGGAGCGCTTTGCATCGTCCAATTATCGTGTAAAGGTCCACAAGGGGAGGTAGGACCGGCAGGAGCAGCTGGTCCTGCCGGTCCTACAGGCCCTGCCGGTGTGTCAGGAGTCACCGGAAATGCAAATGTAATTCAATTCACGTATGCCCCCCGATCATTCTCTAACACGGCAGGAATTATCACCACCTTGGCGCTGCCTAATACCACTACACAGGTTGCTGCCTCCAGTGCTTTCTTTGTTTATTTAGGATTCATCAATGGCACAACCCCCATTAACTGGTATGCCATTCCCGGTAGTATTCCTGATAGTGGCTCCTTCAGAACATGGCTGTATAACGCAAGTACCCCACAAGTGGCCATTCAACGGGAAACGCTTGCTGCTGCCAATGGCATCCTGCTTTTTACCCCGCGTGTAGTGATGATTCCGGCTAATGACCTCCGCAATGGCCGCAAAGCCGCTCTTGACTTCACGAGCTATAATGAAGTAAAAGCGTTCTATAATCTGCCCGAGTGAAAATTATCCGGTGCAGTCAACAGGCAGGGTACTTGTTGCTTCCATCTTTAAGCAATCCAATTACGTTTACACATGAAAAAAAATACATTCCTATTAATACTACTTGCTTTGTTTGGTAATGTGGCTATGGCTCAGTTTGATCCGAACTACAAGGGACATTATCGCCTGAAGACTGTCTATCAGGGAGGAGAAGTATGCTTGGAAGGTAATCAGGCAGCTTCACCAACCAAAAAAGGCTTAGCGTTCATGGACAAACAACAAAACGCTGCCGGCCAGCTCTGGAAAGTAGAAGGTTCGGATAAAAGTGGCTATTACATATTAAAGAACCAGTTTCGGGGCGCAGGTGAATGCTTAGACATTACAAATGCCAACGATGCTTCCAGACCTGGATTATTGGCCGCTCAAATGCGGAAAGCGGAAAAACGGACTGGTCAGTACTGGCTAATTGAACCGGCCGGAAATAATATGTATCGTTTAAAAACGCTGTATACGGGTAACGACAAATGTCTGGAAGGAAATGCAGCAGCAACCGGAGCTAAGGATGGTGTTGCATTTATGGATGATTGCAAAAATGTGACGGGCCAGCTTTGGAAATTTGAGCGTGTGCCATAGTGATCTTCCCAAAAGCACATCGTTAGCAAAAAACGCCTGAGCACCTATCCCGGCCCGGTCTGACTATCGAACCAGACCGGGCTTAAATTTTGCTGGTTGTGGACTAAAAGTGGTAACCCGGGGAGTTTGTTGTCGTTGGCACATAGTAAGAATTTCGAAAACCAACGCTATTGTTGATATTTGAGGGTAACCGGAAAAGCCACGGGGCAATAGTGACAATGGCCAGTTAAAAGACAGCAATTACATAAAACAACGAATCATGAAATTGCTAGCTGCATTCATAGTGTCAATGATAATCGGGATTGCTACGCCTGGATGTGGCCAACCGCTCAGTTTGACTACTTGGGAGGTCGAAAAATTGAAGCAGGAATTGGCAACATCTATGGAAGATACAAGTAAAGTGCTCAGCTTATGGTATCTGGCCAGGTATCATACCATGACTGAGCCTGACGAGGCTGTGGTCTATGCGACAGAGGCAATCACCCTGGCCCGAAAACTTGCTTACACGTATGGGGAATTGGTTTCGCTACAAGCATTAAGTTTTGTCGCAACCATAACCGGTGACTGGCAAACGGGTACTCAGACGGCTTACGATGGATTGCGGCTTAGCCAGGCAAAATACCCGGATCTGGTAGTGGTCTTTTATAATTTGATTGCGTTAGTCTACGAAAAACAGCAAGATAGCCGGCACCGCCTGGAATGGCTGTTAAAGGCCTATCGTCACCCTCAGCTAGACTCACTGCCCAATAACGGGAAATGGCTTATTTATCACAATATTGGCGAGGTTTATGAAAACCTGAATGTGCTGGACTCGGCTATGCATTTTGCTAAATTAACCGATGTGCACTGCCGGCGCTTGAACATCCCCATCGAAGTGTCCTATGCCAATGCGATTATGGGCAGAGTTGAAAAAAAGCGAAAAAATTATGCATTGGCGTTGAAGCACTTACGAGTGGCGATTCGTTTTTCAAGTAAATCCGGTAATCTTTTTTTGGAGTCTGAACAGTCGGTGGATTTAGCCGGCGTTTTTCAGAGGATGGGCCAACCGGATTCGGCTCTGTTTTACGCAGAAAAAGCATTAGCTGGCGGCAGGAAATTTAAAAACCTGGTACTGACAGCAAGCGCCGCTAAACTTTTATCCCAACTTTATGAACCTGTAAATCCAGCAGAAGCAATCAGATACCTGAAACTATTGCATGCTACGAATGATAGCCTTTACACAGCTGCACGAATTATTCAAACTCAAAACATTGTCAAATCTGAACAAGAACGCGAACGGGATTTAGCAGATGCTAAAAAAGAGTATGATCATTCAATCAGGCAGAAAACACTCACTATCCTGCTTATTTTTTTAGGATTGATTTCAGTAATCCTGTATAAAAATAACCGTCAGAAGAAAAAAGGAAATGCTGTTTTGTTAGCTAAAAACCGTGAAATAAACCGTCAGAAAGATGAGATTGCAAAAACTGTTGAACAAAAACAGATTCTTCTTTCGGAGTTACAACATCGGGTAAAAAATAATTTACAATATGTCATTAGTCTGTTAGAGATTCAGAAAGAGTCCATCAGTTTCAGCACAATCGATGATCTGATTCGTAACAACCAGAATCGGATTCATTCGATTGCATTGCTTCATAAGAAGTTGAATGTTGACGAAGGCGTTAAGGATGTTGATTTGAAACGATATGTCACTGAGCTTTCGGAGCTTGTTAAAGATTCGTATGATACCAGGGAGACCCATGTAACTCTGTTCACCACTTGCGAAATCGACACGCTGGCTATCTCAAAAGCACTGCCATTGGGACTGATCATTGTTGAACTGATCAGCAACAGCATGAAACACGCCTTTAAAAACCAGGCTAACGGCATCATCAATATTGAAATCCGGCAACAAGACAATGCGAAAAACAATTACCTGGGTTACATTGATAACGGTACAGGCTTTGACTTTAATCAGCAGCAAACGAAAGGGTTGGGTATAGAAATAATAAAAGGATTGATTGACCAGCTCAACGGTAAGATTGAGACCAGGTGCAAAAAAGGATTTGAACTAAAACTATATTTTTAAATGAATTCAGAAGTGATTTTGGTGGTTGAAGATGATTTTCTGAACCGAAGATTAACGAAAAAAATTTTAGTGGAACATGGCTACCACGTTCTAGAAGCCAAAAATGCCGATGAAGCGATGAGGATTCTCCAGAAAGAATTGGTTGATCTTGCCATTCTCGACATTAACCTTGGCGACGGCGAAATAGATGGTATTCACTTAGGCAAACTGATTCATGCCAAACAACAAGTCCCGTTTATATATCTTACCGCTTACGAAAACGCCAGGGTGATCAGCGAGGCGGTTGCTACTTCACCCTATTCGTATCTGACCAAACCGTTTAAAAACAGCGATTTAATCGCTTCCGTTAAATTGGCAATTATAAAATCGGCCAAAGAAGACCGAATCAAACCAGCCATTTTAGTAAAGGATGGAGTTTACCAGGTTGACTTGCCATTGGAAGCAATTAATTATATCGAATCAGAGGGGAATTATCTGCTATTTCACACCGATGTAAAAGTTTACAAATCCCGTTCGACAATCTCCTGTATCATCGAATCATTACCGGCTACAAAATTTATTCAAACGCATCGTGCCTATATCGTCAATAAGGATAAGATTCAGAAATATTGTTCTAAAAGTGTGATTGTAGGCAATACAGAAATTCCACTATCAAAGAAATATGTAGTTGAGTAGCCGATTAATATGTAATAGTCAATGCTTGTTGTTTTTTCTGTAAAAAAACAGCCCCGGCGGCCGGGCATCAATCCGGAAATCGTGGTTTTAAGTACATCTGTGCGGCCTTTCCTGTAGTTTCTCCAAAATTTTTCCCCGCCCGCCGCGTTACTTTTTCGGGAACTGCCTGATTGTATATCAGGGAACAACTCTGCCACACCATTTTTTTATCGTTATGCGCCTTTGGCTACTACTACTATCCAGTACGTTTATCCCTTGTTTTACCCTTGCTCAGACCATTACCATCAGCGGCTTTGTGCGCGACAGCCTTTCAGGCGAAAAACTGTCGGGAGCCGTTGTGGAGACCGGTACAAGCAGGCAATACACGAATGGTTATGGGTTCTTCAGCCTGCGCGTCGCCAAAAGCACAGTATCACGCGCACTGTCGGCTCATTTTCCCGGCTATCAGACCCACCATCAGCGGCTTGCTCCGGCCAAAGACACCACCCTCACTATCTGGCTGACACCGCAAGCCAATCAGTTAGCAGTTGTTACGGTACAGGGCGATTGGCTGCAACGCGACGTCGTGCCCGGTACCTACCGGCTTCCGCTGACGCTCCTCCGGCAAGCCCCCGCTTTATTGGGCGAAGCCGACCTGCTGAAATTCGTACAGACACTGCCCGGCGTTCAGGGAGGCACTGAAGGCACCGCCGGTATGTATGTGCGCGGAGGTAGTCCCGACCAAAATCTCATGCTGCTCGACGGCATGCCCGTTTACAATGCCTCGCATCTGTTCGGGTTCTTTTCAGTCTTTAATCCGGAGGCTATCGCTACGGCCGATTTCTACAAAGGTGCCATTCCGGCCCGCTACAGCGGCCGCCTGTCGTCGGTGCTCGACCTGAGTATGAAAGAAGGTAATTTACAAAAACAACACGGCCGGTTTGCGCTCAGCCCCATTGCCGGTAATCTGCTGCTGGAAGGTCCTTTGGTCAAAAACAAACTGTCGTACATGATTTCGGGCCGACGGACGTGGCTTGATGCCTTCACCAATCTGCTCAGTCTGATTAATAACCGGAACCGGCTTGGCTATCATTTCTACGACCTTAACGCCAAAATCAATGCCGCCATCTCTCCTAAACAGCATCTGTATGTAAGCTGGTACCGGAGCAAAGACCGGTTTCAGAACGTCTTTACGGATGCCCGTTATACATCCGTATACGGATACGACTGGGCCAACGGCACCCTCTCGGCCCGGTATACTCAGCTTTTTTCGGACAAACTTTTTGGCCGTTTCCAGCTCGGCATGGTCAATTATCACTACGCACTCAATACCCGTTCGGAAACGGCTGAAGGGGCAGTCCGGTTCGACACCCGCTCGGCAATCCGGGACGTGCTGCTGAAAACCGACTTCGACTGGTCGGCGGCCTCATCGGTGCAGCTTCAGTTTGGTACCCAACTTTCGTTACGACGCTTTACTCCCGAAATCCGTACGTCGGAGGGGAATCTGCCGGTTGGCGATCCGGATTCACCCGCGCAATCTGCCTATAGTCACGAAGCATCGGCGTATGTCGATGCCACGCTTACCTTCTCCAAACACATGTCGGCTAATCTGGGGCTGGTGCAGTCGGTCAATATTGTCCGGAACCGCACCTACGCTAACCTGCAACCACGGCTGAGCCTGCAATACGGGTTATCAGACCATCTGTCGATTAAAGCCGCCTACAACACGCAGGTACAGTATCTGCACCTGATCACCAACTCATCGCTGGGACTACCGACCGATCTCTGGGTACCAACCAACGCCGCGATTCAGCCGCAAACAAGCCAGCAGTTTTCTCTGGGAGTTTATCACGGAGCAAAAAAAGGGTTCTCGGGGTCTGTTGAAGGATACTATAAGTGGCTCGACAACGTGCTGGAATACAAATCGGGCAGTAGTTTGTTGCCGACACAGGCCAGTGACTGGACCGACCGGGTGCTGGTCGGGGCGGGCCGGTCGTACGGCCTCGAAACCTACCTGAAGAAGACAACCGGTGCCTGGACCGGCTGGATCAGTTATACCTTATCCTGGCACCAACGGCTATTTGCCGGACTTAATCAAGGGCAGTGGTTTCCGTACACCTATGACCGGCGACACGTTGTCAGTACCGTGGTGACCAAAACAACCCGGCCAAACCAGCAACTGACGGCCAGCTTTCAGATTAACACCGGCGCCACCGCCACCCTGCCAACGAGCCGTTTCAGCCTGCCATTGCCCGATCCGGGCATTAATCCCCCCGATCAGAGCAGTTTCCGGAACTACCTGACCCAGTTAGATGTGCTGAACAACCGGAATAATTTCCGGCTGCCGGCCTACCACCGGTTAGATCTCAGTTACCGATTCGATAAGGTAAAAAAGCGGGGTACCCGTAGCTGGATTCTCGCCTGTTACAACGTGTATAACCGTAACAATCCGTTTATTGTCTACCTACAGGACGGTCAGCTGAAACAGTTTAGTCTTTTTACCATTATTCCTTCCGCCACCTACAGCTATGCGTTTTAAGCACGTCCTCTTCGCTCTGTTCTGCCTCTGGCTAGCGGGCTGTACGAAAACCATTACGCTGACACCTCCGGCCTTTGTGCAGGAGCCGGTCGTAGCAGCCTTGTTGTCGCCAGACAGTACGATCCGGGTAGTGCTCACCTACAGTTATCCGGCCACAGCTACCGGATATACCCCAACGCCTGTTCAAAACGCGACGGTTTTTGTGGCTGAAGACGGTCAACGCCTTGCACCGCTGACCGCGCAGCAGCCGGGTGTGTATGAGCTGAACTACCACCCCAGGCCGGGTCATGTTTATGCCTTAACGGCCATTACGCCGGACGGCAAAACCCTCACCGCTCAGGACCGGATACCGGTTGCGCCGGTTTTGTCGGTAACACTGACCGGTCCGAACGCCGACAACGTAAACAACAATCCAGACATTATTCTCCAATTACCGCCGCCAAAAACGAACGGAGCCGTGCAATGGCTTGCGGTACACATGCGGACCGGGCAGTTTGGTACCGGGGAGCTTGTCACCACAATTCAGGGTATTCAGAGCAATAGTTTACTATTCGACGAGTTCAACAGTAATCTGTCGGGTTTTAACTACAAACGTACCTACTGGCCCTATGCCCGGATTAAACCCATAGCTGCTGAAGCATCAGTCAGCCCGACCATTACGTTCAATACCGGCAATCAGGTGGCGAACCTTAAAAAGCCCGGCGACCGCTACCAGCTAACCATCTGGACAGGGAGTCCTGCCTTTGATCAGTACCTGCGTTCAGTCGTCACGGCCTACCAGAACCGCATCAGCGATAATGGCGGCATCAGCGATAACCCCTTCGCCCAGCCCTCACCGGTGACCGGCAATATTGCCGGCGGCCAGGGTATTTTTGCCGCCTACGCAACGCAGGTTGTGGTGTTGATGGAGGGTAAATGATTTATAGCAGTTACTTTCCGCTACGCTAACGGCTCCGTGCTCCAGATCACCCGCATCACCATACCCGTTACGCCGATGGTCTGGAAAAACTCCAGCCAGTGCAGCTGCTGAGCACCCAGGTGGTCGGTCGGGGATTTGACCTCCACAAACGCATAGTCACCAGTATCGCGCCAAACCAGCAGATCGGGAAAACCACGGGTGTGCTCGCGTACGTTGCGGGCCATTTCCAGCAGAATTAACCGTAGTTGCTCAACCTCCAGCACTGCGATCAGCTGGTTAACCAGCATCAACAGGTCGTCGCTCCAGTCAACCAGCACATTGGCCATCCCGAATTTGGCGTTGAACATCCGCCCGGCATGCACCCGCCAGTCGTCTTTTGTTGCCAGTTCGGTCAGCCGTTTTTTGATCAGGTCTTCGCGTTTCAGGTAAAAATCGGGCAGGTACATATCCGAGGGAGCCCGTTGCAACGGGTTGTGAATCGCCTGCACGCCGGCGTCGTAGATAATGTCCCAGAACACCAGCCCAAAGAGCCCGCGCCACGGGTAATTTTCGGTAAACGCGGCCTGATAGCCGGCAGCCATGTAATGCGCCATGACGCCCGCCTCAACATGGTGGCGGAAGCCCGCCGGAACCTGCACCGAGTCCGCATCCGATAAAAAGCGGGTCGTGGCCTTGCGGCTGCTCTTCTTTTGCCCGGCACTGAGCACTTTTTCTTTAAAATCGCTTGCAAAATACCGCTCCTCGGCATTTTGGGGGGATTCTGCAATCTCGTCGCACAAGGCCAGCGCCTCATCAACCAGCCCGTTTTTAAACAACAGCCGCACCCGCCGCTCACGGGCCGGCACCAGGTATGAAAGCTCATAAACGGTCAGGGCCTGATCCGGCATTTTCTGACGCTCCAGATAAGCCCCGACCCGACACACCAGCTTCTGGTAACCCGGCAAGGCAATATCGGCCAGCTCGGGTTTGTGTTCGTTCCAGTTTAGAAACCAGTTGTAGATGTCTTCCGGCGGGGTCTCGCTGTCCCTGAGCTCATAAAAAGCCTCGTTCGTCAGCGACACCATGAGTTTGTCCTCGACTTCCTTCCGGGTCTGAAAACGGGCCGTCAGCTTGCTTTCATCGTACCGCTCAAAATTGACCATGCCCAGATCACGGATCACAAACTCCGTCATGTCGGCCCCGCGATGACCAAAAAATAGGTATTTGATCATCATAACCTCTACCTCAAAGTTAACCTTCACGACCGGCTCAACCGCTGTCAGACTACGGACGACCTCCGCAAACGACAGTTCATGCAACATATAGCGTACAATGTCTTCCTTTTTGAGTTTAGCCAGCGGTTTGGCCTCCTCCGCCGACAGAGGCAGACGTTCCAGCAATTCGGATTTTGTAAAAACGGACAGGATCGCTTCGGCCCACGGTTCATGCGCCACGGTCACATACTCCGCAAAACCATTAGCCAATAACTCGGCTCCCGCTGCCGTTAGATCAGGGATTTCGGGATAGTTTAGTTTATTTATGCGGAAAAACAGTCCTTTGCGATTGCTGAACCGCACGAAAATGCACTGAGCCTCTTCGGATAAGGACCCCAATCGCAGGATGAAGTCTTTTTCGGCCTCGTTTAACAACCCGCCGTACAGTCGTTTAACAAAATCAACGACGTACTGAAAGTTGTTGAGGTAATATCGGGGTGGCAAAATTATTTTCATCGCGGACAGCCTGTAAACCGGAAAGCTGTTCCGGTTATGTTCGGGTATAGTCGTCATGCAGCGGATACCATTCCGTTGTACAGGTAAATAACAAAAAAATACGCATATATGTCCCCACACGACATTCTACAGTCACTTGCCGGACAAGGCCTGATTGCCGCTGATCAGCAGCAGATTATTCGTGACGTAGAGGATAAAAAGCCCTTTTCGGTGCATTGGGAACTGCGGGCGGTGCTGTATGCCGGTGTGGTTCTGCTGAGCTCGGGCCTTGGCCTGCTGATCTACGAAAACTACGACCGTATCGGGCACGGTTTTCTGCTCGGGGCCATCGCCGTACTGTGTCTGGCGTGTTTTGGCTTTGCGGCATACTACCGCGCACCGTGGTCGCCCCAACAAACCCGCAGCCGGTCGCCCTTCGGCGATTATGCCCTGCTATTAGGCTGTCTGCTCTTTCTGTCGCTCGAAGGCTATGCGCAGTATGAATACAATGTGTTCGGTACCCGTTACGGGCTGGTCACCTTTATTCCGGCAATGCTGTTTCTGGCGCTGGCCTATCTGTTCGATCACCGGGGTGTGCTGAGTATGGCCCTGACTGCGCTTATCTCGTGGGTAGGGCTGACAGTCAGGCCGCTGGACTTTTTCTTCAAAACCAATTTTTTTGACCTTGACATTACCCTCTCGGCCATCGGACTAAGCCTTTTGCTGATTGCCGTGGCCTTTCTGCTCGAACGCCGGCAGGTTAAAGCTCATTTTACGTTTACGTACCTGCTCATGGCCGGTAACCTGCTGCTCGTGGCGCTGGTGGCCGGTATGTTTAATTTTGAGTCCTGGCGGTTTGCCTTCATTATAGCGCTCTTTACTGCCTGTGTTGCGGCAGACCGGTATGCACGTAGTCAGCGGTCGTTTCTGTTTCTACTCATGAGCGCCATCTATGGCTATATCGGCCTGACTTACCTGGTTTTCCATTTCGGCAAGCCGGGTAGCTACATGGCTACCTTTTATTTTCTGATCAGCGGAATCGGTCTGGTTATCTACCTGCTCTACAACCGCAAAGCCGTTACTTAACCCCCGACGACACTGGGGGATAGCCAGGTTTAGTACCAGGCAGGCCGCCGCCGACCACTCTTTCTCTCTTCCGCTCTTTCACTCTTTATGCAAAAGGCTTATAACATACAGTGGATTTATAACAAGGTCATCCGGCTCCAGACGGAGCGCTGGCAGGCACAGGGTCTGCTGACACCGGAACAGGGTCAGGCAATTGCCGGTGCCTATCCGATCGGCTTCCGGCAATCAAACGCCTTTGTTGAAATCGGGGCGTTTTTGTTTACCAACATTGCCGTAGCAGGCGGCTATGCGCTATTGGGACTTTTTCTGAGTCCGATCATTTCTAACTCAACGGGCAATGCGGTTTACAGCTGTCTGTTCGGTATCGCCCTTGTTTTCCTGAATCGGTTTCTGATTAACCGGCAAAGTCTGTACCGTAGCGGTATCGATAATGCGCTGGTTGTATCCTCCGTAGCCCTTATATGCCTCGGCATCAACATCGCCCTGCCCGACCAAACCAGCTTGTGGGCACGCTGCCTGTGGTCACTGCCAGTGATGATACCGGCCATCTGGTACTACGGCGATACCATTATCACGTTTGTAGCCTGGTTAGTATTATACTGGGCGGTTTTCGACGGGTTGCTGAAATATGATTGGGGCAAGTCCATTTTGCCGTTTGTGTTTATGGCGATGTCGATGTGCATTTATTTTCTGTGCCATTTTGCGTTTATCGTGCCAACCTCCGGTCCCGGCAGGCGGGCAGGGGTGTTCAGCCGCACATCGGGGCGACGTGCTGATACTCCTGCTACGGAAGCCGTCATGCAGAATCTGGTATATTACGATGATGCGGTCACCATCACCCAGTGGATCGCCTTGTCGATGCTCCTGATCAGCAGTAATTACTTTATCGTCCGGGAGCTGAATGCACAATTACTACGACCAGTACCCGCCGTTTCGCCGGATATTAGTCTGCCCTGGTTATTCTGGATTTTTACTTTTTTAATTCCGGTCGGTTATGCGTACGTAGGGCTTCGATACCGTAACCGTGTCTTTCTCATTCTGGCGGCCATTGGCATAGCCGGTGCACTGGCCACGTTCCGGCATTATCACGGTTATCTGCCATTATCGGTTCACCTGACGTTATGCGGCGTATGTACCATCGGCTTTGCCGGTTTCCTGATCTGGTTTCTCCGGCGGCCTGGCCATGAAACCAAACCACATGGATTCACCGACGTTCCCGACGAGGATTCACCCCGTGAGTTTTTTCTGAATGCCGAAGTCTTGGCGACGATCCAGGCATCGGCCTCCATTCATCAGCCGGACCCGCTGCGCTTCGGGGGCGGTGATTTCGGAGGAGGGGGCAGCGGCAGTAAATACTGACCGGCAAACCTGGCAAATACACTGATGTTCACGTACCTTGCAGCTTCATCAAAACGAATGAAAACGCCGATGAACAAACTCCTTTTACTCGTTTGCCTGCTCATCACAGCGCCTGTTTTTGCCCAGTCTGCCGAGGAAGCCGCCGTACGCGCGACCATCGACCAGATGTTTACCGGTATGCGTAAATCCGACACAACGATGTTTAAATCAGTTTTTGCGCCGGCCGCCTCGTTACAATCCGTTGCGAAAAATAAAGAAGGTGCCGTCAGCGTACGGCAGGAATCGATTGCCGGCTTTATTGCGTCTGTTGGTAAACAAACCGCCGGTGACCTCGACGAACGCCTGACCGGATACGAGATAAAAATCGACGCCGAACTGGCCATTGCCTGGACACCTTACACCTTCTACTACAAAGGCCAGAAAAGCCACTGCGGTGTTAATGTCTTTACCCTTGTCAAAATCAACGGCAGCTGGAAAATCCAGTCGATTATCGATACCCGCCGCCGCGACGGGTGCTAGAGTTTACCGGCCGGTCCATTGCGGCGGGCGCTTTTCCAGAAACGCATTCATTCCTTCTTTTGCATCGGCCGTTTGCTGAATCAACTGAAACTGCTCATACAAAAAAGCCTGTTGCTGATCCGGTGGCAGGCTTTTCAGCTGCTGATACGCCCGCAAACCAAACTGCATCGCCGACGGAGCATACTGTACCAGTTCTGAAACCAGCCCGTCTATGGCCGTATCCAGCGCTTCCGGACGAACGACATGCGTCACCAGCCCTGATCCAGCGGCGTCCTGTGCCGTCAATGTGCGTGCCCGCAAGCAAAGGTCGAGCACTGCACGGGCGGGCATGATCTCCATCAGACTGGCCATCACCTGAAACGGGAAAAGTCCCCGTTTTACTTCCGGCAGGCTAAACGTGGCCGTCTCCGAGGCGACGACGTAGGTACTGCCGGCAACCAGCAGAAACCCACCGGCATAAACCGGTCCCTGCACCCGCGCGATACAGGGCTTATGCAGGCCCGCCATCAGCTCACCCAGCCGTACCGGCCCCGCAGGCTCCGGTACACTACCTGCCTCCCGTCCGGCACTCACCAGACTTTTCAGATCCATCCCCGCACAGAATGTATCACCTTCGGCCGCCAGTACGACGAGCCAGACTTCCGGCGTATAATGCGCATAGGCCACAGCATAAGCCAACTCATTAAGCATCGGCCGGTGAAGGGCATTCTTTTTTTCCGGCCGGTTCAGGGTTAAGGTCATCACGTGTCCGGCAAGCGTCGTCCGGACAAACTGCAAGCCTGTTAATAGTCCGGTATCTATCTGATTGTCTGAGTAAAGCATAGGTTATCAAGGGGTTTATCGACCAGAGTAATTATGTCACGTTTCAGATAATATAATTAACGATTTACAGTTAGATAATCAGAAACGTCCACGTATTAAACACCGCATGCCATGAAATTTCTTACTACTACCTTTCTTTTTCTATGTATTATTTATCAAGCCTCTGCCACACACCTGCTTGGTGGCTACATCCAGGCAAAACCCGTCAATGGATTACAGTATGAAGTAACAGTTACCTTGTTTATGGATGGAGTCCGGGGAGCAGAGGCGATACGGCAATCAACCGAAACAACCGTCTGTTTCGGCGATGGAACTACTGCTAATTTCTCCAGAGCGACGTTGACCGGTGCGACCAATAATACCGCTATTCAGATCAGTGTTTACCGGGGTCTGCACACATTTCCGGGAGCGGGGAATTTTCTGTTATCGGTTGCTATGGAAAACCGGACGATGACGACAAACTTTCTGGACGGAGATTCTGTGCCGTTAGGACTCACGGCTTTTTTGCGGATTGATACTCAGCCGAACACGACACCAGTACTGGGGTTGCCCGAAAATCTTGCCCAGGCTGCCGTCAATCAGCGGACCATTTTTAACATACCGGTTACCGATGCTGAAGGTGATAGTCTTTCGTTTACACTCAGTCGTCCTATCACCAGCAAAAAAAGCTGTGATCCGGCGACACCGGTTGTGGATAAATACCTGTACCCCAACGAAGTTTTACGTCAGGGAACCTTTAAACTGAATAGCCGGACAGGCCAGTTAATCTGGGAAGCGCCCACGGCTCAGGGCAACTATACATTTGCCATGATTGTGCGTGAATTCCGGCGGGGTAATTTAATCAGCGAAACGCGCTATGAAATGATTATTCAGGTGACGGATAAACAGCTTACGCCTCAGCCCCTACCCCCTTACGAGCCGGTCATCGAACAGGCACTCGTGCTCGGCGTATCGGCGCAAAGCCCGGAAGCCTTTTTAACGCTCCGTGTCTTTCCCAATCCGGCGCAGGATCTGATAAAAATTCGCCTGAATTCACAAAAGCCGGCAAAACCCCGCTTCCAGCTGATCAGCCAGAGCGGGCAGTTGCTACAAGATATCAGGACAGAAACACTCCGAAACGAGCACGAACAAGAGCTCGATATCAAACACCTGCCCGCCGGCCTGTACATTATTCAGGCAGAAAACGAAGGGCGGTTTGTACGGCAGAAACTGATCCGGCAATAAAAACCAAAGGGGCTTTTAAGGCCCCTTTGGTTTAGTAAATCATTTTCAGCAAACTGGTCAGCTTGTCTTTCAAATCTTTACGATCGACGATAAAGTCGAGGAAACCGTGGTCCAGTACAAACTCCGCGCTCTGAAAGCCTTTCGGCAGGTCTTTGCCAATTGTCTCACGGATAACCCGCGGGCCAGCAAAACCAATCAGTGCCCCCGGCTCGGCAATGTTAAAGTCACCCAACATGGCAAACGAAGCCGTTACCCCACCCGTTGTCGGATCAGTCAGCAGGGATACATACGGGATTTTTGCTTCGGCCAGCAGCGCCAGTTTTGCCGATGTTTTGGCCATCTGCATCAGCGAGAAACCAGCCTCCATCATCCGGGCACCACCCGACCGTGAAATCATCAGAAACGGTTGCTTGTGCTTCAGTGAATGATCAATCGCCCGCGCAATTTTCTCACCGACAACCGACCCCATCGATCCGCCGATAAAGCCAAAGTCCATACAGGCGATGGTGATATCAAGGTCGTTCATTTTGCCATAGCCGGTCCTGACGGCATCTTTCAGACCCGTTTTGGCGATGGTGGTTTTGATCCGGTCGGTATAAGCTTTGGTGTCTCTGAACGTCAGCGGGTCACCGGAGATCATATCCGGATCCAGTTCCGTAAAAATGTTGTTATCAAATAAAACGGCGAAGTACGCGTCTGAGCCAATTTTTTCGTGATAATTGCAATGTACACAGGTATATGCGTTGAGCTTATGCTCCCGTGTATGCATTACTTTCTTGCAATTCGGGCATTGGTACCATAACCCGTCAGGGGCCTCCCGTTTCATTTCGGTCGGCGTTTGAATACCCTTATCTTTGCGGATGAACCAAGACATATCTTAGTTTTCTTGTTTTCGTTTGTCGTCAATCATTCCGGGTGGGATCAGAAATAGCGCGTAAAGATACGACAAAATGTATCCCGCCATACACCGTCCGGATGTGGTGCGTAAAATAGGGCGGTCAAAAGTGGCCCTACCTCTTATCCTGGCAATCCGGTAAGTGACCGTATCCGGTTGCGTTGCATAAAAAAAGTCAGTTTTCCCCCGGATAAATTACCCAGGTTGTTGAAAAAAGTGTTAAGATTGAAGAAGAATTCAGTCCGCAACCGTCTTCTGACAAAACAATATGAAAAAAAGTATACTGTTTTCGGCCGCCCTGTTTATGGGAATGAGTGCGGCTTTTGCACAGGAATATCCTGTAAGTCAGGAAATTGCCCGTTCAATTAAGTCTGGAGCCGCTATTCAGGAGAAAGCGGTTGAATCGATTGTAGCCCGTAACGAAGTACAATCGGGAGCATCGGTAAGCTACGAAGCCGGACGTTCTATTGTACTGCAGCCGGGTTTTACGGCACAGCCAGGCGCCGTTTTCGAAGCAACGATTACGAACGTTGTCTCGCGGCCGGCCAGCCCGGAAGCGAATGCGGTTATGACGGTAGCTGCCGCTCCTAACCCGTTTGCCGACCAGACGATCATAGAGTACCGCCTGCCGGAATCATCCCGTGTAAGCCGTACACTGACAGACTTGAGAGGAAATATTATCGAACAGACAAGCACTGAAGATGTTCAGGCGGCTGGTCAGTATAAGGTAAACGTACGAGGAGGCAATCTTCCAACCGGTATTTATATTTATCAGATTCAGACTGACAAGGGTACCAAGTCAGTTCGTCTGATGAAGCAGTAAGCATGCAGTCTTTACCATAACTCTGCTGCTGTAAATGCCTTTACACTAAGCCACCTCGGAGGGTGGCTTTTTTTATTGCCGGAACAACCCAATTAAAGCATTGTAAAAAGGCGTAATTTTGTGCCTGTCATTGATAAAGCGTGCTCATTCGTAAATGTCTAAATTGTCTAAGGTTG
This sequence comes from Arsenicibacter sp., assembly GCA_965247375.1. Lineage (GTDB taxonomy): Bacteria > Bacteroidota > Bacteroidia > Cytophagales > Spirosomataceae > Arsenicibacter. The sequence continues at coordinate 54,647 of CBDFHU010000014.1, forward strand.
CTTTATGGCTATGTGCTCTGAGCTTAACCACACCCTCCGTTCAGGCACAGATTCAAACACTGAAAGCTCCGAATCAATACAGCGGTGAAATCGGCAGCTATTTCTCTTCCTCCACCAGAACCCCCTTCTGGCTCCGGAGCAATCAGTACGGTATCATTCCGTTAAAGTCCCCGGCCGCTACCGCACGCCTCGGTTTATACAGCGACTATGACTCTGCAAAAGTAGCCAACCGGAAAACCGACTACGGGTATGGCATAAATCTTGTTGGCAATATGGGTCCCGAAGGAAAGGTATTGTTACCGGAACTATACGCTAAGTTTCGTTTCAATATTTTTGAGATTTATGCCGGCCGTCGTCGTGAGCATTTTGGACTGGCAGACACCCTGCTCTCTTCCGGATCCTACGCATGGTCAGGGAATGCGTTACCCATTCCGAAGATACAGATCGGTATTCCGAATTTTACGCCAATCGGTTTTACGAAAGGTTGGTTATCGGTTATGGGCACCTATGCGCATGGGTGGATGCAGCCGCAAGGCTACGTCAACCACTCGCTGCTACATCAGAAAACCTTGTATTTGAGGCTGGGACGGCCACATGACGTTGTTCGCCTCTATGCCGGTTTCAACCATCAGGCCGTTTGGGGCGGCGAAAGTAAGCAGCTCCAGAAACTCGGCCTGATTACAGGTACCACCTTGCCTTCGTCTTTACGCGATTACATTTATGTGGTTACCGGGCTACTGAACGGAAAGGACACAACCAAACTTACCAACTTTGACATTACAAACCGTGTAGGTAATCATCTGGGGACAATTGATCTGGCTGCTGAAATAGACCTGGTACGATATTCGCTCTTTGTATACCGGCAGAATATATATGAAGACGGATCTTTATTTTATCTCATAAATATTGCCGATGGCCTGAACGGAATCCGTCTCCGAAACAATGACCCGAAAGCCTTTGTTAAAGAGATTGTATTTGAATTCCTGAATACAAAAAGTCAGGGTGGGCCTGAGTTCATCATCGAAGACCCGTTGAAGCGGGGTAAGGATGATTACTTTAATCATGCGCAATTCCGTGATGGCTGGGGTTATTACGGACGCGGGATCGGAACGCCTTTCATTCCGCCGAATATGGGGCCGGGGGACGCCTATCCGAAAGACCCGTTTACCTTGAATAACAGGGTTATGGTATGGCATCTGGGCTTGTCAGGATCGCTTACACGTTCACGGATATCGTTCCTTAACGGACCGGTTACGTACCAGACAAAGCTATCCATCAGTAACAACCTGGGAACGTATAATTTCCCGTTTGCCAGCCCGAAAAATCAGTTCTCGGGTATTATTTCGCTGGTTGCACCAACCACATGGCTGGGAGGCCTGAATATCAGGGGATCAGTTGCTCTTGATGCCGGTGATTTATACCCTAACAGCGTCGGTGCATACATCGGTCTGCAAAAAGTATGGCAAAGTAAATAATGTCATCATTGAGACCTGTTTAAACACGAAATAGTACAATTATGCCATTAACGTTTCTCAGTTCTAATAGTTTACTTTGCATTTCGATAGTTAACCAAGCCGTTAACTAAAATTTGCGTGTACAGCACTGGTTTGTTATCGTACTTTACACGCCTTTAGCCGTAACTGTCTCCTGATGAAGCCTTACAAAAGATGTAAGTGTTAATTGAATGACGTTTAAATTGTAGGATGAGACACCGATACTCTATATTATTTTTACCATTACATGTCCTGTTTGATTTCCTTTGCCTTAATGCGTCATACATCGGCGCCTACTGGCTTCAGTTCAAGGAAATTGATGGTGCATTGCAGCCATCGCATGTGACTGTATGGTATGTATTTAATTTAGTGTGGGCGGTCCTCGTTATTCTCCTGAAGCCCTATACATTTCCCCGTCAGCTCTTTAAAATCAGGCACTTGCTCCCAAAGCTGGGTTTACTGACAACGCTGCACATTGCTGTTATTTCGTTATACCTGGTCTTTTTTCAGGAATCATTTTACTCGAGAGAACACTTACTGATTACCTATATTTTGTTTTTTGTCCTCGGATCTTCCTATCGGGTAGGCGGTTTACTTTTTCTGAGGGAATTCAGAGCACGAGGGTATAACAACCGGCGGTTTATTGTTGTAGGATATGGTAATCTGTCAAAAACAATCACTCGTTTTTATGATATTCACCCGGAAATGGGTTTCCGTTTTGCCGGATATTTTGATCATGTTTCCGACGATAACCGTGATATACTGACCGGCAGCTACGACCAATTACCGGACTATATCCGTCGGAACCGCATTGACTGCGTTTACTGCTGTTTACCGCATATTGATAACGCACAGCTTCACAACATTGTAGAAGACGCTGAAATTGCTGATTATCAGGTAAAACTCTTAGTTGATTTCCGCGGTTTTCTCGCAAAAGGTGCCTCCGTCGAATATCATGATATTCTTCCCGTACTGAATCTGTCCTCGCAGATGCTGGCAGATTTCCGGGTTAATACTCTGAAGCGGGCCTTCGATATTACGTTTTCTCTGCTCATTATCATAATGGGCTTTCCGGCGTTTATACTTGTCGGATTGCTTACTAAACTGACTTCCAGAGGTCCGGTTCTATACGCTCAGGAACGTATCGGCCGGGGAGGCGTACCCTTTCAGATTTACAAATTCCGGAGTATGTATGTGAATGCCGAAGCAGGTGGTCCATCGCTTTCACAAGGTCTCGGAGACTCACGTATCACCCCTTGGGGACGGTTTATGCGCCGGTCACGCTTAGATGAGTTACCGCAGTTCTTTAACGTATTGAAGGGCGATATGTCCGTGGTAGGCCCCCGTCCGGAACGGCAGTATTTTATTGATCAGATTGTCGAAATCGCGCCTGAGTACAAAAACCTGCTTAAAGTAAAACCTGGTATTACCTCCATCGGCCAGATCAAATTCGGCTACGCCGGCAACGTACAGGAAATGGTAAAACGTCTGCGTTACGATGTACTCTATCCGGAACGCCGTTCATTCTGGTTTGATGCCTGGATTATTCTCCAGACCATCCGCGTGATGATGCAAGGCCGGGGCCGCTAAGCGCTTTTTCTGCTTCCATGCCCATTTTTCTATTGCGTTCGTACCCTAAATCAATATTTTTGTAAATAGTTAGTTTTAGTCTATTTAATTAATAGTGAAGGGACGGATTGTGTTGAGACAGCTCATTCATCGTTGGGTTATCGTTACGGGTATTATTCTTACCGGCCTTGCCTGCAACCAAAGCGGGCAGAATCAGTTAAACCGCTCGGCCAAAGCCATGAACAATTGTGCAGACGGCCAGAAGTTAAGTGCAGATGAGGAAGCAACAATCCGCCAATCCATTCAGGCGGATGACAAAATTCAGAAAATAGACGAAATCATCCGCCAAAAAGTCAGGGGTGGCTTTAACGGAAACGTATTGATTGCGCAGAAAGGTGTGGTTCTGTACCAGAAATGTTTTGGGTTTGGCCACTTTGAGAAAAGCTGCCGGGACTCCCTGATCCCTGACTCAAAATTCCAGCTGGCTTCGCTATCCAAAACCTTTACAGCAGTTGGTGTTTTAAAACTGATTGAAGCTAAAAAACTCTCGCTGGACGATACTATCCAGAAATTTTACCCTGATTTTCCATACCATGGCATTTCCATCCGCGATTTACTAAGCCACCGGAGCGGCCTGCCAAACTATGCCTACGCGTTTGACGACAGCATGAAGGTAAACTTTTATAAAAAAGAGAAACCTTATCCGACTAATGCAACCATCATGCACTGGTTCGCAACCGTACAACCAACGCCAAGGCCTTATAATATTCCTGGCCGTACCTTCAGTTATTCTAATACCAACTATATGGTACTGGCATCTATTGTTGAAAAAGCAACCGGACAGCCTTTTGAAGCGTTTATCCGGAAAAATATATTTGAACCGCTTGGCATGCGAAACACATTTGTGGCAACCACAAAAAATGACTCCATTAACCAATACCGGACCGCAGGCTATCAATGGAACCGGCGTCTTCCGAAAGATTACTACGACGACGTAGTCGGTGATAAGGGGGTTTATTCGACCATCAGCGACCTTTTCCGCTGGTATCGCGCCTTAAACGGCGATTGTGTGCTAAGCCATAAAACACTTGCAGAAGCCTTTATTCCGCGCAGTTTTGAAAAGAAAGGAGCCAAAAATTACGGGTATGGTTTCCGGATGCAGTTAAACGACCTCAATCAGCCGGGAATATATCTACCATACCGGCTGGTGGAAAGGCTATAACACTATGTTCTGGTTTAGCCCTAAGGATGAGTATGTTATCATCATGTTGGGCAACAAATATAATAAAAGCGTCTACCGTGTGAAGGAACTGGTTGATGTGTTGCATGGAAGCCCTCACAGTGTAAACGAGGAAGACGGCGAAGTAGAGTTATAAAAAAGGCCCCGTTCGGGGCCTTTTTCGTATCGGTTACATATCAAATAACAACCGTGAAGGATCTTCGAGGATTTGTTTTACACGCACCAGGAAGCCTACTGATTCTTTACCGTCGATAATGCGGTGATCGTATGACAAGGCTACATACATGATCGGGCGGACAACAATCTCTCCGTTCACAACAACCGGACGCTCTACGATATTATGCATACCTAAAATCGCCGACTGGGGAGCATTGATGATTGGCGTCGACAGCATGGAGCCGAAGATACCACCGTTAGTGATCGTAAACGTACCACCCTGCATCTGATCAATTGTCAGCTTGTTGTCACGAGCCAGACCTGCCAGACGGATAATTTCTTTTTCGATCTGCGCAAAGCTCATTTGGTCAGCATTACGTACGACCGGTACTACCAGACCGCGTTCAGTCGATACGGCGATTGAAATATCACAGTAATCGTTGAATACGATCTGATCACCATCAATCATCGCGTTCACGGCCGGGAAGTCGCGCAGAGCAATGCAAACCGCTTTGGTGAAGAACGACATAAAGCCTAAACCTACACCATGTTTCTCCTTGAACTTGTCTTTAAACTTGTTGCGGAGATCCATAACCGGCTTCATATCTACCTCGTTGAAGGTAGTCAGCATGGCCGTTTCGTTTTTCACTGCTACCAGACGACGTGCAATTGTTTTCCGCAGTGACGTCATTTTCTCGCGGCGCTGGCCACGTGAACCCGCTACCGGTGCCGGAGTTGGGGCAGGAGCCGCTGCCGGTTTGGCCGGAGCCGGTGCAGCCGCCGGTTGTGGTGCAGGAGCCGACTGTGCTTTAGCCGCGTCTTCTTTTGTAATACGTCCGCCAACGCCTGAGCCCTGAACCTGCTGCGGATCGATGCCTTTTTCAGACAGAATCTTGGCAGCAGCCGGAGACGGATGGTTCGCAGCATAACCCGCCTGACCATTGGTTGGTGCAGGAGCCGCCGCTGGTGCTGAAGCGGCCGGAGCAGGGGTCGCTGCCGCTGGCTGAGCCGATGCCGCACCTACTTCAATCCGCGCGATAACGGCACCGATTGGCAGGGTTGCGCCCGCTTCTGCAACGATACGGAGCGTACCGGCTGCTTCTGCCGGCAATTCAAACGTAGCTTTGTCTGACTCCAGTTCGCACAGAACTTCGTCAAGCGCCACTGAATCACCGTCTTTTTTATTCCATGATGCGATGGTAACTTCTGTGATTGACTCACCAACCGCAGGCACCTTCATATCGATAACCTGAGCCGTTGCAGCCGGAGCAGGGGCTGCTGCCGGTGCGGGAGCAGAGGCTGGTGCCGGTTCTGCTGCCGGTGCCGGAGCTGCCGGAGCCGCTGATGGTGTTGAACCACTTGGTTCGATGGTACAGACAACAGCACCGATTGGCAATACATCGCCTTCCTGAGCCAGAATGTGTAAAGTCCCTTCTGCTTCGGCGGGTAGTTCAAAGGTGGCCTTATCGGATTCAAGGTCGCAAACAACCTCGTCCACTTTTACATAATCGCCTTCTTTTTTACGCCAGGCGCCGACAGTAACTTCCGTAATTGATTCCCCTACCGAGGGGACTTTTATTTCAACGGCCATATTGTTTAGTGGTTCGTGGTCCAGACACATCCCTGTCGGCCGACAGGGATGTGCCATTACTCACTTACATTTATTCAAACGCTTTGTTAACTAATTCAGCTTGTTCTTTGGCGTGCATTTTCGAGTAACCCGTCGCTGGTGACGCAGCCGCATGACGCGAAACTACGCGCAGTTTCAGATCTGAGGCCACGCGCATCAGATACGTCCAGTAACCCATGTTTTCCGGTTCTTCCTGAACCCATACCAGCTCAGCTTTCTTATACTGACCCAGCACCGCCTCCAGTTGTTTTTTCGGCAGCGGCGCTATCTGCTCCAGCCGAACAATGGCGATGTCATCGCGCTTGTCAGCCTGACGTTTTTCGTTCAGTTCGTAGTACACTTTACCTGTACATAGCAGAACACGTTTGACCTTCTTCGGATCAGCTGTTGTATCGCCGATAACTTCCTGGAAACTGCCCTTTGTCAGATCTTCCAGCGGCGAAATTACCTGCGGATGACGCAGCAGCGACTTTGGCGACATAACCACCAACGGCTTCCGGAATGTCCACGTCAGCTGGCGACGCATCATGTGGAACAGGTTGGCCGGGGTTGTTATGTTGGCAACAATCATATTGTTTTCTGCGCACAGCTGTAGATAACGCTCAGGGCGGGCATTTGAGTGTTCAGGCCCCTGACCCTCATAACCATGCGGCAATAACAGTACCAGACCATTCATGCGGTTCCACTTCGTTTCGCAGCACGAAATAAACTGGTCGATCATGACCTGAGCACCGTTTGAGAAATCACCGAACTGCGCTTCCCAAATTACCAGTGCATTCGGGTTTGCCAGTGCATAACCGAATTCAAAGCCCAATACGCCATACTCAGACAGCAGCGAGTTATAGACACTGAAGCTTTTCCTGATCCTGCTGGATGTAATTCAGGCTGTTATACGATTCGTTGGTATCAACATCATGCAGCACGGCATGACGGTGTGAGAACGTACCCCGCTGAACGTCCTGCCCACTCAACCGGACAACTTTGCCTTCAGTCAGAATAGAGCCATAAGCCAGTAATTCAGCTGTACCCCAGTTAACCTGTTTGGTTTCGAACAGCATGGTCTGACGGTCTTTCAGCAGTTTTTCGATCTGCTTCAGCGGCTTGAAGCCTTCCGGCACCTTCACCAGCGCCTGCCCGATTTTTTCCAGCTGCTCAAGCGAAACGCCTGTTTCCGGCGACTGGTCAAAGTCGGCCGGCGTTGCCCGTTGCAGACTCCGCCATTCCTGCTCCATTTTCGGATACTTGTATGGCAGGGCTTTTTGCTTCACCAAATCCAGCCGATCCTGCAGCATCGCCTTAAACTCAGCATCCATTTTACCAGCCAGTTCGGCGTCCACTTCACCCCGCTCAATCAACTGCTTGTTATACAGTTCACGCGGGTTCTGGTGCTTACCAATCAGGTTGTACAGCGTAGGCTGCGTAAACTTAGGCTCATCTGATTCGTTGTGGCCGTGACGGCGGTAACAAACCATATCGACGAAGATATCACGGTTAAACTGCTCGCGGAACTCAACGGCCAGTTTCATACAAAATACGACCGCCTCCGGATCGTCACCGTTTACGTGCAGTACCGGTGCGTCGATGATTTTGGCAACGTCTGAGCAATAGATCGACGAACGGGCGTCTTCCCAGTCCGTTGTAAAGCCAACCTGGTTGTTGATCACAAAGTGGAACGTACCACCGGTGTGGTAGCCGTTCAGCTTCGACATCTGGGTTACTTCGTAAACGATACCCTGACCGGCAAAGGCCGCATCACCGTGGATCAGGACCGGCATTACCTTATCGTAATCGCTGCCGAAATGTCCGTCGGCACGGGCCCGTACAAATCCTTCAACGACCGGGTTAACGGCTTCAAGGTGTGACGGGTTCGGCGCCAGTTTCAGGTTGATGGTTTTACCGTTCGGCGTTGTCTGCTGGCTTGAATAACCGATGTGGTACTTCACGTCGCCATCACCATATACTTCTTCCGGCAGGTTACCTTCGAATTCGTTGAAAATCGCGTCGTAGGTTTTGCCGAGCGTATTCGCCAGCACGTTCAGACGACCACGGTGGGCCATACCGATCATGATTTCTTCCACGCCCATATCAGCCGCCTGCGTAATCATCGCATCAAGTGCCGCGATGGTTGTTTCGCCGCCTTCCAGTGAGAAACGCTTCTGACCGAGGTATTTGGTGTGCAGGAAGTTTTCGAACACAACGGCCTCGTTCAGTTTTGTCAGAATCCGTGTTTTCTCGTTGTTCGACGGCTTATACGTAGGCCATTCTTTCTCAATCTTATTTTTTAAACCATTCCAATACAGCCGGTTCCCGAATATACATGTATTCGAAGCCGATCGGGCCGGTGTAAACAGTCTTTAAGGTATCAAGGATTACGCGCAGCGTCGACGGGCCGATGCCGGTCCGAAGCTGAGCTGCTGCTTCAAATGTCGTGTCCAGATCAGCTTCTGTCAGGCCAAAATCGCTTAAATCAAGCAGTGGCTGACGGTCTTTCCGTTCGCGGATCGGGTTTGTTTTCGAAAGGAGGTGGCCACGTGAGCGGTACGCCAGGATCATGTTACGAACCTTTAGTTCTTTCTCAACGTGTGCTTTATCAACTGTACCTGAGGCCGTTGCAGCACCATTAGCAGCTACTGCAGCCTTTCCATTGCCATTTCCGTTTGTGTGCCCTGACGGAGCGTTTTCCCCGTAGGTAAGCGAAAATTCAAATCCTTCAAAAAATTTCTGCCAGCTTTCATCGACCGAGGTCGGGTTCTGCTTATACGCCTGATACAACTGATCAACGTAAGCAGCTTCTGAGTTAGCTATATACGAAAATTTATCCATAAAAAACAACGCGTCAGTATTCAACTCGCAAAGTTACGGTATACGTCCGAAGTAGTTCGCAAAAATTTTGCCTTTTTATGCAAATAAACTATAGACGAATTCATTGCTTCTCAGGCACAACAAAAGTTTTGACCGATAAGTTGTTTTACATAAAGTAAGCCACTGCCGGTGCGCATCGGGAGTTAAGGTAAAAATCCGTACACTTGCATCATACAGACCTGTTACACGTATGCTGAAGCGCGTTTCTATCCAAAACTTCAAAAGCCTCAAGGATGTCACCCTCGATCTTCAGAAGGTAAACCTCCTGATTGGCCCGAACAACTCAGGCAAAACGAATTTTCTGAAGGCGCTGGAGTTTATCAAAGAAAGATATAATGACTTCCCCAAAACAGGTGATCAATCGCTGACCTTTAACCGAAACGGACAGGATATAGACTTCTTAATTGTAAGTGACGATCAAGACCCTGTTCACATAAGAAAAAGGTACATATTAAAATCCGGAGGAGAAAAAGAATCTCTTGTATACAATAGAGAAAATCAGTTTACCGGAAATGGGGTAGTTCCTTTTATTAAAGGAGAAAAAGAACTGGAGAACTTAATCAAAAGCCTAGTTATCTATAAGCCTGATCCCAATAAACTAACACAGCCAGGCCCTGTAGGCTTAAAAGAAGAGATTGTAAGCACCGATGCCTCTAATCTGGCGGGGTTTCTTGATCTGATGCTGAGTAAGTACCGAAAAACTGTATTCAGTCAGATAGAGAATGATATAAAAACCTGCATCCCTGAGTTTGACGAAATCAATCTCGACGACGCACAACCGACCGAAGAACAAAAGAAAATATTCGGCGATAAATCATTCAAGCGTCTGGGTTTGGGAAATAGTCGGCAAGATATTACTTTCTGGGCAGATGAGCTTTCCGAAGGCACACTCTATTTCCTTGCTTTGCTCTGCATCATTCATCAACCTAATCCACCAAAGCTGTTACTACTCGAAGAACCCGAGCGAGGTATCCATCCGCGACGGATACGGGAAGTCATGGATTTTATTTTCCGATTAGCAGACGAGAAAGATATACAGATCATTCTGACTACCCATAACGAACATGTGCTCGACGACTTTTCAACACGCCCGGAATCGGTTTTTGTATTTGATAAGGACGAGGAAGGCGCCACATACGTACGCAACCTGCAAAAAGATATCATTGAACCAACTAATCAACATAATAAAGAGCAGGGATTAGATGAGATTGACCTGACCACGAACCTTAGCGAAAACTGGCTTTATGGGCTGTTAGGTGGGGTCCCTGATATTCTGTGATATGAATAAGCTCGTTTATACCCTTATTAGCGAAGGCTTTGCAGAATACCAGTTCATACCGGCTTACATGGACTGGATGAGCAGACAGTCCGGACAACTTCAGACCGTCAGGACGAAAATACAGATTGCTATCACTAAAAATCCCAGTGTATCCAAAGTATTACAGGAAGCAGGTACTTTATGCGCTCAAACATTTGCCGATAAACGAAACCCATGTCACTTATTTATTGCCGGCATTGATCTGGATACCACTGACTTTGACGATGATCTTCCCTTGCATAGAAAACGCCTGGACGAGTTAAAGGGTAGAATGGGTAAAGTTCACAGACTATATGAACAAAAAATCATCTTATATGTACCTATTCAGGCAATTGATTACTGGATTGGATATAGTCAATATAATGCCACTCCTAACAGTCTTGAATCGTTCAGTAAGGACGATATAAAGAAGAAGGTTTACGGGGACAAAAATCCTGACCGCCAACGTATTGAAAAAACAGTACGTGAAATCGCGTCTACTACCGATTTCAGACGCCTTGCCAAACAATCCAGAAGCTTTAACCATTTTCATAAACAGGTGGAAGCTTTTATTATACACTTCATTCAACAAAACCAGCAGGAAACATGAATTATCATGCGTCTATCATTGACACCATCGGCAATACGCCCCTGGTTAAACTGAATAAGGTTACCCGCGGCATTCCGGGCACTATCCTGGCGAAAGTCGAATATTTTAACCCCGGCAACTCGGTAAAAGACCGCATCGCCATCCGGATGATCGAAGATGCCGAAGCCCGTGGCATTATCCGGCCCGGCGGCACCATTATCGAAGGAACCAGCGGCAATACGGGCATGGGCCTTGCCCTCGCCGCCATCGGAAAGGGCTATAAATGCATCTTTACCATGGCCGATAAACAGTCGAAGGAAAAAATTGACATTCTGCGCGCGGTCGGGGCCGAGGTAGTGGTTTGCCCAACCAACGTGGCCCCCGACGATCCACGCTCGTATTACTCCATTGCCAAACGCCTCAATCAGGAAATTCCGAACTCATTTTACCCGAATCAGTACGACAATATCTCCAACGCGGCGGCGCATTACGATACCACCGGCCCCGAAATCTGGCGCGATACCGACGGCCGGATTACCCATCTGGCGGCAGGCGTCGGTACCGGCGGTACGATCTGCGGTACGGCAAGATTCCTGAAGGAGAAAAACCCAGATGTGGTATCGGTCGGTATTGATACATACGGGTCGGTCTTCAAAAAATACAAGGAAACCGGCGTTTTCGACGAAGGCGAGATTTATCCGTATCTGACCGAAGGCATTGGCGAAGACATTCTGCCACAGAACGTTGATTTCAGTCTGGTTGACCATTTTGTGAAGGTGACCGATAAAGACGCCGCCATCATGGCGCGCCGGTTATCGCGTGAAGAAGGACTGTTTGTTGGCTGGTCGTGCGGGTCAGCCGTGCATGGTGCCCTCGAGTGGGCCCGCGAACACCTGAAAGCCGAGGACGTGATGGTCATTATTCTGCCTGATCACGGCACCCGCTATCTGGCCAAAATTTACAATGATGTCTGGATGAAAGATCACGGCTTTCTGGAAGACCGGACCTTTAAAACAGCCCGTGACATCATCTACAGCAAAACGCACCGCAGCGGTGAGCAACAAGCTATGCTGACTACGCTCAGCAAGGCTGTTACCGTTGCTCAGGCCATTCAGGTACTGAACCGCCACAGCATCTCGCAACTACCGGTCGTCGATGAAAACGATCACATTGTCGGCAGCCTGACCGACTCTACGATTCTTAATAAACTGATTGACGACCCGAGTATTAAGGACCGGACGGTAGAAGAGATCATGGATAAGCCCTTTAAGTTTGTGGGACTTGATAATACTGTCGATGTCTTATCCTCGCTGATTGACCGGGAAAACAAAGCCTTGCTTGTACGCGATGAAACGCAACAAGTGCATATTATTACGCAGGCTGATTTGCTGGCGGCGATGACGGTATAAAATAAAAGCGGACGACAGTAACTCTGTCGTCCGCTTTCAAGCTTTATATAGGCTTAGTTCTTGTTCAGATTGCTGTGTTTACGACCATAGATGAAGTACACAATCAGGCCTAAAGTACCCCAAACGACAAACGCGATTTTGGTATCCACACGGAGGTTCCACATCAGGTACAGGTTAGCCAGGATACCCAGTGTTGCGACAACCGGCAGGGCAGGTGTTCTGTACGGGCGTTCCAGGTTCGGCTCCCGGACACGCAGCAACCATACCGCACCGCAAATCATGGCAAATGCCAGCAGGGTTCCTGATGAGCAAAGCTCGGATACTTTATCAATCGGCGTCAGCGCAGCCACAACCGATACGATACCACCCACCAGAATCGTGCTCTTCCACGGCGTTTTAAATGTAGGGTGAACGGCACTGAAGAAATTAGGCAGTAGCCCGTCTTTCGCCATACCGAGGAAAACCCGCGTCTGACCCAGCATCATCACCAGCATAACGGATGTCAGACCGGCAATGGCCGCAATCGTGATCAAATAAACCGCCCATGTCAGACCGGCATCGGCAAATGCCTGCGCTACCGGCGCTTTCAGGTCAAGATTTGTATATTTCACCATCCCGGTCAGGACAAGAGAAACCAGGATGTACAACAAGGTACAGATAATCAGTGACGCAATGATGGCAAACGGAACGTCTTTCTTCGGGTTGATGGCCTCACCAGCCTGCGTTGATACCGCATCAAAGCCGATGTAGGCAAAGAATACGATGCTGGCGGCCGTTACGATACCGTTAAAGCCATAGTGAATCTGACCGGATTCGTCCGTTACCGGCGAGGGGATAAATGGCGTCCAGTTTGCTGTATCTATATAGAAAGCACCTGCCACAATCACGAAGATTACGGTAGCTACTTTAATAATCACAATCAGGTTGTTTGTACTGGCCGCTTCCTTGATCCCTTTTACCAGAATGTAGGTTACTACCCAAACGATCAATAGGGCAGGCAGGTTGATGGCAAACGCGAAATCAGGCACCGATTCACCGGCAGCCCGCAGCTTTTCGGCCTTTTCCCGGGCCGTTACCGGGTCATTCATCAGCCAGATCGGCAGGTCTGCATGGAACAGGTGCAGGAGTTTTTCAAAATAGCCTGACCAGCTCACGGCCACCGTAGTGGCACCCATCATGTATTCCAGAATAAGGTTCCAGCCAATAAACCACGCAAAAATTTCACCAACTGTACCATACGAGTAAGCGTAAGCAGAGCCTTCTACCGGCAGGATAGAAGCAAATTCAGCGTAGCACAGCGCGGCAAATGTACAGGCAACACCTGCCAGTACGAAAGCCAGTGCCAGCGCCGGACCCGCCCAGTCGTGAGCAGCAATCCCCGTCAGTACGAAGATACCGCCACCGATTACGGCACCGATCCCCAGTGAGGTCAGCCCCCAACGGGTTAATACACGCTTCAGCTCACTCTTTTTCATGTCGGCTTCATAGGCCGCCAGCGGTTTTTTCCGCCAAACACTCGTGTCTTTGGGTTTCAATTGGGTTTCCATATAAGGGAAAGATAGTTAGGCTTTTTGCTTGGTCAATGAAATTATTAATTGATTTTACCAGACAAGGTACGTAATTATTTCGGACAAACATAAATAGGGTAATCAGGGAAGCGAGAAGAAAGTAAAATCGTACAGTACTTTCTTCTCATTAACCTAATTACCCTATTTACTTACTCTTATGCTCAAATTATGCTTGTGACGGACGGATTTTGGGTTTCGGAACCTTCACCGCCGGCTCGCCTTCTGCAACGGCCAGCGGGTCCGGCGTTACTTTAGGGCCTGTACCGGCAGCCGGTGTCGATGGTTTGTCCTGATCCTGTGTCAGTGAGTCAACCACGATTGGCGTCGCTACGAACAGGGATGAGTACGTACCGACGATAACCCCGATCAGCATCGCGAACGAGAAACCACGGATAGTGGCACCACCGAAGATGAACAGAATGATCAGTACCAGCATGGTCGACAGACCCGTTACAGCCGTACGGCTCAGGGTGCTGTTCAAGGCGTTGTTAATAACGGCTGACATGCTTTCCTTCTTGCCTTTGTTCTCGGCCAGGTACTCCCGGACACGGTCAAAGACAACGACGGTATCGTTCATTGAGTAACCCATGATCGTCAGCAAGGCACCGACAAACGCCTGGTCAACGTCAAGCGAGAAAGGCAGCCAGCCATTAAAGATCGAGAACACCGCGAGGATTACTAATACGTCGTGGAAGAGGGCAACCACCGCACCGTAACCGAAGGCCAGTTTCTTAAACCGGATCAGGATGAAGACGAATACAACCGCAACCGCCAGCAGGATTGACCAAAGGGCCGAGTAGATCAGGTCTTTCGCAATGGTAGGACCTACTTTCTGTGAGCTCTCAATTTTCGCCTTGTTGCCACTGACTTTAGCTAAGCCTTTGTTCATCGCAGCTTCTACCTGCTTATCGGCATTGGCATCGTCGTTATCAATCATGTAGTCAGTCGTTACCTTCATCTGATTTGAGTTAACGCCTGTACCACCGTATGTTTTTACTTCCGGAGCGTCGCCTAATGCCTCTGTCAGCGCACTGCGTACATCTTCTGTCCCGATCGGCTGCTCAAAACGAACAACGTACGAACGGCCACCTTTAAAGTCTACACCCAGACCGAAGCCTTTGAAGATGACCGAGATGATACCCAGACCGATGATAACCGAAGAAATTGTATAGTACAGTTTCCGGCGGGATACGAAGTCGAAGTCAGAATCCTTGAACAGGTTCTTCGTCCATGGTGCTGAGAAACTAACGGTTTTACCATCTTTTGTATAGGCTTCCAGAATCAGACGGGTAATCAGGATCGCTGCGAAGAGCGATGTGAAGATACCAATCACCAGCGTTACGGCGAAACCACGGATCAGACCGGTACCGAACAACAGCAGGATGAAACCTGTCAGTAAAGTCGTAATATTCGAGTCGAAGATCGACGAGTACGCATTTTTGAAACCATCGGCAACCGCTACTTTAAAGCTTTTTCCGAGCGCAAGCTCTTCTTTAATCCGTTCGAAAATCAGTACGTTCGCATCAACCGCCATACCGATTGACAGTACCATACCGGCAATACCCGGCATGGTCAGTACCGTACCTGGTACCGCTGCCATTACGCCTAACAGGAAGAATGTGTTCACTAACAAGGCAACATCAGCAATCACACCGGCACGGTTGTAATAGAAGATCACAAACGCAAGAATTACAAGCAGACCAGCAACCGACGAAAGCAGACCGTCCTGAATCGCTTCAGAACCCAGTGTTGAACCAACGATGCTTTCTTCCACAATCGTTGTCGGTGCAGGCAGTTTACCGGCTTTCAGTACGTTGGCTAAGTCTTTTGTCTCTTCAACAGAGAAGCTGCCTGAGATGCTTGAACGGCCGTTAGGAATTTCGTTCTGTACGTTTGGTGCGGTATAAACCAGGTTATCGAGCAAAATCGCTACCTGACGGTTTACGTTAGCGGCCGTCAGTGAACGCCATTTACGGGCACCTTCCGGGTTCATGCTCATTGTCACTTCCGGCTGACCACGGTCATCGTAGTCGTTAGCGGCGTCTGTGATCACATCACCTTCCAGCGGTGCTACGTTACCGGCTTTCTTCAGGAAGTAAATCGGCAGGATTTCCTTGTTATCTGTAGTCGGGAAAGACTTACGGTCCCATGCATAGATCATGTCACCAGGGAACATGGCTTTCACCTGCGGATCGTTCAGGGTCGCGTTAGCACGGGCAGTATCTTTCAGGTAAACACCCAGCTGGTTTTGTGAGATCGGCACAAACAGCTGCGTCAGGGCCTGACCGGCAGCAGCCGTGTCTTTTTTCGCAGAATCGGCTTTGCTCGACAACTGAGAAGCCAGGTTACCGGTAGAGCCTGAAGCTGGGGCAGTCGGAGATGTTTTTGCCGCAGCCTTACGGGTAGCTTCCTGCTCTAACAGGAACGCACCTAAACCTTCAAGACCTGTCGAGATTTCGCCCAGCTGGTATACTTCGCAGAACTCCAGTTTCGCGGCACCGGTTAACAGGCGGCGAACACGCTCAGGGTTATCAACACCTGGTAATTCAATCAGTACACGGCCGGAATTCGGCAGGCGCTGAATGTTGGCGTTCGATACACCGAATTTATCCACACGGGCCTGAATGATTTTGAACGCACGGCCAATCGCACCTTCAACTTCTTCATTCAACAACCGGCGGACTTCCGTATCGGTTGACTGGTAGTTGATTTTACCACGGTTAGCACTGGTTGCGAACAGGCTGGCCAGACGGGCGTTCGGCACCAGATCCTTGTAGGCATCAATGAACAGGTCAACGAAGCTCGAACGGCTTGTTTTCTGTGCTTCGGCCGCCGCTTTCAGCGCCTCGTTAAATTTTGGGTCACGGGTGTTACCGGCCATGCCTTTCAGGATGTCGGCAGGAGCTACCTCCAGTACTACGTGCATACCACCTTGTAAGTCAAGGCCTAAACCCAGCTCACGTTCTGTAACTTCCTGCAATGTGTTACCCAGATAAACCGGCTCTTTCCACAGTGAATCCAGATAACGCTGTTTTTTCGTCAGATCAACAACGCCTTGTTTGTTCGTTGCATAGGCCGTTGCATCTTCCTTGATGCTGCGTGAAACGAATGTGAACGACAGATAATAAATGCTCAGAAGCGCAATTATCCCTGTCAAAATCAAAATACCGTTACGATTTTGCATAACAATGGTTTTCGGCCGAACCCGTATTCAGCGGTTCAGACGGATTGAAAAAGTAAACGATTTGTACTAAATGATTGGTAGTAAGTAAACGGGAGAGATCGGAAAACCTGCGTTTCCGGAAAAAGCACTAGGGTGCGTTGGGGGCAATGAAATGACCGAAAACGTGCCTGAAATAACTGAAATAAAAATAAGGTATTGTAAAAATGCGGAGTAGTGAAGCAGCGACCAGCAACAGGAAAACAAAAACCGGAGCGGGTAGCAGGTAAATCGCCTGGGTAAAATCAAACGACGAGGCCGGTGTAACCACCGCCTCGAACGAAGCCGCCTGAATCTTTGCTTCGGCCGGAGCGCCTGCTTTTTTGCCGGCTTGTTGCTGTGCGGATGTCTTTTTTGTAGTTCCCGACGTCAGCGACGTTAGTTCATGGCTCCATCCGGCCAGGAACAGCATCAGGCTTGCCAGAAGCAGGCTTGACCAACGAACCAGTATGTTGCGCGAACTTTTCATGGAAATACAAAACGGATGACAAATTTCGTACCATTTTTGCAGTAATGCAAGTGCTTTTTTTAGCCTGTGGTCAGGCAGTAAGCGGGGTGGTTCTGATTCTTTTAGAACAAATACGCTACGTCATGAAACTGCCGAATGTCAATCGCCGGGAATTTGCCCGCCAGACTACCTTAGCCGTTGGGGCCGCACTTGCAGCGCCAGGTACCCTCTTCAGTAAAAATCGTACTGCCGAACCAGCGGTTGTTGGTCATAATTCGCACAAATACCGTGTCGTTCCGAACTGGGGCGTGCTGGATACCGGCAAAAATCCCGTCAACGACTGCCATGAAATGGTGCAGGATGCCAAAGGCCGTATTTTCCTGCTGACGAATGAGACCCGCAATAATATCCTGATTTATGATAAATCCGGCAAATTGCTGGACGCCTGGGGCACTACCTATCCGGGCGCGCATGGCCTGACGCTGTCTAACGAAGGCAGCGAGCAGTTTCTGTTTATCTGTGACCCGAACCGCCACCAGGTCATCAAGACTGATCTCAAAGGCAAGGAGCTGCTCAAACTCGACTACCCGAAAGAAACCGGTGTCTACGACCACCCGGCCCAGTTCCTGCCGACCGAAACGGCCATCAACCCGGCCAACGGTGATATTTACGTGGCCGACGGGTACGGCGCCAACTATATTACCCAGTATGACGCCAAAGGCCGCTACATCCGCCACTGGGGCGGAAAAGGAGCAGACAATGGTCAGTTTGACTGCTGTCACGGTATTGTCGTGGATAACCGCAACAAGTCAAATCCGACTTTGCTCATTACTGACCGCCGGCACAACTGCCTGAAGCGATTTACCCTCGACGGCAAATATCTGTCGACGATTGCGGTGCCCGGCACATACATCTGCCGGCCCGTCCTGCACGGCGACTATATTTTTGCTGCCGCCTTCCGTAGCACCTCGGATGCCTATCCGGATTCGGGATATGTGCAGATTTTTGACAAAAACGACAAGGTTATTTCGACGCCGGGCGGCACCGAGCCTCTTTACCAGAACGGACAATTGCAGGAACAGCGCAAAGACCGGAGTTTCTCTCCGTTTCTGCACCCGCATGATGTACTGGTTGATGGTGACGAAAGCCTCTATGTAGCCCAGTGGGCGTCCCGGAAAACCTATCCGATCAAACTGGAGCGCGTCGGATAACAGCAGGTCGCGGCGTTGGTCAACAACTTTTTTACTCAATTGCTATGCTTTTATTACAGGCATCATCTGCCCCCCAGGCTTCTGACTGGGTACTTTTTTTTGGTCATTTTCACCCGCTGATCGTTCACCTGCCGATTGGCTTTCTGCTGATTGCCGGTATACTGGAAATTGGCCGGCGATTGGGAAAAATCAGTATTTCCGATAGCGGTATTGCCGGTATTCTGTTCTGGTCGGCGGTAAGTGCTACGTTTGCCTGCGTATTCGGCTATATGCTGTCGCTGGGTGGTGGTTATGAGGCTGAAACACTTTCTGCTCATCAGTGGCAAGGCATCGGCGTAGCGATATTTGCCTGGATGGCCTGGCTGGCCAAATCCAGTCGCTTCGGCGAAAAAATTCCGTTTGGTTCGCTTGTCTACAGCCTTTCTCTGATAGCAGGTGTTGTACTGCTGATGTCAGCCGGGCATCTGGGCGGTTCATTAACGCACGGTTCCGATTACCTGACGCAATACACGCCCGAACCAATCCGCACGCTCGCAGGCATTCCGCCGCGGGAGCAGGAAGTAGCCATCAAGCCGATTGCCGACGTAAACCAGGCCATGGTGTATGACCAGATTGTAAACCCGATCCTGAAAAGCCGGTGCGTGCAGTGTCATAATCCGGAAAAATCGAAAGGCGACCTCCGGCTGGATACGCCCGATATGCTGCGTAAAGGTGGTGAAGACGGACCGGTGTTCGTTCCCGGCAAAGGAGCCGAAAGCGAACTGGTAAAGCGTTGCCTGCTACCACTGGAAGATGATAATCACATGCCACCGAAGGGCAAAACCCAGCTGACCGACAGCCAAGTGGCTATTCTGACCTGGTGGATCGACCAGGGAGCTCCGTTCGACAAGAAGGTTGCGGATCTGACCGTGAGCGATGCGGTAAAGCCGGCATTAGCGTCGCTGGGTTCGGGAGGCAGTCCGCCGGCCAGCCCTGCGGCAAAAGCGTCGGTACCCGAATCACCGGTGTTACGTATGAAGCTGTCACCGGTTGACGCCGGAACACTGGCAGACCTGACCAGGCAGGGATTACTGGTCATGCCGTTATCGAAAGAGCAGAATCAACTGGAAGTCAGCGCTGTCAATAACCGGAATTTCAGCGACCAGCAAGCGGCCAGCCTCACGAAAGCCGCCGAACAGATTGTGTGGCTTAAACTGGGAGATACGAAGATTACCGACGCCACACTGGCACAGGTAGCCCGGCTGAAAAACCTCCAGAAACTCCATCTGGAACAAACCGCCGTGACTGACGCCGGCCTCAAACAACTGACAGCATTACCGTATCTGGAGTATCTGAACCTTTATGGCACCAAAATCACCGATGCCGGCCTAAAGCAGCTGGCCGGTATGAAAAGCCTGCGGACAGTTTACATCTGGCAGACCGGTGTAACCGAAAAAGGGCTGGCGGAAGCCAAACAGGCCATGCCGGGCGTTGAGTTTATCAGCGGTCTCAGCGAAGCCCGCATCGCCGAGTTTACGCAGACAACAACGGCAGTGGCAGAAGGGAAAACAGAAAAGAAATAACCGTTCTGCGTTGCTGAGTTCCGTAACCCTGAACTCAGCAACGCAGAACAAAATAGTTACGCCGCCCGGCTCGTGAAATAGTCCATTACCTCGTTCGGATGAACTTCGAGTACATTAGCCAGCACCAGCAGTACCAGCGTCCGGGAAGCTATTTTTCGCGAAATACCGGCAACGGAAGCAAACAAATCCACCGTTATCCGGTCGTGCTCCCCCAGATGCTTCATCAGCATGCGCTCCTTATCGCCATAGCTGAACCGGATATTCCGGGCATCCCGTTCGCCTTTCAGAATTTCGCGTACCTCCTTACTGGCCTGCACCGACTTATCATCGACGCGCACATAGGCTTTCTTTTCTTCCGGTTTTTGCGGGTCAGGAACAATATAGTGAGGTCGTGACGGACTGCGCGGCACCCTGAACATCAGCACCTCCCGTTCGCCGGGAATACTGATGCGCTCCAGCGTGTAGGAGATCGCCGGGAAGCAAAACTTTTCGAGGGCCCGCACCAGCAGATATTCATCCTCATCGGCATATTTAAGGCCCTGAACAGTCTTATCGTCGCCTACACCAATGAGCAGAATGCCGCCTTCCGTATTGGCAAAGGCCACCATTTCACGAATAATTTTCTCGGGGTGGTTGGATTTGAGCTTAAACTCCAGCTGACTGCCCTCCCCATGTCTAACCAAATCCTTGAGTGCCCGGTAGTCCATAGATGGCTTACAAAATAGTGTGAGCACTGATTAAAGATAAATACGCTATAGCTTGTTAACGCAATAGCTAAATAAAGGTTGTATGACGTAATTGTCAAAGCCTCCAAACCAGAAAAAGGGGCATTTGCTAACTTTTCCCTAACACAATTAGTTATTAGTTTGTCAGCACCTGCTATTCCTGTTGCTGCCCGAATCAGTATCAACCCAAATCATTGTACTTTTATACAATAATAACACAAAAATGCTGCTAAACGTTGCTCTCGTTATTGGTACATTTCTGTTCATGGAAGGTGTCGCCTGGTTTACACACAAGTATGTTATGCACGGCTGGCTCTGGAGCTGGCACCAGGATCACCACAACCACCATAAAGGCTTTTTTGAGTGGAATGACTTGTTTGCGGTCGTGTTCAGCGCAGTCGCGATTACGCTGATTGTAGTCGGTATTGAAGTGCCTTCCCTAAATTATCTGACCTGGATCGGTGCCGGTGTGACGCTCTACGGTGCATTCTATTTCATTTTTCATGATGTTATTGTCCACCAGCGCGTTAAATTTAAGCACAAATTCCAAAGCCGGTATATGAAGCGGATTATTCGCGCACACTACATCCATCATAAAGTGCATTCGAAGGAGGGCGCGCAGGCGTTCGGCTTTTTATATGCACCTAAAAAGTATGATGTGCCGGTAAAAGCCGCCAAAGCCGATCAACCCTTATCATGAACCGCGTAAAGCACCTTAACCGTCTTCGTTCTGAATCTTTTGACATTTGTATTATCGGTGCCGGTGCGACGGGTGCAGGGTGTGCGCTTGATGCGGCCTCGCGTGGCCTGAAAACAGCCCTGATTGATCAGGGAGACTTTTGCTCCGTTACCTCCGGTACTTCGACCAAGCTGGTTCACGGCGGAGTACGCTACCTGGAACAGGCATTCAAGAAACTCGATCCCAAACAATTATCGCTGGTCCGCAAAGCCCTTCACGAGCGCATGACGCTGCTGAAGATTGCCCCGCATCTGGCACATCCGCTGGCGTTACTGACCCCGTGCAAGAGCTGGTTCGACGGGATGTATTATTCCATCGGCCTCAAACTCTATGACTTGCTGGCCGGTAGCCGGCAGCTCAAACCCAGCCGCTGGCTCTCGAAAAAAGAAGCCATTGCCCATTTCCCGGCCTTCAATCCGGAAAAACTGCATAGCGCCGTCTTATATTACGATGGCCAGTTCGACGATACACGGCTGAACCTGGCGCTTGTGCAGACCGCAGCCCGACAGGGAGCAGCCGCCGCCAATTACCTGAAGGCTGTTCATTTTGAGAAAAACAAGACCGGTAAGCTAACTGCCATTGAGGTGCAGGACACGCTGACCGACGAAACATTTACCATTCGTGCTTCGCTGTTTGTAAATGCTACCGGTACCCTGGCCGATCACCTGCGGCAGGATGCAGCACCGGCTAAAGGCGAACGCATGCGAGCCAGCAAAGGGTCCCACGTGGTGATGCCGATGTCGGCCGTTGGCAAGGCCCAGGCTGCCCTGCTCGTTCCGTCAACATCCGACGGACGGGTGTTGTTTGCCATCCCGTGGCGCGGACACTACCTCATCGGTACGACTGATACAGAAGCAGCCCCTGAAGATGTGCCGCACCTGGTTCCTGAAGAAGCCGGCTACCTGACCGGACATGTTAACCAGTACCTGACCAGCCCGCTTTCGACGAGCCAGATTACCGGCGGCTTTGCCGGTCTGCGCCCGTTATTACAGCCAGACCACGACAATGCCTCGACCGAAAGCCGGAGTGTAGTACGGGATCATGAAGTGGAAGTGGATCCGGGATCCGGACTGGTTAGCATCATGGGCGGCAAATGGACCACTTACCGGCTGATGGCCGAAGAAACCATTAACACCTGTTGCCAATTACTTGGCCGTTCAGAGAGCAGCCGGACGGAGACACTGGCCGTAAATGGCGGAGAGGGGTTCAACGAAGCGTTTCAGGCAAAATTCCGCAGTGAGTTTACGGCACTGCCGGCTGATACTCTTGAACACCTCCTGTTTACGTATGGCACCAATGCCCCCCGCATTGCTACGCTGGCGATGTCACAAGCTGCCTACCGGCAACCACTGGCCGCGGGCCATCCGTTTATTAAAGCAGAAGTAATTTATGCGCTGGAAGAAGAAATGGCACAGACACTGGCCGATGTGCTGATGCGCCGTATCCGGCTGGGGCTTGTTGACTGGCAGGCGACACTGGCCGCTATCGAACCGGCGGGTGAACTGATGGCTACGCAGCTGAACTGGCCGGAAGAAACAAAACAGACGGCCATAGCCGGTTTTCAGCATTACATTATGTCGCTTGCCGCACAAGCAGGCGTTCAGCTACGGACAAAAGAAAAGGCATAGCCGGTCAGGCTATGCCTTTTGTACTGCCTGAGGCCGGATTAGTACTCATCTTCGTTAAAGAAGAAGTCGTCTTTTGTCGGATAATCGGGCCAGATTTCTTCAATGCTTTCGTAAGGTTGTCCGTCGTCTTCGAGTTCCTGCAGGTTTTCAACAACTTCGAGTGGGGCACCTGAGCGAATTGAGTAGTCAATCAGCTCGTCTTTTGTTGCCGGCCACGGTGCGTCTTCCAGGTAGGATGCTAGTTCAAGAGTCCAGTACATAGTAATTGTTCGTTTAGTCTCTAAATTTATAAGGCTGCAAAAGTAAAAAAAATTACATATCCAAGTTCTTTTTTCAAAAATTCTTGCATGATGCAATCAAACTATTTTTAACGCCATTAACAAGGCCACACCTGAATTGTTTAATGACTTTTTTTAAGATGTTATTTTACCAGCCTTTTACACCCGCAGCGGCAATGGATAACGGCCTGAAACTGCCTTCTTTATTGTAATTTCGGATTATTGAGATGGCGGGTTTTGTCACGGATGTTTTTCTTTTCCAGATTTTTTGCAAAAGCTTCCGTTAAATCGACGCCGGTCTGGTTGGCCAGACAAATCAGTACCCACAGTACATCGGCCATTTCATCGCCCAGATCGCGGTTTTTGTCTGATTCCTTCTCTGACTGCTCACCGTAGCGGCGGGCTATAATACGGGCCAGTTCGCCGACCTCTTCGGTCAGCATAGCCATATTGGTAAGCTCATTAAAATAACGGACGCCTACCGTTTTTATCCAGTGATCAACGATCTCCTGTGATTCGCGAATTGTCATTGTTCAATTATGATCTTGCTGAAAAAAGATCAGGCGGCTTTTCCGGAGAAAGAGCCGCCTGATCAGTCTAAAAACCGGCTAATTAATAGCCCATATCGGTTAATTCCTTCTGAAATTCCACCAGAATGGTTTCTTTCATCGCAATTTTACGTTTCTGCGTATTTATTTTATTCAAAATCTGCTTGTCTTCCAGCTTATTCGGGTCGAGGTGCTCAGCATCCTGCAGGGCGAATTGCAGGTCACTTTTTTCACGGCGGACGAGGTATTCCATTTCGCGGATTTTAGTCCGGAGCTGTTCAGCCACACTTTTCAGCTGGAAAGCAGGATACTTCCGCGACAGAACACGGCCCAGGTAACTCAGCTCGAAAATCTTGTCACAAGCCGACCGGAAACGCTCGTTCAGCTGACGATCCTGATTCTTTGGCGGAATCTTGATTTCTTTCCAGCTGTTCAGCAGCACCTTCGCACGTTCGGCAGCGGCAAATATGTCGGTCGCTTTTGCGAGACGCTCAGCTTCCTCTACCATGCGCGTTTGTGCTTCGATCCGCGGGTCAACCCGTTTCTGAATAACAATGCCTTTGGCATCGTTGTAGCGGGTATACACCAGCGTTGTGGCTTTCTTAAACTGCTTATACAGTTTACCGCTTTTCTTGATCGGTACCTCGCCAATGAGTTTCCAGGCATTCTGCAGTTGCCGGACTTCACGATAGGCAGCATCGACATCCGGATTCCGGTTTGCCCGGAAAGCCAGCCGGATCAGATGGTCGTACTGATCCAGACGTTCCTGAATGATCTTGTTCTGCTCATTGAAGAACTCACGGCGGCGCTGGAAGAAATTATCGAGCAACTCCTGGAAACGGCCTTCCACCTCAGCATCCAGTTCCTTATCGACCGGGCCGGTTTTGATCCATTTCTGCTTAACGTCCTGCAACTTATCAGCAGTATCTTTCCAGTCATCACTGGCAGCCAGCGGCTCCGTTTCGGCCAGGAGCGCCCGCTTGATCTCAAGATTCTTGAGCTGATTCGTCCGGATGAGTTCCGTCAGATACGTTTCCTGCGCATCGAGCCGCTCGAGCAGCGGCACAAAGTCACCGATGGCATCGAAGCCAATCAGTTTTTTCCGAAGTTGTACCAACTTAGTCAGGTAAGAGCCCTTGTTCTGAGCCTCTTCGATCTCCTGCTCTAATTGGTTAACCTTGTTTTGAGCAATAATGAAGCGGTTCTTAAAATAGTCGAGCGCTTCCTGCTCAGTTCGTTTCACTTCGCCAATCTGGCGGTCTGGATAGTCGAGGTAGCCCTTTAAAAATACCTTTCCGTCTTTGACGTAACCGTATTCGTCTACCAATGAAGCGGTTTCCATTATTTAACCTCAGTTAAGGCTGAGCATTGGGTTTATTTATAGATATTTGCCACCACAAAATTACGTACAAATAATGAGCCAAGAAACCATTATATTTTCGATGGCGGGTGTCAGTAAAATTATTCCGCCCAACCGACAAATCCTAAAGAATATATACCTTTCCTTCTTTTACGGCGCAAAAATCGGCGTTTTGGGCCTGAATGGCTCCGGAAAGTCCACGTTGTTGCGCATTATCGCCGGTGTAGACAAAAATTATAACGGGGAGGTCGTTTTCTCTCCGGGATACTCTGTCGGTTTGCTGGAACAGGAGCCTCAGCTCGACCCGGCCAAGACCGTAAAAGAAGTCGTTGAAGAAGGGGTACAGCCAATCGTTGACTTATTAAAGGAGTTCGATCAGATCAACGAGGCATTCGGCGATCCTGATGCGGACTTTGATAAGTTGATTGCCCGTCAGTCGGAGGTGCAGGAAAAACTGGACCACTACAACGCCTGGGAACTGGACACACGCCTGGAGCGCGCTATGGATGCACTCCGGACACCACCTTCCGATGCGCTGATCGCAAATCTGTCAGGTGGTGAAAAGCGTCGGGTGGCGCTGTGCCGCCTGTTGTTGCAGGAACCGGATGTCCTGCTGCTCGACGAACCAACCAACCACCTCGATGCCGAATCGGTATTGTGGCTGGAAGAGCACCTGCGGCAGTACAAAGGAACCGTTATCGCCGTTACCCACGACCGGTACTTCCTCGACAACGTAGCCGGCTGGATTCTGGAACTTGACCGCGGCGAAGGTATCCCGTGGAAAGGCAATTACTCGTCGTGGCTGGAGCAAAAGCAAAACCGGCTGGCGAAAGAAGAGAAGTCGGAGTCTAAGCGTCAGAAAACCTTACAGCGTGAGCTGGAGTGGGTGCGTATGGCCCCGAAAGCGCGTCAGGCTAAATCGAAGGCCCGTCTGGGTGCCTACGAAAAACTGATGAGCGAGGAAACCCGTCAGAAAGAAGAAAAACTCGAAATCTTTATTCCGGCAGGACCGCGTTTAGGGGCTAAGGTGATCGAAGCTCACGGCGTGTCGAAAGCCTTCGGCGACCGGATCCTGTTTGAAAACCTCGATTTTGCCCTGCCTCAGGGTGGTATTGTCGGCATCATCGGGCCAAACGGTGCGGGTAAAACAACGCTGTTCCGCCTCATTACCGGCCAGGAAAAACCGGATACCGGCACTTTCGACGTTGGTGAAACCGTACAATGGGCCTACGTTGACCAGAGCCACGACAACCTGGATGGGGGTAAATCGGTCTATGAGACCATTTCGGGTGGTAACGACTGGATCATGCTCGGCGGAAAACAAGCCAACGCCCGGGCCTATGTCAGCCGGTTCAACTTTGCGGGTGCCGATCAGGAAAAGAAAATCGGTACACTATCAGGCGGAGAGCGCAACAGGGTACACCTGGCCATGACACTGAAAGAAGGCGCTAACCTGCTGCTGCTTGATGAACCAACCAACGACCTTGACGTAAACACCTTGCGGGCCCTTGAAGAAGGTCTTGAAAACTTTGCGGGCTGTGCGGTAGTTATCTCTCACGACCGTTGGTTCCTCGACCGGATTGCTACGCATATTCTCGCGTTTGAAGGCGATTCGCAGGTATACTGGTTTGAAGGCAATTTCTCGGAATACGAAGAAAACCGCCGGAAACGACTCGGTTCAGATGCAACACCGAAGCGCATCAAATACAAAAAGCTCGGTTAATCAGACAGTACCATGGTTATGAACGACGTCGACTTTCAGCTGTTGATTGCCAGTGTGAAGGATTACGGCATTTTTATGCTGGATCCGAGAGGGCACATTTCAAGCTGGAACGAAGGCGCAAGGCGGATCAAGGGGTACGAAGAAGCAGAAATTCTGGGAAAGCACTTTTCTATTTTCTACACGCAGGAAGACCTTGACTCCGGCAAGCCCCCTTTTGAGCTCAAACATGCCATTCAAACCGGCAAGTATGAAGAAGAAGGGTGGCGGGTTCGTAAAGATGGTACCCATTTCTGGGCGAATGTAGTCATCACGGCCCTGTTTGACCAGCAGAACCGGCACGTAGGCTTTGCCAAAGTCACTCGCGACCTGACGGAACGCAAGCTGGCTGAGCAAGCCCTTAAAGAAAGTGAGGAACGGTATCGGCAGCAGTCAATCGAATTGAGTGCTGCCAATACCGAGCTCAGGCAAATTAATCAGGAACTGGAGTCGTTTGCCTACATTGCGTCTCATGACTTACAGGAACCGCTCCGTAAAATTCAGGCTTTTGCTGAGCTGCTGCACTTGCAGCAGGCTGCGTATCTGACAGAATCAGGCAAGGATTTACTTGACCGGATGCAGACCGCTACGGGCCGGATGCAGGCACTGATCAGAGACTTATTGACGTATTCTCAGGTAAATAACGCCCGTCAGCCCTTTGAGCCGGTCAGTCTCGACGATATCATCAATGATGTTATCAACGATCTTGACGACATTATTCAGGAAAAACAGGCACAAGTGTTTGTTGACCCGTTGCCGGATATCACAGGCAGCCGCTTTCAGTTGCAGCAACTGTTCCAGAACCTGTTATCCAATGCCCTCAAGTTTCAGGCGGCCGGGAATCTGCCTGTAATCCGGATAACCGTTTCGGCAAGTGAGACCGGCCACACCATTCAACTCGCCGATAATGGCATCGGCTTTGATAACCGGTTTAAAGACCAGATTTTTAAAATGTTCCAGCGGCTAAATTCAGCCAATCAGTTTAAGGGCACCGGTATCGGGCTGGCCATCTGCAAGCGGGTTGTTGAGAACCACGGGGGTACGATCACTGTCGATAGTTTTTTAGGCCAGGGAACTACATTTACCATCTTTCTGCCACTCTCAAACGAATAGTTCTGCCAGATTACCGGGCAAAATCAGTCCGTCTGTCCTCTCAAGGCATTATCTTTGCCCCGACAACCTGACGATCTGAGTAATGACGCATTTTGGGTATTTCAATGGCACTGTACTCCCGGCCGATCAAATCGGAGTTGGTGTAACGGACCTGAGCCTGCTTCGGGGTTATGGCTTATTCGATTATTTTCTGACGTACAACGGCCGGCCGTTTCAATGGGACTGGTATTGGGAACGCTTTGCCAATTCAGCCATGCGGATGCATTTGCCCCTGCCTGTTACGAAGGAAGAAGGTTACCGGATCGTCATGGACCTGATCGAACGTAGCGGCCAGCCAGATGTAGCCATCCGGTTTGTGATGACCGGCGGATATGCCCCCGACAGCATCACCATCCGCAAGCCGAACCTGTTGATTATGTCGGAAGATATTCATCCGGCGTCTCCGCAGCAGTACACCGATGGCATCCGGGTCATCCTTGACGAGTATGTACGGGAAATGGCCGAAGTAAAAAGTACCGATTACAAACGGCTGATTTTGCTGGCCGACGAAATCCGTGCGGCCGGTGCGCAGGATGTTGTCTTCTGCAAAGACGGTGAAATCAGCGAGCTGAGCCGCAGTAACTTCTTTATTATCAAAGGCGAAAAGCTCATTACCCCGGACCGTCATATCCTCCGCGGCATTACCCGCCGGACCATCCTGCAACTTGCTGCAACAGACTTTGCCATTGAAGAACGGCCGGTTCTGCTTTCTGAATTGTATGATGCTGACGAGGCCTTTACAACCAGTTCAACCAAAAAGGTACTGCCCATCGTCCGGGTCGGTGACCTGACCATTGCCGACGGTAAACCCGGCCTGAAATCAGCCTGGTTGCTCGAGCAGTTCAACGATCTGATAGCAGCCTGGTAATTTAATGTAAAACGGAATGATATTCCGTTCTACACGGTAACCGGAAAAGTAGAGAACCGTCATAACGGTACAAAAGCAATTCGTCTGATTACCATGAATTACTACCGGAATATGCCTCATTTTCAACCATCCGGGGCAACTTTTTTTGTGACCATGAGATTGTATGGGAGTATACCTGTCACTGTTTTACAGGCGTTAAAAGCAGATCATCAGTCCCGCCAGGCAGTAATCAAACAGGAGATTAGCGAAGCTTCAGCGACAGAAGAAAAGCTCCGAAATGAGCAAAAAAGCTATTTCGCCCGTTTTGATAATCACCTGGATCAACCGCAGAACGGGCCTTATTGGTTAGACATCCCACAAGTTGCTCAGGTTATTTCAGAAGCAATTCATTACAGACACGACCGGATATATCAGCTAATTGCTTACTGTATAATGTCTAATCATGTGCATCTGATATTGAATACTGAAGCAAGAGATGATTTAAAATCACTTTACCGGATATTGCAGTCATTAAAACTACATACAGCCCGTAAAAGTAATCAGCTGCTGCAACGTCAGGGTGCATTCTGGCAGCCCGAGAGCTACGACCACGTAGTCAGGAGTTCAAAGGAACTTGTACGCGTTATCAGGTATGTATTGCAGAATCCTGTTAAAGCAGGATTAGTGGATCATTGGCAGGCATGGCCTTATAGTTACGTCAACGAAGATTTTTTGTAAAACGGATCAGATCACCGATGAGATGATACTCCGTTAACTTAGTACATAGACAACGGAATATCATTCCGTTTTACAAGACATGAAAACCGTCATCATCAAATACAATGCCGGCAATGTGCAATCGGTCATGTATGCCCTCGACCGGATTGGCGCCAGCTACCTGCTTACCGACGATGAGGCAGAAATCCGCTCGGCCGACAAAGTCATTTTTCCGGGCGTAGGCGAGGCCAGTACAGCCATGGCCTATCTCCGTACCCGCGGGCTCGATCAGCTGATTCCGTCGCTGAAACAGCCCGTCCTTGGCACCTGTGTCGGCATGCAGCTGCTGTGCCGGTATTCCGAAGAAAATGACACGACCTGTATGGGTGTGTTTGATGTCGATGTCCGCCGCTTTCCGGCCAATTTGGGGCTGAAAGTACCGCACGTGGGCTGGAATAACATCAATGACCTGAAAGGACCGCTTACGGAAGGCTTACCCGAAAACGCCTTTATGTACTTCGTTCACAGCTACTGCGCCGATGTTTGTGACTATACCGTGGCTACCTGCGACTATGGCCGGCCATTCAGTGCCATGTTGCAGAAAGATAACTTTTACGCGGCTCAGTTTCACGCCGAAATCAGCGGCAACGTTGGTCAGCGCATTTTAGAGAACTTCCTGAAATTATAACCTTACCCGGACCAATGTTCCGGCTTACCGATTATGTACATTATTCCGGCTATCGACCTGATCGAAGGCAAGGCCGTCCGGCTGACGCAGGGCGACTACAACCAGAAAAAAGAATATAATGCACGCCCCCTCGAAGTGGCCCAACAGTTTGAAGATGCCGGTCTGACCCGCCTGCACCTGGTTGACCTCGACGGTGCCAAAGAAAAGCGGGTAATCAACTGGAAAGTGCTCGAAACCATCGCTACCAAAACAAAGCTCCATATTGATTTCGGCGGCGGCGTTCAGTCTGAGGACGACCTGCGGATTGTGTTTAACAGCGGGGCGAAACAGGTCACCGGTGGCAGCATCGCCGTTAAAAAGCCCGATCTGTTCGAACAGTGGCTGAAAGAGTACGGCCCCGAAGCCATTATTCTCGGTGCTGATGCCCGCAATGAAAAGATTGCCGTCAGCGGATGGGAGGAAGCCACCGAAGTCTGGGTCTATGACTTTGTGGAGCAATGGATGGAAAAGGGAGCACGCTATGTGATCAGCACCGATGTCGCCAAAGACGGACTGTTGCAGGGGCCGTCATTCGACCTGTACAAGAATTTACAGGAGCGGGGCGAATCTCTGCAGATCATTGCCAGCGGCGGCGTCAGCAACATGGGCGACATTGAGAAACTGGCCGAAATGAACCTCTTTGGCGTCATCGTCGGAAAGGCCATCTACGAAGGCCGTGTCACGCTGAAACAACTGACACAGTTTACTAATCCTTAACGAAACAGAGCTATGGAAAATGAGTATGCCATCAGTACCGATAAAGCACGGCTTAACCGCACGCTTATCCATCGGTTTCTGAGCCAGGATTCGTACTGGGCGCAGAATATTCCAATGGAGATTGTTGAACGGGCTATTCAGGGCGCACTTTGTTTCGGCATCTACTACGGCGACGAACAGGTTGGTTATGCCCGTGTCATTACCGATGAAGCTACGTTTGCCTATCTCGCTGATGTCTTTGTTATTCCCGAACATCGCGGTAAAGGCCTGTCCAAGTTTCTGATGGAAACCATTTCTGACTGGCCGACGCTACAGGGGCTGCGCCGCTGGGTACTCGCCACCCGCGATGCACATACCTTGTACGCACAGTTTGGCTTTACCGAATTAGATCACCCCGAATGGTTTATGCAACGTAAACTGATCGAGAAATATTAACCCAATGCTGACCAAACGAATCATTCCCTGTCTGGACATCAAAGACGGACGTACCGTTAAAGGCACCAATTTCGTCAACCTGCGTGATGCCGGCGATCCCGTTGAACTGGGTGCCATTTATGCCCGGCAAGGGGCCGACGAGCTGGTTTTTCTGGACATTACGGCTACCGTCGACGAGCGAAAAACGTTGATCGACCTCGTCCGGAAAGTGGCCCACGCGGTAAATATTCCCTTTACGGTTGGTGGCGGTATTTCGTCGGTAGCCGATGTATCGGCGCTCCTGAACGCCGGTGCCGATAAAGTGTCCATTAATTCATCAGCCGTCCGTAACCCCAACCTGATCAATGAACTGGCGCTGGAATTCGGCAGCCAGTGTATTGTGGTCGCCATTGATACACGCTATGTTAGTGTGACGGGGCAAGGGAGCGAGGGGCAGGGAGCAGGGAGCGAAGGGAAACCAACTCACGGCGCCATGCCCCCTGCGCTTAGCCCTATGCCCTTCGATCACATCGTACATACACACGGCGGACGAAAACCGACGGCTTTACAGACCATTGCCTGGGCTAAAGAAGTAGAAGAACGCGGCGCAGGCGAAATTCTGCTCACCTCAATGGATACCGACGGAACCAAGGCCGGATTCGCTCTTGAGCTGACAGCCCGTATCTCGGCAGCGGCCAATATTCCGGTTATTGCTTCGGGTGGAGCCGGTTCGATGGACCATTTTGTCGATGTCTTTACAACCGGCAAGGCCGACGCCGGACTGGCCGCCAGTATTTTCCACTTTAAGGAAATTGATATTCCGGAACTGAAGGGCTATCTGCATCAGCAGGGTATTCCGATGCGCCTCACGTTATAAGGCGCTTTGTGTCGTCCGACCATCCGGACGGCACAAAGATTTCCCATTTTTATCCTACCGAAAAGCGATTAATTTCTATATTGGGCCAGTTTTGGAATAAACCCTTTTCCAGGTAACATGGCTTCTTATATTGCTGCAATTGACCAGGGAACAACCAGTACCCGCTGTATTATTTTCGACCGGCAGGGCAACATTGTTTCGGTAGGCCAGAAAGAACATAAACAGATCTACCCGCAGCCAGGCTGGGTTGAACACGACCCCGACGAAATCTGGCAGAATACCCTCGAAGTTGTTGCCCTTTCCCGCATTAATGCCCGCATTCAAACCAGCGACATTGCCGCCATCGGCATTACGAACCAACGCGAAACAACCGTTGTCTGGAACCGGCGGACGGGCAAACCGTATTACAATGCCCTTGTCTGGCAGGATACCCGGACCGGCGACCTGGTGAATCAGTTTGCACAGCATGAACTAGGCCAGGATCGGTTCCGCGAGAAAACGGGGCTGCCATTGGCCACTTACTTCAGCAGCCTGAAATTGAAATGGCTGCTGGACCATGTGCCGGAACTGCGCGACGATGCCGAACGCGGTTACGCCCTGTTCGGGACAATGGATACGTTTGTGATGTGGCACCTGACCGGCGGCCGCTACAATGGCCAGCACATTACCGATGTAACGAACGCCAGCCGCACGCAGCTGATGAACCTGCAAACCCTCGACTGGGACGATGAACTGCTCGAAGCCTTCGACATTCCGCGTGCGATGCTGCCGAAAATCCGGCCGAGCAGCGAAGTCTATGGTACAGTCGCATCTGAGGTAATGCCGGGTGTACCGGTGGCCGGTATTCTGGGCGATCAGCAGGCCGCACTGGTCGGACAAACCTGTTTTGAACCGGGACAGGCAAAAAATACGTACGGCACAGGCTGTTTCCTGCTCATGAATACGGGCACTATACTCCGCAAATCGACCTGCGGGCTGTTGACCACTGTGGCCTATCAGTTCGGGAATCAACCGGTCAACTATGCGCTTGAGGGCAGTGTGGCCATTACCGGTGCCCTTGTTCAGTGGCTGCGTGATAACCTCGGCATTATTGAAAAAAGCTCGGATATTGAGTCACTGGCCCTGACCGTAGAAGACAACGGCGGTGCCTATTTCGTGCCGGCATTTTCGGGTTTATATGCGCCCTACTGGAAGGCCGATGCCCGGGGCGTGGTCGCTGGCCTGACCCGGTTCGTGAATAAAGGCCATATCGCCCGGGCCGTTCTGGAAGCAACCGCCTACCAGACACTCGACGTGGTGAAAGCGATGGAGCAGGACGCTGATATTCAGCTGAGTTCGCTCCGGGTCGACGGCGGGATGACGATTAATGAGCTGCTCATGCAGTTCCAGTCAAACATGCTGAATACACCCGTTGTGCGCCCGAAAGTAACCGAAACCACGGCACTCGGAGCCGCCTATGCCGCCGGTTTAGCCGTGGGCTACTGGAGCAATTTTGACGATTTGCGGCAGAACTGGGGTATTGATCATACGTTTGAACCGCAGCTTGGCGAAGACGACCGCAACCGGCTCTATCGCGGCTGGCAGAAAGCCGTTGAGCGCTCATTCGGCTGGGAGTCGTAGCCATACAGTGGTGGCACGGCCGAGAGTCGTGCCACCACTAATCAATAGTCAGCCAAACTTTGGTTCCAGCCAGAGCGCCGTCAGGCATCCCAGAAAGAGCACGAGCCATACCCACGTTGGTACGCGGACCTCGCGCCAGTGGGCGTCATCACCTGCACCGGTAGTTAGCTGGTTAGCTGCCTGCGCCTGCGCCTGCGCATAGGCCTGTACCTGCTGCGTTTGCTGCCATGCCCCTTTTCCTTCCACGTACACATCAACCGAGTCCTGCACCGAAGTCCAGCCTGCTTTGCTAAACACATACGGTGCCTCGCCCGATAGCGGGTTGATCGGCGAATACCGGACCCGTGCCGTATCGCTGGCAACCAGTAATGTAGCGGGTTTCACTGTCCAGTTATTGAGCTGAATCCGGTTTTCGATGCCGCTGATTACCGGTCCGTCTAGCAAAATACTGTTTTTGTCAGCGGGCTGAAGCGGGGCTAGTATCGCGGTCCAGAGCTTACTGTACGCCAGACTATCGCCGCTTAGTTTTAGCGGAAACGTTTCAGCCAGCAGGCTAACGGCCACATTGGTCTGCCCATACTGCACGGCCACCGGAACGCCCGCCACCGGCTGCTGATGCAGTGCATCGGCAAACGAAAACGGCAATGCATTCAGCCCCGACGCTACTACCACGTGATCTTCGTTTGAGATCCGGCGCAGCACCCAGTTGCTGCCCGTCGCCTGATTGATGGTCCGGATATCGGTATCGGGGTTTGCCAGATTCAGAAACAGGACCGGCTTTCCCTGACTGACGGCCTTTTTAACCACGGCATGCTGCCCGTTGTCGGCGTCGGTGATGATGATATCCGGTACGGCACCACTTTTTTTGTTGATGGCTACGCTGGTTTGCAAATCCTTAGACACGGTACTGGTCAGCAATACAGAATTTCCTTGCTGCCCCAGCCAGTCAGCGAGAGTTTTGGTTTCGAAATCAGGGCTTCCGAGCACAAACTGATACGTCAGTTTTTTGGCCGGCCGGGTAAAATAACGGAGCGTATCCAGCGGCTCACCGTTCAGCAACAGCACCGCTTCTGAGCGGCCGGCCGCAAATGCCGGAAACCGGAGCCGGAAGGTATTCGTACCGGCTGTTACTGCCGTACTATCCAGTACCTGCGCCCCGAATACCAGTTTAAGCCAGCCTTTTTCCGTGGCCTGCAAACGGCCGGTCACCTGCTGTAACTCACCGCGCCGCACGACTTCTTTCCAGTGAAGGGCCTGAATCGCATCCGGCTGAAAGTATGGAATCCACTGCACAAACGTAGCGCTTAACTGGCTCAACAAACTGGCTGGTACTTGCTGACCCACCAGCGTAACGGTTTCAAACTGACCCTTAAAATCGTCAGCGTGAAAGGTTTCTTTAATTTTCAGACTGTCTTTCAGCCGGTTAATGTAGTCGCGCGGGACGTTCCCGGCAGCAACGATAGCCTGTTTGCTATCTACCGTTACCCGCCAGCGGGGTTGCCAGATATAGCCGGCGACAATAAGCCAGAGCAGGACGTTCAGGGCCAGCCGGACCAGTTTCCGGCTAGTCGTCAGGGTGGTATTGCGAATGAGTAAACCAACCTGTATGCCCAATAGAATCAGCAGCAAACCACCAATTATCCATGAGGTTGGTTCTGACCAGTTAAGGTTCATGAGAAAGCGTTATTTGAGGGCCGGACTGGCAGCAGCACCGGCCCCCGACTGAGATTTCTTAGCGGAGTCGTTTCCGGAATGCCTGTTGTAGCCGGCGTTCACTGGTATACGACGTAGTAGTTTGTACGGAGGCGCCTGTAAGCTTGTAGAGCTTGGTCTGTAACTGCTCTTTCTCGCTGACCGACAGCAGCTTGCCGCTTGCCAGTCTCTGGAGCGAGGTCAGCACTGACCAGTTGGACAAGCCGCTGTTAACAACCTGTAGCGACAAGGCCGAACCCAGTTGCTGCACTGTCCCCCGCTGGGCGGCCGATAGCGCCGGCAGGTCGAGATACCCCAGCACAGCCGACACCAGCTGTTCAATCCGTTGCTGGCTGAACGAGCGTTCCTGCGACGGGGCCGTATTGACATTTTTAAGCTCGCCGGTCAACCGCATTTCTTTTTCCTTGATCGGCGGCGGGTCATAACCGCTTTTTTTGACGAACGTCCGGGCTTTCTGCTGGGCGGCTTTCAGGTATTCAAGGGCTTTCTGTTCGAACGGAATGGCTTTTTCCGGCTCGTACATCCGCAGATGCAGCTCTGACTGCCACATCTGTTCCAGCGCCATTTTCAGCAGGCTCCGCGTTGATTGTTCGTAGAACGTATTTGCCTCACCATCGTCATGCGAGTGGACATACTGCTCCATGAGGGCTGCCAGCGGATCGCTGTTTTCAGTCGCCGCCCCGTGGCCATGATCGTGCCCGTGGTCATGTTCGTGCTCATGTTCTTCGTGTTCCTTGCCGTGGGTTTCGTGTTCACCCTCGCCCGAGTCGTGTTTGTGCATAAAGCCGTCCAGTACATTACCGCCTTCGGCATCATCCGGAATGCCACCACCGGCCCCAATGTTGGTTTCAAATTCTTCACCCAGATACTGGCCGTAGCGTAAGCGAAGCAGCTTCTGGTCGTAGCCGATCTCATTCGACTGGCTGTTAAAGGCTTTCTTATCCAGCTTTTTGCGTTTCGCCAGCAATTTTTCGGTATCAATGATAATCTGCCGCTGGCTCCGGAAATACTCCGGCATAATGTTCACCGCCATCGTCGCCAGCTCCGATTCCTCTACCTTAGTCGTGTCCTTGTATACCAGAAAATAGGTATCCGACTTCGAGAAGTTTGGTTCGGGCTGTTTGTTGTCGAAGGCTGCCCAGTAATAGTATAGTTCGTCACCAGGTGCGAAGTTCAGGTCTTTAAGGTCGATCACTTTCGACAGGTGCGATTCCTTAAAATTGCTTTGCCCGAGCGGGATTTTCACTTCGCGGAACTTTACATTTTCACCCGCCCCCCGCGCTACCGTTGCAACAATAAAGGCCTGACTTACGCTGAAATCATCGGAGATTTTTGCCGAAACGGTCAGTTTTTTCGAATCTTTCAGGTAATGAAACTGATATAGTTCTTTGGAATCCGGCTGGATTTTTGGCGCCATATCCGGTTTTGCTTCCAACCGGTAAAAGTCTGACTGATAGATCAATGAATCTTTACTACCCAGTTTCCAGTAGGCCTTGATCGCATAGAGGCCGGAGCTCATCAGCTTATCGGTATGGACAAAGCGGCCTTTCTCCCGCGTAAATGCCAGTTCACTGCCCCGGCTGTTTACCAACCGTACCGACACGTTCTGCGGATCCGACAGGCTCACCGTCCAGCGCAGGGTTGATCCGCTCACCGCAGCGGCATTCAGGTCGGTAGTTTCGGTGACTGGCAGGCGTGTATAGGCCGGTGGCTGAATTGCCAGTTCCGCCGACTCAAATTCGGGCACCACGATTTTATCACCGGTAACGGCAGCAATGTAGCGGGCGGCCTTGTGGTGCTCCGGCGAATCGGGCTGGAGCATTGGATAAGTGTAGGCAAAACCCAGCGCAACAGCCAGTACACTGATGTACAGACCAATATTCGTAAACGCTACGACCGGCACCCGCACGCCCTGAACCCGTTCATTGAGGCGGTCGATCTGTAATTGCTCTGCGATGTTTAAGGCCGGCTTATCGAACAAGTCGAGGCTGTACTCGGTATCGCCCACGGCCTGGTGCAGCAAGTGAATGGCCTGCGTTTTTTTAGGCTCATACAACCGGTTAATCCACCCGCCAACGCCGAAACCAGCCAGCGCAATGATTGCTGTCAGCAGGGTAGAGGCATCAGCGGCACGCGCAAAAATGCCACAGGAAACGCCCAGCAACAGGCTGTTTACCCACGCATTGGCATGCAGCTGGTAAATAACAGACGATATGGTTCGTTTTAGTTCGTTCATGCGTTTTTCGTTAAAGCCACCCAACGTTCAAGACCAACCAGTACCACAAAACAGATCAGGAGCCAGGGTGAGGTTCGCGCCTCATGATGCCCGTCGCCCGGCGTTGCCGGTTTAAACAGGGCATTCAGTTCGGTTTTGCTCAGCGGCAAGACAGCCGGATTCAGGTTATAGTGCGCGATCAGTTGCTCCCCCAGCCATTCGGGCAACCGGCCCGTCTGAATGAGTTCATCCGGCTCCGGCATATAGATTATATTTGGTGTCGTGGCAGGTGCTATGGTACCAGACACCATATATACCGTTTGGGGCGATAGGGTAGCCGGCTTCTGATCGGTCAATACCCAGTCAACGGCCGTATTGGCGTTTCCGTTTTCATTCACC
>CBDFHU010000015.1:0-34324 GCA_965247375.1 Arsenicibacter sp.
CTGCCAGAACTGAGCATACAGGTCATCGAACCGCTGACGCTCTTCGGGCGACTGGCAGAACAACAGCCGCAGCGCATGCTGGTACCCGACCCGTTCGGTCAGCAGGCCAAGCCGCGCGGCGTGTAAGGCTTCCTGCGTTTCCTGAATACCCACATTCAGGCCGTTTTGCCGGGCGAACTGTGCAAAGCCCACAATTGCTTCGGTAATGCTGGCCGCGTCTGATTTCATGGGTTGCCGGCTTTGATCAGGTTAATATCGTCGATGGATTTCAGGACGCAGCCCAGCGTATGGTCGATGGCTTCGTCAGTTAAGTTGCTGTAACCCAAGGTTAGTAAGGATTCTGCCCAGTCGATGGTTTCGGATACGCCCGGCATTTTGACCAGTTTCCGTTTCCGGAGTTTCTGGACAAATCCGGCCACCTGCGCCAGCAGATCAATGTCAATGTCGGGCAGGTGTTTTTTGACGATGGTCATTTCCTTGACCAGGTCCGGATAGTCGATCCAGTGGTAGAGGCAGCGTCGTTTGAGGGCGTCGCTCAATTCGCGGGTCCGGTTTGATGTCAGGATCACAAAGGGTTTGTGGGTGGCTTTAATGGTGCCCAGTTCGGGAATACTGATCTGAAAAGCCGAGAGCAGTTCGAGCAGATAAGCTTCGAATTCTTCGTCGGCCCGGTCGATTTCGTCGATCAGCAGCACGGGTCGTCGGGGGTGGGTAATCGATTGAAGCAGCGGCCGTTTAAGCAGGTAATCCGGTCCGAAAATATGGGCTTCCTTTTCAGATAGTGACAGGTGTTCGCTTTCCTGAAGTTTGATGCTCAGGAGCTGTTTCTGGTAATTCCACTCATAAACGGCTGCGTTCACATCCAGTCCCTCGTAACATTGCAGCCGGATCAGGTCAGTGTCCAGCAGGTGGGCAAGTGTCAGGGCTATTTCGGTTTTGCCGACGCCAGGCGGGCCTTCGAGCAGGCAGGGTTTGCCCAGCCTGATGAGCAGAAACAAGGCCGTAGCCAGTTCATCATCAGTGATATAGCCTTGTTTTTCCAGGCCCGACATAATGTCGTTGGGTGAATCAGGCAGAAACGGTTGCACGTTGGTAAGGGATTTATGAAGTGATAGTTGATATGCAAGATACGATTTGAGTTGATTTCCGGACAGTATTAGCGGATTTACCGGATAAAGCAGGCTTAGTATGACGTATGTTGCACAGAAAAACACTGATCCTGTCAGTTTAAACGGCCGGAATTGGTATGTTTGTGTATTGATTAAGCGACTTCTCCCATATGTCTTTTTAGGCTAAGCCGTTCTTCGGGGCTTAGCACCGGCAGCCATCCTGCTGCCCGGCTTTTTATTATCAAAACATTACTTTCTTTCAGGAGCTCCTGACTTATATCAGTCAGGCCAAACCCGTGTGCCGGTTCGGGTACACACAATTACTATGTCTTCTATCGAAGCCAATAAATCGCTTGTCCGGGCATTTTACCGGCAGGCCATCGGGCAAGGCGATCTCGCCTTTGCGCGCGAAATCATTGCCGACACCTATCAGCACCACATCCCTATCCATATCCGTGCGGGAGATCCCATGTGGTCGCCCAAAGCAGATCAGCCGCTGCTCTCCGGCAAAGAAGCACTGCTGGCAAAAATAGCGGCGATGCCCCGGAACCCGGAACCGGTAACTCCCGCCGCCCCGCCGTTTGTCCGGCTGATCGCCGAAGGTGAGTGGGTCGTAACCAATATGGCATTTCACTGGGAAGGGCAGCAGCAGGTCGTGGTTGACCTTTTCCGGATCGCCGGAGGACAACTGGCAGAACATTGGGACGTAATGGCCCTATCTCCGTCAACATCCCTTAACGGACGTGCGATGATGGACGGACCATTACCCGTTACCGGTGATGAGGCCTTAACAAGCCGGAACAAGCAGCGGATACTGGGTTTTTACGAAGTTGTTGTTTTGCCCCGGCGTCCCGACCGGCTGACGGAGTTTGTGACCGAAGACCTGATGCAGCATGCCCCCGACATTGCCGATGGCCGGGCTGGTCTATCCCGTTACCTGAGTACCTTAGAAGAGGATCCAGTGATTAAAACTGTTGTTGCTGAGGGCGATTTTGTAGTTGTCTTTGCGGAGCTCGGGGAGCGGGAACTGTTTACGATCTACCGGCTTGCCGACGACCGGATTGCGGAGCAGTGGCAGGTGTAATGTAAAGGGCCTTCCAGGAACAGGGCCGCCTGGCGGTTAAAAACTTCCTGGAAGGTAAAATGCAATTACTTACAACTCAAATTTCCGGCGGGCAATCAGCCATTCGGCGAACAGCAGATTGGGAATCCAGCAGAGCCAGGCGACGAGTTGATAAGCGGTTGGAAATGTCAGGTGAAAGCCGGCCAGTTCCAGTGGCAACCAGAGCCGGAGGGTAATGGCTGCGGCCGTACAGGCATAACTCCGGACCATCCAGCGTTTGTGGGCGAGGACATTACCCCCGCGAATGGTCAGGTATGCCTGACCGGTAGTCAGAAACCAGGCGATTGCCAGGCAGGCAAAGCCGGTTCGGGCAACCCAGCCTTCGTTGGCGTACAGGGCCGCGTAAAACGCACAGGGAGCTGCCAGCAAAATGGCCGCAACATACACCATACCCAGTCGCCGGTGCAGCTGTAAGTTGCGGTTCCGGAGACGGCGCAGAAACTGAAACGGTCCGGTGGTCAGGGCAAGGATGCCACCAAAAATGTGCCCGTAGAAGGCAAACAACCACGCCGGTTGCGTGAACACAGCCAGTCCTTTGGCCGATATAACCGGGAAATCAGTCCGGAACGAAAAGTAGATACAGGCATAAAGCGCAACCCCGAACGCCAGCAGAAACAGAAGCGAACGGCGCAGAAATTTCAACAGGAGAGACATGTCAAACTCATTCAGGCTTAGTTCCAGATGCCATTCATTTCGGTCAGAATAATCGGTTTACCATCGGTGATGACGATGGTGTGTTCGTGCTGCGCCACAAAACCGCCCCTGTCGCCGGTCAGTGTCCAGCCGTCGGCTTCGGTATTGGCGATGCTTGAGGCCGTAGAAATAAACGTTTCGACGGCGACGACCGAGTTTTTGCGGAAACGTTCGCGGTTATACGGGTCGTAGTAGTTAGCAATCTCATGGGGCGTTTCGTGCAGTCCGCGGCCGATGCCGTGGCCGGTCAGGTTGCGGATCACGCGGTACCCCGACCGCCTGGCTTCCTTCTCGATCAGCCGCCCGATGTCGGCAATACGAACCCCGCCTTTAATCTGGCTGATGGCCCGCTGCAGAATCCGTTTCGAGGTATCAACTAGCTTCTGGTGGTTGTGTACGTCGGTACCAAGCACAAACGATCCGCCGTTGTCCGACCAGAAACCATTCAGTTCGGCCGATACGTCAATGTTAATCAGATCGCCTTCCGCCAGAATTTTGTTGGCCGACGGGATGCCGTGGGCGACTTCGTTATTGACGCTGATGCAGGTCCAGCCGGGAAAGCCGTAGGTGAGGCGGGGAGCAGAGCGGGCACCGAGCTCCTGAAGCATTTCTCCGCCAAAATCATCAAGTTCTTTTGTGCTCATGCCGGGTGCTGCGTGCTCCCGCATGGCTTTCAGGGTGGTGGCAACTACTTCGCTGATGATCTGCATCCCGATGAGTTCCGACTCCAGAGAGATTGACATTGTTTTCTGAATAAGGCTGTGAGCCGGCAAGTTGAGCATTTGCCGGAAGGTTTGCAAGCTTCTTTTAACCGGTTGGCGGGTTTTCGGGCATTTCAGCGGGTAATTGTGAGTACAATCAGCTGAGTTGTTTGTCTGGCGCTGAAGTTATCGTCGCTGATCAGATACAGGGTTCGGCGGCCGTTTTCACGCGGCCCCCAGGTCATTCCTTCCAGGTTATCGGGGCGGAGATAATCTCC
The DNA here is from genome assembly GCA_965247375.1 of Arsenicibacter sp. Lineage (GTDB taxonomy): Bacteria > Bacteroidota > Bacteroidia > Cytophagales > Spirosomataceae > Arsenicibacter. Next base: position 3,905 of record CBDFHU010000015.1, read on the forward strand.
GAAATCGAATAGCAGGCTTTTAGCCAGTTGTTTTGTCGTATGGTTGATGCTGGCCCTGAATAAACGGACGTTGGTCCCTTTGCCTTTCCCGTCGTAACAGCGCTCGAGAACAAGCATGGTGTGTTTGTCCATACTCAGGATTTCGGAGATACCGTTGCCGAGGCTTCCGGTAAACGGGCTGTCGTTAGCCAGGCAGGAGCAGGCATCAAACGGATAGGTGTAGGCTGCTTTCCGCGAAAAGTCGTAGCGGCCGGTGTGGCGGTCGAAAGGAACGCTGAACAGATAAGTAGCGGTTGCTTTCCGGCAGTCAGTTTCGCCGCCCGATTCGAGTGAAAACCACAGGGTGTTGTCGCTGTCGAAGGTAAGGCCCTCAATGCCCCGGTTATCGCTTATGCGGCCGTAGGAGGGTTTTTCCGTGTAAAGGATCTCGGGTTTGCCGGTTTCGTTGATGAAGCCAATGAGGCTTTCCTGATCGCGTTCGGCGGCGAAAAAGTAAGTATTGAGTGTTGGATTGTACCGGTACGACTCGACGTTTTCCATGCCGCTGATCCCGCTGACAGACGAAAATATCCCTTTGGTCAGCTGACCGGCATCGGTGGCCGTAAACAGGTAACTGGTCTGGTCGGTAACCGAATCTTTCTTCGGTTTTACCGCCCGGTCGTTGACCAATACCCACAGTCCACCCGGAATATACTCAATGGCTGAAATGCCGCCAAAGTGCTTCCGGCCGGTTTCCGGCGACAGGGTGGCTGCATCGAGAATTGTAAACTGCTGCAACCGGACGGGGATTCCCTGAGCGGCTATGCTAAGAGACAGGCACCAGCCAAGTGAAAGTGATAAAATGAATTTCATGGACAATGGGCTAACAAGCCGAAAGTTCAGTAATTTTCAGACAGCCGACGTTATGCAGAGTATTACTTTTTCTTCTTTAGAGCCGCCTTTTCTTCGTTCTGCCGGACCCGGAACCGGACAATCTCCTGAATCAGTGCCAGTGGCATAGGTTGGTCATAGGGAAACTGTACAGAACCTTTGGCGTAGTGGTAGCCTGCTATCGCATCTTCAAATTCTTTAATACCACCGCCGCCGGGGTAAAAACCGATGTGTTTTGACCAGGCCGCAAAATGAACCAGGTTGCCGTGCAGATCGAAGGTCGGCATACCATAGCTGATTTTTTCTTTGGCTGTAGGCGCCATTTCGCGGATAGCGGCCCGTACCTGCTGAAGAAGGACCTGAACATGTTCGGGGTACTCTGCGATGTATTTGTCTACATCAACCGGTTCGGTTTGAGCGGAATTCATATGGTTTAATTGAGAGATCGTTCTTACAAAAATAGGAGATTGGCGGTATAAAGGGAGGGGCGTTTGCGCCAAAGACAGGGGCGTTTGCGGCTGTTTAATAATCAGTTGGCCGAAAATAATAACTCCCCGAAAGTTTAAAACTTTCGGGGAGTTACAGGAAATACGGAATAGTGGTTAGCCTTTAAACTCCCAGCCTTTTTCGTATTCGCGGCTCCAGAGTTTCATGGCCTCCTTGTCGCGGATGTGGCCGGTTTTGGTATCCACCGCAAACGATTTGTTGGTCCGGTACGAGATGTTGGCGAGGTGACACAGGTGCGTGCTCTTCGCGCCTTCATCGATTGGCGAGTTCTGCTTTTCCTTACCGCGGATCGCCTCAAAGAAGTTCACCACGTGGCGGGTCGTCATGTCGCCGCCGCCGCCCAACGCTGTGCCGGCTTCGTTGCCGCTTGCCTTGCTTTCCTTGATCATTTTGCCGTCGCGGTTGTAGAGACGGTAGCCGTCTCGGTCAACATAAACGCTGCCGTTTGAGCCGTAGATCACCGTGCCACGGTCACTGCCATACGTTTTGTAGCCGTTGCGGCTTTGACCGTCCCACTTGATGATTTTGTTGCCCGGGAACCGGAAGCTGGCATCCATGGTATCGTATACCATCCAGCCATCGTTCTTGAAGTGGCGCTTGTCGGCTTCAACCGAAACATACTCCGGATATTCAACCTGAAGGGCCCAGCGGGCTACGTCGAGCTCGTGGGTGGCGTTGTTGCCGCTTTCGGCCGTACCGTAGGTCCAGCCGTACCAGTGCCAGTTGTAATCCCAGGTATCGTGGGTGTATTCGGTGCGCGGAGCAGGGCCCTGGAAAAGATCCCAGTCGAGGCCGTCCGGAACGGGCGCTTTTTTGGCAATAGGTACCTCGCCGCGCATGGCCGCATAAAAGGCAATGGCTTTGTAAGCCGTCCCGATCGCGCCGTTATGAATCTGGTTGACGATGTCAATGGTCTCGGCCGCTGAGCGTTGCTGATTGCCCATCTGAATCACCTTACCATACTTTTTCTGGCATTCCATCAGGATTTCGCCTTCGCGCGGGTTGTGGCTACACGGTTTTTCCACGTACACGTGTTTGCCCGCCTGCACCGACATCCAGGTACCCGGCGCATGCCAGTGGTCAGGCGTGGCGATGAAAATGGCATCGACATTTTTGTCGGCCAGTATAACGCGGATATCATTTTCGAGCTTCGGTTTGTAGTCGATATGCTTCGAAAAACGTTGCATGCCCGACTCCCGCTGCTTCTTCATTACGTCGCACAGGTAAACCAGTTCTACGTTGCTGCTTTTCAGTTTAACCGGCTCATAATAAGCGCCTAACCGGCGACCCAGACCGGCAATGGCCAGGTTCAGGCGCTCGTTAGCCCCGATGATTTTGTTGTAGCTTTTGGCTGACATGCCATTGGCCAGACCGCCGACCGACAAACCGGCAGCGCCCAGGGCTGCCTTCTTTATAAATTCTCTTCTGGAGTTCTCCATGTGTTATATGTAGCTTGACCCACCCCTGGCCTCTCCTGATGTCAGGGGTGGGGTAGGGGGTGAGGTAGGATTGGTTGTATATTAGCTTTTCCGCTTTTTGGTTGAATCGCAAACTCCTTTAAAATAACCGACTGATTCGGCAATCCCCGCGAGCGGATCTTTCATGTCTTTTTCGTATTCAAGGCTGCAACTGCCGCTGTACTTGATTTTACGGAGCATGTCGACAAATGCCGGTACGTCGATGATACCGCGGCCGAGTTCGCAGGTTTTGCCTTCTTTTGAGGCCGCCGATACGTTTTTGAGGTGAATGTCGAAAATCCGGTCGGCGTATTTTTTGAGATCGGCAATCGGGTCATCACCGAAGCGGGCGTCGTGGCCCATGTCGAAGCACATACCCATGCGCGGGTCGAGGTTCTTCACCGCATCAATCACCGACGACGCATTCGGCCACAGCTTAATGTCCGGACCGTGAATGTGAATGGCATAGCGCATGTCGTATTCTTTGACTTTCTTTTCGACATACGGCAACAGGTCTTCGTTCGGGACGCCCACGATCAGTTTAACACCAACCCGCTTCGCGTAGGCAAATCCGTTGTCAATTTCCTGAGTCGTTTTCATGTAAATCGGTCCGACCGCATAGCCTGTTACGTTGGAGGCTTTAAGCTGTGCATGAAACGCTGCGATCTGCTCGTCCGTACTGTTGAGCGGCAGGTGAAAGTCCTTGATACACAGGTAATGCACGTCGACCTTGCGCATCATTTCGAGGGCCTGATCAAGCTTGAAGTGCACAAACGTGTAACCGGCCATGCCGAGTTTAAAAAGATCTTCGGCCGGAGCGGCAGCGGTAGTTTCCGGAGCAACGGCTGTAGCCATCACCGGGCTTGCTCCGGCTAATGCCATGAGGCCGCCCGTATGTTTCAGAAACGATCTGCGTGTTGTCATATAGGAAGTCGTGAGTTGGTTGTCTTCTTGTATGCTAAGGCGCAGAAGGGGTATTTTCTACTTATCATAAAAAAGCCTGCCTTCACAGGGGATGTGAGCGGCAGGCCTTTCCGGGTTACAAAGCGGCTACTGACTTGTCTTCGTCGATGAACAACTGTTTGGTTTCAGCACTGTGGCCGCGGTTTTTCCGGGACAGGAAGGTATACATGGCCGGGATCACAAACAGCGTCAATACCAGTGAAAACAGAAGACCGCCGATAATGACTGTACCCATCGACATCCGGCTCTGACCGGCCGAACCGAGGGCAAGGGCAATCGGGAGCGCCCCGAGCACCGTGGCCAGACTGGTCATCAGAATTGGCCGCAGACGCAGCGTGGCGGCCTCAAGTGCGGCTTCTTTCACCGACATGCCTTCTTCGCGCAGCTGATTCGCAAATTCTACAATCAGGATACCGTTTTTCGTCACCAGACCGATCAGCATGATGATCCCGATCTGGCTGAAGATGTTGAACGTCTGGTTAAAAAACCACAATGAGAAAACCGCTCCGCCGATGGCCAGCGGCACCGTCAGCATGATGATAAACGGATCGATAAAGCTTTCGAACTGGGCCGCCAGAATGAAATATACGAGCGCCAGAGCCAGCATAAACGAGAACAGGGTATTCGACTGGCTTTCGGCGTAGTCGCGGGAGGCACCGCTGAGGGCGGTCCGGATGCTTTGGTCGGCCAGCTTGTCGCGGACCTGGTCCATTGCCTTGATGCCGTCGCCGATGGTTTTGCCGGGGGCGAGCGCTGCCTGTACGGTGGCGCTCATATACCGGTTGAAGTGGAAGAGCTGCGGCGGGCTGCTCTGCTCGTCCATTTTCACAATGTTGTCAAGCTGGATTACGTTACCTCCGGTGGTCTTTACATACATTTTTGAGACATCAAGCGGCTCGTTGCGGTTGGCGCGGTCGAACTGCCCGATGACCTGATATTGCCGGCCGGTCATGGTAAAATACCCGAACCGCTGTCCGGCGAGCGCTAGTTGTACCGTTTGGGCTACGTCGGCCACGGAAACGCCGATTGACTTTGCTTTCTGGCGGTCAATCAGAATGTTTACTTCCGGTTTATTGAATTTGAGGTTAGCATCCACCGAGGTGAAAGTCGGGTCTTCCTGCGCCTGTTCGATGAATTTCGGCAGGTATTCACGGAGTTTCTCAAAATCAGGGGCCTGTATCACATACTGGACCGGCAAACCGCCCCGCGTATCCACCGAAATGGTTTGCTGCTGCACGACCACAGACTTGGCATCAGGCAGCTTTTTGAGCAGTTTGGTGGTTTTGTCGGCGATGGCCTGCTGGGTCATTTTCCGGCTCATGCGGTCGGTCAGGAACACCCGGCCGCTGCCGGAATTAGGGCTGCCGGAGCCGGACCGACCGGGGGCTGTTACCAGCATAATGCCCTGCTTTTCAGGCATGGAATCCTGTAGCATGCTTTGCACCCGCTGCATGTAATCGTCCATGAATTCAAACGAGGTGCCTTCGGGGGCCGTCATGTTGAGCCGGAACCAGTTGCGGTCGTCGAGCGGTGCCAGCTCCGACTGAAGGTCGCGGCCGAAGAACCAGATCATCCCGATGGTAAGGGCAATAACGGGCAGTGCCACCCAACGCGCTTTGAAGAAACTGACCAGCTGATTGTGGTATGCATTGGTCATGGCCTCAAAATAAGGCTCAGTTTTTTCGTAGAACCAGCCTTTTTTGTGGGTTTTCCGGTTGAGGTACGCATTCAGCATCGGCGTCAGCGTCAGCGACACAAAAGCCGAAATCAGGACCGCCACTGAAATCACCACCCCGAACTCGCGGAACAGCTTACCCACGAAGCCTTCCATGAAAATCACCGGCAGGAACACCGCCGCCAGCGTAATTGACGTGGACAAAACGGCAAAAATGATCTCATTCGAGCCTTTAATGGCGGCTTCGATGGGGTTCATGCCCTGTTCAATCTTCTTGAAAATATTCTCGGTAACCACAATCCCGTCGTCGACCACTAGACCGGTGGCCATGACGATGGCCAGCAGGGTAAGCACGTTGATGGAGTAGCCCATGAGGTACATGACGAAAAAGGTACCGATGAGCGAAACCGGAATATCAATCAGCGGCCGGAATGCCACCAGCCAGTCGCGGAAGAACAGATAAATGATCAGGACCACGAGCCCGATGGCGATCAGCAGCGTTTCGGCTACTTCTTCCACCGACCGCTTAACGAAAATCGTCGTGTCGAACATCACGTCCAGCTTGTAATCTTTGGGCAGGTCTTTCCGGATTTCGGCTACCCGCTTCGTGACTTCTTCCGAAATGTCGAGGTGGTTGGAGCCGGGTTGCGGTACAATGCCCAGACCAATCATCGGTACCCCGTTCAGACGCAGCACACTTTCCTCATTTTCAGGACCAAGCTCGGCCTGTCCGATGTCGCTGAGGTGGATGACATTGTCGCCTAGGGTCTTCACAATCATGTTGTTAAAGTCGTCCTCGGTCTTAAACCGGCCGATGGTTTTGACTGTCAGCTCGGTGGAGTTGCCGACAACCTTCCCGCTGGGCAGTTCGACATTTTCCTTGTCCAGGGCCGCTTTTACGTCCTGCGCCGTAATGTTGAAGGCCGCCATTTTGTCGGGGTCCATCCAGATCCGCATGGCGTATTTTTTCTGCCCCATGATCGAGACCTCGCTGACGCCGTTGATGGTCTGGAGGCGCTGGGCAATCACGTTTTCGGCGTATTCGTTCACCTCCAGGTGCGACCGCGTATCGCTCTGGAGCGTCAGAATCATAATCTGATCGGAGTTGGCATCGGCCTTGCTCACAATCGGTGGTCCGTCGATGTCCTGCGGCAGGGTGCGGGCCGAGGCCGATACCTTGTCGCGGACGTCATTGGCGGCCCGCTCCATGTCCACGTCAATGCCGAATTCCACGGTGATTTCACTCCGTCCCTGGCTGCTCGACGAGTTAATGGATTTAATGCCCTCAATGCTGTTCAATTGCTTTTCGAGGGGTTCGGTAATCTGTGATTCGATGATGTCGGCATTGGCTCCGGCATAGTTGGTCCGGATCGAAATCACGGGCGGGTCAATCGACGGAAATTCGCGCACGCCCAGATACCGGAAGCCCAGAAACCCGAAAAACATGATGAGGGTGTTCATCACGAGGGCCAGTACCGGGCGTTTTATCGATAGCATTGAAATGCTCATAACTGGTTGATTTAATGGGTGATGAATAATGAAAAATGGATGGATGCGCAGAATCAGGCATTATTCATTGTTCATTATCCATGTTACATTATTACTGAATCTTCGGCTTTACGCTGGTACCGTTTTTGAGAGCCATGATGCTGCTGGTAATGACCGAGTCGCCGGGCGTAAGCCCTTCGGTGACCTGAACCTGCTGATCATTCCGGATACCGGTTTTGATAAACGTCTCCTGCGCCTTACCATTCCGGACGACGTATACTTTCTTGCCTTTAAGCACCGGCACAATGGCTTGGCTCGGAATCTGAATGGTATTGTTATTCCCCTGCAACGGCAGGTCGACCCGGACGAACATACCCGGCACCAGGTGGCCCGACGGGTTGGCGGCATAGGCACGGATTTTCAGTGTCCGGAGCGCTTCATCGATCAGGGGACTTACGGCGGCCACGCGGGCGTACACCGGCGCGCTGACGCCTTCAGTAGTAAAACGAACCATACTCCCTACACGTACCTGACCGGCATATTTTTCGGGGACAGCAAAATCGATTTTAACGGGATTGGTTTGCACCAGCGTCGTAATGAGCGTTCCCGGTGAGAGATAGGCGCCCTGGCTGATGGCACGCAGGCCGAGTTTGCCGCTGAACGGGGCCCTGATTTCGGTCTTTGCCAGCTGGGCCATCAGCAGGTCTTTATCAGCGTGGGCGGTATTGACGTTGCTCTCGGCAATGTCGTATTCTTCCGGCTGATCCCGTCAATGGCGAGGAGGCGTTTCTGGCGGGCTTCGAGGTCGCGGGCGCGCTTTTCGACGTAGCCTAGTTTAACGAGTTGCGCTTTTAGTTCGTCGTCGTTGATTTTGGCAATCAGTTCGCCTTTATTGACGTACGTGCCTTCTTTACCGTTAAGTTGCATGAGGCGGCCGGAGAGTTCGGCTTTCAGTTCGACGACTTCGTTGGGGAGGACGGTGCCGGAAACGGCGAGGGTATTGTCGAACTTTTCGGTTTTGGCCAGATGGATACTGACGGGAATTGTAGGGGATTTTTCGGCGCTTTTGCCTTTGTCGCCTCCTTTACCCGCGCCACCGCCACCTGCACCATCTTTGGATTTGCCTTCGGGTTTGGGGAAAAAGAAAATTTTGCCAAGTACTAACGCGCCAATTAAAAGAAACAGAATAACAAACGTACGCATGAGAAAATACGGTAACCGGACAATTGTGAAGAAGTGTAAAGTTACCGCTAAATAAACATTTTATCCATCAGGATAGCGTAGATTATTTGGTTTTGCCTGCGCGAACCGAATCTCCCCAAGGGTTCAGAACCCTTGGGGAGTTAGGCGTAGTCACTACTTCATCGCCTGCTCCAGCTCCTGTAGTAACGCCTTATCGGACGGCGCTGATGCACCGAACTTAATCAGCTTGCCGTCTTTGTCGAAGAGGGCATACGTCGGGAACTGGTTGACTGTCATGTTGTCTTTCTCCAGTTGTTCCATAAAAACACTGTTTGCCAGAAAGTGCGTACCGGTAATTTTTAGCTTATCGATAGCTGATTTCCAGCGTTTCACACGGTTGTCTTCCATGCCGTTTTCATAGGCGATATACAGAAAATCAACAGGTTTATCTTTCATTTTTTCTTTAAGTGTGGCCGCATGCGGCATTTCCTGCCGGCAGGGGCCGCACCAGCTTCCCCAGAAATCAACGTAAACGACTTTGCCTTTGTGGGCTTTCAAGAGATCAGCCATCGTTTTAACGGAGGAACTATTATTGGTAAACCGTATGTCCGACCCAGCCTGTGAGGTCTTTTCGAAAGTAAAAAACGGAGCGAGGTCTTTCCCAATCAACTGTTGATGTTTGCCTTGCGGGTTACGCTTCAGATAAAGATCAAAGGCAGGGCGCAGGTACAGAAAGTCATCTTTAAACGAGTGAATCAGGGCCGCCATCGCTTTTTCCCGTGAGTTGCCGGTCAGAAAGTAGTCTGCCTGATGGATGTTGTGAAAAAGCTGACCATTATAATCATACTTTGCCCAAAACTCTGCCATCGTTTTGACGTTGAAAATCTTTGTGTATAACTCCTTCAGGCAAGTCGTATCGCTTCCGCAACGAATATTCATCGGTAATTCCATACGGGTTGTCGTAAAGAAATACATATCGCTGTCCAGAAAACGGTCGTTACAGATGGCTTCGTCGCCGAATACATCCCGGATTGTCTGGCTGACGACTGTCGGGGAAATGCCCCCGAAACCAAACACTTCCTTGTTATTGATATCCGTGATGGGTTTGTAGCGGATTTCGCCTTCCAGTATGTTGTAAAAGGCCGGATTGAATTTTTGCTGTTGCCGGCTGTAACGGCACTGCTCCAGATGCTCCTTTTTCTCTTTATTAAGCTGCGTCGCTAGCTCCTCAAGCTCAGACGGCGACGAAGGCCGTTTGACCATAGGGTCAGGCATCATGTTGTAACGGGTATATCCCAACTGCTGAAACAGGGTGTTCTCAGGGGCAAGCTGCCCTGAAAACTGAGCCGGCTGAGCCAGCGCATTTCCGTCGAGCGTGATGGCGAGACTTTTACCTGGCTCGGCGTAAAGCTTCAGCCAGATATTCCGTACGTTAAGATAGACCAGCCGTGGTTTATCAACCGCTAAGACTGCACTGAACTGCCCCGGAGCAGTTGATACCAACGTCGTACGGTTTTCCGGTATTAAATACCAGAAAAGCGGTACACTGAGGATGGGTTTGTCCGTTTCTTTAGCCGACTGGATGTTAACCGTTAAACGGGCAGGAGATTGGGCATAAGTGACTGAAAGTGATACAACGAAGAGTAATATCAGGGTGGAAAAGAAACATTTCATGTGTATGGAGTTTAGTGTGCTTAAAAGTAGGTAAAAAAGGGGTTGCTGATACCGGTAGCCTCCGGAATAACCGGTTATAAAAAATACCCGGAAAATGGTTCTCTAAACAACAAGTGACTCAAGGGGTAAAAAACAGTAACATGGTGTGTGTCAGGCGCTCGAGGAAATGAAAAAAAACAAAAAAAGATGTTTCGCTGTAAGGTGCTTAAAGACAGCCGACTACTTCTGTCAGGTTGTCTGAATTTGTATAAATAAACCGACCGGACGGCTACTGACCTGAATAATAGAAATCCGCTTACGGCCTGATTCCGTAGGTTATTGCGTGATCTGATCAATCCGTAACAACCCGTTAAATGAAACTTCTTTCTTTTCAGGCCGTCTGTGTCTTCGCCTGCCTGATACCGCTTACTGCGGTTGCGCAACAGGCCCGAACGCCGGCGTCTGCCAAACGGAACACAGGCTACGAACTTCCACTCAATGACACGCTGAGGCTGGCTACCGACTATCTGCCATCGGCTCCGCCACCGAAAGACGGCCTGCTGCCGGTACAGAACCAGACGGCCGGATTTCCGCAGCCTGCTTTAGTGCCCGTCTCAGGTACATCCATATCTGCTGTATTGCCTGCCGCTGCCGGTACGGTTCCCAGGCCTTCCGGAGCAGACTCTGCGCAACGAACCATTATCCGGCAAGTGGTCCGTAAAACGGCCGCGCCTGTACCGGCGGCCACAGCCGATTCGGCTCAGAGCGACCTTGAACGGCTGCTGAACCGTAAAAAGAAAACCCGCTATTAACCAGTCAATTCAATTTATAAAGCAAGTAAATCAACTATTTCAGTGTCATGAAGCAAGCGCTTTACCTATGCCTGCTGGTGTGTTGTACATCAGTCAGTTCTGTTATTGCCCAGGAAGCCCGTTCGGTCAATCAGGCTATTCATTATATCAAGCTGGCGAATACGCTGCGGGCCGTCCGGAAATCCGATGAGTCGATTAGCCTGCTCAAACGGGCGTTACCCGCCGTGGAATCCAAAAATGCGTATTGGGAAGCGGTGACCAACGAAATGCTGGGCCTGTGCTACAACGAAACTGAAGACTACGATGCGGCTATCCGGCATCTCGAACTGGCCCGCGCGCAGTTTGCTAAATTAAAGTATGTAGCCAGTGCCTGGGGGGTTAATGAGGTGTTGCGGGACATTTCCGGTAAAAATATGTATGCCGGTATTCAGATCGGGGCGTCCGATGTGAAACTGGCAATTTTCAAAACGCAGTATGAGAGCGATTTTTATGAGAAAGACATCCGGTCGGTGATTGCTGTTCCTGATCTTGACCTGACGGCGAATGCATCTGCGGGCTTGCAGAAAGGACAGATTGCGCTGCAAACCTGTCTGGACAGCATCCGCCGCTACAAAATCCCGAATGAACGGGTATTTATCGTGTTCAGCAGCGAAGTAACGGGCTCGGCAAAACTAAGTCAGGAGTCTAAAAGACGTTTATATGAGCAATTGGCAGTGGTGTTGCCGGAAGGGAGCCTGTTACAGATTGACAGTACGCTGACACCGGCCCGCGAAGCCGAACTGTTTACCATCGGAGCCATTCCCCGCAAGGTGTGGCCAACGACCTCGGCCCTGAATATCGGGGCTAATACCGTAACCGTAGGGTATTTTGACAAAGTTACGTCACCGGCTGACCGGCCGTTTCATTACCATACCACACCGGTCGGGGTACAAACGCTGGTGAGTCAGGCGGATACAAAGGCGGGTGCCAGTCCGGAGGCATTCGGGCGTGAGGTGCAGCAGGCGGTTAACAGCATTGCTGACGCCGTGCTGGTTCCGGCGATGCCGGGACTGGCGCAGCGCCGGACCGTAGGCGTTGGCGGGGCGATTGTCGCAGCGCTGGTCACGTACCTGCATCCGGAAAAGGCACTGACAACGGCGGTACCGGTGACGATGGCTGAGGTTACGCGGTTCAAAAATCTTGCCCTGACTCAGTATGAAGCGCTGATTCAGCCGGGACTGGCCGGTGTTGAAGATCCCGCGGTCCGCGAAAAGGCCGGTCAGGATATCCGGCTGATGCAGAATCAGCTGACCCGGAAACAGCTGATTGCGGGTGCTGCCCTGCTGGAGGCGGCGTTTAAAGCCCACAACAAAACCGGCAGTAAACGCTTTGTCTTTATCCGCGACGCCGACATTGGCTGGGTAACGGGCAAATTCCTCGAAACCATCAATTTCGAATACGAATCAACCATCGCCAAAGGATCATTGTATACGCGGTAATCAGGTAGAGACGCAATATGTTGCGTCTCAGCACCCACAAAAAGAGACGCAAAATATGCGTTCAAATGTTGTAACCTGAGACGCAATATATTGCCGTTTATATGGTTAAAAAGGGACGCAAAATATTGCGTCTCTACTCTGATCGCAGCGATTTGACCGGATTCATCAGGGCTGCTTTGATAGACTGATAGCTGACCGTCAGCAGGGTAATGCCGATGGCACAAAAACCGGCGAGGGCGAAAATCCACCACGACAGATCGGTGCGGTATTTATACTCTGCCAGCCAGTTGTCGAGCAGGTACCAGGCAATCGGCGTGGCAATGCCGAAGGCGATAACGACCAGAATCAGAAAGTCCTTTGATAACAGCCCCCATAGGTTCAGGATACTGGCACCCAGAACTTTCCGGATGCCGATTTCCTTTGTCCGCTGTTCGGCCATGAACGATGCCAGCCCGAACACGCCCAGGCAGGAAATCAGGATCGCCAGTAAGGTGAAGACGGCCGCCAGTTTACCAACCTGCTGTTCAGAGGCAAATTTGGCCGCAAAATCCTGATCGACAAACGAAGACTGGAAGAGAGCCGAAGGTACCATTTTTTTGATGACAGCTTCAATTTTGGGTAACGCCTCCTGCGCGCTTACCTGCGGATTTAAGCGGATAATGAGCCGTTGGGCATCGTTGTGGTTTGCATCCAGGTAATACATACCCCGTTTTACCGGTTCGTAAGGCGACTGCATGAGCATGTCCTTGATTACACCAATGATCTGTAGCGACTTACGGCCATCATCAATTTTTACAAATTCACCGACCGGATTTTTCAGGTTGAGGTACCTGGCCGCCGTTTCATTGATGATCACCGCCGCCGTGTCTGTTCCGAACGTGCGGGAGAAATCACGGCCTGCCAGAAATTTCCAGCCAGCCAGCGTACCGAAACCGTGTGATACTTTGGTAATCGAGAAGTCAGATTCTGCTTTGGGGTCCTTGCCGCTCCAGGTAAATCCGCCGGTATTGTTCCAGACATTCGTCAGCGGACTTGACGAAAATGCAGTGCCCGCAACCGCGCCGGTCGCCACCAGTTCGCGGTGAATGGCATCTTCGCGTCCGTGAAAAGCCGGATCGTTCATAATCACCGAAATCAGGCCTTCGCGGTCATACCCCACCGGTCGGTTCTGCGCATGCTGAATCTGACGGTAAACCACAAAGACACCGATAATCAGCACCACTGATACCGTAAACTGCAATACAACCAGCACCTGACGGGGTAAGGCCGCCGCACGACCTGCCCTGAACGAACCTTTCAGAGTTTTAACCGGCTGGAACGAAGAAAGGTAAAAGGCCGGATAAAGGCCCGAGAGCAGCGCCGTCAGTACCATGAACAGCAAACAGACCGCCCAGAAATACGGGTTGCCGGCCGGAAACTGCATGTCCGTGGCTGCCAGTTCGTTGAAAACCGGAAGCAGGCTGTACACCAGTAACAGTGTAATCCCGAAAGCCAGACAAACGATGAGAAATGATTCACTCAGAAACTGCTGCACCAGCTGCCGTTTGAGCGAGCCGATGGCTTTCCGGATGCCGACTTCCTTCGCGCGTTTTTCGGAACGGGCGGTGCTGAGATTCATGAAGTTAATGCAGGCGAGCAGCAGCACAAACCCGCCGATGATACTAAACAGCCAGACAAACGTTAACTGCCCCGGAGCCGGCCGGCCATCTTTAAAATCGGAATACAGATGCCACTGTTCCATCGGATAGAGGTAGAGTACCATCTTGTATTCATCCGCTTCGCGGGCCAGTTCCGGCGGCATATTTTTGGCGTAAAAACCGGTCAGACCAGCATTGGCGGCTTCAAGCGACGTATTGTCGGCCAGCTGGACATAAACCGAAAAGGAAGTGTTTTCCCAACTGGTGACAACGTCCTGTATCCAGTCGTTCGACGATACCCAGAGGGCCCACGGAGCAAAGAATTTTACCTCCCCGAAATCGGCATTTCTGGGCAAATCCTCGTACACGCCCGTCACCGTAACATCCATGCGGTTGTCGATTTTAAGCATTTTGCCGACGGGGTTTTCCTTGCCGAAGACTGACTCCGCCATCGATTTGGAGAGGATGATGGAGTGCGGGTCGTTCAGGGCAGCTTTGTTGCCGGAGAGCATGGCGAGTGAGAGCATGTCAATCACACCGCCTTCGATGAATTTGCCGCGTCCGGTCAGTTTTTTGTCGCCGGCAGTGATCGTATAGTCGCCGATCCAGTTACCCAGCAACACGTGTTTGAAATACGTGTTGTACCGCATTTTCAGGGCCGTTCCCAGCGGTATCTGACAGGCCTGGCTACCCCGTGTAATACCGGTTGAAGGTTCAGTGCCATAGTGCCGCACCTCGGCAATGCGGTTGTAGTTCGTATACTGTCTGTTGTAGGATACTTCATCATAGACCCACAGGCCGATCAGAATCGCTACTGCCATACCAATAGCAAGACCACCGATGTTGATCACCGAATAGCCTTTGTGTTTGGTCAGCGTCCGGAACGCTATTTTCAGATAATTCAGGAACATGATGAAGTCGTTTTACTGTAGAGACGCAACATATTGCGTCTCTACTCAGCACGTAACGATTTAACCGGATTGCTGTACGCCGCTTTAAGCGATTGATACAGAACGGTTAGCAGGGCAATACCGATGGCAACAATACCTGCCCAGAAAAAGACCCAGCCATCAATCGTAATGTGATAGGCAAAGTCCTGCAACCACTGATTCATGCCCCACCATGCCAGCGGCGATGCGAGTACCAGCGCAATGACGACCAATTTGATAAAGTCACGCGAGAGCAGCACAATGATGCTGGCAACGGAGGCGCCCAGAACTTTCCGCACCCCGATTTCCTTTGTCCGCTGTTCGGCGGTGTAGGCTGCCAGCCCGAACAGGCCGAGGCAGGCAATCAGAATCGCCATCGCCGATGCTGCCGTAAAAATCCGGCCCTGCTGCTGTTCGCTCTGGTATTGTTTCTGGTAGCGCTCGTCCACAAAAAAGTACTCAAACGGGTTACCGGGAAACAGTTGTTTATATTCCTGCTCAAGCATAGCCAGCTGATGGGGCATATCATTTGCGGCCAGCCGGATAGAATAATTGCTCGACGGGTAAGACGGAAAGATAATCAGCGGTTCAATAGCCTGCTGCAGCGACTGATGGTGATAATCCTTCACAACACCGACTATTTCGTATTCTTCGCCAAATCTGATTTTCTGGCCGACAGCGTCCTGTGCTGAACTGAATCCCAGCTTTTTCGCGCCGCGTTCATTCAGGATAATCCGGTGGGCCTGCATTCCCTTATCGCACATCTCAGGCGTAAAATTCTGGCCTGCCGCAAGCGCAATTCCATATGTTTTCAGGAACCGGTCGTCGATGTAGGTAAAGGCATAATTCTTTTTCTCATCGCCCGGCGACGGGTTCATCCGCGTGACGCCGTCGGAGTTAAAATTATACCAGCCTCCCGGCACACTACCCGAGTTGCAGTAGTCACGGACAAACGGCAGTTGTGCAATCTGATGACGGAACGCAACTTTACCGGCGCTTTTGACCGAATCAGAACCTACTTCAGGACCTTTAATAACCAGCAGTTGGTCTAGGTTCATGCCCAGATTCTGGTTTTGCATAAACGACAGCTGACGGTACAGCACAACCGTGGCGATAATCAGCAGGATGGAAATCGAAAACTGAAAGACAACCAGCAGCTGACGGGTACGGATGCCCTGTCCGGAGCGGACAAACGCGTTTTTAACGATGCTCACTACCGGAAAGCCCGATAAGACGAATGCTGCATAACTGCCTGACAATAAAGCGCCTATCAGCAAGGCACCCACGCCGGCCAGCCACATCGGGCTTTCGCCGATGGTTGCCAGACTAAGTGACCGGCCAACCAGGCCGTTGAACGGCTTTTGCAGCCCGCTGACCAGTACCATGGCCAGTGTCAGGCCGAGGACGTTCAGCAGCAGCGACTCGCCCAGAAACTGACCGATGATCTGGCTGCGGTTAGCACCGACTACTTTCCGGACGCCGACTTCTTTCGCCCGTTTCAGCGAACCAGCCGTTGAGAGGTTGATGTAGTTCAGCCACGCAATAACCAGAATCAGAAAGGCAATGGCGCCGAGGGTATACACAAAACTGAGCTTACCGGCAGTCGGGCGCTGGTCGCCGAGACTTTCGCCCAGATGCAGGTGCGAAAGGGGCTGGAGCAGCATGGTTTCCTGCTCGTCGGGGCGGTGCTGCTTCAGCAGACCGGCTGATTTCTGTTCGAGGGCCGTCGGGTTGGCGGCCGGGTTCAGCAGCAACACGGTTTGTGAAAAGGCTCCGTACCAGTTATCCAGACGCGCCCAGTCGTTTCCGCTGTTTTTGGCCGCGTTGTCCAGCGAACTGAGGGCATACACCATATCAAACTGTATATCTGAGTTTTCCGGAACATCGGCAAACACGGAAACAACCGTATACGGCGTTTTGCCAAACTGGCTGTTCAGAGTAATTACCTTGCCAATAGGGTCTTGCTGCCCGAAATACGTCCGTGCCTTTGATTGAGACAGGGCTACGGTATTGGGCCGGGCCAGAGACGGAGAGCCCGTTAAGACCGGAAATGAGAAAATGCGGAAAAAATCGCCGTCGGCTGACAGGGCATTGTCTTCGCGGAATGAACGAAGGTTGGCTGTTTTCTGCGTATCGGGTACCGTAACAATGCCTTTCTGGACATACGCCAGCCGGCAGGTGGCCGTTACTTCAGGAAATTGTTGTTTGAGGGCACCCGCCAGCGCAGAGGGGACAAAATCGTCGGTCGGGCCGTTTTTATGCTGCACCAGTACCCGGTAAATCTGCTCACGCTTTTCATGAAACCGGTTTACATTCTTCTCAAAACTGACGTATTCCAGAATCAGCACAAAGGCAGCGATGCCGAGTGCCAGCCCTGCGATGTTGATGCCGGAAAACGTTTTGTTTTTCCAGAGGTTGCGTAAGGCGATTTTGATGTAGTTCTGTAGCATAGCCGTAGCCGTTGACGTTGTTGTATTTTGTTAGTCAAAAGCTATACCATATTTGTAAGTTATTGTTTTGTAGTGTGTTGTATTTTTGGCATTCCGGTAAGTTGTCCGCAAACGGACGATGACCGGACATAAATGCGTAGAGACGCAAGATGTTGCGTCTCAGCTGCGTCAGCTATTTTATAAAAACCATCCGGACAGGAGACGCAAGATATTGCGTCTCAGCTGCGTCAGCTATTTTATAAAAACCATCCGGACAGGAGACCGCAAGATATTGCGTCTCAGCTGCGTCAGCTATTTTATAAAAACCATCCGGACAGGAGACGCAAGATATTGCGTCTCAGCTGCGTCAGCTATTTTATGAAAACCATCCGGATAGGAGACGCAAGATGTTGCGTCTCAGCTGCGTCAGCCATTTTATGAAAACCATCCGGACAGGAGACGCAAGATGTTGCGTCTCTACTCGGACCGTAATGCTTTTACCGGATTCATCAGGGCCGCTTTGATGGCCTGTGAACTGACGGTAGCGATTACAATCAGCGTGGCAACCACCAGTGTAAGGCCGATAATGCCCGGGCCAATGGCAATCCGGTAAGCATACCCGTCCAGCCATTGATTCAGGATATACCAGCCAATCGGGGCACCGATCAGGAAGGCAATCAGCATCAGTTTCAGAAACTCAGCTGACAGGAGCTGGATGATGCTGCCAACAGAGGCTCCAAGGGCTTTCCGGATACCGATTTCTTTGGTACGCTGCCGGGTTGTATAGGCGGCCAGCCCGAACAGGCCGAGGCAGGTAATGAAAATAGTAAGTCCGGAAAAAAGGCTGGTCAGAACCCCGATTCGTTGTTCGGCGGCAAATTTGGCGGCATAGGATTCATCTGCAAACGTAAAATCGAACGGGTAACCAGGTTCGTATTTTTTGAAAATGGCTTCAATCGTTTCCAGATTGCCGGCAACGGATCGGGCCGGATTCAGCCGGATACCTGCCCAGTTAAGCGCCACGGCTTTGTTCGGCCCCGAAACGATAACGGGATTGACCGGTTCGTAGGGAGAGGCAAAAATAAAGTCCTTCAGTACCCCGACGACACGCCAGTCCTGATTCAGAAAATGAATTGTTGCGCCCAGCGGTTGCTGTAGCCGCATTGTTTTTACGGCGGTTTCGTTGAGCATTACCGCGTTAGAATCGGTAGGGTAGCGGTAGATGTCAGGCTCACGACCGGCAACCAGTTTCGTTCCGGTTGTTTGCAGAAAATGCGCGTCGGTGCCGAAGCGGTCAAACTCAATGTCTTTATCAGCTTTGGTGCTGCCGGGCCAGCTGAGCCCCCACTGCCGCGTATTGATTTCGGTAATCGGGCCCATCGACTGACTGACCGAAACGGCCGCCCCGCTTTTGATCAGGTCCTGTTGCAAGGCCGTAACATGGGAAGACAGGTTTCCGTTAAGGTAACTGAACAGCAGGTTGTTGCGTGTATAGCCGCTTTCGCGTCCGCGGGCATGGGTAATCTGCTCTTTGATCACCAGCGTACCGATCATCAGCACAATAGCAAAGGTGAACTGTAACACAACCAGGGCTTTACGCGGTGAAAAGACTGCCTGGGCCGGTCTGAATGTACCTTTCATAATCCGGATGGGCTGAAAGTCAGCCAGATACAGGGCGGGGTAACTGCCCGCCAGCAGTCCGGTAAAGACCACAAAGGCGAAGGCTGTCAGCCAGAAGCGGCCTGAGTCTAAAGCCAGCGACAGCTGTTTGCCGGTGATCTCATTAAAGAACGGCAACGACAGGGTCAGCAGGCCTGCTGTCACTATACCGGCCATAAGGGCAAGCAGCACCGATTCGCACAGAAACTGGATAATAAGCGATGATTTCCGGGCCCCTGCTACTTTCCGGATCCCGATTTCTTTGGCCCGTTTTTCGCTGCGGGCGGTACTCAGGTTAACAAAATTGACGGCTGCGATCAGCAAAATCAGCACGGCGATAACGGCAAACAACCGGACCGTAACGATTTGACCGGCAACCAGCTGCCCGTTTTCCTGCTTTGCATACAGGTGCCACTGACTGGCCGGATGCAGAAAAATCTGCCGGTGTGAGACATCATCAAGGACGCCTTTCAGTTGCCGGGCCGTAACGTCCCTGATTTTGGCATTGACCGCATCCGCAGAGGCGGCCGGTTTCAGGAGCACAAAGGAATAGTCATTGTTTGAACTCCATTCGTCGGAACCCCACCCCTGTGCGATAAAATAGGCATAAGGCAACAGGTATTCCACCTTGCTGAAACGTGAATTATCGGGTATATCTTCCATTACACCCGTAACCAGAAAGCTCTCTTTGTGATCCAGCTGGACGGTTTTGCCGGTTGCATCAGCCGTGCCGAAAAGCCGGACGGCCAGTGATCTGGTCAGTACAATTCCGGTTGGTTCGCGGAGGGCGCTCTGAACAGTACCAGACAGAAGCGGGAAATCGAACAGGGTCAGAAACGACGGATCGGCAAAGGCTCCGCCGGCATTGATCTGTTTACCAGCCGTTGTCAGTAAAAAGGATGCGGGCCGGTACCGCGCCGTGGCGTCAATGTCAGGATAGTGCGCGGCGAGGTAAGGCGCCAGTGGCCGGGGAGTTGTTTCCCAGGCCTGTGTTTCACCGCTGAATGTATCGCGGTTATACACCTGAAAGAGGCGGTCGGTTTTTGCGTAAAACCGGTCGAACGTCTGTTCGCTTTGAATCCATAGCCAGATCAGGGCAGCGGCCGTCATACCAACGGCCAGGCCTGCTATATTGATGACCGTAAAGCCTTTTGCACGCATCAGGTTGCGGACGGCGATTTTCCAGTAATTCCGGATCATAATCGTATTTGTTGCATGGGTTTGGTAATTGTGGGGTTTCCGCAATAGCGATGGCCGCATCAGGCTGACGACATCGCGGACATACCGCCACCGTGCCTGCCGTATCCCGACTTCCTTGACGCGCTGCTGAAACAGCTCGTCGAGGTCGCCCTCGAGCTCCTCGGCGCGGTAGGGCGGGCAGAACCAGCGCAGCAGGCGTGTGGCCAGCCGGGGCGGTTTAGTTCTCATAGGCTTTAGAATGGATCATGTATAATGCAGCGTATGCAATGAGTTGATAATGAGTGCTTGTTGCGTTTTCAGGAATGCATTATACATTGTCCATTATTCATTAACGTTTATTCAGACCGCAGGGATTTGACCGGATTCATCAGGGCCGCTTTGATGCTCTGGTAGCTAACGGTTAGCAGGGTAACCGTTAGTAGGCTTAGTCCTGCCAGTACAAAAATCCACCACGATAGTTCAATCCGGTAGGCGTAATTCCGGAGCCAGCCGGCCAGTACGAAGTACGCCAGCGGCGTAGCCAGACAGAAAGCGATAGCTACCAGTATGATATATTCTTTTGAGAGCAATTGCCAGATTGTAAAGACCGAAGCGCCGAGCACTTTCCGGATACCGATTTCTTTGGTGCGTTGTTCGGCCATAAAAGACGCCATACCAAACAGGCCAAGGCAGCTGATCAGAATCGCCAGCATGGTAAAACCGCCGGCCAGCCGGCCGATCCGCTGCTCGGTGCCGAATTTCCGGTTATATTGATCATCCGCAAATTTGTAGTCGAAAGGCGAATCCGGGCTGTAGCGTTTAAACACCTGTTCTACTTTCTCCAACGCCTCACGGACCGGTAGTTGCGGGGCAAGACGGATGTTGATCGTATTGACATTGCGGTAATTGACCGCGAAAAAAGACGGGCTGACCGGCCGGAACGGGTCTTCTTTTATCATGTCCTTGATCACGCCGATAACAGTATATTCCCGGCCGCTTTGCAGAACAGTCTGGCCGATTGGCGACCCGCCGTTCCGTTGCCGGAAACCCATCAGTTTGACGGCAGCTTCGTTCAGAATCATGGAGGCGCTGTCGGTCGAAAAGTCGCGGGAGAAATCCCTGCCTTCCTGTAGTTGCCAGCCGATGGTTTTACCATAATCGTGTGTTACGTAATTGGACATCACCAGCGGTTTGCTGTCCGTCTTTTTACCCTTCCACGAAATATCGGTGGTGGCGCCCGCTTGTTCTGTGATCAAGTCGGACGATTCAGACATACCGGCGACGGCGCCTGTATTGAGCAGATCAGTACGTAGAGAAGTGTAGTGGCCACGCAATTCCGGAGCATTCATACTCATCTCAATCAGACCACTGCGACTGTAGCCAACCGGCCGGTCTTTGGCGTGTTCGATTTGCCGGAATACGATAACTGTACCGATAATGAGTGTAACGGAAACCGTAAACTGAAAGCCCACCAGTACCCGGCGCGGAATGGTAGCGGACCGGCTGGACCGTAACACGCCTTTAAGCACTTTAACGGGTTGAAAGGCTGACAGATACAGGGCCGGATAGCTGCCCGCAATCAGGCCGGTCAGCACACTGAAGCCCAGGCCGGCCAGCCAGAATACCGGATTTGCCCATAAAATGACCAGCTTTTTTTCGGCAACCTGATTGAAGAAGGGGAGTGTAAGCTGCACAATCAGAATACTTACCGTAAACGCCAGTAGTGTCAGCAGCAGCGACTCGCTGAAAAACTGGCCTATCAACTGGCTGCGCAGCGAGCCGATGGCTTTCCGGATGCCTACTTCCTTAGCGCGGTTCCCGCTCCGGGCGGTACTCAGGTTCATGAAGTTGATACAGGCCAGGAGCAGCACAATCACACTGATGCTGCCAAACAACCAGACAAACGTGATGAGTCCCCCCGTGTTAACCCCGTCTTTAAAGTCGGAATACAGGTGCCATTTGCTCATCGGGTGCAGGAAAAATTCGGGTTTATAGCCCGGCGGATTATCCCGCTTCATCCGGATGTCTTTTATTTTGGCTGAAACGGCCTCAAAGTCAGCACCCGGCTTGAGCTGAGCGAAGATCTGGTACGAATTGGAATCCCACTGATCCTGATCCCGCTTTGCATTTTCATTGTTGGCCGCAAAAAACGTCCAGGGAACCAGAAACAGCACGTCGTTGAAGGTACTGTTGTCCGGGAAATCTTCGTACACACCGGCTACCTTAACGGTCTGTTTATTATTCAGCCGGATCAGCTTGTTGAGCGGGTCCGACGTGTCGAAAAGGGTCTGAGCGAGCGATTTAGATAACAGAATCGAATTGACATCGGTGTTCCCGAAGCGAGTCCCTGAAAGCATGTTAAGCGATAACATATCAATCAGTTCAGGCTCAACATAATTGCCGGTTTTAAAAAGTTTCCGATCTCCGGCCGCCACAATAACGTTGCGTGATACAGACAGACCAACCGATTCGAAATCAGGATATTTGCTCCGTAGCTCCTGCGCCAGCGGAATGGGCATGACATCATAGGCTGCCTTCTCGGAATCAAACTTGACAAACTGCCACAGCATTGCCAGCCGGTCATGGTGTTTGAACTGCCGGTTAAATGACAGTTCGTCGTAGAGCCAGAGGCCGATCAGCATCGCCACAGCCATACCTGATGCCAGCCCGAAAATATTGATGAAGGAATAGCCTTTATTTTTTACAAGGCCCCGAAAGGCGATTTTAAGATAATTCCGGAACATGATCGTATTTGTTGAATGGGTTTGATAATCATGAGGTTGGCGTAACAACGACGGCCGCATCAGGCTGACGACATCGCGGACATACCGCCACCGTGCCTGCCGTATCCCGACATCCTTGACGCGCTGCTGAAACAGCTCGTCGAGGTCGCCCTCGAGCTCCTCGGCGCGGTAGGGCGGGCAGAACCAGTGCAGCAGGCGTGTCGCCAGCCGGGGCGGTTTAGTGCGCATAGGCTTTAGAATGGATCATGTAAAATGGATAATGACTAATGTGGCGTATGCAATGAGTTGATAATGAGTACTTATTGCGTTTTCAGGAATGCATTATACATTGTCCATTATTCATTAATGTTTATTCAGACCGCAGGGACTTAACCGGATTCATCAGGGCTGCTTTGATGCTCTGGTAGCTGATAGTAACGACCACCAGAATAACCATACTGAAAAACGTGATCAGATAGATTGACGGGCCGATGCTGATATGATAGGCATATTGCCGGAGCCAGTTACTCATGCCATACCAGGCCAGCGGAGCCGCTACACAAAAAGCAATGCACATCAGACCGAGAAACTCACGGGAAAAGAGCAGGACAATACTGGCTGACGAGGCTCCCAGTACTTTCCGGATGCCTATTTCTTTTGTCCGCTGAACGGCAATCAATGAAACCAGCCCTAATAAGCCAAGGCCGCCAATAAGTATGGAAATGGCCGAGAACATACGGAAGGCGTTATACATGTTGCTCTCCTGTGTATAGAGTCTGGCAAGGTGATCGTCCACGAACTCATACTGAAAAAGAGACTCCGGATTAAGCTTCGTCCAGTCGGCCTCAATCTCTGCCAGTGTCTCACGCATGTTTTGTGGTTGAAGTTTAATACCGACCTGCCAGAAGGCGCCGGGATTGTAGACCAGAATGCAGGGCCGGACTTTGTTATGTTTTGATTCACTCTGGAAGTCCCGGACAACTCCCTGAATCAGTACAGGCTGATTACCGATGAAAAAGCGGTGCCCGATGGCGCGGGTGGCATCCGTAAAGCCCAGGCGGCGAATCAGTGTCTGGTTTACAACCACTTTATATAAGGAATCGCCTTTGGCCCGTGCCCGGATAGGGTCACCGGCCACCAGTTTCAGGCCGTGCAGACTAATGTATTGTTCATCTACGTGTTTTAATTCAGTGACCTCATTCTCGGTTAAACCGCGTTCGGGGGATTTAAACGGGGCAAAATTGTTATTGTATGACGGAGCTGCCGAGGCAAAGCTAAACTGTTGTACTCCCGGATTTTCACGCAGTTTCTGAAGAAAGACATCGGGCTTGTCACCGGCCGGGAGTAATATAATAGCATCTTTGGTATAGCCCAAATCCTGGTTCATAAAGAAGTCCATCTGGCTGGCAACAACCAGCGTACCCATGATGATAACCTGCGTAATGGCAAACTGTAGCATTACCAGTACCTTCCGGATGGCCAGTCCGCCAAACCGTACATCAGTTACACGCGATTTGAGGGCTTTGGTTGGCTGAAAGTCCGACTGCACAAAGCCCGGATACAGACCAGCCAGCAGGATGGTCGCTATCAGGATGCTCCCAATAATGGCAATTACCTGCGGTTCTGCTAATTGGCCGAAGGTGAGCTGAATGTCAAGCAGGTCTTTCGTATAGGGTAGAAAGCCACGAACAAAAAGCAGTGCCAGGATAGTGGCGACACTAACAAGCAGCGATGTCTCACCGAGCGCCTGTCCGATCAGTTGCCGGCGGAAAGCACCGAGTGCTTTCCGGATACCAACTTCCTTTGACCGCCGGGCCGCCTGAGCCGTAGCCAGATTAATGAAGTTGATACAGGCAGTCAGAATGATAAACAGGGCAACACATGCCAGTCCGTAAATAGTACCTTTTGATCGGGGCATGGTGATCTGAGTCAGATAGCGCTGGTCGAAGTGAATCGCACGCAGCGGCTGAAGTAAGAGCTCACCCTTATCCTGCCGGATTTGTTCGGCCCAGTTTTTAGTTAAAAAATCCGGAAACCGTGCGCTAATCCGTTCAGGCTGAACTTTTCCGGGTAATACCACGTAAAGAAACCCCCCGCTGATTTCCCAGATATTATTCGTGTTCACCTCTTTGCGGATTGATTCCCACGAGACCAGAAAATTGAACCGCAGGTGGGTATTGGGAGGCAGATCGCCGATTATACCTGTTACCCGCAGATCAAAACGATTGTTGAGACGCAGGAGCTGACCCATTGGGTTGCGGTCACCGAAGTATTTTTTGGCCAGACTTTCAGTAAGAACAACCGTATTGGGGTCTGCCAGTGCTGTTTTGGCGCTGCCGGCCAGCCAGTTAAAGTCAAAAACCTGCGAAAATGCACTGTCGGCAAAGGCAAATCCTTTTTCCGAAAAACGTTGATTACCAACCTTAATCAACCCTTCCGGACGATAAAAGAATTGCGAAACATGTTCTGCTTCCGGAAAGTCGTTGCGGAAAGCAGGTGCAACGGCAAACGATACACTCGGATTGTAGTCCAGACCGTGTATTGTCACCCGATAAGTCCGGTCAGCTTTTTTATGATAGCTGTCGTAAGTCAGTTCATTCCGTACGATTAACGAAATAACAATGCTGGCTGCCAGCCCCAGTGCGAGGCCTGTTACATTAATAAGCGAGTATACTTTCTGATGTACCAGCGTTCTGAACGCAATTTTGAGATAATTCCGGAACATGGTCGTATTTGTTGAATAGGTTTGATAATCATGAGGTTGGCGTAACAACGACGGCCGCATCAGGCTGACGACATCGCGGACATACCGCCAGCGTGCCTGCCGTATCCCGACTTCCTTGACACGCTGCTGAAACAGCTCATCGAGGTCGCCCTCAAGCTCCTCGGCGCGGTGGAGCGGGCAGAACCAGTGCAGCAGGCGTGTGGCCAGCCGGGGCGGTTTAGTGCGCATAGGCATTAGAATGAATAATTTAAACTGGATAATGACTAATGTGGCGTATGCAATGAGTTGATAATGAGTGCTTATCGCGTTTTCAGGAATGCATTATACATTGTCCATTATTCATTAACGTTTATTCAGACCGCAGGGATTTAACCGGATTCATCAGGGCTGCTTTGATGCTCTGGTAGCTCACCGTCAGCAGGGTAATCAACAAGGCACCCGCGCCGGACAAGGCAAAAATCCACCAGGATAACTCGGTCCGGTATTCATATTTTTGCAGCCAGTTGCTTAAAAAATGCCATGCAACAGGCGTCGCGATACAAAACGCAATAAGGACCAGTCGTAAGAAGTCTCCGGAGAGCAGCAGCCACACATTAATAATAGACGCGCCGAGGACTTTACGAATCCCGACCTCTTTCGTGCGTTGTTCGGCCACAAAAGACGCCATTCCAAACAGGCCGAGGCAGGAAATCAGAACGGCAAGCAGAGCGAAGCCGGATGCCAGTTGGCCGATCCGCTCTTCAGCTGCAAACTTTAAGGCATACTGCTGGTCAGAGAACTGATAGTCGAACGGGCTGCCAGGGTTAAATTTACGGAAGACAGGTTCGATTTTGGCTATTGATTCGCGCGTGCTGCGAGCCGGATTCAGCTTGATATTGATGACATTGGCCCAGCCGTAATTGAGCATGTACACGGTTTGGGTAACGGGTTTAAACGGCGATTCCATAATCATATCCCTGATAACCCCCACAACCTTATATGGTGTACCGTTCCATTTAATCTCCATCCCGACCGGATGTTTAAGGCCCATGTACCGCACCGCCGTTTCGTTCAATACCATACCGGACGAATCACTGGTATATTGCCGGGAAAGATCGCGGCCCTGCACAAACTGCCAGCCAACGGTTTTACCGAAATCGTGGGAAACGGCAATAGTCCCGAAGTTATCCTTGAAGTCAGGGTCTTTCCCTGCCCAGGAAAATCCGGCATTCTGTGAGTTCAGATCCGTTGCCGGAGCCGACGAGGTTGACATGTCGATTACCGCGCCGGTTCGAATGAGGGCATCGCGGAGGGTGTTATAATGCTGATGTAGTTCCGGCGTGTTCATGGCCACGGTAATCAATCCGCTCCGGTCGTAGCCGACCGGCCGGCCTTTCGCATACTGAATCTGCCTGAACACGATGATTGTACCCACAATGAGGGTTACTGAAACGGTGAACTGAATCACAACCAGCACCTGACGTGGAACGGAGGCAAACCGGCCGGCTTTGAATGTACCTTTCAATACCTTAACCGCCTGAAATGAAGATAAATAAAAAGCCGGGTAGCTTCCGGCGAGCAGGCCTGTAAACAGGCAGAACCCGAGACTTATCGTCCAGAAAACAGCGTTTGTCCATGCAATGGTAATTTGTTTGTCTGCAACCCTGTTGAAAACCGGCAACGCCAGCAGAATCAGCAAAATGGCAACGACGAACGACAGGGCTACTACCAGAAAGGACTCACTGAAAAACTGACTGATAATCTGCAGGCGTACCGAGCCGACGGCTTTCCGGATACCAACTTCCTTCGCCCGTTTTTCAGACCGGGCAGTTGACAGATTCATGAAATTGATGCAGGCCAGCAGCAGGACGAAAATGCCGATAATGCCGAAGAGCCACACATACTGAATCCGGCCGTCCAGGTTTCCGGATTTGTCCCAGCCTGAAAAGAGGTGCCACTGGCTCATCGGCAGGAGATATACCGCCGGCTTTATGAAGGCAACCTCCGGATTGTGTTTCAGCCGGATGTCTTTAATTTTGGCCGATACGGCGTCAAAACCGGCATTCGGTGCAAGCTGCACCAATACCTGCCAGGAAAAATTTCCCCAGTCTGCATTATCCTGCGCCTGTTTTACCCAGTTGTTCGATGCCAGATAGAGGTCCCAAGGGGCAATAAAGGTCATATCCCTGAATTCTGTGTTATACGGGAAGTCTTCATATATCCCGGTTACTTTTACATCCAGTTTGTTGTCGAGCTTTATCAGTTTACCCAATGGGTCGGTCTCTCCGAACAGGGCTCTGGCGGTTGATTCCGATAGCAGAACCGAATTCAGATCGTTTAATCCGGCCCGTGTACCCCGCCGCATCGTCAGCGTAAACATATCGGGTGCATTGGCACTGAGGTAATTACCTTTCCGGGTCAGTTTTGTGTCGTTGTACGCCAGAATATGATCGGCCGTCCAGGACGACATAACGACATGCGTAAAATTATCGCCATACACAGTTCGTAGTTCCTGACCCATGGGAGCCGGATTATACTCAGCATGAAACACCTCTCCGTTGAAGACGCCGCGCTGCATCACCTTAGCAATCCGGTCATAATTCCGGAAATAGCGGTTAAACGACAGTTCGTCGTATACCCACAGGCCGATTAGCATAGCAACTGCCATGCCTGATGCCAGCCCGAAAATGTTGATGAAGGAATAGCCTTTATTTTTTACAAGGCCCCGAAAGGCGATTTTAAGATAATTCCGGAACATGATCGTATTTGTTGAATGGGTTTGGTAATCATGAGGTTGGCGCAACAACGACGGCCGCATCAGGCTGACGACATCGCGGATATATCGCCACCGTGCCTGCCGCAGGCCCAGCTCGCGGACGCGCTGCTGAAACAGCTCGTCGAGGTCGCCCTCGAGCTCCTCGGCGCGGTGGAACGGGCAGAACCAGTGCAGCAGGCGTGTCGCCAGTCGGGGCGGTTTAGTTCGCATTGGCTTCAGAATGGATAATGAATAATGGACAATGAATAATGTAGTGTATGCAATGAGTTAATAATGAGTACTTAATGCGTTTTAGAGAGTGCATTATACATGGTTCATTGTCCATTATGCATTAACGTTTATTCAGACCGCAGGGACTTAACCGGATTCATCAGGGCTGCTTTAATGCTCTGGAAGCTCACTGTCAGGAGGGCAATCAACAAGGCACCCGCGCCTGCCAGGGCAAAATACCCACCACGCCATGTCAACTTTATAGGCGAAGTCCTGAAGCCATTTGGTGGTAGCCCACCAGGCAATGGGCGAGGCAATGAGAATGGCCACCAGAACCGGTTTCAGGAAGTCTTTCGAGAGTAGGGCGACAATGCCGGGAATGGAGGCACCCAACACTTTACGGACGCCGATCTCCTTTTGTCGTTGCTCTGCGGCAAAGGCGCTTAAGCCGAAAAGGCCCAGGCAGGCAATCAGAATCGCCAGGGCAGCAAAGGCCGTAAATAGCTGCCCGGTACGTTGTTCGGCGCGGTACATCGCGTCGAAATCCTCGCTCAGAAAGGAATACGTAAACGGTCGTTCAGGAGCAATCTGCTTCCAGGTTTTCTCAAGGGTAGCCAGTGCCGAAGTCACGTCGGTCGTGTTGAGCCGGAAAGAGACATCCGATAAATAGAGTTCAGTATGGCCCCCCAGCACGCTGGCATCTACCACTAAGCCTACCGGTTCGATGGTGTTCCGAAGGGATTCATAATGAAAGTCCTGTACCACCCCAATAATCGTCAGTTGCTCACCACCGTCAAATGAATACGCTTCCCGACGGGGTTTTGATACCCAAATCGTTTGGGCCGCACTTTCGTTAATGATGACTGCCTGCTTATCGGCAAGACGTCCGGCTATAAAATTCCGGCCCTTCAGCAGTTGCATACCCAGCGTAGCGATATAATCCGGATCAACCTGCCATTCCTGCATGCCTACCGATAGTTTTTGATCGGTTGCGTTTTCCGGATACCACATATCGCTCCAACGGTTGGACGCAACGGGCAGAAAACCACTTATTGTCCCCGATTTAATGGCGGGGCTCCGGAGGGCTTCCTGTTTGAAGGTGGTCACCTGCTGTTCTGTCGATTGCGCGGTATTAATGACAACGACCTGTTCTTTGTTGAAACCCAGTTTTTTCGTCTGGATATACTGCATTTGCCGGTTGATGAGCAACGTACCTATAATGAGTAACACCGAAAGCGAAAACTGGAAAACAACCAGGTAGTTGCGTAGATTCTGACGCCCCGGCATTACCCACAATTTGCCTTTCAGTACCGTAATGGGTTTGAATGAAGAGAGATAAAAGGCAGGATATAAGCCCGCCAGAATGCCAACAATCCCTGAGCTTGCTACCAGATAAAATAGAGATAAAATGGTGATTAACCGGTTAAAAGTGAGGTTTTTAGCAGCTAGTAAATTAGCGAAGGGTAACAGGAAATAAACCAGCCCCAGGCCGGCCAGTAAAGCCAGAAAAGTTGTTAATAAGGACTCCGACAGAAACTGAAAAACAAGTTCTGCCCGGCTGGAACCCGCCACTTTCCGGACCCCTACTTCCCGTGCCCGTTTGGCAGACCGTGCCGTGGTCAGATTGATGAAATTAAAAACAGCAATCAGCAAAATGAACAGAGCGATCAGCAGGAAGAGGTACACATACGCAATGCTGTTGTTGGGCGAGAGCTCGCCATCCCGGTCGGAATACAAATGGATGTCAGTCAGCGGCATCAGCGAGTAATTGAAGTAATTTCCCGCTTTTCGGGTCTCGGCCAATGAGGTGTTGAAATAGCGTCGGAGAGCCGGGTCGACGTAGGTTTGAAGAATCTGCTCAAATTTGGCTTCTACTGACGCAGGGTTCGCATCGGGCCGCAACAGCACGTAGGTTGTGAAAATGTGATTTCCCCACTTATTCACTTTTGCGTCATGGGTTTCATGCAGCGGAAGCAGGAAATCGGCCTGAAAGTGCGATTGGACAGGTATGTCTTCTATAACACCCGTCACCCGTCGGACATCCTGATCATCAAACACCAGAACCTGGTTCAGTACGTCTGTGGTGCCG
>CBDFHU010000016.1:0-90349 GCA_965247375.1 Arsenicibacter sp.
TTGCGGTTCCGCCGGCCGGCTGGCCACAAATTGAAGCGGTAAAGCTATCCGGCCTATCACTATCTATAATCGGCATACATACTGTTACCGGCTTGCCTTTGTCTGTTACGACGGGTTCTCCGACCACCACCGGCGGCTGTGTCGCCGGATTGGCTTCGATCAGCACACTTACCGTTGCCTTATCACACAGACCTGCCGTGTTGCAGACGGTGTAAGTAAAACTGTCCGCACCCACATACCCCGTAGCCGGTGTGTAGGTGTAGCTGCCATTGGCGCTCATCACCACCGTACCATGCGACGGCTGACCACTAGTATAGTTCAGGCTCAGCGCCGGTGCGTTCAGATCGTAATCATTACCCGCCACCGTCGCCGTTTTCGAGGTGTTGACGTTCGTCAGAATCGCATCGTCAACCGCTACCGGTGCCAGCGTCGTGCCCGCCGGTGGTGTTGGCAATACATTCACTGTTACCACCGCCGTCGCGCACAGTGCCGGTGTGCCCTTGTCGCAGACCGAGTACGGGAAGCTCACCACGCCGGTGAAACCCAAAGGCGGCGTGTAGGTTACCGTACCGTCGCCGTTCACCACGGCCGTGCCCTGCGTTGGCTGACCCAACAGGGTCGGATTGGCCAGCTGCCCGTTGAGGCCGGTGGCATTGTCCGGATCCGTGTCGTTGGCCAGTACCGCAATTACTACCGGCTTGCCCGACAGCGTTTCCGTCGCATCGTTGTTAGCGATTGGCTTATCATTGCCCGAAGTCGGCAGCGGGTTCACGTTCACCGTCACACAGGCGCTGCTGCTCTGGCCCGCCGTGTTGCTCACTGAGTAGCAGAAGCTGGTGGTGCCGGTAAAGCCCGTCGGTGGTGTGTAGGTATAGGAACCATCGGGCGAAAACGTTACCGTCCCGTTGGTCGGCTGACTCGTCAGGCTCGCCGTCAGCGGTAAGCCCTGCGGGTCGCGGTCGTTGGTCAGCACATTGCCCGATACAGGGGTGTTCAGATTCGTGTTGGCAATGTCGGGCGTGGCGATTGGCGGCAAGTTTACAACCGGAGACTCAATCAGCACACTTACCGTAGCCTTATCACACAACCCCGCCGTGTTGCAGACGGTGTAGGTGAAGCTGTCGGGGCCCACGTACCCCGTCGCCGGTGTGTAGGTGTAGCTGCCGTTGGCACTCATCACCACCGTACCGTGCGATGGCTGGCCGCCGGCATAGTTCAGACTCAGCGCCGGTGCGTTCAGATCGTAATCATTACCCGCCACCGTCGCCGTTTTCGAGGTGTTGACGTTCGTCAGAATCGCATCATCAACCGCTACCGGTGCCAGCGTCGTGCCCGCCGGTGGTGTTGGCAATACATTCACTGTTACCACCGCCGTCGAACACAAGGCCGGTGTGCCCTTGTCGCAGACCGAGTACGGGAAGCTCACCACGCCGGTGAAGCCCGTTGGCGGCGTGTAGGTTACCGTACCGTCGCCGTTCACCACCGCCGTGCCCTGCGTTGGCTGACCCAACAGGGTCGGATTGGCCAGCTGACCGTTGAGGCTGGTGGCATTGTCCGGATCGGTGTCGTTGGCCAGTACCGCAATCACCACCGGCTTGCCCGACAGCGTTTCGGTCGCATCGTTGTTGGCAATTGGCTTATCATTACCCGATGTCGGCAATGGGTTCACATTCACCGTCACACAGGCGCTGCTGCTCTGGCCCGCCGTATTGCTCACTGAGTAGCAGAAGCTGGTCGTGCCGGTAAAGCCTGTTGGTGGTGTGTAGGTATAGCTGCCGTCCGGTGAAAACGTCACCGTCCCGTTGATGGGCTGACTCGTCAGGCTCGCCGTCAGCGGTAAGCCCTGCGGGTCGCGGTCGTTGGTCAGTACATTGCCCGACACAGGGGTGTTCAGATTCGTGTTGGCGATGTCTGGCGTGGCGATTGGCGGCAGATACATACAGGCGGTAGAGGTAGACACTACACTTGTTGATCCGGCAGCACTTGTACAACTATTAACTGTCTGCACCACTGTATATTGATAAACGCCTGCCGGCAAGTTAGTCAAGGCAAGTGTTTCACTCGTTACTGCTGCCGTCAGACTGGTTCCGGTCCAGGTAAATATGGCGTTTGTTTCACCGATGGCAGTTAATACCAGACGACCATTCGTACAAACAGTTGCTGACATAGGCGAAATCATCGGTGCCGGTAACTGTACCGCGCATGGGTCCGTCACAGTAATGTAGGCTGTTGCTGTCGTACACAGAACCGGTGTTCCGTTATCACAAACCTGATAGGTAAAATTAGTTGTTCCTACAAAATTCGTAGCCGGAACAAATGTGTAGCTCCCTGTTGCGCTGAAGGTAACAGTACCATTTACAGGCTCAGTCAGTTTTGTAAATGTAAGCACCTGACCGGCATCAGGGTCCGTGTCATTGCCTGCCACCGTCGAAACCAATGCTATGTTTTTATTTGTCAGGCTGTGATCATCAATTGCGACCGGTGCGTGGTTTGTTAAGCCTGTAGGCACAGTCACCTCGACGGTTACAACAGCCGTAGCACAGGCTGCCGGTGTACCCGTATCGCATACCTGATACGGGAAACTCACTACGCCTGTAAAGCCGGCCGGTGGCGTGTAGGTTACCGTACCATCGTTATTGACGATAGCAGTCCCGGCAGTAGGCTGGCCCAACAGCGTCGGGTTAGACAAAGGCAACCCTTCCGGATCCTTATCATTACCAAGCACAGGTATTTTAACCGGCACACCCGATTCTGTCCGTGTCGCATCATTCAGGGCGACCGGCGCATCATTCGCCGGAGTTTGTACTACTGGCTTCAGCGTCAGTGTTGTTGTCGCACAGGCCGGCGGCGTTGATGTGTCACAGGCCTGATAGGTAACCGTCACCGGTGCCGTCTGACTCGATGGAGCATTGTAGGTATAACTGCCGTCCGGTGAAAGCGTAAAGCCCGCCGGAGGAGTTCCCACTACCGATGCCGTTAATGGTGTTCCTTCCGGATCCTTATCGTTTGTCAGTACATTTCCGGTTGTCGCTACACCCGGAATAAAGGTATTGATATCAGGCGTAACAACCGGCGGCAGGTTCACAACCGGAGACTCGATCAGCACACTCACGGTAGCTTTATCACACAACCCCGCCGTGTTGCAGACAGTGTAGGTGAAGCTGTCCGGACCCACGTACCCCGTCGCTGGTGTGTACGTGTAGCTGCCGTTGGCGCTCATCACTACCGTACCATGCGACGGCTGGCCGCTGGCATAGTTCAGGCTCAGCGCCGGTGTGTTCAGATCGTAGTCATTGCCCGCCACCGTCGCCGTTTTCGAGGTGTTGACACTGGTCAGTATCGCATCGTCAACCGCCACCGGTGCCAGCGTCGTGCCCGCCGGTGGTGTTGGCAATACATTCACACTCACCACGGCTGTAGCACACAGTGCCGGTGTACCCTTGTCGCAGACCGAGTACGGGAAGCTCACCACGCCCGTAAAGCCCGAAGGTGGCGTGTAGGTCACCGTACCGTCGCCGTTCACCACCGCTGTGCCTTGTGTCGGCTGACCCAACAGGGTCGGATTGGCCAGCTGACCGTTGAGGCCGGTGGCATTGTCCGGATCCGTGTCGTTGGCCAGTACCGCAATGACTACCGGCTTGCCCGACAGCGTTTCCGTCGCATCGTTGTTAGCGATTGGCTTATCATTGCCCGATGTCGGTAATGGGTTCACGTTCACCGTCACACAGGCGCTGCTGCTCTGGCCCGCCGTATTGCTCACTGAGTAGCAGAAGCTGGTCGTGCCGGTAAAGCCTGTTGGTGGTGTGTAGGTATAGCTGCCGTCCGGTGAAAACGTCACCGTCCCGTTGATGGGCTGACTCGTCAGGCTCGCCGTCAGCGGTAAGCCCTGCGGGTCGCGGTCGTTGGTCAGTACATTGCCCGATACAGGGGTGTTCAGATTCGTGTTGGCAATGTCGGGCGTGGCGATTGGCGGCTGTGTTACCGGAAGCCCCTGGACATCGATATAAACCGTCGCTTTACTACATAATCCTGCCGTATTGCAGGCTGTGTAGGTGAAAGTATCCGGGCCTACGTATCCTGCTGCCGGTGTGTAGGTGTAGTTACCGGTTGCGGTAAATATAACCGTACCATTCGCCGGCTGACCGGATGCAAACGTCAGCGATAACGCCGGCGTGTTCAGATCGGAATCATTTCCGGCCACCGTCGCCGTTTTCGAGGTGTTGACACTGGTCAGTATGGCATCGTCAACCGCTACCGGTGATAGTACAGTTCCGGTTGCAGAAGCGGGTTGAATCAGTACAGTAACCACAGCCGTCGCACACTGCGCGGGTGTTCCCTTATCACAGACCTGATAAGGGAAGGTAACCACCCCCGTGAGGCCCGCCGGGGGTGTATAGGTTACCGTACCATCGTTGTTGACTACAGCAGTCCCGGCCGATGGCTGATTCAGGATCGTTGGATTATTCAATTGGCCGGCCGGTGTTGCCGGATTATCCGGATCACTGTCATTAACCAGCACGGCAATAATTACGGGCTTGCCCGCCTGCGTCTGTGTTGCATCATTATTCGCCACCGGTGCATCATTTGCTGCCGTTGGCAATGGCAATACGTTAATGCTCACACAGGCCGAACTACTTTGTCCGGCCGTATTACTAACTGAGTAACAAAAACTGACCGTACCGGTAAAACCTGCCGGTGGTGTATAGGTATAATTACCGGTTGGCGTCAGCGTAACCGTACCGTTTACCGGCGGGCTCAATAAAGAAGCCGTAAGCGGTGTACCGGCCGGATTAACATCGTTGGTTAATACATTACCCGAGACCGGTGTATTGATATTTGTGACATTGATGTCAGGTATGGCAAGAACCGGCAATAAACAGTTCGCCGGCCCTCCGATGATATCCACAAACTGTTCTAAAGGAATCTGATTTCCGCCGGTTGGCTGTCCTGATGCCGAATTAAAGTTGTTCGGCACGTTATAGCCATATGTATCGAGCGCAGCCCGGATGAAGGAATCCGTATTTGTAATAGGAGCAACAGGCCCGAAACAACCATTCCCTTTGAAGGTAAATAATGCGACAGGTGTATTGGCGGTGAAACTGCCAAGGTTTGATTCTGTCGGCGATTTACCGATTACATAATAGGCGTAATTCGGGTCCAATACCCCTGTACCGTAATCCTGCGTGATCACACTGCCATTTGTCAGTGTGAGTGAAAGCCCCTGTCCATATTTAACAGGGGTCTTATCCCAGGTCTGTGCAGAAGTCGCATCAGTAATATTCTGTATCTGAAAGCCAGCCGGCACTTTCAGTGTAAACTGTGCGGTTGACACCAGTTCATTCAGTCCGGTATTATAGCTGTTGCTATTGGGTGTCGAATAGTCTGGTACAACCCATGCTGTATACGTCTGGGTTTGTGCACTATACGTCACCTGAAACTTTACCGTATTCGGAGAGGTCTGCCCCAATACCCATTGTGTGCTTAAACACACAAGCAGGCCTGCCAACCGGGCAAGATAACGATTCATGGTAATTGTGTTTTTCATGTCTATAGTCTGAGAAACCGTCCTACACTGGCGATAAAGCCAGTTGTCCGGGCGCAACCGCTCTGGTTACGCCCGGGCCAGCTACGGCAGTTGTTCGCGAATGATAAAGATGTTCTGACCAGCTATGTTGCCGGGATGGTTCCGGGTTACGTTCAGATAGATATAGTTCACATCGTTACCGGTACCCTGATAAATTGTCCGCCCATCCATGTTGACGTCTCCGGTGTAATAGCCGTTCAGGATGTAGAAAGCAGAACCGGTGATGTTAAATAAACTTCCATCCGGCCTGGTTGCCCCCTTCACCTGTACAGATATTGCCGAAACATCGTTACCGGTCCCCTGGTAGATCACGGTCTTATCGTACAAGACATTGCCTGCCCATAGCGCCACCCCTTGTGCGACGGTCACCTGTGCCTGATTAATGCCAGCCGTTGACGCACGATAAGTTGGCGTTGCCGGTGTTCTGAAGTCAACTACAGTTCCTGTCACCGACAACGGAATAGCTGTTGCAGTCATGACACCTAAGTGGTTACGGTGTCTCACAGAAACATAGTAGTTACCCTGCGACGCCTGATTAAACTGCACAGCCGATGTACCATCCAGATCGACGATATCGCCATCGCGCTGAATCAATGCGGCGCGGCTATCAACCACTAACGACATATTAGCCGGGCTTCTCAGTTCAACAAATACCCAGTCAACGATGGCATCATTACCCATTACCCCGAATACAGTGGCTGTATTGCTGATGGCCGATGTAGGTGTTATTGCACTGAGGCTGCCATATGGACTTGTCACCGGAATCAGGTTTTTCGTCCTTAAATCATCACGCATAACGCCGTTTACATCTGTGACGTTGAAGAGCGCTCCTTGTAACCATGCTTTCGGTAATAATTTTAAACCGACCGGTTGTTGCACCAGCACACTTACCGTCGCTTTATCGCACAGCCCCGCCGTGTTGCACACCGTGTAGGTGAAACTGTCCGGACCCACGTACCCCGTCGCCGGTGTGTACGTATAGCTGCCGTTGGAGCTCAGCACTACCGTACCGTGTGATGGCTGGCCGCCGGTATAGCTCAGGCTCAGCGCCGGTGTGTTCAGATCGTAGTCATTACCCGCCACTGTCGCCGCTTTCGGTGTGTTGACACTGGTCAGTATCGCATCGTCAACCGCCACCGGTGCCAGCGTCGTGCCTGCCGGTGGGGTCGGCAACACATTCACCGTTACCACGGCTGTAGCACACAGCGCCGGTGTACCCTTGTCGCAGACCGAGTACGGGAAGCTCACCACGCCGGTGAAACCCGAAGGCGGCGTGTAGGTTACCGTACCGTCGCCGTTCACCCACCGCTGTGCCTTGTGTCGGCTGACCCGGCAGGGTCGGATTGGCCAGCTGTCCGTTGAGGCCGGTGCCATTGTCCGGATCGGTGTCGTTGGCCAGTACCGCAATCACCACCGGCTTGCCCGGCAGCGTTTCGACAGCATCGTTGTTGGCTACCGGCGGATTGTTCTTCAGCGCATCCGGCACCGGCAGTACATTTACCGTCACGCAGGCGCTGCTGCTCAGACCCGCCGTATTGCTCACCGCGTAGCAGAAGCTGGTTGTACCGGTAAAGCCCGTCGGCGGTGTGTAGGTATAGGAACCATCGGGCGAAAGCGTCACTGTCCCGTTGGCCGGCTGACTCGTCAGGCTCGCCGTCAGCGGTAAGCCCTGCGGGTCGCGGTCGTTGGTCAGTACATTGCCCGACACCGGCGTGTTCAGATTCGTGTTGGCAATGTCGGGCGTAGCGATTGGCGGCTGCGGGACAACCGGATTTTCAATCAGCACACTTCACCGTAGCTTTATCGCACAGCCCCGCCGTGTTGCACACCGTGTAGGTGAAACTGTCCGGACCCACGTACCCCGTCGCCGGTGTGTAGGTGTAGCTGCCGTTGGCGCTCAGCACCACCGTACCATGCGATGGCTGACCGCTGGTATAGTTCAGGCTCAGCGCCGGTGTGTTCAGATCGTAGTCATTGCCTGCCACCGTCGCCGCTTTCGAGGTGTTGATGTTCGTCAGAATCGCATCGTCAACCGCGACCGGTGCCAGCGTCGTGCCCGCCGGTGGGGTCGGCAACACATTCACACTCACCACGGCTGTAGCACACAGCGCCGGTGTCCCCTTGTCGCAGACCGAGTATGGGAAGCTCACCACGCCCGTAAAGCCCGAAGGTGGTGTATAGGTCACCGTACCGTCGCCGTTCACCACCGCTGTGCCTTGTGTCGGCTGACCCGGCAGGGTCGGATTGGCCAGCTGACCGTTGAGGCCGGTGCCATTGTCCGGATCGGTGTCGTTGGCCAGTACCGCAATCACCACCGGCTTGCCCGGCAGCGTTTCGACAGCATCGTTGTTGGCTACCGGCGGGTTATTTTTCAGCACATCCGGCACCGGCAGCACGTTCACCGTCACACAGGCGCTGCTGCTCAGACCCGCCGTATTGCTCACTGCGTAGCAGAAGCTGGTTGTACCGGTAAAGCCCGTCGGCGGTGTGTAGGTATAGCTGCCGTCCGGCGAAAACGTCACCGTCCCGTTGGTGGGCTGACTCGTCAGGCTCGCCGCCAGCGGTAAGCCCTGCGGGTCGCGGTCGTTGGTCAGTACATTGCCCGACACCGGCGTGTTCAGATTCGTGTTGGCAATGTCGGGCGTAGCGATTGGCGGCTGCGGGACAACCGGATTTTCAATCAGCACATTCACCGTAGCTTTATCGCACAGCCCCGCCGTGCTGCACACCGTGTAGGTGAAACTGTCCGGACCCACGTACCCCGTCGCCGGTGTGTAGGTGTAGCTGCCGTTGGCGCTCAGCACCACCGTACCATGCGACGGCTGACCACTAGTATAGCTCAGACTCAGCGCCGGCGTGTTCAGATCATAGTCATTACCCGCCACCGTCGCCGCTTTCGAGGTGTTGATGTTCGTCAGAATCGCATCGTCAACCGCGACCGGTGCCAGCGTCGTGCCCGCCGGTGGGGTCGGCAACACATTCACACTCACCACCGCCGTCGAACACAGTGCCGGTGTACCCTTGTCGCAGACCGAGTACGGAAAGTTTACCACACCCGTGAAACCCGAAGGTGGCGTGTAGGTCACCGTCCCGTCGCCGTTCACCACCGCTGTGCCTTGTGTCGGCTGACCCGGCAGGGTCGGATTGGCCAGCTGACCGTTGAGGCCGGTGCCATTGTCCGGATCGGTGTCGTTGGCCAGTACCGCAATCACCACCGGCTTGCCCGGCAGCGTTTCGACAGCATCGTTGTTGGCTACCGGCGGATTGTTCTTCAGCGCATCCGGCACCGGCAGTACATTTACCGTCACGCAGGCGCTGCTGCTCAGACCCGCCGTATTGCTCACTGCGTAGCAGAAGCTGGTCGTACCGGTAAAGCCCGTCGGCGGTGTGTAGGTATAGGAACCATCGGGCGAAAACGTCACCGTCCCGTTGATGGGCTGACTTGTCAGCGAAGCGGTAAGCGGTAAGCCCTGCGGGTCGCGGTCGTTGGTCAGTACATTGCCCGACACCGGCGTGTTCAGATTCGTGTTGGCAATGTCGGGCGTAGCGATTGGCGGCTGCGGGACAACCGGATTTTCAATCAGCACACTTACCGTCGCTTTATCGCACAGCCCCGCCGTGTTGCAGACGGTGTAGGTGAAACTGTCCGGACCCACGTACCCCGTCGCCGGTGTATAGGTGTAGCTGCCGTTGGCGCTCATCACCACCGTACCGTGCGACGGCTGACCGCTGGTATAGCTCAGACTCAGCGCCGGCGTGTTCAGATCGTAGTCATTACCCGCCACCGTCGCCGCTTTCGGTGTGTTGACACTGGTCAGTATCGCATCGTCAACCGCCACCGGTGCCAGCGTCGTGCCCGCCGGTGGGGTCGGCAACACATTCACCGTTACCACCGCCGTCGAACACAAGGCCGGGGTACCCTTGTCGCAGACCGAGTATGGGAAGCTCACCACGCCCGTAAAGCCCGAAGGTGGTGTATAGGTCACCGTACCGTCGCCGTTCACCACCGCTGTGCCTTGTGTCGGCTGACCCAACAGGGTCGGATTGGCCAGCTGACCGTTGAGGCTGGTGGCATTGTCCGGATCCGTGTCGTTGGCCAGTACCGCAATCACCACCGGCTTGCCCGGCAGCGTTTCGACAGCATCGTTGTTGGCTACCGGCGGGTTATTTTTCAGCACATCCGGCACCGGCAGCACGTTCACCGTCACACAGGCGCTGCTGCTCAGACCCGCCGTATTGCTCACTGCGTAGCAGAAGCTGGTTGTACCGGTAAAGCCCGTCGGCGGTGTGTAGGTATAGCTGCCGTCCGGCGAAAGCGTCACTGTTCCGTTGGTGGGCTGACTTGTCAGCGAAGCGGTAAGCGGTAAGCCCTGCGGGTCGCGGTCGTTGGTCAACACATTGCCCGACACCGGCGTGTTCAGATTCGTGTTGGCAATGTCTGGCGTAGCGATTGGCGGCTGATAGGTGCAAGCGGAACTACTCGATACCACAACCGTTACGGCTGGTGTACTCACACAACCATTTATTATTTGCGTAACTGAGTACGAATAATTACCAGCTGTGGTTAAGCCACTTACCAGTACTACAGCTCCAGTATTGCCGGATAAACCCGTACCTGTCCAGCTAAATACAGCCCCGGCGACTCCCGTAGCTATAAGCGTAAGGCTTCCACCCATTGTACAAATGGTAGCGGAACCCGGCGCAACGGTTGGTGCCGCCAGTACGCATACCGGCTGTTGTATGTCCATCGACAACGTAGCCTGGTCACATTTTCCAGCGGTGTTACATACAGTATAAGTGTAACTATCCGGGCCAATATAGTTGTTGGCAGGCGTATAAGTATAGCTACCAGTATTATCTACTACCAGGGTACCATGTGTTGTGGTGAATGTACCCGGCGTATAAATTAATGGCAAAGCAGGGCTATTGGGATCACTATCATTGCTGGCCAATGTACCCGTTTTCGGAGTATTTATAGGCGTCACCAGTGCATCATCCACAGCAACCGGTGCCAACGTGGTACCAACAGGAGGTGTTGGATTGACGGTTACCGTTACCAAAGCGGTTGCACACAGGGGCGAGGTACCTTTATCGCAGACCTGGTACGGGAACGTAACAACACCCGTAAAGTTGGCAGGTGGTGTGTAGGTTACCGAACCATCTGCATTGACCACTGCCGTACCATTATCCGGTTGCGACACAATGATCGGGTTGTTCAACTGACCATTGCCCGACGTATTGCTATCCGGATCGCTGTCATTTGCCAGCACCACTACATTAACAGGAACTCCCTGAGTGGTTTGCGTAGCATCGTTGTTGCCAACCGGCGGGTTGTTGACCGCTGGATTGGGGGCCGGAAGCACATTAATGGTCACACAGGTACTGGCACTCAACCCAGCCGTATTAGTGACTGAATAACAGAAACTTACCGTACCTGTAAACCCAGTAGGTGGTGTGTAAGTATAGTTCCCGTCAGGGCTCAACGTTACGGTTCCACTGGTAGGTTGATTCAATAACGATGCCGTTAAGGTCCCCCCATTTGGATCAATATCGTTGATCAGTACATTGCCCGATACCGGCGTGTTGACATTCGTATTATTGATGTCGGCCGTTAGAATGGGCGGTACTGGCGGACAAACGCGGTAATGGATACTGTTCGACACGGCTACACAGTATGGGTTCCCCTGTATTTTGTTGTACAGCGTATCGCCCACCACCAGGGTAGAAGAACCACTTGTATACAACGCAACGACCGCATACGCCCCCGACGTAACACCTGTGAAGGCTGCCATTGAACTAATCTTCGCGATTTTGTTCGTGGCTTCATCAATCAGGTAATAGGTGGTGGTTATGCCAGTGGTTGAGCTGGGTATCGATGTGAATGTAAACGAGGCAGGTGATGCCGTCAGATCACAACTGCCACACACTTTCAGCGCCAATGGCGATGAGTATTTCAAACAGCCGCCACTAACATTTATGTCTATCAGCATTTTACCAACGGCGACATTTTTTAGCGTATCGCTGTAATAGGCTGCAATGGCGAAATAGTTACCTGACCCTACTCCTGAAAAGACAGGAGCACCCGTATTCACCTGCACAATTTTGCCATTGGCCATGTCTACCAGCAAATAAGTATGACTTAAGCTGGCAGGCTCGCTGGCAATGGTCAAGGACACATTAGCAGGTGCTGTAGAGTAGTCACAAACCGTTGGAGCAGGAGGTAGTGGTGGCAATGGCGACGAACAATCGTTTACAGTGGCTCCTACTGCTGTTGCAGGCCCATAACAGTTGTTCGTAGCATCATAGAACGCTGCATAGTACGTGCCACCCGCCACTGCACTGACAGAGCTCAATTTGGTGGCTACCGAAGCTGTAGCGCTGCTAAACCAGGCCAGTGTGGTATTGGCGGGTGTATTGCTGGCTGTAATACCACTCAGATTAACCGTTGTGGCCGGGCATACGTTGTTTACACCCAGTGCCGGCAATACCGGCGCTACATTGGCCAGACAGTTGGCCACCGTACAGGTTGTTAACACCACCACAATAGGCGACGTATTAGAATAACAGTAGCTATTGGTAGCCGAACTGAACGTTTTGTAGGCTACATAATACGTAGCTTCTGCACTACCGGCTGTTACGGTAGAACTGCTCAGTTCCGTAGCAGCCGATGCCGTAGCACTACTATGAAATGTTACCGTAGCGCTGGCTGGCGTACTCGTTGCATCCACTACCAACGCCAAATCGACGATTGTCGATGGGCAAACGTTAGTTAATATACGTAGATACGCCGGCTGGCTATAACAAGTTGGCGAACCCCCAAAATTATAGACAGCATAGTAAACACCCGGGGTTGCCGAGGTCGTTTGCGTGCCCGTTATCAGGTTCGTTGTGCTTACCGGCAAACTGCTGTGCCACTCAAGCGTAGCACTCCCCGGTGGAGAAACGGCAGACTGGGTGGGTAGTTAGGTTGACGGTAGGAGTTTGTGCCCGGGTAAATTGCCCAATACAGACCAGGATACCTACAATCAAGCCTATTACCCAATATTGGATGGGTATGAGTCTTTTCACATCAAACGCGGTTTAATTGAGTAATAAGTCTTACTTAAGGGATGGCCCTACAGTGGGTACGCAGTCGAGTGTCCAGATGTTAGTAATGGCCTGCTTGGGCGGGCTGCTCAGGTTGGCCGCACAAGAACCCGCATTGGTGGCCGTGCCGATGGTAAAGTTGAGCGTACCCAGTGCAGAGCCGTCGTATTGCAGCGGAATATAGAATTGCTGCGTACCCGTGGCTGCTGCCGTGAGTGCCACAATGCCATTGGCCACACTCATACCAGACCCCGATACGGTAAGGGGCGAAAACGTACCTGTAGCCGACACCGCAATA
The DNA here is from genome assembly GCA_965247375.1 of Arsenicibacter sp. Taxonomy (GTDB): domain Bacteria; phylum Bacteroidota; class Bacteroidia; order Cytophagales; family Spirosomataceae; genus Arsenicibacter. The sequence goes on from CBDFHU010000016.1 coordinate 12,969, forward strand.
GTGACGATTAGACCCGTCTGACCAAGAACACCCACAACGGGAGCTGGGGCCAGTTGGGTTTTGGCGCAATTGATCACGCCCGTAGCGGAGGCTGTACCTGTAGAGTTCCCACCCGCGCCACCTGTGCCGGGGCTGGGGTTACAGGAATCCAACTGCTCGTTGGCAATGGGTATGGGCTGATAGATGAACCCGCCGTTAACGTTAATTTTGCCCACACCGGAATTTTCCTTCTGAAGCCCTTCAAAGTAACCTCGCCCTGATTTTGAAATAATGAATCGTTGAATATTGCCATTTCCCCCCATATCACTGGGTAAGAAATTCATTTTGGCAATGCCCCGGTAATTGATTGCCTCAACCGACCATTGTGTCTGCGAATTTGTAACTACAATACCCACACCTTCGCACTTCGCAACAAGATACGGATCACTATACTGAAGGTAATTGGGAAAAATGTAGTAGTTACTTTGTTGTCTGCCTGCCCAATACGCCTTGTTCTCATTGGTCACGATTAAGGTTGACCGCCATTGCCGATCACTCTCCGCACCACTTGGTCCAAAATCGTCAATATCAATAATTTTGGTGGCCGAAGCAGGCATGGCTATTTCAACGAAACGCTTGAGCGTATAAGCCGTATCACCGGCAATAACCGTCTTGGCAAGTTCGGTACCAGGCACCGGCGATCGGGCCAACGGATACGCAAAATATCGCTTGTTCGTATAGTTACTCAGTATTATATCTTTATAGCCCATGCCCCAAAAACCCGTAGCAAAGGCCTTACCGCTGGCACTAATAGCATAAGAGATTTCCGAAATTCGCCCGGTTCCGCCCGAAAACTCTATTTTTACAATATCTTCACCGGCCGGAAAAGGGACAAGCTGGGGGATATCTGTCCGCAGGTCCCGCTGAAGTGAAGGCGGACTGCCACCAGCATCGGGAAAAGTATTGGTGTTGGCATCACTGTAGTAGGCAGGAACGCCCATGGCCATACCATACCCAATTATCCCGGAAAAATAGATATTGCCGTTATTTCCCTTCAGGTATATCTGAGCTGACTGCGTATCTTTACCGGTCGGGCACCACACCCGCACATACTTGAAGGTGGAGGCATCTACACCGGCCGGCAAGGGAATGGCCGCAAACGTATTGGCGTAGGTTGCACCGCCACCGCTTGCCGTATTGCCACTGTCTCCGATGTGATAGGCTTTGCCGGATGCGCCAATGGCTACCCAAAAATTTGCGAATGATGAAAAATCAAAATCGACAAAGTTACTTTCTCCCAGTATGGTGAGTTGCTGTGGGGTACGTTTGGCCAGGGTGGTATCCGTTGTCGTAAAAGACGTACCACTCGGTATGGGTGCCCATCCAGAAGCGGCATTGGCAAACATGCCCGTATTAAACCCCCAGCCATACAGTTTACCACTTTCGGTCAGGCAGCCAAATATCGGCACAGTCGAAAGCGCACTGCCACTGGCCAAATACACGTTTGTGGCTGCAGCAGCTACTTTTACGACTTTTTCACCCGCCGGCGATGGCAGGTAGTAAGGGGTGGTTTGTGCTATAGCCTCGCCTGGAGGACTCGAACTGGTGATCGGTACAGCTCGTGTGTGAATACCAAACTGATAATTAGTTCCCCACACATACATTCGACTATCCGTTGTCAGGCCAATGGTATAGTAAGTATTCCAACCGGCGGTCCTTATCTGATCCCACGTCAGCTTAGAGTACGTCGGTTCGCCCAAATCCTGCTGGGCCTGTGTACTGGTCTTCGCCAGCATGCACAGCAATAGGGCTGGGATGAGCGTCTGCCAGACCCAGGCCGTGCCGGTGATATGGTATTGTACTGTAGTTGTTTTCATAATAAGCACGAATTGTATGTCTAAAGATTGGTATTTTGTTACGGTTGGTTATGGCTCTATCGGTTCTGCCCTCATCGGTCTGTTTAGGAAGACACGACCAATCAGCGTTATTTCGATAGTGTTCCCGGCGTAATGGCCGAACAGTTGGTCAAGCTCCACACTTTGGTAATTTCATTATTGGGTTTAGTGGTCAAGTCTGCCGTACAGCTCCCCCCCTGCCCAATCGTAAACTGAAAGCCATTGGTTAGCGTACTACCATCATAATTTACAGGTATAGAAAAGGTTTGCACACCCGTAGTTGTGGTGCTCACACTGGTGATGCCATTGCCAGGGCTCATACCCGAACCACTCACCGATAGCGGGCTAAAAGAGCCCGCCGTAGTGACATTGATACTTACTTGCAAGTTAATCTGAGAAGGTACGCCCGCCACGGGGGCTGGTGACAACTTTGTTTTGCTACAATCGATGGCTCCTATACCCAGAGAAGACCCTGCCGTTCCTCCCCCCGCAACTCCGGGGCTTGGGTTACAATTGTCCAGTTGTTCATTGGCGATGGGAGTGGGAAACATAGCAAAAAGATCAGGTCCATAAGTCCTGTTTTTGCCCAAACCAGAGTGCTCCCCCATCAGACCTTCAAAGTAGCCCATTCCAGAATTTGAAATAATAAATCTCGAAAAAAATGATTGAGGTTGTCCATTGTTTCGGAAGGATATGTCGGCAACACCTCGATAATTGATAAGTTCTACACTCCAGCTTGTTGGGGAGGTTGTGGGCAATACTCCTATCTTTTCACAGTAGTCTGATATATTTGGAGCAGCATATTGAAGATAATTGGGAAATAAATAGTTTTGATCCTCACTGGTGGTGCGACGGGAACCTGCCCAATATGCCTTGTTTTCATCAGTAACAATTACGGTTTCCCTGTAATACCGGTCATCCGTAACAACACTCGATCCATAATCGTCGATGTCAATAATTTTGGATGCCCCAGCAGGCTTTGCTATCTCAACAAAACGCTTGAGTACGTACATGGTGTCATTCGAATAAATTGGTTTTGCCAGTTGCGTACCTAATACCGGCGTACTTGCCAGTGGGTAAGTAAAATATCTCCGGAACCCTGAATAATTAAACAATTCCGAGTTAATAGTACCTATCCCCCAAAAACCACACCCAAAGGCTTTACCACTCGCACTCAGCGCAAAGGCTGTTTCTGCCATCAGAGCTTCACTTGAACCACTGGCTACCATTTTAATTATGTCTTCACCATCCGGAAAAGGAACCAATTGTGGAATATCTGTCCTAACATTCATTTGAAGTGTAGGCGGTGTACCACCTGCATCAGGAAAACTAGTACTACCGGTAGTAGAATTATAAATACTAAAATAAGCCGGCACACCCATACTAAGCCCATTACCTCGCCGGCCGGTGTAGTAAATTTTACCATCGTTTCCCTTTAAATAAATCTTCGGATAATCATCCATGCCACACCAAACCTTCACATATTTAAAGGTAGCCGAATTCGCTCCGGCAGGAATAGGCAGAGCTATAAAACTCCAGTTTGGAGTTAGTGAAGTACCATCTGCACCCGTAAAATAAGCTTTGCCAGACGCTCCAATGGCTACCCAAAAATACCCCTCGAACGCAAAATCAACAAATTGATTTTCGCCCGATATAGTAATTTGTTGTGGAGTGCGTCTTGCCACAGTCTTATCTGTAGCACTTGGGGAAGCAGTTGGTGACCATCCGGTAACAGTATTACTAAAAGACCCTTCATTAACTCCCCAGCCATATAATTTGCCGCTTTCTGTAAGACATCCAAAACGGTTAGGTATTCCCACATCTACTTTTATAACTTTTTCGCCTGCCGGTGATGGCACATAGTAAGGTGTAGTTTGCCTGAGAGGGAGACCGGCAAATCCCGATTCCGTGTGTATACTAAAATAATAATTAGCTCCCCAAACATATATTTTGTTGTCTGTTGTCAGACCAATGGTTTGTCCGTTGGTCTTTATGTCCTTCCACCTCAACTTAGAAATAGAAATTGCTCCCAGATCTGAGCCGTATTGAGCTTGTGCACTTACACTCAGCAAAATACAGGCAATCCCAAAAAAATATAATCTTATTTTCATTTTTTTGTTTTTTTGCAAATTTTATTTACTGAGAACTCCTGGTACAATGGCCGAACAGTTGGTCAAACTCCAAACATTAGTGATTTCTTTATTAGGCTTAGTGGTCAAGTCTGCCGTACAGCTCCCCCCCTGTCCAATGGTAAACTGAAAGCCATTGGTTAGCGTACTACCATCATAATTTACAGGTATAGAGAAGGTTTGCACACCCGTAGTTGTGGTGCTCACACTGGTGATGCCATTGCCAGGGCTCATACCCGAACCACTTACGGACAATGGACTAAAAGAACCCGCCGTAGTGACATTGACACTTACTTGCAAATTAATCTGAGAAGGTAAGCCCGCCACGGGGGCTGGTGACAACTTTGTTTTGCTACAATCGATAGTGCCTACGGCAGGTCCAGTAGTACCAGTCCCTCCACTACCAGGACTAGGATTACAATCGGCCAATAACTCATTGGCAATGGGTACAGGGTACATGCTTGTAGCTACAGGATCGGTTACCACTTTCCCCGTTCCCGAATTTGCCAGTAATTGACCGGCAAAGTAGCCTCTACCTGATTTTGAAATGATACAAAGTTGCGTAGAGTTGGTAGCTGTTCGTTCAATTTGTGTTGCCCCCTCGTAATTAATGGCTTCAACAAGCCATTTATTAAAGCCATTCGTATGTGTCGAAATTATGCTATTACAAGCATCAGGTAATTTTCTTTCTTCATTAGAAACGCCGACATAATTACCAGTCGTTAGCACATTATTTCCACTTAAATTAGTCCCGCTCCAGTATGCTTTGTTGTTATCCCCAATTACAAGTGTACCTCTATTATAAACACCGCTTGCACCGTCATTAACACTTTCAATATCAATAATTTTGGAAGTGCCTGGAGGCATAGCTACTTCTACAAAACGTTTAAGTATATACAAACTGTCGGCAACCCCAGAATTTATATATATCTGGTCAACCTCTGTATTGACTACGGGAGCACTTTTCAACGGAACCACTACGTATGTTCTGGTATCGGTGTAGGCAGGGCTTCCGCTTCTATTGAACCAAATTCGCCATAGGCCAGTTGCATATGCCTTTCCACTCGCGCTAGTGGCATAGGTGGTATTATAAAAATCGGTAGCCCGACAGTTGATTGATACAATATCTTCACCACTGGGAAAAGGCACCTCACGGGGAGTTATGTTTAACACTTGTCCATACGTTTCTTCGGTTGTAATAACCGGAGCAGGTGTATTTCTAGAATAAAGATCCGGTACTCCTGAGCTATAAACCGCACTCATGCCGCCTGTAAAATAAATCTTACCATTATTTCCTTTGAGATAAATAATGGGCCATGAACTGCCCGTCGGAACACCCGGATTTACCCACACATTAGTATATTTGAACGTGCCAGCAGTAACATCAGCAGGATTAGGCAGTGCAGCAAACGTAGTGGTGGTGATACCCCCTCCACCCGATACAATTCCAGCATCACCAATGTGATAGGCTTTTCCTGAAGCCCCGATAGCTATCCAATAATTTCCATTACGGGGGGCATCAAAATCAACAAAATTACTCTCACCCAAAATAGTAAGTTGAATAGGACTCCGTCGGGTTTTGGTCGTATCGGTGGGAGCAGGCACTGTTGAAACAGCAGGCCATGCCGTTCCCAGCAAGCCTGTGTTGATGCCCCAAGCATAGAGTTTGCCGTTTTCGGTCAAACAAAAAAATGTAGGTATGTCATCACCACTAAGTTTAGGATTACCTTTTACCTTTACCTTTTTGACAGTTTCACCGGCCGGACTCTTAACATAGAAGGGCGTAACCTGCCAAACTGCGGATTGTGAGATTGTGAAAGGACTAGAAGTCATTTTTGTATGGATGGTAAATGCTAAATTATCACCCCATACATATATGCGCTTATCAGTGGTAAGCCCAATTGACGCTGCCTCATTTAAGGAAGAGATATGATCCCAGGTAAGGGTCGACATGGCAGACTTCCCTAAATCTGACCCAAACTGGGCACGCCCCGTAAGGGTCAGCATACACAGCAGCAGGGCTGGCAGGAATGTTGGCCAGTTACTAAACAAGCCAGCGGTTGATAGTTGTAGATTTTTTTTCATGACAATAACGACTTATTTATTGTATCCTCTGAGGTAATCCGATTAGTTAATTTTCCCTCATTTACTAAGAACTCCAGAAGTTATGGCCGAACAGTTGGTCAAACTCCACACATTGTTATTCACTTGTTTGGCTTTCTTAAATCTGTGGTACTACGCCGGCAGGCAGTAAACATAAATCCAGAATTGACATATGCAGGAACTACTGTATATATTCCGCATTAAGCACAGTAATTTCACTAACGTGCATATATATACGCACCAATAGCATACTGAAACTTTATACATTTCAGTTAGTCGCTAAGTCGTAATCTATTATCAGTGAGCTCAAAGAAAACTATTTAACTCAACCAGGTGCCTACATAGTATTACCAGTAAATTTCCCAATCAAGATTGCTCCTTTGGCACAGTAATTGCTGTAAATATACAGTGTTGCAGGCAGGGATTCAGTTCAATGTCTGATCGTCATATACTATGCTCAATGAGGTTTCATCATTTGACTAGCCACTGGTCGGAAAGTCACGACACAAATGCCTATTGCCGCTTATTTTTCATGAATGGCAGAAATCTATAGCTATACAACAACACACCTTATACAAATGAACGTCCTTTATCTTTAGTCCACAATACCCAATTCTGAGTACACAAAGCTGATTAGCACATACTGCCGGATATTCGCTGCTTTGTACCAAACCAGCCGTTCCGGATCGCCTTTGCCACTGCTTCAGTGATACTACTCGTTTTGGTCTTCATCAGAATACGTCTCCGATGGGTATCAATCGTATTCGGACTGATTTTCAGTGAGTAGGCCGCCTGTTTGCTTGTTTTCCCGTTTGCCAGTAATTCCAGAACAGACAATTCGCGATAGGTAAGCAGATCTGAAGTAGCGGATTCACCGGCTTGTTCTAAAACGGTAAATTCAGGAAATTCCCCGTCAGCCATATCAAGCCGGGTGATCATAGCCGATGCATTCGGCGGCCGGAGATGGGAAACATCCACTGTAATTGCCAGTACTGCGGCGGGTAGTCCGCTCTCTTGATCAAACAAGTGTTTCTGCTGATACATCACCTGTAACTGACGACCATCCAGCGTCATTTGCCGGAAATAAACAACATGACTTGTTATCGGACTGGCCGGAGAACCCGCAACATCCAATTGCCGGTAGTGTACAAATATCCGTAAATCATCCGGATGAATATAATTTACCCAATAGCCGGCACTCCTGAAATTTACCATAGTTTCAGGGTGTAGCCCGAACAAATGCATCAGTGCCCCGCCAACCCGGATTGTTTCATTCGTTTCCGGCCTATATACTTCATAGCTATAGATGCCTGGCCAAACGCCTTTCGTAAGTTGTCGATCAACCTCTGTCAACAGAGCTGCCGGCGTTGACTCCATTTCAATAAATGACGCTACACTCATGTGTATTTGTAGTTAGTTGCCGAAATCGAATGCATCAAGTGCCTGTTATCTGATTCAGAGCAATTTTGATTCCACAGCTTTCTACATTGATTACGTCCTGTATGAAATACAGTATCCGAAATCTGTATGAGTTATTTATTACGTCGCAGATTCAGATTTGAAATGCAACTTTAAGTGGCATCCACTTGATATGTAAACAAAAAGAGCCAACTGCTACGTGCTAAATCCATAGTTTTGTGGTGTCTAATCATAAAACAAATGGCTAACTACAAGCAATTGACCCTGGAGCAAAGATACCAAATTCAGACACTACTACAACAAGAATATAAACAGTGTGAAATTGCTGCTTTTGTAAACGTGAGCAGTTCTACCATAAGCAGAGAACTTAAAAGGAATAGTTCATTATCAGGGTCTTACATTGCCAGCGAAGCACATAATCTACGTGCAGACCGCGCTCAGCGAGGACCTTATAAAATGAAATCGGAGCTTGAAAAGCAAGTAATGGATTTGTTACAAGAGCGCTATTCCCCGGAACAAATAAGTGGCGTTCTGGCTTTAGAAGCGGGTTCAAACCAGATAAGCCATGAGACGATCTATAAATATATATACTCAACGGGTACTACTGAAAATGAGTCACTTATTTCTTATTTGCGAATCCGGCACAAGAAAAGATATACTAAGCGGGGCAGTGTAGGCAAACGGGGATCAATTCCCAACAGGGTCGGTATCGAAAAGCGGCCTGCCGTAGTTGATCTGAATACAGAAATTGGTCATTGGGAAGGTGATACTGTAATTGGTGCCAATCATGAGGGGGCGCTACTGACACTGGTCGAACGAGTAACCAAGTATACTATTGTGGCAAAACTGCAATCAAAAAATGCTGAAGAGCTGGCTAAAGTGCTGATTTATAGGGCAAAAAAGTGTAATATACCAATAAAGACGATTACATTTGACAATGGAAAGGAGTTTTCAAAACATGAAAAAATGAGTGCTGCCTTGAAGGCAGACATTTATTTTGCTAATCCGTATCATAGTTGGGAGCGCGGGCTAAATGAAAATACAAACGGATTAATCCGGCAGTATATTCCTAAGACCTGTCCAATCACTATTGTAAAAAAAAGTGACGTACACTGGATTGAAGACCAATTAAACAACAGACCCCGCAAGGCACTTGGATACTTATCACCTATTCAGTTCGCTCTTATGAATAATATTGCACTTCAAACTTGAATTCAAGCGTTGAATACCCGCATTCGTACATAAACTCACCCGATCCTGTTTGTCTACTTTCATATTAGTATGAATAAAGGGTTTATCATACTAAATACTGCATTATTCTATACGAACAGCGTTTTTTAGTACATAAATAACACGTCATACATACATAAATAGCATATTTTTTGCTCTCAATGAAATATCTTTATCCGTCACTCTATATGCATTGCCAAACCTGAACAACTATAGCCCATCATTGACATTCCTTTACAAAGTATTTGATTACCAATAGACCCCAAAAAACCGAATTTGCCTTTTATTTCACCTTAAGTATACGTTTTAATAAAATTAACAACAAAACATGACCAATAGGCACGTAAACAAAACTTTTTGCGATGATACAACATGGATTTAACCATATCTCTTCTATTAATTGGAAATGAAATATTTAGGTGATTTATAATTCATTATTTGTACATTTAACCTTGCTTGTACTTAATCTACAACCTTTCAACCTATGCATACTTGTATCATTATCGAAGATGAGCCGGTTTTTGCCCAACAGCTCAGCGACTACATTGCCCAAACAAACATGTTCAGTACTCCGGTTATATGCGGCACCGCAATGGAGGCATTTGCCATCATGAGTAAAACAGCGTTCGATTTTGTGTTTCTGGACTGCTATCTTCCAGACATGAACGGCATAGATTTAATTAAACAATTCACACAGCTAAGCAAGGTAATCGTCACAACGGCCCACCCAAATATGGCTGCGGATTGCTATGATATTGATGAGATCATCGATTATCTGGTTAAGCCATATGAATTCCCTAGATTCCTGAGAGCAGTACGCAGAGGAATCGCAGAGGAAGCATCTAACACCTGGAACCAGCAGGAAGCATCTGAGAAAAGTGACAAAAAAATCATTTATCTGAAAGCCGGCCGAACTTTCGCCCGTTTTGTCGTTGATGAAATTCAACATGTAGAGGCGTACGGTGCCTATGTCAAAGTATTTACTACCCATGGTTTTACAGCCATAAATCAGCGGCTGGCATCGCTACTTAAAGAATTACAGTCAGAGAAATTCATTCGTGTCCATAAGTCATTTATTGTCAATACTGAGTTCCTGACTAAAATTGATGTTAATAAACTGTTTATCGGTCCGGTAAAAATACCTATTGGTATTACTTATCGTATTCCGGTTGTTAAGCATTTCCAAAAAATGGGTATCATTGATAAAAACAGAAAACCAAAAAAATAAGCTGACAATGTCAGCTTATTTTCTAATAAACAGACACATAGCTTATCAGGAAACAAACCGGTAGTTTATGATATTCAACAAGCTTTTACTCTACCTATTACCGGAACACACCCAAAAAACGTACAACCAACTATCTACAATTAATCAGATTCGTTTTCAGTTAATTCTCAAACTAAACAGCATATGCCTTGTTTTTTACCCCTTTGTTATTTATTCAAATCTCAGAGCCGATAATTTCAGGTTTGCCCTAATTAATAGCTGTTATATCCTGTTATCCACCATTCCAACCATACATGCATGCCTCAGGTTAAAGCTGAAGTTCTCATTATATTATAGTCTCACAACTTTTTATATTACTATCCTTCTTTATTACTTTGTGAGTGTACAGTACAAGCTTGACACATACTGCGAATTACTATTTATAACATTTTCTGTTGTCTGCATTATTTTTCTTAACGGAAAGGTTTCAGTCTTCACATCAATTCTGCTACTAGTTAATTTTATAGGGTTCAGGATGTATATGGATACGCTCAATTTAATACCCATCCGCCAAGGTATTATAATAAATAGTACAACTATTTTTTTAGCACTATTTTTCTTAGTTTATAATGCCAAATTTATTACCTTGGCTAAACAAGTTAAAGTGGTAAAAGAGCAACAGGAACTCCACAAAAATTATCTGGAATTATCAGAAGTAAATCAGTTAAAAGATAAAACGTTCGGGATGATCGGGCACGACCTCCGTAGTCCTTTAGCAGCTCTGAAAGCGCAGCTGCAGCTACTGCGGGCACGCGCTGATACTAATCAGGAGTTATCCGAGCATAGTTATGAATTGAACCGGCTTGTAGATACTATTCAGGTATTACTTGATAATGTCTTTCACTGGTCTTTATTACAGCAGAATGCGCTGGCCGGACGGAAAGTGAAACTTGATTTACGCGATATTGCGGAAGATTCGCTGCTGGTTTACGAGCAGATTATTCAAATCAAAACACTTAAACTTGAAAGAAATTTCAGTTCAGCCCCGATAGTAGGTGACGAATACCAGCTTTTAGGACTTGTCCGGAATCTGATACAGAATGCAGTAAAGTTTACTCCTGCCGATGGTGTTATCCGTATTGAAACTTTTGCTGAGGATGAGCAGTCTTATCTCATTGTTGCCGATTCCGGCATTGGTTTTCCGGAGGCACTTAACAGTAAAACTGACTTTAGTGCCGTACAGCGTCAGGGCACTAACGGAGAGAAAGGATCTGGTATGGGGCTGACGATTATCCACGGGCTTACCAGATTGAACAATGGTCTGATTCACTATGAAAGCTCACCAGGTAAAGGTACAACAGCTAAAATAACCTTCAACAAAACACTAACACAAAGGGATAACAATCAAATGCCAGCTTAACTGAGGGAAACGGGACTGGCATAAAATACGTTATTCAGTCCCGCTTCCGCGGCCTGTTATTCTTTGTAAAAAACCCGCTTTACCCGCTCACTAACACCGGTAAGGATCTCGTATGGGATGGTGTCAATAGCTTGTGCCAGATCGCTGATTGGTGCGCCTTCACCGAATATGATTGCCTCATCACCTTCGGCCGCGTCAACACCGGTCAGATCAACCATAGTCATATCCATGCAGACATTACCAATGGTCGGGCAAAGAACGCCATTGATCAGCACAGAGCCCATCCCCTTGCCCAGGCGCCGGTCAAAGCCATCAGCATACCCGATCGCCAGCGTACCGATCCGTGCTTCATGATCCAGCAGCCCGGAACGACTATACCCAACCGTATCGCCGGCCGGTACGGTCTTGATCTGACTAATCACCGTCTTCAGCGTGCCTACCGTGCGCAGCATTTTTTGTTCCTGTTGTGTGGCCTCAACGCCATACAATCCGATTCCTAAACGAACCATATCAAGCTTAAATTCCGGAAAACGGACAATGCCGGCTGAATTCAGCAAATGCCGCAGCGGACGATACCCCAGCGACTCGGTTAACATCTCTGTACCGGCAATAAACTGCGCATACTGTTCCCGTGAAAAGGCGTTAAACTGCGCTTCATCTGCCCCTACTAAATGACTGAACACACTGGCTACCCGCATTTGGGTTTGCCGGGCTATCAGCGCTCCTGCTTCCTCAAGCTCCTCCGGACGGAAACCTAAACGGTGCATGCCTGTATCAATTTTAATATGCACCGAAGACGAGGCCTGTGGCCGGGCTTCCAGAAAATCAATCCATTCGTGCAGGATACGGAAACTGTAAATCTCCGGTTCGAGCTGGTATTCAAGCAAGGTTGCAAACGTCTCCGGCGACGGATTCATGACCATGACCGGCAGTTCAATTCCATTCTGTCGCAGCGTTACTCCTTCATCGGCATAGGCAACGGCCAGGTAATCGACCCGCTGAAACTGTAGTAACTGGGCAACCTCAGCGCTGCCGCTACCATAGGCAAACGCTTTGACCATAGCCATGATTCTGGTTTCCGGCCCTGCTTTCTGACGATAGTAATTCAGGTTATGGGTTAATGCATCCAGATTGATTTCTAAAACTGTACCATGAAATTTCCGTTGCAACCGCTGCACAATGCGTTCAAATGAGAATGTCCGCGCTCCTTTTACCAAAACGACACTATCCCGATACCGGCTTAACAGCTCTCCGGTTAAAAATGCGTCGGTTGATGCATAAAACCGGCTACCCACCGGAAAATACGGTGCATGCCGGCTCAACTCAGGACCAATACCAATGAACCGGCTCAGATTTTGCTCGCTTACCAGACGGCCAATGTGCGCATACAGTTCATCTTCTTTCTGACCCGACTGAAGTACATCGGACAAAATCACCACTTTCCGGTCGCGGTTGACCTGCTGCTGCAAAAAACTCAATGCCAGCTGTAACCCCGCTACATCGTTATTGTATGAGTCGTCAATTACGACACACTGATTGATTCCTTCCTTCAGCTCAAGCCGCATCGATACCGGCCGCAGACGATTCAAACGGGATTGCAGCTCGGCCGGATCGGTAATGCCCAGGCTAATTAACGTCACCACGCAATGAATGAGGTTTTCAACCGAGGCAGGGTCAGCAAATGGCAGCTGCAATATCCAGTCACCATGCGTCGGGTGATATAACTGAAGCTGCTGCTGTGTAATCGTTGCCCGGAATTCGGAAGCCGGGCCATCACCCATGTGCCAGCGAACCAGCCGGATCGACGGATTAACGGCTTTCAGCAACAGATTCACCTCCTCATCAATTTCCGGATAGTCCTGACGATAAATCAGCACTTCGGAGCGGGTAAATAACCGCAGCTTTTCGGCAACTTTCTGTTTACGGCTCCGGAACCCTTCATCATGGGCAGTGCCTATGTTGGTAAAAATACCGATCGACGGCCGGATAACCGGCTCAAGCAACTGCATTTCATGTGGCTTTGAGATACCGGCTTCAAATATTGCCAGCGTATGTGTTTCATTAAGCTGCCTGACCGATAACGGGACGCCTACCTGAGAATTATAGCTTTTCGGGCTTCTCGCCACAACAAACGTCGGAGTCAGCAGTTGTGCAAGCCATTCTTTAACGATTGTTTTTCCATTACTACCGGTAATACCAATTACGGGCAGATGAAACTGCATACGGTGTACAGTTGCCCACTGCTGTAAGGTTTGCAGGCTGTTGGCAACTTCATGAAAGGTAGCATCGGTATAACCTGCCCATTCAGACCGGCGTTCCGGCGTCATGGCTGCTGTATCTACCACAAACTCTCTTACCCCTTTCCCGTATAATTCACCAATAAACTGGTGCCCGTCGTGTCGTTCGCCACGAATAGCAAAAAATATACTCTGTTCCGGCACCATAACCTGCCGGGAATCTGTAATCCAATTCATACGCAGAGCCACAACATCTTGTGGCTGTTTGATAATGAGCCGCAGCATCTTGCGGCGCTACATAAATTCAATTCGCCCCCAAAGATATTATCTTTGATCAGGTAAATCCATTGCTAACTTCTGGTCAGTCCGGCATTATAGCATGCCATGTATTTTATTTTTCACGTATAATTTATCTTTGCAGGCCCTTAGCACTACATCCAGTCCCGCTTCTTAAAATAAATTACCAGCCCAATCGTAACAATGCCCATAATAGCCCAGACTGTATAGTAGCCATAATGCCAGCTCAGCTCCGGCATGTGTTCGAAATTCATTCCGTAAACACCCACAATAAAGGTCAGTGGCATAAAAATCGCCGAGAAGATCGTCAGGGTTTTCATCACCGAATTCATACGGTTACTTACGGTTGACAGATGCAGATCCATCAGCCCCGGTATCAATTCCCTGTACGAATCCAGCGTTTCGATCACCTGCGAAACATGATCGTACAGATCGCGCAGATAAGGCTGTAGATTTGTTTTAATCAGCACTGATTCTTCCCGCATCACCATCCCGATCATCTCACGAACCGGCCAGACCACACGACGCATGAAGTTCAATTCACGCTTCAGTGCATACAGCATCGTTAAAGTAGGCTGCCCCGCCTGCTGCTGCACAATGTGATCCTCCAGAATATCCAGCCGTTCGCCAACACGCTCAAGAACCGAAAAATAATGATCCACAATGACATCCAGCAACGCGTAAAACAGGTAGTCGGCACCATTACGCCTCGTTTTACCGGCTGAGGCTTTTATCCGGTTCAGGACAGGATCGAAGATGTCGTTGGTGCGTTCTTCCTGAAAAGATACTACAAAGTTCCTGCCCAGTACCAGACTGACATGCTCACTGTCGATCTCCGCCAGACTGTCATCGTAGTGAAGCATTTTCAGGGTAACGAAAAGTGTCGTATCGTCATACGGTTCCAGCTTTGGCTTCTGGTGGGTATTGACAACATCCTCCAGCAGCAGCGGATGCAGTTTATACTGATCACCAATTGCTTCAATCACCTGTGACTGGTGAATTCCGTCGACATCCACCCAGGTCACAAACGGCGCATCTTCGGCCGGCAGGCGGCAGGCACTCAACCGGCCGGATTCATCAATCCGGTAAGTCTCCGCATTGTACTCAACCCGACGTATATGTGTAGCGTGCTCAATTTCCTGCCCGACATACGTTACTGTGCCAGGCGAAGTACCCAGATTTTTATCTGAATACCGGTGTCGTCTTTTTGTCATAAATCAGCAAGAATCCGTATCAAATATAGCAGGATGTTGTGTTACTTTGCAGAATGGATGCCGCAATTGCCTCCGCCCTGGAGCACCTTCAGTCTGAGCCCGTAATGGCCCGCATTATTGCCGGAACACCGCACCCTAAACCGGCTGTCGACTGGGCCGGCGATCTGTACCTGGCCTTACTGGAAAGTATTGTCTCCCAGCAGATTTCGGTAAAAGCGGCTGATGCTATTTTCCGGCGGTTCAGGGATTTATTTCCGGACCAATACCCGCATCCCGATGCGTTGCTGCTCAAAACAATTGAAGAACTACGCAGCGCCGGTTTATCTTCCCGGAAGATTTCTTACCTGCAAAGCGTAGCTGTATTTACGCTGCAAAACCGGCTCGACCACGCTTATGTCAATACCCTGACCGACGAAGAAATTGTACAGTACCTGTTACCAATCAAAGGCGTTGGCCGGTGGACGGTCGAAATGCTGCTGATGTTTGTACTCGACCGCCCCGACATCTTTCCGGTTGACGACCTGGTTATCCGCCAGCGCATGATACGTGCCTTTCCGGAGGAAACAGCCGGTCTGGCAGGACGGGCGCTAATTAAAACGTTACAGCAACTGGCTGAACCATGGCGACCGTACCGCACACTGGCCTCCCGTTACCTCTGGCGCTGGACAACCTGAATCCGGCGGCGGCCGGTCAGAGTTTTTTTACTTTAATCCGCACTTTTGACCGGATAACAATCAGTACCTGGATCCCTTCGGGGCGGACCGCGATTTGTTTGGGAATAAAAATAAAATCCCGCAGATCAAGGTTGATTTTCCGGCCGGTTTTTCCCCGGTCAATTGCCTGTTCAATTTTACCGGGTATCTGATCAATCTGATTATCAAGCGGTATTTGCAGCACATGGCTCAGCGTATCGCGCAAATGATCGTGCAATAGCCAATCGGCAGTGCCAAGTAGTGTTTCCTGCGTTCGTACGTCAAAATCAACCTGTTTGACCTGTAGTGTGTTGGTTAGGGTATCAAAAACAGGTTTTCCCCGGAAATACAATGTTCCTTTAACTGCCCCTCCCACCTCTGTTTTTACAATAAGTGATTTCTGTCCGCCATATACACTCGCACTCTTCACCTGAATAGCTCCTCCGGCCAGCCGGATTTTACGTTTCCGCATTGTCTTTTCCAGCACGGTATTGATATCGGCGTACTTTATCTGACTCAGCACATGCAGGTCTGTATCTGCCGGGAGCTCGGTTACCCGCTCCAGCCGCGGCAGCCTCCTTGCGGGTTTAAACGCCGGCCTCGGTCCAATGGCAATGTCAGTTTCAAAACCAATACGAAGTGGTACCGTAATCGTTTTTGTCGTCCCTGATAAGGGAGCGGCGGCTACACTGACCGGCTTAGGTACCAGCCAGATGGTATCTACCTTTTTGTTGAGTAAAATCGGCTTTTGTAAATCCCGCCAGATGTTCCCTAATTCCCGCTCCAGCCGGACCTCATTCTGAATAGACTGATCTATCGCTTCTTCAATTGTACTCCGCTGCTTTTCCAGTACTTTATTTACCAGATTGGTAACATTCAGCGAAACGCCCAGTACCCGCAGACGCGGCCGGTTAATCCACTTATAACTCACAAATTCGGATTTGGTCGATAGCCGCCAGCCGGTATTTACTTCAACGGGACTTTTGAACCGGACAAACAGCACACCAAGCGGCCGTTTGGCCTGTGCATGTTTCTTACGCAGTGCCAGCGGATTACCTACCCAGATGCGCAACGGCGCCGAGAAAAAAACCTGCTGACGTACATACCGCAGCTTTACCGGCCCGATGCGTTCAACTTTAAGGTGAAACTTTTCACTTTTAGTCCCTTTCAACTGGTCTTCATCAACCAGCACTACGCCAAGTTTGTCGTTGATTTTTTTTTCCAGATCGGCAAGTTCAAACGTAACCCGTCCTACCAAATAGGATTTGGGAGTCGGTATCGGCGGGTCGAATCCGACAGCGGCCGGGGGATCAGGATTAACGCGGTTACAACTGATTATCAGTAATGAAACTATCGTAATATTGACCCATAAAAAAAAGGTTCGCTGAGCACTCATGGCTATACGAACCTTTGTCCTGATAAAATGTTCTCAGGGGGTTTTATTTATTATCATGTGACGACGCTACCGGCTGGTTACCTGCGCAACCGCACCCTTTTCCGCATCCGTTCTGTTTCGGCGAGACCGACCGGTATACCCGTTGGCCGAGATAAGCCAGTGCTCCCAGAAACAATATCAGAATAATCAATTCCTGTCCCATCATAGTCAGGTAACAGCAAAATCAAATCCACTGTTCCCGTTTCGCCAGCTGATAAATATGCTGGTAATGATGTTCCGAATGCCAGGCATAGAGTGCCATTACCTCACCCAGCTTAAAGCTTCGCTGATAGCCGGGATGGTAATACGTCCGGTCGAAAGCAGCTTCGGGCAGACTTTCGAGTACCGTTACCCAGCGGAGATGAAGATTACTGATGATCACCAGCGAAGGCGCCACTGATAATTGCGAATCCGGCAATTTAGCCCATTCCGCTTCTTCGTAGCCTTTGATGGTCGGGTTGTCCTCCGTCAGCGCCAGTTTCGTACGCACGTAGGCATTCAGGTGGCTGTCGGCAATGTGATGGATCAGTCGCCGCACTGTCCAGCCATCGGGGCGATAAGGTGTGTCGAGGCGGTCGTCGCCCCATTTGCCCGCCAGTTCGGTCAGGTTAAACGGCAACACAGCGATCGCCGCTATGGCAACCTTGATGTCATCGAATGAATAGGTCTTACCGTATTCAAAGTCTCCGATCGGATAACGCAGGTCCATCGTATGTCTGTTTATGCGTATTGGCCTTAATTACGCCAGTGTTCTTCAATGATTTTCAGTAACTCGGGCTGCATACCGCAACCAGCGATAATGTCGCCACGGAACAGGAACTCGTTCCCGCCTTCAAAGTCGGTTACGATCCCGCCCGCCTCCTGAACCAGCAACACACCGGCTGCCATGTCCCACGAGTTCAGATTAAACTCATAAAACGCTTCAAAACGCCCGCAGGCAACCGAAGCCAAATCTATAGCCGCCGATCCCATTCGCCGCATACCGTGCGTTTTTTGCATCAATAACTGGAGGATATGCAGGTATTTCTGGATCTGGTCAAAAAAGCGGTACGGAAAACCCGTCGCAATCATGCTCTCCTGCAACAACCGCGCGGGTGACACCTGAATTTTTTCGTCGGTACCACCGTGTGTACTGCACCAGGCGCCCCCACCCTGCCAGGCCGTGAAGGACTCGTCGCGGTTAATGTCAAATACGACACCAGCCAGCGGGGTATTTCCTTCAGCAAGGCCAACGCTCACGGAATAGACCGGTACTTTGTGAATGAAATTAGCCGTTCCGTCCAGCGGGTCAATAATCCAGTTCAGGCCGGTCTGGTCAGCCTGCTGCCCTGTAGTGCCTTCTTCGGTAATGAAACCGGCTTCGGGCAGTAACCGGCGCAGCCGTTCAACCAGCAGTTTTTCCGCCTCTTTATCGACATACGAAACCAGATTATTGAAGTCCTTGTACTCAATCGCATCCCGGCTGAACGAGCGGGCTTCCTGTGCGATAAAAGCGCCGGCTTCACGGGCAATCTGACTCAACTCACGGGTCAACAGGCGAAGATCATTTTCCATAAAAATGTGTGTTAACTTAGTTGATTGGCATCAAATCATCAGACTGACCCGATGTCGCCATCAGCGAGCGGTTGCGGCTAAGCCGCATGTTCACAAAGCAACGAATCAGTAATGTCAGACCCAGCAGTACATGGGCACCGCCAGGCACTTTTGACAGAAGCAGGCCAATACTAATCAGTATAGCTGTTATACCGAAATACGCGTTGGCAAACCGCAGATTCTGCGGCTTTGTTACCCAAAAGATCAAGGGCAGATGAAAAGGCAACAGGAATAGCAGTGTCGGGTTCCATTCCGTAACCCCGTGATTTGTAGCTACCCAGAGCAACAGTAATACCCAGCCGCAGAGTCCGATAAACGAAAACAGCACACGGTCAATCCGGCGGCTTACCTTACCGGCTTTGTACTGCCGGATAGTCACAGCCGCCAATAAAAGCCCCAGAATAGCGAAAACCACGTTTGGATCGAGCAAAAACGGCAGCTCCTGCGGCAACGTCTGCGCGGCCTGAAACAAGACCTGCTCCCGCTGAACCAGCGGCATCACCTGTCCGTTTGGCATCCGGATGGTTGCTTTGGCCAGCTGCGCAAACACGTTATTGGGCAGATACATCACCTGCCAGGCATTTGCCGTTTCATCCGACGGATAGCCCAGGGCAAGGTTCATGCCCAGCTGCGCCCATGGCTGGCGACCCAAATAATCATTCATCCATTGCCGGAACGAGCGGGTCGTATCAACGGCATTGTTAAAGCGCAGGCTATCACCACAAGCCTTGACCAGCATATCAACCGGACGGGTTGCGCAGTTGTCGTAATAGAATTTATACTGATATTCCCGGTTTTCGGGGCGGTAGTTCGTTTCCAGTGCATCAAACAAACGCTGCTTCTGGGCTGGTGACAGGTTCAGCACCTGCTCACGGGCGCTCCGGTTTTCATACTGCCAGTAAGCCATTTCACGGTATAAGTCGCCGACACTCAGGGTGTAAGGCAGCGTACCGCGCAGAAATTTGACATAGAAGTTATCCGTACGAAAATCAAAGGTCCCGTAGTTATACGGGCGATCCAGCCCAGTCATCGGGTCGGAAATCCGCAGAATGATATGCCCGAAGCTGGAGTACAGGGCCTCGCCCGGGGCCACTGTGATGATGCTGACCTGCGCCGACGGAGAGAGCGGCTGTGCCCGGAGCGTCATCGCCAATAACATAATCCCCAGCATGCTAATCCAGCTACGCTTATTCATCGTCGTCCTCTTCATCTGCCTGCTGGTACTTGTTGCCCGACCGTTTAACCGGCTTTGCGGCCCCCTGAATACAAATAACAATTTCACCTTTTACCGTTTTTCCGGCAAAATACGCAATTATTTCCGGCAACGTACCCCGCACGGTTTCTTCATACACTTTTGTCAGTTCACGCGATACACTTCCCTGACGCTCCGCTCCGAAAACCTCCTGAAACTGCTCCAGTGTTTTCAGCAACCGGTGCGGCGACTCATAGAAAATAATTGTCCGCTCTTCAGCAACCAGTTCCTGCAAACGGGTTTGACGCCCTTTCTTATGCGGCAAAAAACCTTCAAACGTGAAACGGTCGGTCGGGAAACCGGAGTTGACCAGCGCCGGAACAAACGCCGTCGGGCCGGGCAAACACTCAACCTGAATGTCGTGTTTCAGGCATTCGCGTACCAGCAGAAAGCCCGGGTCTGAGATACCAGGCGTACCGGCATCCGAAACCAGAGCCAGTTGCTTTCCGCTTTTCAGCTGCGTAATGACCCGCTGTACGGTCTGATGCTCGTTAAAAATATGGTAGCTATGCAGCGGCTTACTGATGCCAAGATGTTTCAGTAATACGCCGGATGTACGTGTGTCTTCTGCCAGAATCGCATCAACACTCTTCAACACATTTATAGCACGCAAGGTAATGTCCTCTAAATTACCGATCGGCGTCGGAACAAGATATAGCTTCAAGGGATTCGCTGATTTTATACTTTTTCTGGTTTACGGCCCGGGTTAAGGTCTGTATCTCATATACCCGTGAACGGTTTAGCTTATCAAACTTCTTAAAGTTTCGACTCTCCTGCAATTACAAATTAGCTCTTTATAGCTGCAACATGTCTTTTTTATTAACTATTCAATAAAAAATTTGCCTTTTCCACGAACAATATATTTTTCAGACAATTATTTGTTGTAATGTTGCCATACTTAAGCAATTAGTTTTTTGAGCGATCACAATCGTGACACGGATATTTGTATTTTTTCCAGCTATATTTTCGTTTATCAGCCTGCTGATAACGACAGCAAATGCAGAGCGGGCACATCCCAAACGCTGGAAGGCAGGTAAAATCATGTTGCAGGACGGCACCGTGCTGAAGGGCGGAATCCGCTATGACTGGCGCAGTGAAGTCGTCCGGTTTAAAAATGCGGATCAACAGCAGTGGGCCGGTTCAGGACAGCAAATTCAGGAATTCAGTTTTTTTGACCCCGAAGAAGCACGCATCCGCCGGTTCATCAACATGAGTTTTCCGGTCAGTCCGGTAACAAGCCGGTCGCTGTTTATGGAAGTCATCCTCGACGGCACATTATCGGTCTACCGGCGCCCGCACGCACACCTGTCACCGAAGCCCTTTCAGTCTTTTGCCGGCCACCTCTTCAGCGGCTGGCTGGCTACCGATTACCGGCATTTTGACTATTATGTCTATAGAAACGGATCTTTTACCCGTCTGGACGTGTTTAGTCAGCAATTTTGGCCTAAATTGCATAAAGAAATGAACGAAGAATCCTGGATGTACCTGACGGTGAATAATCTCATTGTTCCGAAAACTATTCCAGGTCAGCTCCGGCTCATTGCCCGATATAACGATATTCCGCGTTTGGCTGACCCTGTTCATGCCGAATAAGCCATAAGACCGGCCTGCTGCCGGAAAAGCATTTTCTAAACAGTGGTTTTTAATTCCTGCTCCAAGTTGAGGGCAGGAATTTTTTTTATGCTCCAGACAACTGATCAACCGCCTGAGCAAAGGCACGGTCTTTGTCAGTTACCGTGTTACCGGCATCGTGTGTTGTCAGTTCAATGGTCACTTTGTTGTAAACATTTGTCCAGAATGGATGATGATCCATCTTTTCGGCAATCAAGGCAACCCTGGTCATGAAAGCAAAAGCCTCGCTGAAGTCGGCAAAGCTGAAGGAGCGGGTCAGTTTATTATTTTTTTCCTGCCACATATCCGCATCGGTTTATTGTTCCTGAAGTTTATTCCGCAATTCTGTCAGACTACGCACGGCATCTTTCCGGATACTTATATTCGGCGACTGTAACCGGTTCAGACATCCTTCTACAAACAGCTTAACATTCGTAGCTGTTTCGTAATGGTTAATGACTAGTGAGGTTTCCGGCAGGTCAGCCTGTTTAAAATAGTTAATCAGTTCTTCGTGTTCACCCATTCGTTTAAAATGTATAATGTAAAATGATTAATGATCAAACTGCGTCATATGGTACCATTATTCATTTTCAGTCAAAGTTACAGCAAAAAAAGAGGCCCGGCACCTGTTTGGTGCGGGCCTCATAAAAATGGCCGGAAATCTTATTTACGATCGGCCATCGGTACAAAATCACGCAGGGTTGCACCAACGTAAATCTGACGCGGCCGGCCGATTGGTTCTTTCGTTTCACGCATTTCTTTCCACTGTGCAATCCAGCCCGGCAAACGGCCGATCGCAAACATGACGGTAAACATGTTCGTCGGAATACCCAGAGCACGGTAAATAATACCTGAGTAAAAATCGACGTTCGGATACAGTTTACGCTGCACGAAATACGGATCGTTCAGGGCCAGTTCTTCCAGCTGTTTTGCAATGTCGAGTACAGGATCGTTTACGCCCAGTTTACTCAACACATCATCAGCGGCTTTCTTGATGATTTTTGCGCGCGGGTCAAAGTTTTTATACACACGGTGACCAAAACCGAACAGACGGAAACCTGTTGTTTTGGCATTTTTAGCCATGTCTACATATTTTGCCACATCACCGCCGTCGGCTTTAATGGCTTCCAGCATTTCAATTACTTCCTGATTGGCACCACCGTGCAGCGGGCCCCACAACGCACTGATACCAGCCGAAATTGACGAGTACAGGTTTGCCTGCGATGAACCAACCAGACGCACCGTTGAGGTCGAACAGTTCTGCTCATGATCAGCGTGCAGAATCAGCAGTACGTTCAGTGCTTCGGCAACTACCGGATCGATCTTGTATTCCTCAACCGGCAGCGCAAACATCATGTGCAGGAAGTTTGAGCAATAATCGAGGTTGTTTTTCGGATAATTAACCGGGTGGCCCTGCGACTTTTTGTACGACCACGTTGCAATCGTCGGCAGTTTCGCCAGCAGGCGCAGAATATGTAATTCTGTTTTGTCTTCTCCTTTTCCGTCGTACGAATCAGGGTAGAAAGCGCTCATGGCACTAACCAGCGACGACAGCACCCCCATCGGATGGGCATTTACCGGAAAACCTTCAAAGATTTTCCGCATGTCTTCGTTGACAATGGTGTGCCGGCGGATCGCGTTTTCAAATTTCGAATATTGCTCCTGCGTTGGCAATTCTCCATAAATCAGCAAATACGCAACTTCAAGGAAGGTTGCCTTTGCTGCTAATTCTTCAATTGAGTACCCCCGATAACGCAAAATGCCTTCTTCACCATCCAGAAAGGTGATAGCACTCTTTGTAGCACCGGTGTTTTTGTAACCTTTATCTAAGGTAACATAACCTGTTTGATCACGGAGGTTCGAAATATCGATTGCTGGTTCGTTTTCACTTCCAACCAGAGTTGGGAACTGATAGGTTTTGCCATCGACAGATAATTCAGCAATGTTTGCCATAGAGCTATATCGGGTAGAGTATTCAAATAATAAAAATCACAATACTAAGATTATACTTAGTGACGTGCATCAAACTAACGGGGCGAAATTAGCCAAAAAGCTAAAACGGCGAATGATATTTTTGCAAAATTGCCATAGACGGGAGAGAATCTACGCTAATTTCGTAAAGACTTCTCATAAAGTATGGCACATGAGTCATAAGATCTTAACAGAAAAGCGGTATTGAGAGTTCTCAATACCGCTTTCATATCAATTAAATCACTGTTAATCTTAACAGACAGAGGAGACTATGAAGACTGAAATTTATTAATCTTCCAATAATACGTCATCTTCTTCCTCCAGATCATTTTCCGGATCAAGCAGAGCATCCTGATCAGCCTTGATCTTCATCCGGATTTTATTTTCCAGTTCGGCCATCAGTTCAGGATTATCCAGCAGCAGTTCTTTAACGGCATCACGGCCCTGAGCCAGACGGTTACCGTCGTACGAAAACCAAGAACCGGATTTCTTCACGATTTCCATTTCAACCGCCAGATCCAGAATTTCACCGACTTTCGAAATACCCTGTCCGTACATGATATCAAACTCAACTACTTTAAACGGCGCGGCCAGTTTGTTTTTCACAACTTTTACTTTTGTCCGGTTACCAAGTACCTGATCGGCACCTTCTTTGATCTGGCCGGTACGGCGGATATCCAGACGCACAGATGCGTAGAATTTAAGCGCGTTACCACCGGTAGTTGTTTCAGGGTTACCAAACATGACCCCGATTTTTTCACGGAGCTGGTTGATAAAAATACAGCAGCACTGGGTTTTATTGATCACCCCCGTCATTTTACGCAGTGCCTGCGACATCAGACGAGCTTGAAGACCCATTTTACTCTCACCCATCTCGCCTTCGATTTCGGCTTTCGGTACAAGAGCAGCCACGGAGTCAATAACCAGAATATCAATCGCACCCGAGCTGATCAGGTGCTCGGCGATTTCAAGAGCCTGTTCACCGTTATCAGGCTGAGCAATCAGCAGATTGTTGGTATCAATCCCTAACTTCTCGGCATAAGACCGGTCAAAAGCGTGTTCCGCATCAATGAATGCGGCCAAACCACCTGCCTTCTGTGCTTCAGCGATGGCATGCATGGTCAGGGTTGTTTTACCCGATGATTCAGGACCATAGATTTCTACAATCCGGCCACGGGGAATACCACCGATACCCAGCGCCAGGTCAAGGCCCAGTGAACCGGTCGAAATCACCGGAACATCCATAACCTTCGTATCGCTTAAGCGCATAACAGTACCTTTGCCAAAGGTCTTATCCAGCTTTTCAATGGTGGTTTGCAGGGCTTTCAGCTTCTTTTCTGCTTCACTTGCAGGGGCTTGTGCCGTGTCATTTTTTGCCATGTTTTACAGTTTGTTTTACTGTATAAATTTACAACAATCCGGCCAGTTTACCAAACCTTTCCCTGAAAAGAAAAAGGCCTTGTAAACGCTGTTTACAAGGCCTTTTCGTTGAACGAAATCAGTTTACGTATTCACTGATTTACAGTTACTTATAAGGACGAATCAGGAACAGCCTGCGGCTGTGCCGGAGCTTGCTGACCATAGGGTTGCTGCCTCGGAAAACCATACCCCTGAGGATAAACCGGCCCAATGAATTCTACGTCAGTTATGTAGTATTTTGTGTCGCCGTTCCAGGGCAGACGAAGGATTCTTTCTTCATAATGCAGGGTCACCCGCTGACCCGTTTTTACGGCTTCGGTGATCTTTTTAGCTACTTCGTCATCCTTCACCGAAAAATCAAAAAACTGCGGCGTCAGCGAGCCGGTTTCGCCCGAAAACCCGCCTACATTCAGTACGCCTTCGTACGTTTTAAAAATATATCCGCGCCGGCTGAATTTTGACAGCGTACCGGCCCGTTCGCCGTCGCTGTAACTCCAGCCCGTCAGGATATACATGATACCGGTTATGACGAGCAGAAAAATAAGTATATACAAAATGACTCTCATGGTTGACAAGATGGTTAGTTTGCTTGTTACGTCCGCAAATCAACAAAAACAACAGCATATCCTACAAAAATTTCCGGTACCGTTCAGAAGCTTTATTTTGAACGGATCGCAATCACCGGATCCATCCGGGCGGCCGAAATAGCCGGTAGTATCCCCGAAACAACCCCAATAATACTGGAAACCCCTAACCCCAGGATAATGTTACCGACCGACAGAATAATGTCAAGGCTGCCCAGCGATATAAACGACAGCAGATAGACCAGCAATACGCCGACCCCTCCGCCCACCAGACTGAGCATGATGGCCTCGAACAAAAACTGAAACAGGATTACGTAGTTTTTAGCTCCCAGTGATTTCTGAATCCCGATAATGTTGGTCCGTTCCTTGACCGACACAAACATGATGTTGGCAATCCCGAATCCGCCGACCAGAATGGAAAAGCTGCCGATAACCCAGCCCGCTAAGGTCAGCACCGCAAAAAGGCTGCTGATGGCCTGAGCGGCCGCATCGAGCCGGTTAATCGCAAAATTATCGTCCTGAGCCGGTTTGAGGCTCCGGCGTGCCCGCATCAACCCGCGGATCTCGCCTTCCAGATTCTGCAATCCTTCATCTTCGGGATAGGCCTTAATGGCAATATCAATACTTGGATTGATTGCATGGTACATGCGGGCAAACGCCCCGATCGGAATCAGGCATTTAATGTCCGGATTACCGCCGAAGTTCACCAGACTGGCTCCTTTCTTTTCCTGAACGCCGATAACGGTGAACTTAGAACCGCCGATCTTCATCGTTTTGCCAACCGGCGATACTACACCAAATACCTTTTCGGCAACCTCGGCACCGATAATAACGATGTTGCGCGAGGCTTCCATCTCCTGCTGAGAGAAATACCGGCCGTCTTCCACGGGCACATCCGAGATTTTATTGTAGTCAATTGAAACCCCCTGAACCAGCCCTTTCATGCTGTTACTGCCCTGTTCAATGGTAACATTTCCTTTGAAGTCCATCGCTACGACAGCCTCGGCGGTTTCCATCCGTTCCGACAGAAACTTAAATTCGGCCATCGACGGTTCGGGCCGCTGGAAATATTTCCACCACTGGTATTCGCCCCCGAAAATCCACGGCCATTTCTGGACATAGACTACCCGGTCACCGATTCCCGACAGGCTGTCCTTAATATTTTTTTCCAGCGAGTCGACAATGGTAAAAACAGCAATAATTGAAAAAATCCCGACGGTTACGCCCAGCAGCGAGAGCGTCGTACGGAGCAGGTTTGACCGCAGTGCCTGCCAGGCAAAGCGGAAACTTTCCAGTGTCTGACGAAGAAATTTCATTCCAAGGGAGATGAGCAGCCGGCAGACCACCGGCGCGATGAATGAATAAACTTACGTGATTCAGCTGGTTCGGAGCAACCCGTTTCGGATAGAGCCCGTCTTTCGGCGGATGGGCGGTTTTTACTCTACAACAACCGCCGTACCGTTGGCCGACACCATCAGCATCGCACCACTACCGATTGTTTCGTAATCAAGGTCAACGCCAATGATGGCATTGCCACCCAGCCGGTGAGCCTGGTCGATCATTTCCTTGATCGCAATGCTTTTGGCCTCCCGCAGCCCCTGTTCATAAGCGCCTGAACGACTGCTCACCACATCGCGGATGTTGGAGAAAAAATCCTTAACCACATTAGACCCGATAATGGCCTCACCATTAACCAGTCCAATGTATTTTGTGATGCGTTTACCTTCAATGTTAGATGTAGTAGTTACCAGCATTTGTTGATTCGAAACTTGTTATTCATGTGTTAGAAAGCCCGTAAAGTTGAGAAGATTTTAGCGAACTCAATATGGTTCAATGACTAAAGCTGAATTAAAGTTAATGAAAATGCAGTAAACTGAATAAAGGTAAGCTGATATGAGCTTCGATTGATGTTATATAAGACGGCTATTTCTCTTCTAATTCCCGAGTTAATACCTCTTCCGGTTCAGACCCTGAAAACACCATTTTATTAACCTAAATCCGCAGATGAGACACATTCTGGCTGGAATACCGCCGCCCTTCCCTGAATTTTGAGCTGTCAAACAACAAAAAAATAACAGCTATGAACACCTTATTCTCATTCAATCGTCTTCGCTCTCTTGTCCTGATGGCATTGGTTATGACTGTTTTTGCGGTCGGCTGTAAGCAATCCGCGCCGGAAATCAATCCCGGCAACTCACCGGTCGAAGGCAACTGGCATATGACAGCGATGAAAGTCAATCCGGCCATCAATCTGGGCGCACCGTTCGGCACCGTATCAGATATGATGCCGTTACTCCTCCAGCTTTCCGGCAGTACGTGCCTAACCGACCTGACCGTTAAATTTAAGGGAGACGGTTCCATTTCGGCCGACAACCCGACATCGTGCAGAGACCTTGATCCGGAAGAAGCAACGGGTCTGGATACCAGCGGCCGGTGGGCACTCAACGGCGATCAGATAACACTGACTGACAGCGACGGGACTAAAACCGTCTATAAAGCAACGTTCAGCGGTAACACCATGAACTGGTCGTACCAGGAACAAATGGAAGACGAGTCGGGCAAAACCGGTAACTATACCATCACGCTTGTCTTCACAAAAGCCTGATTACGTCCACGCAATAACTGAGTTGATCCGATTCCGGAAGCAGGCTGCTTCCGGAATTTTTTATGGCCGGTCGAAATGCGTAAAACAGTGAAGAGCCAGTTCGCCGATGATCAGCTCCGCTTTTTCCGTAGTTGTTCCCCGCACCAGCACCGATAACACGAACGGGCGGCGGGCATACACAATCCCGGCATCCCCCCGTACATACGCCAGCGTTCCGGTTTTATGGGCAATAGCGACGGGCCCGGCCGAACCGGTTTTCGGAATAAGCCGCGGAATGGTCAGCGTGTCGGTATTTTGTTTCAGAATATCCAGCATTTGGATACATAAAGCCGGCGTTGCTACGTTTTGCCGGTAAATCGCCGTCAGCAACGTATTCATCTCGCGGGCCGTCACGTAGTTTTCGATGCCTCGCCGGACAGCTGCGGTGTCCATCATGATCCGGTTCAGCTGTGTTTGCCGCAGCCCCATCGTCCTGATCCGGCGGTTTACTGTGTCTTTACCCAGTTTATGAATCAGCAGATTGGTAGCGGTATTATCGCTGTGTGTCATCATCAGCGTCACCAGTTCCAGATTGGTAATCTGACTACCGGCCGCATACGCTTGTAAAACGCCTGACCCACCGGTTTTGTCGGCTTCGGTCAGCACATGTTTTTCTGACAGAACAAAGGTTCCGGCTATCACCTGCTCCATGGCCTCAACCATGACCGGCAACTTAATAATACTTGCCGATGGCGTCCGCTCATCGGCATGGTGATAAAATGATGTCGGCTCAGTCAGCGACTCCACGGCCAGACCAACCGTCACCGACGACGGTAATGTCATGAGGTAAGCCGTCAGTTTATCCGGCAACGACTGTGCGTGCATCAACGCAGGCATAAGTAACAAAACCAAATACTTGATCATATTCAGAAGGATAACAAACGCAGTGGCGATACCAACGACCGCTTACCAACAGGGCAACCCGCTCTTTCTCTCTTTTGCTCTTTCACTCTTTAATTCCTACAAACTGCCGCACCAGCACCTCATTGATCCGGACGTAGCTTTCGTGCGTCCATCCGGCAATGTGCGGTGTCAGAATAGTCTTCGGCGACTGGCGTAGATAATCAAAAGCAGTCTGTTGCTCCGGCGTCAGTTTGCTGAGTTTTTCATTTTCCAGCACATCCAGACACGCCCCGCGCAGTTTACCGCTTTCGAGGCCATGTACAATAGCCGACAGCGATGCCACCTCCCCGCGCGATGCATTGACCAGATAAAACGGTTTGGCAAACTGCCCGATAAATTCGTCGTTTACCAGCTTTTTGGTTTCGGCCGTCAGCGGAATATGCAGACTCAGCACATCGGCTTCGGCCATAATCTGCGCCATTGCTGCCTCCTTCGCAAAGGCATCACTGTAGTTGGTCCGGTACTTATCATAGGCCAATACCTTGCAGCCGAATCCGCTCAGGCGGCGGGCGGTTGCCTGCCCGTTATTGCCGTAACCGATCAGCCCGACGGTCATACTACCCAATTCATACCCACGGTTACCTTCGCGGTCCCAGATGCCCTGACGGACCTCCTGATCGGCTTTCAGAATATTGGCCAGCAGACACAGCAGCATACCAACCACCTGTTCGCCAACGGCATCGCGGTTACCCTCTCCGGCATGAAACACCTGAATATTCCGTTTTCGGGTTGCCGCTAAATCAATTAAGTCCAGCCCGGCACCCGCACGCCCGATAAATTGCAGCGCCGGCGCCTTTTCCAGCACCTCTTCATCGATACGGGTTTTGCTCCGGATAAATAGTCCGTCATAAGCCGCAAGGGCATTCAATAGCTCAGCACGAGTGATTTGAGGTTGATAATCATAGGCAAACCCCGCGCCATCGAGCATGGCAAAAACAGAAGGGTGCATGTCATCCGCAATGAGAATGGTAGGCTTACTCTGGGACATCCGTTCGCTTTTCGTAACTTGCAATGGATTTTATGAATGATGTATACTTTATTGGAACGGTACACCGGAATGAATAATTCCCGCAACGCGTATTGAGGTCAGGCAAAGCCGATACTTTATTCATTCCCGACTCAACTTGCAGTCCTGTATTGCTTCTGAATTTATGTATGGAACAGCGTCAAAACAATAAAGATAACCGGGGGGAACGGCCGGCTGATGCCGGCCAACGGAACGAAACACCCCGTCAGGGCAATCCCCGTGGCGATGAACAACGGCATTCGCGGGAAGGCAACCCACGCAATGAAGGGCAACGACAGCATGGTCAGCGCGAGCACGGAAATCGTGAAAACAGCAACCGTGAGGGCGGCAACCGCGAAAACAACCAGCGCGAAGGGAACCAGCGTGAGAACGGCCAGCGCGAAGGCGGTCACCATAACCGTCACGACCGGCAACGCCATAACAATGATCAGCGCCAGCACGGTAATAAGGACGGACAATCGCGGGAGGACCGTCAGCAACGCCCGCCACGGGAAGACCGCCAGTCTGCCGATGAACGGCAGCGCCAGCACCGCGAAGAACGGGTAATGGCTGAAGAACGTACCGAAAAACCGGTCCAGCAGGAGCGCCTGCCGCAGGAACGCCTGCCGCAGGAACGTCAACATCAAAAACAGGCCCGCGAAGACCGGCAACCTGCCGACGAACGTCCGCCACGCGAAGACCGGCATCAGGAGCGTGAGGAACGGCTGCAATCGCTGCGTGACATGCCAAATGTGGAGTCGCAGCGTCAGGCCAGTGTGCTGGCAAAAGACCAGCCTGCCAATCAGGAGCGGCTGGTTATCGGCATTTCCCTCGGCGACTATAACGGCATCGGTCCGGAAGTTATCCTGAAAGCCTTACAGCACAACCGGATGCAGCGGCTGTGTACACCGGTTATTTATGGCTCCATGCGGGTCCTGAACCGATACCGCAACGTACTCAACCTGAAAGACTGGAACCTGAACGGTATCCAGCACATCGGTCAGGCCAGCCACAAACTGACCAACGTCATCACCTGCTGGAGCGACCAGGCCGGCACTCAGCCCGGACAGCCACCGCAGGAAATTCAGCCGGGCAAGGTGACGCCGGAAGCCGGACAGGCAGCCTTTGCGTGTTTACAGCGCGGGGTTGAAGACCTCAAAGCCGGTAAACTCGACGCCCTGATTACAGCTCCGATTAATAAATACAATATTCAGTCTGACGACTTTACCTTTCCCGGTCACACCGAATACCTGGCCGAGGCAGCCGGTGCAGCCGACAGCCTGATGTTTCTCGTGAGCGATTACCTGCGTGTTGGCGTTGTGACGGGTCATATTCCGCTGGGCGAGGTTAAACAGGCCGTTACGCGGGAAAAAATCCAGCAGAAACTCAGCCTGATGATACAGTCGCTCAAGCTCGATTTCGGCATTGCCAAACCGAAAATTGCGGTATTAGGCCTGAACCCGCATGCCGGCGAAGAAGGACTGCTGGGCAATGAGGAGAATGAGATTATCAGGCCGCTGATCAATGACCTGCGGCAGAAGGGGCAGCTGGTCTATGGTCCGTTTGCGGCAGACGGTTTCTTCGGTACCCGTTCCTACAAGAAATTTGACGCCGTACTGGCGATGTACCACGATCAGGGGCTGATTCCGTTCAAAACCATTGCGTTCGACGAAGGAGTGAATTTTACGGCGGGGCTGCCGTTTATCCGCACGTCGCCCGATCACGGTACGGCCTACGATATTGCCGGTAAGGGTATTGCCGACGAAACGTCGATGGTACAGGCGATTTATCTGGCCTGTGATGTGGCCCGTAAACGCAAGGAACATCAGGAACTTGAGGCCAATAAACTCCAGAAACAAACCATTGAAAAATAGATTTACGATTCGTGGCTGAACCCCGCACGTTGTAAATCGTAAATCGAAACTACGTATGTTAAAATCAATGACGGGCTTTGGCAGTGCTACTGTTGAAGCCAACGGGCTGACGGTTACCATCGAGATCAAAACTCTGAACTCGAAGTTTCTCGACATTTTCTGCCGGATACCAAAGAGTTTTTCTGACAAGGAAATCGAGATCCGGAACCGTGTCACCCAGCAGCTTGAACGCGGTAAGGTAGAGTTGAATCTGAACATTGCCCGCACCGTTGATGTGCGCCCGGGCCTGACGATCAACCGGCCGCTGGTAGCCGCTTACGTGGCCGACATCAAGGAAACGGCTAATCTGATGCTGATGAGCGTCAATGATACCGACGTGCTGAAAATGGCCCTGCAACAGCCGAATGCTTACGTCACCGAAGCCACTACCGATCCGGAAGCGAATGCCAACGACTGGCATGTGATTCAGGAATCACTGACGCTGGCCTTGCAGAAGTGTAATGAATTCCGTCAGCAGGAAGGCGCCACACTTGAAATTGCCCTGCGCGAATACATTCAGACAATCAGCAACCGCCTGACCGACATCGAACAGCAGGATGTACTGCGCATTCCGGCCGTACGGGAACGGATGCGGGCTGCCGTAACTGAACTGCTGGGCAACGAAGAATTTGATCAAAACCGTTTCGAGCAGGAACTGGTTTATTACATCGAAAAGTTCGACATCTCGGAAGAGAAGGTCCGGTTACGCAATCACCTGGTTTATTTCCTTGAAGTGCTTGATTCGACGGAAGCCAACGGCAAAAAGCTGAACTTTATTTCGCAGGAAATCGGCCGGGAGATCAATACCATCGGCTCGAAAGCCAACGATGCGGTCATTCAGCGTTTTGTGGTGCAGATGAAAGATGAGCTCGAAAAAATCAAGGAGCAGACCATGAATGTTATTTAACTTCATTCATGACAGAACAGATAACAGGTGGTGGCACGCAGCAACGTGCCACCATTTCTTTTTACGAACAACACGACACACTCACGCTGGCGCAGCGATTACTGGGTTATGAGCTCGTTCATGAGAGTCCGGAAGGAACAACGGCCGGTATTATTGTTGAAACAGAGGGCTACCTGACCGGTGATCCGGCCTGCCACGCCTACCGCCGGAAAACAGCACGGAATGCGGCCATGTTCGGCCCCGCCGGAACCGTGTATGTCTATCAGATTTACGGTATGTATTATTGCCTGAACGTTGTGACCGGTCCGGAAGACGTTGGCGAGGCCGTGCTGATCCGGGCCCTGCAACCGACCGAAGGCGTCGACCTGATGGCCATGCGCCGGAGCGAAGCCGCCGGTCGTCTGTTCGACCCGGCCACACGCAACGGGCTGCGGGATTTGTGTAACGGTCCCGGCAAACTGGTCATCGCGATGGGCATTACGCAGCCAGCCCACAACTTTTCGTCGCTCGAAACCGGGAGTCTGGCCATTCGTGGTCCCGTTCTGACCGGCTTTGACATGATCACGACGACCCGCATCGGCATTACGCAGGGAGCAGACCTGCCCTACCGGTATTACGTCAAAGACAATCGGTTCGTGAGTAAACGGTAAACCGGAATAGATCACGCGTATACTTTTTCATTTTACAACCGCCAGTCCCAGACGACAATAATCCAGGTCTCGTTCAGGTTTTCGTCGTAGAAGCGGCTGACGGGCCTGAAACCAACCCGTTCGTGCGCACGCTGACTGCGGGTATTGCGCTCCGAAATATCAGTCACGAATACATCGAACCGGTCGCTGTAGGTTTCGCGGTGAAACTGATACAGCTTATCGAAAATGCCCTGACCGCGATACCCATCGCCTACGCAAATCTGGCCCATCACATAGTACCGCTGACTGCCCAGTGACTGTCCGTTGTAGTCCAGCGCATCCAGGCGCTCAAATAAAGGCACCAGCTCCGGCACGGATTCACCGAATTCCGGCAGCATCGTAATGGCATAGCCGACTACTGTATCACCGTCTTTGGCAATCACATGGGGGGCCGCCTCATTCATTTTCCGAAGCACATCGGGGTCATGTTCAACCGTTACAAAACCTTGCTGGCTTTGAATATCGGCCGGTAAATTTTTAACCAGGTTCTTCTGCTGTAAAGCCAGAATACCCTGTAAGTCAGTTTCGGTTCGGGCAAGTGTAATCTGCATGAGGGGTATAACTAATGTATAATGAGCAATGAATAATGCGCCTGCGGCTTTTCAGCCGGCAACATTATCCATTCTACATTTTACATTATTCATTTAAACAAACGTTTCTTTTTCGCAATTGGCCAGGAAGGCCGCATCGACGGTGGCGCCGAGACCGGGCACATCGGGCAGGGTGATGCGGTAACCGGCGTAGGTGGCGCCGCCGGCAACGGGATCAATGGCATGTTCGAAATGCGCATCCAGATCATAAAACGTCACATTCCGGCGTGCTGAAGCCAGATGAGCCTTGGCGGTAATGCCCAGCCGTGATTCCGACATGCAGCCGATCATACAACGGGTAGCGGCGGCTTCAGCAATGCTGATAATCCGCAGTGCATCCCATATTCCGCCGCTCTTCGACAGTTTGATGTTGAAATAATCAACGGCCTCTTCCCGAATCAACCGGATGGCATCTACCGCATCAAAAAGCGATTCGTCGGCCATGATCGGGACGGACGATGCCTGCCGCACCTGCCGCAGGCCGCGGATATCGTGCCGGCGGATGGGCTGCTCACAGTATTCTACGTTGAGATCGCCGATGGCCTGTAGTACCGCCGAAGCCGTAACCACATCCCACCCCTGATTGGCATCTGTCCGGACCGGAATCTCGTCGCCGATCGCTTTCCGGATCGTCTCCACACGCCGGATGTCGTCGCGGCGGTTCGTCCCCAGTTTTACCTTAACAGCTTCGCCCCCGTTCGCCTTAATCCGCAATGCATCGTCGGCCATACGTTCGGGCGAGTTGATATAGATTGTTTCGTCGGTAACCAGTTCGCGTTTGCTACCGCCCAGAAACCGGTAAAGCGGCATACCTGCCGCCTGCGCCGCTACGTCGTACAGGGCCATATCGAACGCTGAGCGGGTTGTCGGATGACCGGGCAAATAACGGATCAGTGTATCCAGACAACCTTCAATGTCAAGCGGGTCACGGCCGACGAGTAGTTTAGCCATATCACGGGCGGCCGCCAGGCCAGATGCCTGCGTTTCGCCGACAATCATCCAGAACGGCGAGCCCTCACCCCAGCCGGTAATGCCTTCGTCCGTTTCAATCTGCACCAGTATATTCCGGGCGGAGTCGATGGTACCCAGTGAAATGGTAATCGGCGCTTTAAGCGGTATATCGTAACGATAGAGCGAAATCGCAGTAATTTTCATAAGGTCAGGCATTAACCCGTCTCGCTTTCTGGCGGACGGGTATCTGTACATCAGTCAGGGAATTGGCTCTTGTCGATGCCGGGGATGATGCGTATTGCGTTTTTATAGTACACTTTTTTCAGGATGCTGTCCGGCAGGCCCATGCCATACATACGCCAGAACGCATGGTACTTTTTGTGGTACGGGAAATACTCATCTTCTGTTTCCAGCACGCGGAAATACGTGGCATACTCCGACGGCACCCAGGAATCTTTTCCGAACAGAATACGGTCCTGGTATTTCTCAAAAAACTTCTTCGCCGCGCGCGGCTGACGGCCCAGTTCGGCAATCACCGCCCCGATTTCGACCAGGGTGTTCGGGTATACCTTCATCACGCTGTCCAGTTTCGCCAGATCGTTCGGATACCAGCCCATGTGCGCGTTGATAAACGTTGTTTTCGGATGTTTGCGGAATACGCTGTGCTGCTCGATCAGCAGTTTCTCCCACGGGACGGGATCGTTGGCCCCCCGGCGACGGCCAGGGTGCAGCTTCAGTTCCAGCCAACGCTCGTTATACCGGTCCATCGGGTCCCAGAACGATTTAGGGTCAGCGGTATGAATCAGTACCGGAATACCCAGTTCACCGCATTTAGCCCAGATCGGGTCCAGCCGCGGATCATCGACTGCTACACGCTTGCCATTGCTATCCTTGACATTGAGGCCCAGACTTTTGTAGATTTTCAGGCCCTGTGCACCGTTTTTTACATCCGCTTCCAGTTGCTTTACGGCCTCTTCCGTCCAGCCCGGTTTGCCAATCCCGCCAAACAGGATGTTGGTAAACAGAATAAACCGTTTCGGGCTGTTGGCGCGGATGCTGCTCACCGCATCATTAAAGAATTTGGTACTCGCCTCTTCCGCGCCCCATCCCCGGCCGCTGAGGTTCACCATCACCTGTAGATTGAGCTTGTCCATATCCTGAAGCAGGTTTTTCAGGCTCCCCGCGTCCATATTTCCCTGATGGTTATGCACATCAATAAACGGAAATTTGGCTTTTGTCAGCTTGTGTTCAGGGACTTTAAGGGTTGAGACGGGATCGTATTCTTCGAAACCGAGGGGTTGTTCAATCGGCTGTTGGGTCGTTTGGGCCGAGCAGGCTGCCGACAGTAAGCAAAGCAGCAATAGACGGTATATCATGTTTTGAGCAGTTAACAAGGAGCAAAATACTATTTTTTTCGTTCTGAATGGCGGTATCTGCCAGAGCTACAGTAGTGGTGGCACGACTTAGAGTCGTGCCACCACTTGCTATTCAAATCCCTTATTCCTTCACAATCAGCGCTACGCAGTGTGCGGCGATGCCTTCCTTACGACCGACGAAGCCCAGATGCTCCGACGTGGTAGCTTTAATCGAAATATCTTCTTCCGGAATCTGCATCACACCCGATAAACAGGTTTTCATCGCCGGAATGTGCGGGTTTAGTTTGGGCTCCTGCAACACTACCGTCACATCAACGTTGGTCACCTCATAACCGGCCTCCCGAACCATCCGCAGCACTTCGGCCAGCAACACCTTGCTGTCCACCCCTTTCCAGCGCGGGTCTTTGTCCGAAAAATGGTAGCCAATGTTGCGCATGTTAGCCGCTCCCAGTAACGCATCACAGAGTACGTGGCAAACCACATCGGCATCCGAATGCCCGTAGGCCCCGTGCGTGTGTTCAATCTGAATGCCGCCCAGCCAGAACGGATGGCCCTCTACCAGTTTATGGACATCATATCCCTGTCCGACCCGTATTTTCATGTTAAATCAGTTGCAATAAATAAGCCACAAAAATACACATTTCCCTACCCCTCCGTTCACCTCTGCGGCTCAATCTGATTTGAAAAGCCGCCCCCAAAGTATTAATTTTGGTGTATGGAAAATTTCGTGGTCTCCGCCCGCAAGTACCGTCCTGCCACCTTCGATACCGTAGTCGGGCAGGAGCATATTACAACAACGCTTCGTAATGCTATCCGTACCAATCACTTAGCTCAGGCGTTCTTGTTTTGCGGTCCACGGGGCGTTGGTAAAACCACTTGCGCCCGGATTCTGGCCAAAACCATCAACTGCCGGAACCTTACACCCGACATTGAAGCCTGCGACGAGTGTGAGTCATGTGTGAGTTTTAAGCAAAATGCGTCATTTAATATTCATGAGCTGGATGCCGCTTCCAATAACTCCGTCGAAGACATCCGGAATCTGAT
This sequence comes from Arsenicibacter sp., assembly GCA_965247375.1. Classification (GTDB taxonomy): domain Bacteria; phylum Bacteroidota; class Bacteroidia; order Cytophagales; family Spirosomataceae; genus Arsenicibacter. The sequence continues at coordinate 50,679 of CBDFHU010000016.1, forward strand.
TGATCAGGTCCGCTATCCGCCTCAGTCGGGTCAGTACAAGATTTATATTATTGATGAGGTGCACATGCTGTCGCAGGCCGCGTTCAACGCATTCCTGAAAACGCTGGAAGAGCCCCCGTCCTACGCAATTTTCATTCTTGCAACAACGGAAAAGCACAAAATCCTGCCGACGATTCTGTCGCGTTGCCAGATTTTTGACTTTAACCGGATTCAGCCGAAGGACATCGCCGACCACCTCGGCCGGATTGCGCAGAAAGAAGAAATTTCGGTTGAGTACGATGCTCTTGAACTGATTGCCCAGAAAGCCGATGGCGGACTCCGGGATGCGCTGTCGATGTTCGACCTGAACGTCACGTTCTCGACCGACCGGACCCTGCGCTACAAGGAAGTGCTGGACAACCTGCACATTCTCGATTACGACTACTACTTCCGGCTCACGGATGCGCTCCTGGAAGGTAATCTGACCCAAACGCTGCTCACCCTCGACGAGATTCTGCGCAAAGGCTTTGACGCCCATCAGTTTGTGGTTGGCCTCAGCCGCCATTTCCGCGACTTGCTGGTCTGCAAGGATTCGGCTACGGTGCAGTTGCTACAGGTGACAGAGACCGTCAAAGCCAAATACCTCGCTCAGTCGGCTAATGCCCCGATGTCATTTCTGCTATCGGCGCTGAGTATCGGCGGTCAGTGTGATATGAACTACAAACAGGCCAAAGACCAGCGGCTACACGTTGAGCTGTGCCTGATGAAACTGGCCAACCTGCGTCATGTCCTGAACTGGGATGCCATGCCTGAGCTGCCGCTGAACGGCTCTTCGGGCGGGGCAACCATCGCGGCAGCCGATCTGTCGACGGTAGCTGTTCCGGCAGCCGCCGAAAAAAAAAATGACAACGGTCACACCGTAGCCTTACAAACACCCGCTACGGTCCCTTCGTCCCCGCCAACAGGGTACACCAGCGAGCCCGCTAACAGCTATGCCATTGGTAAGCCGTCGGTCGTGGTTTCAGACCCGGTAACCGCCGGTAATGTGGTTTCATCAACCGTTGCCGTAGCGGAGAGAACGGCGATTGAAAAACCGGTTATTCAGCGGCCGGCCAGCAGCCGGCTCCGCTCAACGGTTAGCCTCCACAGCAAGCCACAGGCCACCGAACAGCAACAGGTTGAACAGCAGAGTCTTTCGAACAGCCGCCCCGACAAGCCGTTTAATTTTGAACAGCTTCAGCGGACGTGGCATGCCTTTGCACGGCTTCGTAAACAGCAGTTCGATTCCATGTCGGAGGAGCTGATTTTCAACCGCGAAATAACGCTGGAGGGGACAACAGTACTCATTGCGCTGGATAACAACATTCAGGCAAACCTCATGGTCGATCTGAAACCGGAGCTGCTGGCCTACCTCCGCGATCAGCTACAGAACAAGCAGATACAGGTTGAGCACCGCGTCGTAGTACCTGATACAAAAAAAATGATCTATACTCCGCAGGATCGCTTCAACTACCTGGCCGCCAAAAACCCCGCCCTCCTCGATCTGCGCAACGCCCTGAATCTGGACGTGGACTTTTAAGTAAAGAGTGAAAGAGTGGCCGCTTCGCGGTGTTGCAGCGACAAGCGGGCTTCAGCAACACCGCAAAGCGGCCGCTCTTTCGCTCTTTCATTCTTTCACTCTTTAATAAAGGCTTTCGCTTCGCGGATGGTTGATTTGTATTCAGCGTAGTCGAGGGCTTTTTTGTAGCAGGCTTTGGCCTTATTGCGGTCATTGGCACGGGCGGCAATACGGGCAAGGCCGGCGTTGGCAAAGGCGTAATATTCTTTCGTGTAGTTGTCGTAATACGGCAATTTCAGGGCAGCCAGATAAAGTACTGCGGCTTCGGTGTCCTTATGGTCGTCTTTTTCGAGGAGCATGGCTTCCAGCACTTTTGCCGGCATCGGAACAAATTTATGGTTCAGCGTCTTTAACCGGTTCAGCCATTCCTTAGCCTCATCGTAGCGGCCTGACAGGAGCAGACTTTCGGTATACCGGATTACGAAAAGCGCATTCTGCGGATGTTTTTCGGCCAGTTGTTTCGCATAGACAGCTGCCTTCGCAAACTGGCTTTCGTGTTCCAGATAAATATGTGAGAGGTAAAAGCAGGTCTCAATCCGCGTAAAGATGGCCCGCTTACTGGCCACATCCATCTGCCGGAGCCCGAGCGCCATATCCCCGTCCTGAAAAAACAGCATCACCGGCTTGACAATCGGATGATCCATCGGGAACCGCTCGACATAGTAATTGTACAGGCCGGTGGTGAAATAGAACTCAGGATTTTTTTCCATGAGTTTAAACCCCTGCTTCATATACGAATAGGCTTTTTTCGCTTCGTTTACAGCCTTCATGGTCTCCCCTTCGTTATAAAGCTTCAGGGCCAGATAACTATGTGCCGTCAGGGCAAAAAACACACCTTCCGGATCGTCGCCGTCTTTCTCAATCATCTTCTGCGCACTTGCCAGCGCCTGATTACACGACTGGGCAAACTGAGCCGCAAACGCCGGATTATCTTTCAGCGGCATGTACTGCCACTGTAGTTTGGTCGCCTGAAGAATCGGGCCGATCGGGTGATTGGGATAACGGGTCCGTAATTGCTTCAGATATACCTCCGCCTCGGCAAAATCATAGCTGTAAATATGGTCCAGCGTTTTCTGAATGGATTGCTGCAATGCCGGATCGGTCATAATCTGTCCGTGGGTCAGGACAGGGAAAATCAATGATAAGAAGAGGAAAAATCGTTTCATTAGTTATTGCTTAATCCGTCAGCCGGAAAAGGTATTGCCTCACGGCCCGTTCAGGCTGTTTTAACGAATATATCCTTCCGGTATCATTTTCAGAACTGGTGGGAAGGCTTTACATTTGCTGACTTCGGTTTTAGTAACGACACCTTTGTCCGAATAGTTTACGATGATTCACTACGAACACTTCGTTTTAGATAACGGCTTGCAGGTGTACGTCCACGAGGACGCCAGCACCCCCATGGCCGCTGTCAATATTTTATATAATGTCGGGTCACGCGATGAAGACCCTGCCCGTACCGGATTTGCCCACTTGTTTGAACACCTGATGTTCGGCGGATCGAAGCATATTCAGAGTTACGATGAGCCGCTGCAGAAAGTAGGCGGCGAGAACAATGCCTTTACCAGCCCCGACATTACCAACTACTACATTACGCTCCCGGCGGCCAACCTCGAAACCGCTTTCTGGCTCGAATCTGACCGGATGCTGAGTCTGTCGTTCGATCCGCAGGTGCTGGATGTGCAGCAGAAAGTCGTCATTGAAGAATTCAAGCAGCGGTATCTAAACCAGCCTTACGGCGATGTGTGGCTCAAGCTCCGGCCGCTAGCCTACACCCATCACCCTTACCAGTGGGCAACGATCGGTAAAGACATCAGCCATATCGAAGAGGCGACCATGGACGATGTAAAAGCGTTCTTCTTCAAGTATTATCTGCCTAACAACGCCATTCTGGTCGTGGCCGGTAACGTAACAGTTGAATCCGTAAAGCAGCTCTGCAAGAAATGGTTTGAACCCATTCCGGCCGGCACCCCGTATGTGCGCCGGTTGCCGCAGGAGCCACGGCAGACACAGGCCCGCTTTCTGGAAACGACCGGCGACAATGTACCGCTGAACGCCCTTTACAAGGTGTGGCATATGCCCGGCCGCTTCGATGCCGGTTTTTACAATGCCGATCTGGTAAGCGATATCCTCGGACGCGGCAAGTCATCACGGCTTTATCAGAAACTGCTGCGCGACACCCCGCTGTTCAATAATATCTCTGCCCATATCTCGGCCTCGCTCGATCCGGGTCTTCTGATTGTGCAGGGAACCCTCAACGATGGCGTATCGCACGAAGAAGCTAATGCTGCGGTTGAGCAAGTCGTTCAGTCGATGATCAGCGAAACCATTGCGGATGAAGAAGTTACGAAAGTAAAAAATCAGGCAGAGGCCACGCTGGTGTTCTCCGAGGTAGAGCTCCTTAACCGTGCCATGAACCTGGCCTATGCTGCCAATGCAGGTGATGCCGCCATGGTAAACGAAGAGGCCGCCAAAATTCAGGCCATTACCCCGGATACGCTCCGGAACATGGCGCAGGAAGTTCTCCGGCCCGAAAACTGCTCGACCATGTTTTATCACCGGTCAGCTAACTAATCACGAACCTGCTTTTTGACAGGATTACGGGGAATTAGTCCTGTAATCCTGTCAACATCTACCTGATCACTACCTATGCAAGCGATTTATCTGCCCGATCAGCCCCGCCCCAAAGGGCATTATGCACCGGCTATGGTGCATAACAATACCGTGTATGTCTCCGGCCAGCTGCCTGTCGACCGGCATGGCGCCATTCAGTTGGGTACGCTGGAAGAACAAACGGAATTGTGTCTGCGCAACATGGAAGCGGTATTGCAGGCTAGTGGCAGCGACTTGCAGCATGTCCTGAAAACCACCATCTATATCAGCGATATTGCTTACTGGCCGCGCGTCAATGAGGTGTATGCACGCATTATGGGTGACCACCGCCCGGCCCGTGCCATCGTTCCGGTAGGGCCGCTGCACTACGGCTGCCTCGTCGAAATTGAGTGTATTGCCGCCGTAATCCGAAACTAACCGCATCCCGGGCTACCTACCTCCCCTTTTTCCGCTATCTTTGCGCACCAAAGTTTTGAATGCCGGTGCTTGCTACCCTTATGGTTTACCAGGATTGATTTACCAGCTGAACCGCGTTGCCCGGCCATTCTATTAGTCAGTCATTCTATCATTCCCCACTGCATGAACGTACTTAAATTTGGCGGAACATCGGTAGGCTCAGTAGAGAGCATTAAGCAGGTTATCAATATCATTGAGGAGCATCGCCGCAACGAAACAGAGATTGCCGTCGTCTTCTCAGCCATGGGTGGGGTTACCAACCAGCTGATCGAAATCGGTCGTATGGCCACCAACGGTAACACCGACTATTCAGAACTGGTGCGGCGGATTGAAGATCGGCACTTCAATGTGGTGAAGGCACTCATTCCGGTTAAAGAACAAAGCAAGGTATTTGCCGGTATCCGGGGCGTTATCAACGAACTCGAAGATTTGTTGCGGGGCGTCTCTCTGATCCGGGAACTGTCGGCCCGGACACTCGACCTGATCACCAGCTTCGGCGAACGGTTGTCGACGCTGGCCATTGCCGAATGCATCAAAAGCCGTGGCATTGCTGCCCAGTTCTGCGATGCCCGTACCCTGATCAAAACCGATGATCAGTTTGGCCATGCGGAAGTGAACTATACGCTGACCAACCAGCTGATTCAGGAGTATTTTGCCAAAACATCGGCCCTGCAACTGATTACGGGATTCATTGCTTCCACCGAAAAAGGCGAAACCACCACACTCGGTCGCGGCGGCTCTGACTATACGGCTTCCATCATCGGGGCCGCGCTCAACGCCGACATCATCGACATCTGGACGGATGTAGACGGTATGATGACGGCCGACCCGCGCAAAGTACCTAACGCATTCAATATCCCGACGATCACCTATGCCGAAGCCATGGAACTCAGCCATTTCGGAGCCAAGGTGATTTATCCGCCGAGTCTGCAACCGGCGTTTGCCCGTAATATTCCGGTACGGGTCCTGAACACATTTAATCCGACCCACGAAGGAACCGTCGTCAGCCGGACCGCTGAGCGCCGGCAATATACCATTACCGGCATCAGTTCGATCGACGACATTGCGCTGGTTAACGTACAGGGTTCCGGTATGATCGGGGTGGCCGGGGTATCAGCCAAACTATTCGGCGTCCTGGCCCGCTACCGGATCAGCGTGATCCTGATTTCGCAGGCTTCGTCGGAGCACTCGATCTGTTTTGCCATTGACCCGAAATCGGCCGAACGTGTGAAAGCGATCCTGGACGATGAGTTTTCGGTTGAAATGTCGCACGGCCACATCGACAACATTACCATCGAACGCGATCTATCGGTCATTGCGACCGTCGGGGAAGGCATGAAAAAATCGTCGGGGATCGCCGGTAAGCTCTTCTCGGTACTGGGAAAAAACGGGGTAAACATCGTGGCCGTGGCGCAGGGATCATCGGAGATTAACATCTCGGTGGTGATCAACAAAAATAACCTGTCGAAGGCCCTGAATGCGATCCACAACGTTTTCTTCCAGTCAGAAGCCCGCGTACTCAACCTGTATCTGGTCGGCACGGGCCTGATCGGCAGCACCTTGCTGCGCCAGATCCGCGATCAGTTTGACTACCTGCGGAATGAGCGCCTGCTGAAAGTTTGTCTGGTCGGCGTTTCGAATACTAAGAAAATGTTGCTGGCTCCGAAAGGGATCAACCTCGACGACTGGCGCGAACGCGTACTGACCGAAGGCGTAACCACCTCACTGCCAGCCTTTGTGGAGCAGATCAAATATTACAACCTGCCCAACTCGGTGTTTATTGATTGTACGTCGGACAAGGATATCGTACAGTTCTACGAGTCACTGCTCGACGGCAATATTTCGGTTGTAACACCAAATAAGGTAGCCAATTCAGGCCCGTACAGCGAGTACCGCCGGTTACAGCGGACAGCCCTGAACCGCGGCGTTAAGTTCCTGTACGAAACCAACGTCGGTGCCGGTCTGCCGATCATCAACACCCTGCAAGGCCTGATGACCGCCGGTGACCGCTTCCTGAAAATCGAAGCGATTCTGTCGGGTACGCTCTCTTACATTTTCAATACCTTCAAATCGGGCAGCAAGTTTGTCGACGTAGTGCGTGAGGCCAAAGAAAAAGGCTACACCGAGCCGGATCCGCGCGAAGACCTGAGCGGTATGGACGTAGCCCGTAAAATCCTGATTCTGGCCCGTGAGGCCGGCTTTGCCCTCGAACCGGAAGACGTTACCATCAAAAACCTGTTACCGCAGGCCTGCATTGATGCGCCGTCGATCGCGGCGTTTTTCGATGAACTGGAAAACAACAACGCTTATTTTGAGAGTCTGCTGACGGAGGCCGAAGCCCAAAACGAAAAGCTGCGGTATGTGGCTACGTTTGAAAACGGGAAGGTGGAAATTGCGCTGAAAACTGTCGGTGCCGACCATCCGTTCTACAGCCTGTCGGGGGCCGATAACATTGTTTCGTTTACCACGGAGCGGTATAAAGAGCGGCCGCTGGTCGTAAAAGGCCCGGGCGCCGGTGCCGAAGTAACCGCTGCGGGTGTCTTCGCCGATGTCGTGAGTATAGGCAGCTATCTGGCCTGAACCTGATTACCGGTTTATGGAAGCAGCCATCTCAGAATGGCTGCTTTTTTTATGGCCTCAAATCAGGATTTTCAGTATTACCAGAAAGAACCGGCCTTTTTGATTCAGACCTTTAGGCGCTTTATGAAACTGATCCTGACCCTGCTTTGCCTGCTGCCGCTGGCGGCATTTGCCCAGACCCCTCCCACCCGGACCGACCTGTGTCAGGGCGCTTATTTTACGGAAGCACAGGGCGACAGCGCACTGAAAGCGTTTGCCCGAACCTATACCGATAAAAAGAGCTGGGAGAAGCGGGCCGCGCTGATCCGGCAAGGCATCCGTCAGGGCATGGGGCTACCCGATAAACCAGCCTTTGCACCGCTGAAGCCCATCCGGCACAGCGTCAGGCAGATGAATGGGTATACGGTTGAAAACGTCGCGTTTGAAAGTGTGCCGGGCTTTTATGTAACCGGCAATCTGTATCGGCCAACTAATAGCAAAGGCAAAACCGCAGGTATTCTGTGTACGCACGGTCACCTTGGAACAATGGACAGCCGGTTCCGTGAGTATGTACAACAACGCTGCGCAACCCTCGCCCGTATGGGTGCTGTTGTGTTTACGTATGACATGTTAGGCTACAGCGATTCGAAGCAGGCAGAACATAAGATTCCGAACGCCCTGAAACTGCAAACCCTCAACAGCCTCCGCGCCGTCGATTTTTTACTGAGTCTTCCCGACGTTGACCCGAAACGTATAGCCGTAACAGGCGAGTCGGGTGGTGGTACCCAATCGTTTATTCTGACGGCGCTTGACCCCCGCATCGCCGTTTCGGTACCGGTAGTAATGGTGTCAGCGCATTTCTTTGGCGGCTGCGTTTGTGAAAGTGGCATGCCGATCCATAAACGGCCAACGCACCAGACCAGTAATACCGAAATTGCCGCACTGGCCGCTCCCCGCCCGATGCTACTCGTGTCGGATGGAAAAGACTGGACAAAAAACACGCCGGATGTCGAATACCCGTATATCAGAAACATTTACAGTTTCTACAAGGCTGAAGACCGGATTGAAAACGTGCACCTGCCGACCGAGGGGCATGACTATGGTCCCAGTAAACGCGATGCAGCCTATCGCTTTCTGGCTAAACACCTGAGGCTGGATCCGGGCCGGGTTATGAAGGACGGGAACGTTGACGAATCGCCTAACGGCCTGTTAACTGCCGCTGAGTTGCAGGTTTTTGACAGCAATCACCCCAGACCAGCCAATGCCGTTATTGGAAACAATGCCCTAAACGATATACTTAACTAATTATTTTGTGTACGCTATTTATGATTAGGACACAAACTACTTACATATCACATAGTTAGCGCATGCTGGTGTCGGATTCAAAACGGTTCCGGACTATGACAGACCTCTGCTAAGTTCTTTGCAGCCGGTACGATAAATAAATTTTGGATAAATACGCCAAAATAGAATTAACTAACAATCAATCATTTACTGATAAATAAAAAAAAGTACGCTATTTCCCTGTAGCTTTTTAGGGAAATATGTACTTTCTTAGAAGTGCAATCCGGCTGTAACCGGCCGGGTAGTCATAAACGTTATAGTTGGGAAACAACCATCAATCTTTAGGTGGTTGTTTTTTTTATAAAACTATATGATTTAGAATAGGGTGCAAATATTTTTTTTCACCTCAAAAAAATAGACCGCTTTCTGGTTTCTAGTTCACTCATAACCAGTGTCTGACAAAAACCGGGCCATTTTATTTGCGTAATAAATTGATATCACCCGGCGCATGGCATTAATTTTGCTGAATGCCCATTACTCACTAACAGGTACACGTATATTTCGTACGCTAACAAACTTCTGATACTTTGTTACTATACGCATTTATATTCTCTCTGGATTTTACTGTTCTGTATATTTTTAACGAATAATGGCAGATAGTAAATCCGGCCGTTTTTTGCCTTTTCAGGGCAGATAGAGCTTCAGCTGATAAACCGCTCTATTTTCCCTTACCGATGAGTCTGAACGACCAACCAACCTCTATAAACCGGCGGAAATTTCTGGATCTGAGTACCAAAGGTGCACTTGTTTCAGCAGCAGCCATTACCGGTTTTCCAACGATTGTACCTTCTTCCGTTTTCGGGAAAAATGCACCCAGTAACCGGATCAATGTCGGAGCTATTGGTACGGGCCGTATTTCACGCGGTCACGACATACCGGGAGTCTGGCAGTATGACAACGCGCTGATCATGGCCGTTTGTGATGTGGACAGCCGGCGGGCCGATGATGCCAAAAAGCTGGTCAACGGCTACTATGCCAAAAAGAACAATAAGGACTCATACGACGGGGTAACAGCCTATACCGACTATCGTGAACTGCTCAATAATAAAGACATCGACGCGGTACTGGTCAGTACGCCCGATCACTGGCACGCCCCGATCGTAATTCATGCGGTTGGCGCCGGTAAGGATGTATACATGCAGAAACCGGCCTCTCTCACTATTTCGGAGGGCCGCATGATGGCCGACGCCGTTAAACGCAGCGGCCGGATTGTGCAGGTCGGCAGTCAGCAGCGGTCATCGCACCAGTTCCGGTATGCCGCTGAGCTGGTCCGTAACGGCCGCATCGGTCAGCTGAAAACCGTTTATGTCGGGTTACCGGGCGATCCTTCAGGCGATGTAGAAGCCGAAATGTCCATCCCGAAAAACCTGAACTACGACATGTGGCTCGGTACGACCCCTGAGGTCTACTACACCGAAAAGCGTGTTCACCCGCAGGTTGGCTACGACCGGCCGGGCTGGTTACGCTGTGAACAGTTCGGGGCGGGGATGATTACCGGCTGGGGATCTCACCATATCGACTGTGCCCACTGGGCCATGAACACCGAACATACCGGACCGGTTGAAATCTGGGGCAAAGCCGACTTCCCGAAAAGCGGCCTGTGGGATGTACACGGCATTTTCCGGACCGAGGCGCTTTACGAAAACGGTGTGCGCATGGTGGTCAGTAATGAATTGCCGAACGGTATCAAATTTGAAGGTACAGACGGCTGGATTTTTGTGTCGCGGGGCGATGCGTCGGTGACAGCCAGCGATCCGGTTGCCAAACAACAGGCGGCCAAGGCACTTGATGCCAGCGATCCGAAACTGCTTACGTCGGTAATCGGCCCGAACGAAACGCACCTGACCGTCAGCAAGGAACACCACGGCAACTGGCTCGAAAGCGTCGTCAGCCGTAAGGAGCCGATTGCACCGGCAGAGATCGGTCACCGGTCATGCTCAGCCTGTCTGCTGCATCATGCGGCCATGAAACTAAACCGGAAACTGTATTGGGACCCGAAAAAAGAACAGTTCAAAAACGATCCGGAAGCGAATGCGCTGCTTTCGCGGCCCCAAAGAAAAGCCTATGCCATTCAACCACTAGCCTCTGCAAAAAAACGATAACTTAATACAACCCGAATGAAGTTTTCCCACGTACTGGGCGGCATGGTACTAGCCGCTCTCTTTGCTGCCTGCCAGTCGTCGAAACCAACCGATGAGATGACCCATTTAATTACGCTGGACCCCGGCCACTTCCATGCGGCCCTGGTTCAGAAAACCATGTTCGACGGCGTCGATTCGGTCGTGCACGTCTATGCGCCGGAGGGACCGGATCTCCAGATGCACCTCGACCGCATTAACGGGTATAATACCCGTGCCGAAAACCCGACGCACTGGAAAGAAGAAGTCTACCGAGGCGCTGACTACCTCGATAAAATGATTGCGGATCAGGCCTCGGCCAATAAAGCCAAAACCGTCGTGGTGATGGCAGGTAATAACCGGCTGAAAACGGATTATATCCAGAAAACCATCAACGCAGGCTTTAATGTTCTGGCCGATAAGCCGATGGCCATCAATGCCGGAAACTTCGATAAGCTGAAAAACGCCTTTGCTACTGCGGAGAAAAACAAGGTGTTACTATATGACATCATGACCGAGCGCTACGAAATCACGACCATGTTACAGCGTGCGTTCTCGATGCAGGAAGCCGTTTTTGGTACACTCGAAAAGGGTACGCCCGAAAATCCGGCGGTTACGAAAGAAAGCGTGCACCACTTCTACAAAAACGTTTCGGGCAGCATTCTGACGCGGCCGGCCTGGTTTATGGATGTGGAACAGCAGGGCGAAGGTATTGTCGATGTAACCACCCATCTGGTTGACCTGGTGCAGTGGGAATGTTTTCCGGAGCAAACGCTGGATTATACCAAAGACATCAGCCTGACAACGGCCCGCCGCTGGACCACCGACATGACACGGAGCCAGTTTTCGGCCATTACGAAGCTGAATGAATTTCCGGACTACCTGAAAAAAGATGTCGTCAAAGACAGCGTCCTGAAGGTATTCTGCAACGGCGAAATCAATTACCAGATCAAAGGTGTCCATGCGAAGGTATCGGTCATCTGGGCGTACAAGGCTCCGGAAGGAACCGGCGACACCCATTATTCGATCATGCGTGGTACTAAAGCCAACCTGATCATTCGTCAGGGAGCCGAAGAAAAGTATAAGCCAACGCTGTATATCGAACCGGCTAACGGCAACAAAGACCTCGATGCTTCGCTGAAATCAACGATAGCCGCGATTCAGAAGGAGTTCCCGGGCGTTGACGTAAAGAAAAATGCTAAAGGCTATGAGGTAGTTGTTCCGGAAAAATACAAGGAAGGCCACGAAGCCCACTTCGGTCGCGTAGCAGAGAAATACCTTCAGTACCTGAAAGAAGGTAAACTGCCAGCCTGGGAAGTCCCGAACATGCTCACCAAGTACTACACCACTACACAGGCGCTGAAGTTAGCAAAGAGCGAAAAAACGAAAGAGTGAAAGAGCGTCTTTCTCCACATAGCCGCCATTGGCCCACTCTTTATGTCTTTCACTCTTTCACTCTTTAATCATCATGGATAACCGTCGGAAATTTTTAAAGGAATCAATGGCTACGGCAGCGGGTCTGGCCATGTACGGGGCGTTGTCGCAACAGGCACTGGGCGCTTCTGATATCATTATCGAACGGGCGGCCGGCAGTACGCTGCCCGCCCCCAAAGCCGGCCGCATTAAGTTTGCGGCCGTCGGGCTGAACCACGGCCACATTTACGGACAGGTGGAGGCCGTGATCCGCGGTGGCGGCGAACTGGTTTCGTTTTATGCGAAGGAGGCCGATCTGGCCGATGCCTTTGCCAAACGCTATCCGAAAGCCAAACGGGCAGCGAGTGAAGACGAAGTGCTGAATGACTCGTCGCTGCAACTGATTGTGAGCGCCGGGATTCCCGATGAGCGCGCCCCCCTGGGTATCCGTGTAATGAAAGCGGGGAAAGATTACCTGGTCGATAAACCGGGCATCACCACGCTTGATCAGCTGGCCGAAGTACGCAAGGTACAGAAAGCAACAAAGCGTATTTACTCGATCATGTACAGCGAGCGGCTCGAAAACAAGGCCACCGTTAAAGCCGTAGAACTGGTCAAGGCCGGGGCTATCGGTAAGGTAATCCAGACGATTGGCCTGGGTCCGCACCGCATGAATCCCAAAACGCGGCCTGAATGGTTCTTCGACAAAAAGCGGTTCGGCGGCATCATCTGCGACATCGCCTCACACCAGTTTGACCAATACCTGATCTTTACCGGCTCTACACAGGCCGATGTGGTCGCTTCGCAGGTCGGGAATACGCATTATCCGCAGTATCCGAACTTTGAGGATTTCGGTGATGTGATGCTGCGCGGTAACGGCGGCATGGGTTATATCCGCGTTGACTGGTTTACACCGGACGGCCTCAAAAGCTGGGGCGACGGACGTCTGACCATACTCGGTACAGACGGGTTCATCGAAATCCGGAAGAACATCGACATCGGTGGCCGCGAAGGGGGCAATCACCTGTTTATTACAGATCATAAGGAAACCCGTTACATCGACTGCAAAGATGTGGAACTACCGTTTGGCCGGTTGCTGGTCGATGACATCCTGAACCGGACCGAAACCGCTATGTCGCAGGAGCATTGCCTGCTGGCTACCGAACTGGCGCTGAAGGCGCAGAAAAACGCACAGAAAATTCAGTTAAAAGCATAGTTTAACCACGGAGTTACACAGAGTTTCCGCACGGAGTAGCACAGTTCTTTTATGTTGTGTCACTCTGTGTAAAACTCAGTGCAACTCTGTGGTTTCAAATTTTCTCCTATGACCCGTCTCCTCCCCCTGCTCATTGTCCTGTTACTGGTTCAACCCGTTTTTGCCCGGGTAAACTGGAAGAAAGTAAAGGTGCTGGTGTATACTAAAAACGGCAAAGGCTATGTCCATGATAACATTCCGTCGGCCGTTCAGGCACTACAGAAGCTAGGCACGGAGCACGGTTTTTCGGTCGATGTGTCGGATCAGCCGTCGGTTTTTACCGAAGCGAATCTTAAACAGTATACCCTGCTGATTTTCCCGAGTACGAACAACGATGTGTTCGACACCGATGTGCAGCGGCTGGCATTCCGGCGGTATATCGAGGCCGGCGGCGGCTTTGTCGGCATTCATTCCGTTATGGGTACCGAACGTAACTGGACGTGGTTTAAACGCATGATCGGCGGCACGTTTGCCTGGCATCCGAAGTTCCAGAAAATCCGGATTGAGGTTCTGGACACAAAACACCCGTCGACGCAAGGCATTCCGCAGTTGTGGGAGAAAGACGATGAGTTCTATTTTACAAAGGAAATGTACCCCGGCCCGACCGTTATTATGGCCAACGACCTGACCTCATTAAATGGCGAAGAAGCGGAGAAGGTTAAGGCCTTCGGCGGTAGCTTTACACACCTTTACCCGTCGGTCTGGCATTACAATTATGACGGTGGCTATACCTGGTGTACCACCTTAGGCCATGCCAAACAGGATTATGAAAACCCGCTGTTTATGAAGCATATCTTTCAGGGGATTCAGCATGTTGCGGCACAGGTCAGGAAGGTTGATTTCAGCAAAGCCTACGCTGACTCCCGCGATACACCGCTTCGGTAAACCCCAAAAAAGACCCCTCCGGCGAGCGCTGAAGGGGTCTAACGTTATGAATATACCAGAATCAAACTTACTTCAATGGGTCAAAGGAACCGCCCCAAACAGTATTCTGCACCAATTTAGGGTTGTTATCAATTGCCTGCAACGGAATCGGGAAGTAGTAATAGGCCGGCTTCCAGTTGATGGCATATTTGGTATCCATCTGCTTCACCGTGATGGTAAAGTAGTTAGCATAAATATCATCTAATTTCAGACCGTCACGGGTTGTCGCGAAATCAGCAGGAACACCGGTTGTTTTCAGGTTGATCGTTACCCCTGACCGGCGCTTACCGTTCAGCACGCTTTCGATTTGTTTCCAGCGGCGCAGATCCCAGAAGCGCTTGCCTTCAAACGCAAACTCAATCTGGCGCTCATACATAATCGCATCAAACATCTCGGCACGTGTCATGTTCGCCTTCAGACCGTACATTCCGTCGGTACCGGCTTCGATACCTGCCCGTTTCCGGATGGCTTTCAGCTGCGTGTACGCTTCATCAACCTTACCGATTCCGTTCGCCGATTCGGCCAGGTTCAGTAACACTTCTGCAAACCGGATTTCGATCCAGTCAGTACCGGAGTATTGTACCTGGCTGGCTTCAACCGTCGGGTTAATGGCCTTCCGTGTGTAGAATCCGGTGTTGCTGGCCGTTGACTCTACCGTTTTGCCACCGGCATAGTAGGTCCATAAGCGGTAGTTGGCATTGCCATTCAGCGGCCATGTAGATCCGTTGTACGCGATTGTTTTCTCAAAACGCGGGTCGCGGTTTTTATAGAACTGCTGGTCGGCGTAGGTATATTTCGTTGATTCGCCCGGCTTCTTACCGTCGAGCATCGGATAGGCTTTCACCATTTCCCAAGAAGGCTGGTTTGAGCCACCGCCCGTACCGGCATATTTCGGCCGTGTCGCATTATCATACCCGTTGTTTTTCTTTGCCTGATCACCGGTTGAGGCATTAAAACCCGTTACCATAACCGCTTCCGGGTTATTCTGTTCCTGGAACCAGAGCTGGTCGTATGAGCTGTGCAGAGCCGCTCCGTTGGCCACCAGAATATCGTATGCCTGCTTGTTGGCGGCGTAAGCCGCCTGCCACTTATCGGCAGCATCGTCCGGGTTAAACTGCGGGCTGGCGGCGTACAGCAGCGCACGGCCTTTGAAGGCAGCCGCTGCGCCTTTGGTCAGCCGTCCCCAGTCGGTAGCCGGGTTTGGCCACTTGCCTGGCAGATATTTAATGGCGGAGTCCAGATCAGCCATTACCTGTTTGTAGTTTTCAGACGTCAGGTTACGCGGAATATAAGCAGCATTCCGGGCTTCAACTCCGACAGCATCTAATGGTGTCAGTACCAGTGGTACACCACCGTACAGTTTTACCAGTTCGAAATAACGCCATGCGCGGAAGAAATACGCCTGTGCCAGCAACCGGTTCTTGGCTCCTGTCTGAATCGACCCGCTTTTCATATCCTGAATAAACGAGTTGATGGTCCGGATCTTACCATAGCTGTTTGACGGGCTCAGCGCCGTACCGAAATCAGTTACGTCGGCCGTTGTCAGCGTACCTTCCAGGTATTTACTTTCACCATACGATTCATCGGTGTAGCTGCTGCCACCAATACCGGAGATCATGGTTACTCCACCCCAGGTTGGCAGGTTCTGGTCGTAGATGTAGCTTAAGCTCAGGGACGCCAGCGTCGAGTCGCGGAAAATCAGGTTCGGATCGGCCGAGGCCAGGTCTGTTTTATCGAGTACGTCCTTACAGCCCGACAAAGCCAGCATGGAGCACAGCGCAGACAGAACGATATATTTCTTTTTCATTGTTTCTGAGTTAATGACGTTTTACGGTGACCTTACAAACCAATGTTCAGACCGGCAGAGAATGAACGCAGGACAGGATAAGCGTCGTAGCTACCCGAATACGTTTTATAATCGTACGGATTATAGAGGTTCAGCGGGTTAGTAGCAACCAGGAATACCCGTGCGTTGGTCAGACCAAGGCGTTTTACCAGATTGGGCGACAGGTCATACGACACGTTTGCATTACGGATCGACAGCTGGGTTGAGTTGCGGAACCAGAAATCCGAATCAAGCTGGTTCTGACCACGGTAATACGGGCTGCCATACATGGCGTTCGGGTTCTCCGGCGTCCAGTGATCGGTCAGGAAAACCGGCAGATTTGTGATGGCATTCACCTGAGCACTATTATTCCAGCCACGGGCAGTGCTTTCAATGGTGGCTTGTCCGCCAAAAGAACCACCCATCGTGAACGAGAAGCTCAGACGCTTGTAGGTAGTAGAGAAGTTCAGACCGATACCATAGTGATTGTCTTTTTTCTTCGTCAGCCATTCTTTGTCTTCTTCAGTGATTTTACCGTCCGGTGCGCCGTATGTGATGCTTCCATCAGGGTTAATCACTTTCAGACCGCGAACGTCCTGGTAATATAGCATACCCAGTTTCGGAGCCGTACCTTCGATGGTGTAGTTCGGATATTTGGCCAGTAAAGCGTCCAGATCTGCCTGTGTCCGCAGCATACCGGCATACCGGTATCCTAAAAAGCCCTGATCCGTTGACTGCCCGTTCGGGTCACGATAGGTACCGATAAAGCCCTTGTCGGTATCTACCTTGATCTGTTTGTTATCACTCCACGACAGGAAGCCGTTAATCCGGTACGACCAGTCTTTTGTGATCCGGTTGGTCCAGCCCAGTGAGAATTCACCGCCGAAGCCATCCACCGATGCAAAGTTTTCTGATGGCAGTGTGGCACCGATGACCAGCGGTACCGACGAGGTCAGCGCCGTCAGCATGTTGTAGCGGTGATCATAGAAGGCATCCAGACCGACCGACAGGCGGTTGTTCAGCATCTGCGCATCCAGACCCACGTTAAATTTGGTATTATCGTCCCAGCGGGCATTCGGATTGGCCATCGCATTTTTCGTAGAGAACACAATGCTGCGGTCTAAATTTCCGCCAAACACGGCACCCTTACCGGTTTGTGCTACCGAATAGCTTGAAATCCAGTTGTAGGCACGGGTGGCATCACCGCCTAACATACCGACAGAGGCACGGAACTTCAGCAGGTCGATAAACCGGACACGGCTCCGGAAGAACGGCTCTTCAGAAATTACCCAGCCCGCCGACAGCGACGGGAATGTCCCCCAGCGCTTATCCGGTGCAAAGTTGGTCGAGGCATCGCGGCGGATGGAGAACTCAACCAGATACTTATTGGCGTAGTTGTAGTTTACACGACCGGCATATGACAGCGTAGCCGCTTCCGATTGTGTTTCGGTTACCGTGTTGGTTCCTGTACCAAAGCCCATGTTGTCCAGACCACCGGCAATAATGCCTTCAATCATGGCCGCCGTTCCGTCTGAAGCGATCTCCGACTGCTCGAAGAAGGCAATGGCAGAGATGTTATGACGGCCGAACTGACGGTCATAATTCAGATAACCGTTGAGCTGGTAGGCATCTGTATACGACGGGTTGATGCGGACACGGTCGCCGTTGTTCAGCGTGACGATGCTTTTTACACCACCGCCATAGATGTGCTTGTTGGTTCCGGTCATGTTCATCTGGTACACATTGTATTTGGTACCATACTGCTTGCCGAAACTGTTGTCCATCGTTTTGTTATACAATAACCGGGCACGCAGACCTTTCACGAAAGGCACTTCATAATCGAGGGTCATGTTTACGTTCAGGCCCGTGTTGCGGGTTGTGGTGTAGTTACCTGACCGCTGCACTTCAAAGAAATGGAAGTTTTCGTTTGACGAGCCGGTTGATGCCGTTGTCAGCACCGGCAAACCGTCTACATAAGCCGGCTTAAACTGAGCCGTGTACAGTAAGCTCTGCATATCCTTTTCAGGGCTTTCACTACCCTGCTTCAGGAAATACATTTGCTTGTTATATAAGTCACCGGCGATGGTCATACCGGCTTTCAGACCTTTAGCCACCCGTACATCAGCGCTCGCCCGGAATGTCCATTTGTTGGCATTGATGTTGTCAAAGTTTGCATCCTGCTTGTTGTAGGAGATACCGGCAAAATAGGTTGCCCGCTCCGTACCCCCGCTGACGTTCAGCGCATGACGGGTTACCGATGACGGCTTCCACGCCATTTTCAGCCAGTCGGTGTTGTTCGCCTTGAAGTAGTCGAGTTCGTCCTGCGTATAAATCGACGCATCGGTTGCAGACTTGCCACCGGCAAAGTTGTAATCGTTGGTATAC
Source organism: Arsenicibacter sp. (assembly GCA_965247375.1). GTDB lineage: Bacteria > Bacteroidota > Bacteroidia > Cytophagales > Spirosomataceae > Arsenicibacter. Next base: position 69,167 of record CBDFHU010000016.1, read on the forward strand.
GTCGCCAGCTGGTAGCCGTTCATCATCTTCGGAAGCATGGCCGCGTCCGAGGTACCATACGAAGCGCTATAGCTGATTTTAGGAGCCCCGATTTTACCACGTTTTGTCTGCACAACCACAACCCCCTGATTGGAGCGGGCACCGTAAATGGCGGCTGCCGCATCTTTCAGGACCGAAATAGCTTCTACTTCCGATACATCCAGGAGGTTGAAGTCTTCTTCCGTCCGGACAACGTTGTCAATCACGTACAATGGCCGTAGCGTACCACCGTCTTTCGACAGAATGATCGGGTTACGGACCGTAATCTGAGCGTTATCACCCGGACGGCTTGTCCCGCCCGAAACACCGACACCCGGCAACTGCGAAACCAGCGCGGCCGACAGGCTGCCTACCGGCAAGTCCTGAATATTCTTCATATCAACCGCAGCAACGGCACCAGTCAGGCTGATTTTTTTCTGCGTACCATACCCGACTACCACGACTTCATTAATCGAAGCCACATCATCGTCGAGCTGCACATTCAGTACGGCCTGACCGGCCAAGGGTACTTCTTTTGTCTTAAAGCCCACCGAGCTGATTACCAGAACTTCATCACCTTTAGGAACCTCCAGTTTAAACGTCCCTTTAGCATCGGTAACCGTACCGGCTTTGGTTCCCTTTACGAGAATGTTGGCACCGGGTACCGGTACCCCCTGTGCGTCTCTGACCGTACCCGTTATCGAAACGGCTATAGCATTTGTGCGGGTTTTCACCCGCAGAGCAGCCGCAGGTTGTTCCTTTTTCTCTGCATGTGCTCCGCCTACCACAAACAGGGAGAGTACGAGCGACGTGCAGGCCATCCTTGCTCTCATGACTGAGCATAAATGAGCAGGTAAAGAAAACTTCATAGTAGTCGGCAGTTTTTTACGTTTCCTCGTGGGAAACAGGGTTGGTTGATAATAAAAATCAGAAAGGCGGGTGCCTGTTATTCATGTTTTCTGGCCGCTTCAGCCGCTTTGATACGGGCCTCCCACTCCTGACCGGCCTTTCTCATATCGATACCGGCCGCAGAGAGGTAGTTGTTGATCTTGCCTTTATACTTTCCGAACATCGCATGTTTTTTGTCAGACGATTCGGCGTCCATCGCTTTTTCGCGGGCTTCGGTCAGGTAAGCCAGAATCTGGCTTTTCTGCGCATCGGTCAGGTCGGGCAGCATTTCCTGATAGCCCTTGTAGGTAATCGGTAGAACGCCGTAGGTCATGCCGTCTTTTACCTGCTCGATCTGAGCGGCTGTCAGCCGTGTCGCAAGTTTAGCCAGGTAGTTTGTGTGCTGTTGGGTTAACTGTTGGGTCAGTCCGTCATCCAGTTTTTTCAGTTCAGTGTCCAGTCGGGCTTTATCTGCCTGGAATGTTTCTTTGGCATTTTTTTGTGCAGCCTTGTGTGTGTCGTGGATGGTGTTCAGCAAACGATACTGATCAACGATGATTTGTTTAACCGCTTTATAAGCCACCGAATCGCTGATGCCTAACGAGGTTACTATTTTAGCTGAGCGGGTATCCAGTACTTTTGCGTAGGCCGCTTCCTTCTCTGAATCGGTCGTCTGGGCCGAAACAGTGAGCGACAAAAGGCAAAAAAGGAGCAACAAACAAGATTTCATCACCGTTAAACACTATTTTTCTACAATACAATACAAATTTCAACTTATTCCAACCGAGATTAATACAAGTTTTTATCAATTTATTATAGGAAATTAGCATAGCCCCCATTTAGATTATTATATTTGTACTACTCTGCACCTTTAGATTCATATTCAGCTGATCTGATTTCAGTGATGATAGAACAGAGCAAATAGAAAGCAAAATCCAACTGAAAATCAACAAATTACATAAAACAAGCAGTCGCTTTTTGTATAAATCCATTCTAAAAATGAGTATATTTCAGGCAAAATGTATGAATTTTGGAAGGTAAAACTGATTTTGTGACGCTGTACAAGATAATAGAATTAAGGCCGTATTTTACCAATAAGCCAGTATGAAACCCTTATTCCGTAAATTAACCGTTAAGCACGAAAGCTCTTTTACGGTGCGACATGATACATTACCGCATTTTAAAAATATATGGCATTATCATCCCGAACTGGAGCTGCACTACATCCTGCGGGGCGAAGGTGTGCGGTTTATCGGGGATAAGATCAGCAATTTTTCGCACGGAGAAATTGTACTGGTTGGCGAGAACCTGCCTCACACGTGGCGGAGTGCGGATGACTATTTTCAGGGGAATCAGGACCTGAATGTGGAGGTGATTGTGATTCAGTTTCTACCCAACTGCCTGGGCGAAGACATGTTGAAGCTGCCGGAAGCCTACCTGATCCCGAAGTTATTTGAGAAGGCCAAAAGCGGCATGGTGATTACCGGCGAAGCGCGCGAAAAACTGGCTGCACTCATGAGCGCCTCGCTGACAGCCACGAATCTCGACCGGATTATTCTGCTGCTCTCGATTCTGAAAACGCTGGCCGAAACCGATGAATACAACACAATTGTAACGGGGCAGCACGTCTTTTACCAGTCGAACGAGGCCGATACCATCCGGCTCAATAAGGTGTGTAACTACACGCTGTCGAACTACAAAAAAGACATTACGCTGGAAGAAATTTCGTCGATCAGTAACCTGAGCGTGACCTCGTTCTGCCGGTATTTCAAGCTTATGACCAACAAGTCGTATTACGACTTTCTGATCGAAATCCGGATCAGTCACGCCTGCCGGGCACTGGTAGAAACAAAAACCCCAACGGAGGTCATTTGCTTCGAGTGCGGGTTTAATAACGTCTCGAATTTTTACCGGCACTTCAAGAAAGTTACCGGCCTGACCCCGTTGGAGTATAAACGGAAATATCTCAATAAAATTAAATAGCCAGTTCGAGCTGAATATTCTCTTTGAGCGCGTTGAAATCAACAAGCAACTGATCAACGCGTGTCCGCACGGCCGGCGTAAACGTACCGACCTCCCGACGGGTATAGGTCGATAACCCAAATCCACGCTGTTGCAGGAAATATTTGGATACGGTCGGATAAACGTCGTGGATGACATCCATACTGTCGATCATAAACTGCTGCACCCGCGCGACCTCCTCCTGCAATTCTTCCTGATCGTAGTGCTCACACAGCCAGACAATCAGTTCCGGGAAGAAATTACCCTGAATACACGATAACCCGGCAGCGCCCGCTTTCAGCGACTCCACAGCATGTACCATGTAGGCATCGTACAAACCAAACGCCGGGTTCCTGGCCAGTGCCAGTTTCTCACGGATCAGACTGATGTCCAAAGAAGTATCCTTGTGGTAAATCACCCGGCCGGTATCGACAAACTGCCCCAGCTGACGCGGGGAAATCAGCCGTTTATACGGCACCGGACATTCGTAGAAACCAACCGGCACCTGCCCGGTCTGATCGAGCAACTGAAAGACATTGTCTTCAAAAACCGCATCGGGGTCCTGCTGATCAGCCAGCAAACCGGTAATCAGAATCACCGCATCAACCCCCAGATCAGCGACTTTGCGGACAAATTCCGCCTGTCCGGCAATAGGGCCGCCGAAAGTACCTGTCGCCACTACCGGCACCTGCCCGTTAGCAACCGACAGGACATGGCGGATGATCTGCAACCGCTCGGCTTCGGTCAGTTCAAACATCTCACTCGACAGGCAGTTGGCAAACAACCCGGCCGAGCCCGATTCAAGATAAAATTCGGTCAGGGCGGTCAGCGCCTTGTAGTCGATTGCCCCATCCTCGTGGAAGGGCGTAAGCATTACCGGAATAAATCCTTTTGTTGCGTGCATAAGAGGTCTTCGTTAGGGTGGCGGGAGCGATCAACGTACGAGCGGAATCCAGACTTCCATCTCCGATTTACCACGGTTCGCCCACGCAAAGTACGGAATCAGGCGGACCTGTGTCTGAGCAGGTGCGGAGGCCGATACTTCGCGGTACAATTGGTTACTCCAGTCCGTTTTAGTCAATACGGCAGCAGTGCCCGTTAAGGCCATCAGCGGGGTTTGATTGATCGTAACCGGCTGTGGTTTTAATCCGGATTTAAGTGACAGGGCCAGTTCGCTGACCTTTGCGGAGGGGTTATCCACAGACTCCAGACAATACACCACAGGACCGCGTTTTACGGCTACCTGATTACGGGTTTCTTCCACGAGCGGATTTGACTCAAGCAGGGCTACCGGCATCGGCAGGTTTATTTCCAGCCGGTCGCCCGTTTTCCAGCTCCGGCGAACAGCCAGGTACTCTCCCGACTTAACGACTCCCGCCACGGCCACACCGTTTACGTTCACCGATGCGCCCTTGCACCAGCCCGGAATCCGGACAAACAGCCCGAACTGACCGGCCGGTGCCTTATCGATCCGCAGTGTAATCTGCCCGTCCCACGGATAGTTGGTTTCCTGCCGCAGGCTCAGCGCTTCTCCGCCGGCCAGCGTTGTATTCAGCGTGTTGGCTCCGTACAGGTTCAGCCAAAGGCCCTGATCCGACAAACTATAGGCATAACTGCTTACCTCGGCAATGGTCCGCACCGTATTGGGCGGGCAGCAGTTCGACAACCGGATGTACGGCTGACGACCGCCCATCCAGCGAAGCTGATACGGATACTTGTCGGAAGCACTCAGCGGATTGGTATAGAAGTACCGGGTACCGTCGAGGCTAACACCCGATAAAATGCTGTTATACAGGGCCAGTTCCATGACATCGGCATAGCGGGCCTGCCCCGTAATCTGTAGCATACGATAGTTCCAGAGCAGACTGCCGATGTTCGCACAGGTCTCGTTATGCGCCGAATGATTAGGCAGCTGATAGGCCTTGCCATACGACTGATGTACTTTCTGGACGGTATCCGGCTTGTAGGACGTTCCTTCCGGCGATACACCGTCGTACAACGCTCCACACCCGCCGGTTACGTACATTTTTCGGTTGACAACATCATCCCACATCAGGTCGAGGGTCGAGAGCAGCGTACTGTCGCCGGTTTCGGCAAAGACATCGGCCGCCCCCGCAAACAGGTAATTGGCCCGCACCGCGTGACCGATCACTTTCTTCATCTGCCGGAACGGAACGCGGTCGGAGTTATCGTCGGTACCGTCGGTCAGCCCGCGGATGTCGATCAGTTTTTGGGCGAGGGTAAGGTATTTCGGGTCGCGGGTAGTCCGGTACATTTCGGTAATACCCATGTAGTGCGACGGGCAGATGGCATTCCGCGCCTGCTCCGGCGACGCCGTATTATAAAAACCGATCAGGAAGTCGGTGGCTTTCCGGGCAATGTCGAGCAGGGTCGTTTTACCCGTTGCCCGGTAATGAACACAGGCAGCCGTCATCAGGTGGCCGAAGTTGTAAGCTTCAAAGCTGAGCTTATCGTCGAACATTTTCTTGTCACCCGTCTTCTTTTGCTGGATAATGGCTTTGGTGTAGATATAACCATCAGGCGCCTGCGCCTTACCGATCACCGCAATGGCGCGGTCCATTTCCTTGTCCAGTTTCGGGTCTTTGGTGAGGGCATACATCCCCGCCATTGACTCCAGTGTTTTATAGAAATCGCCGTCATGAAACGACGGGCCTTTAAAATTACCGCTTTCCAGACCGGCGGCGATCTCAAAATTCCGGAACGAGTGACTGATCGTGGGGCTGGTATAGGTGTTCCAGAGCTGCGGCACCATCGAGTCACGGCATACCCGGAAACGGTCGGCCCAGAAGCCGGTTGTCCAGCTTACCTGCTGCATATCAACGCCCCGTAACCGGACAAATTTACTCTGCGATGAATTGACCAGCGCTTTGGTCTGGGCACCGGCCAGCCCGATCACCAGCGCCGAAAGACACCCTTGTGCGAGGAAACGAAAAAAACGGGATCCGAAAGACATAGGGATACAAATAGCATAAAACTCAAAATTAATGGTAATATACCCCTACCACGTATGCTATTTTCCCCGAAGATTGTAGGATGTTATCTTAAATTGGTTCTTGACTTTTACCTTCCAGGAAGTTTAGAACCGCCAGGCGGCCCTGTTCCAGGAAGGTTATCAAGAATTTACTTACTTAAACCTGACCGGCAGTTGCCAGTATTCACTATAAGGCATAATCCGATCCTGCATCTGACCGGTTAGCAGGTCGGGATAGCCGGCAAAAAATGAATACTCCAACTGAATGTGCTTTGGTTTAACCGCCCGTTTCCAGACACCAACCACCTGCCCGTCGACCACGATAATCGGCCAGAAAATGCCGTTGCCGGTCATCGCCTGTTTGGCATAGGCCGGATCAATTGACGCCGACCGGTCGGTATAGCTCACCATAAACTCGTCGAAAGCAGGCAGAAAGTGCGCGCTTTGTCCGGCCATCAACTGTTTATCAAGGCTTTCAGGACTCATCCAGTAGCTGACATCCGCTATCGTCTGTGCCACCAGCGCCGGTCCTGCCAGCTGAATGGCTTTCCGTGCATCACCTACCCCCAGTCCCGACCACCAGACGAAATCACGGAGGGTCGCCGGACCGTGGCTCACAAAATACCGCGTAGCCAGTTCGGCCAATGCCTCGTCCCGGTCCAGTCGCCTGATTACCGGCACACGTTCACGCAGGAGCCCGTAGGTATGTGCTTTCCCGCGGCGCGGTCCGTTACAGACCAGCCCGGTCTGCTCGGCCCAGAACATAATGAGTGACGACCGCATATCGTCGGTCGGAATACCGGCCTGCCGGAGCAACTCCCCGATTTCGTCGCGCGTCAGGTACCGGTGCCCGTCGAGGGCTGCTTCAATGAGTTCGCCGCTTTTGTGTAAAAGGGGTTCATCCAGCTCCTGCCGGCGCAGGTAACCGGCCAGAATCTTTTTGACCTGCGGAGCCGTCAGGTCGAGGAGCCAGTAAATATCGTCGGCCGCAACGAGGTGCCAGGTTGGCCGCATAATATGGGTACGCACGATTTCGCCGCTGTTGACCGCCGCTTCAACCTGTGCTTCTGTGGTACCAGCCAGCCGGGCACCGATCCCCCATTTGGCCATGTCGTAATCCTGTGCCTGCATGGCGCCCATCCACCGCACGACGCCGGCAACGGATGTCTGGTTGGGCTGAATCAATTGGCTGGCTATGCAGCCGCTGTATGGCAATCGGGTTTGGGTTCATATATGTTCTGCCACGAAGACACTAAGGGAAGAAGGAGCACAAAGTTCTTTAAAATACGCAAAACTTCGTGCCCCTCCGGTTCTTCCCGCCTTTGTGGCAACCCTTATTTCTTATACACCAGCAACCGCAGGGCATTAAACACCACCACCAGCGTTGACCCCTCATGGGCAATCACCGCCGGGCCGATCCGCGCAATGCCAAGGATGGTCAGCGGAATCAGAATCACCACCATGCCCAGGCTGATGATCAGGTTTTGTTTGATAATCTGCCGCGCCGACCGGCTCAGTCCAATGGCAAAGGGCAGTTTATCCAGCCGATCGCCCATCAGGGCAATGTCGGCGGTTTCCAGCGCCACATCCGACCCCGCCGCCCCCATGGCAATGCCAACCGTACTTTTAGCCATCGCCGGAGCATCATTGACCCCATCGCCGATCATAGCGACCTTGCCTTCCTGCTGCCGCAGGGCCTGCACGGCGCTGACTTTTTCTTCCGGCAATAAATCTCCGGATGCATCCGTCAGGCCAACGGCAGCCGCAATGGTATTAGCCACCTGCTGGTTGTCGCCCGTCAGCATTACCATCCGGCGGATTCCCAGGGCTTTCAACTCAGTCAGTGTCTGCTTCGCTTCGGGGCGGGGTATATCCATTACGCCAAGAATACCGGCAAAGACCTCGCCTTTCCTGACAATCATGGCAGTATGTCCACCCGCTTCCAGCACATCTGCCTGTTTCCGCACCTCGTCAGTCAGCGTATGCTGCTCCTCAAACAACGCTTTGTTGCCGATAAACACCGGTTCGCCGTCAACCTCGGCCTGTACGCCGCGCCCTGTCAGCGCCTTCAGGTTTCGGGCTTCCGGTATGGGTTTTCCACCCAATCGCTCGTTACTTCCCTTGACAATGGCCGCCGCCAGCGGGTGATCACTCAGGCTTTCGACCGCCGCCGCGAGGGCCAGCAGTGCAGGTTCGTCCATCGCCAGCGGGACCACCTGTTGCAGGGCGGGCTTTCCGACGGTTAACGTACCGGTTTTATCAAAGGCAAGCGCCGTGAGCTCGCCGAGGTCTTCCAGCGGGCGGCCTCCTTTGATCAGCACACCGTCGCGGGCGGCCCGCGCCACTCCGCTCAATACCGCCGAGGGCGTTGCAATCGCCAGCGCACACGGACTGGCAGCAACCAACACCGCCATGGCCCGGTAAAAGCTGGCCGAAAACGGCTCATCAATGACCAGAAAGGCAAAACAGAGCGTCACCACCAGTATGAGTACGGCCGGTACAAACCATTTCTCAAACCGATCGGTAAACTGCTGCGTAGGCGACTGCTGTGATTCGGCTTCATTCACCAGCTTAATCAGCCGCGACAGCGTGGAGTCGCCGGCTGCTTTGGTTACGTAAATATCCAGTACCGATGTACCGTTGATGGTTCCGGCAAATACGCGGTTTTCGGGTTTTGCCTTATCCCAATCCAGCTGCCCTTCAGGAACCGGCTGCTTATCTACCGGTATACTCTCGCCCGTAATAGGCGCCTGATTCACGGCGCTTGTCCCTTTAATGACCACCCCGTCGGCCGCAATTTTGCTGTTTGGTTTGACGATGATCACGTCGCCTGCCTGTAACGTAGCGGCATCCACCTCGGTCGTCGATCCGTTGCGCCGGACCGTCGCCGTTTTGGCACCCAAATCCGCCAGTGCCACAATTGACTTACGGGCGCGGTTCATGGCATAATGTTCAAGGGCGTGACCAAGGCTGAACAGAGCGAGCAGCAAAGCACCCTCGGCCCATTCGCCCAGCGCCCCTGCCCCACCGGCAGCCACCAGCATCAGAAAATCAATCTCGAACTTGCCCTGCCGGATAGTTTCGACGGCCTCTTTCGCAGTGAAAAAGCCGCCGAAAAAATACGCCAGCCCATACAAGGTCAGGCTGACCCAGACCGGCACGCCGCTCACAAACGACAGGCCAAACCCAATGGCCAGAGCGAGGGCACAAAGACCGGCAAAAATCAATTCGGTGTTGGCGCCGAAAATCCCGCCGTGGTCGTGGTTATGGTCATGACTATGTTCATGGTCGTGGCCTTTGTAATTATGGTCTGTTGTGTCATGCTGTTCACCGGACATATCCATTATATTACTTATATTACTGTTCATAAACCGCTGTTATTAAATAATCATGTATGGCACCTAGTGCGCGTGTCCTTCTTCCTCCCCACTGGCTGCTTTCAGCTGCGACAGCAGCGTATACGCCCCCTTAACCACCACGCGGGTTTTAGCGATATCGACCGTTGCGGGCAGAATCACCTGCGAATACCCGCTCTCCGTAACACCCCGCCGGACAGCTATCCGCCGGAACGTCTGCTGCGCGTCTTCGTGGTCGTTGTGCTCATCATGATCGCCCGCCTTTTCAGCATGAGTGTCGTGGTCATGCGCATGTTCGTCCGGTACTTTTTCATTCGTGACGATAAAAATGTACGCCTGGCCTTCCTGGGACACGATGGCTTCTTCAGGCAAAGCCGTCACGCGGCTATCGCCCAGATCAAGGGTCGCCTTCAGAAACGCATTCGGCGTTAACCGGCGGTCGTAGCGGTCCGGCCGGGCCACGACTCTGACCGTCCGGTGCTCATCAACCACCGGATTGATGTAAACAATCCGGCCGGTCCGCTCCTGCCCGCCCTCGTTCGCCAGCTGAAAACGAATACGCTGCCCTTCGCGCAGGGCAGGCAAATCCTTTTCAAAAACGGTCAGTTCGGCATAAATACCCTGATTATCCGTCACCTGTGCTATAACATCGGCCGGCTGAACGTGTTGTCCCGCCGTAACAAAAACTGACGTAACCGCCCCGGAAACCGGAGCCACAATAGTGTATAGGGTAGTAAACCGCCCCTGCAACACCGCCTCCGCCGATAACCCGACCAGCCGGAGCCGCTGACCAAGGCCCGTCACCCGCGCACGCGTTGCCTGTACATCGGCCCGCGTCTGCTGCAACACCTTCAGCGCGCTCACATTTTCGCGGCTTAGCTCCTGCTGACGGGCATACTCAGCTTCCAGATACGTTAGCCGGCTGTGGTTTTCGGCATAGTCCTGCTGCAACTGGATCAGGTCCGGATTTTCGATCTGTGCCAGTAACTGACCCTTACGAACCGGCTGTCCGGGCAACAGCGGAACCCGCCGCACAAAGCCCCCCTGCAAGGCCGAGATATTCACCTGGTTCTGGGCCGGAATTGCCAGACGGCCGTTGACCTGTAGCAACTGACCAAGGTTCCGGTAGCCAATCGTCCCCAGTTCGATACCGCCAACCCGCAGTTGGTCGCCGGTCATTGCCACCAGCTCTGTAGGAGCATGTTCGTGTTCAGCCGGCTCACCGGCAGCATGCCCGTCTGCGTGTTCTGCTTTTTTATCAGCCTGACAGCCGGCACAGACCAGGAGACCGGCCAGTAGTATATACACTATATGTTTCATGATTGGATGTTCTTTTCGGGAATAGGGGTTCCGGTTGCTTGTTCCCACCAGTATAGGCAAGGTAAAATCAGCAAGGTCAGGAGTGTTGCAGAGACGAGGCCGCCGATAACGACCGTTGCCAGCGGACGCTGTACTTCGGCGCCCGCCGTGGTGGCCAGTGCCATCGGCAGAAAGCCCAGCGAGGCCACAAGGGCGGTCATCAGCACGGGGCGCAGGCGGTTGGTGGTCCCCTGTACAATGCGTTCGGTCAGCGACAGACTGGTATTGGCTTTGAGGTGATTAAATTCGCCGATCAGGACAATACCGTTCAGGACCGCTACGCCAAACAAGGCAATAAAACCGACACCGGCCGAAATACTGAACGGCATATCGCGCAGCCACAGCGCCATAACGCCCCCGATGGCCGCCAGCGGAATGGAGCTGAAAATCAGGATGCTCTGCCGTACCGAACGGAAGGTCAGAAAAAGCAGCAGAAAGATAAGCCCCAGGGCTACCGGCACCGCAATGCTGAGCCGCACTTTGGCTTCCTGCAAATTCTGAAACTGACCGCCGTACGTCACGTAGTAGCCAGCCGGCAAGGTCAGCTGATCCGCGATTTTGTCTTTCAGCTCATTGACTACACTTTCGACATCGCGCCCGCGCACGTTGAAGGCCACCGTAATCCGCCGTTTTGCGTCGTCCCGCTGCACCTGGTTGACACTGTTCTGAAACGAGACCTCCGCCAGCTGACTCAGCGGAACAGCCTGCCCGTCAACACTGGTAATCAACAGATTCTGCACATCTTCCAGCCGTTGGCGGCTTTGGGCTTCCAGCCGGACCACGAGGTCAAAACGCCGCTCGCCTTCGTAAACCTGCCCCGCCGGTGCGCCGGCAAAAGCCGCCTGTAGGTACCGGTTAGCCTCATCGACCGACAACCCGAACCGCGCCAGGGCATCCCGGTCAAATTTCACCACAATCTGCGGCAGACCGGATACCTGTTCTACGTAGAGATCAGCAGCCCCGTCAACGCTTCCGGCAATCCGGCCGATGCGTGCGGCATAATCAGCCAGTATGGTCAGGTCTTCACCGTACAGCTTCACCGCAATGTCCTGTTTTACCCCCGAAATCAGCTCACTGAACCGCATCTGAATGGGTTGCAGAAACCCGAAGCTGACGCCCGCTACCTGTTTCAGCGCCGCCGCCATTTTCTCCGTCAGTTCCTCCCGGGCTTCCGGCCGATGTCCATTCGCTCCGGTCTTTCAGGATCACCATCAGGTCGGTGGCCTCAATCGGCATTGGATCTGTCGGAATTTCCCCGGCGCCGGTTTTACCGATGGTTTCAATCACTTCCGGGAATTTTTCTTTCAGCACACGGCCGGCCTTGAGCGAAGCATCACTCGACTGGGCCAGCGACGAACCGGTCATCCACCCGTGTTTCGACGGCGAAATCCCCTTCGTCCAGCTGCGGAATAAACTCACCGCCCAACCGGCTGAATACCAGCAGCGACACAGTAAACAACACCACTGCACTGCCGGTCACAAGTGCTTTGTGTTTCAGTACGCGGCGGATTACCGGTTCGTAAAGCCGGTGAAAAAAGGCCATGATCCGGTCTGAAACGGTCTCTTTATGCTCTTCCTTCAGCTTCAGGACCAGCGACGAAATCATAGGCACATAGGTCAGCGACAGTATGAAAGCCCCGAGAATGGCAAAGACAACGGTCTGGGCCATAGGCCGGAACATTTTTCCTTCGATGCCCGCCAGCGCCAGCAGAGGCAGGTAAACGATCAGAATAATAATTTCTCCGAACGCGGCCGATGCCCGTATCCGGCTCGCAGCCTGATAGACTTCTGCGTCTATTAAAGAGCGAAAGGCCGGTGAAAGAGTGAAAGAGCGGGCTACGCCCTCCCCAACCCGCTCTTTCACTCTTTCACCGTACGACGGCCCGGCCTTCCACTCTTTCAAGTGATGCAGTGTGGCTTCGACGATGATGACGGCGCCGTCGACGATGAGGCCGAAGTCAATGGCGCCGAGGCTCATCAGGTTGCCGGAAACGCCGAAGACGTTCATTAGTGATACGGCAAAGAGCATGGCCAGCGGAATGACGGAGGCGACAATCAGCCCCGCCCGCCAGTTACCGAGCAGTAGTACCAGCACAAACACCACAATCAGTGCCCCTTCTATGAGGTTACGCTCTACGGTACCGATTGCCCGGTTGACGAGTTTGGTCCTGTCCAGAAATGCGTGAATCTCAACACCTTCGGGGAGAGATTTGCGGATCTGCTCAATCCGTGCCTTTACGTTTCCGATTACTTCCGACGAATTTTCGCCTTTAAGCATCATTACAATGGCCCCGACAACTTCGCCGTCGCCGTTTCGGGTCATGGCGCCATACCGGATGGCATGGCCGAACTGCACCTGCGCCACATCCCGCACTCTGACGGGTATGCCTTCCGGATTGCGTTTGACCACAATTTTACCGATGTCGTCCAGGGAGTTAATCAGGCCTTCTGAGCGGATAAACCAGGCATTGGGCCGCCGGTCGATATAGGCTCCACCGGCATTCCGGTTATTTTCTGACAAGGCCGTAAACAGCTCGTCCATGGTCACGCCCGCCGACCGCAGCCGCTGAGGCTCCACGGCGACTTCGTACTGCTTGAGCAGACCGCCAAAGCTACTGACGTCGGCAACGCCTTTGGTCCCCAGCAACTGCCGCCGGACAATCCAGTCCTGAATAGTGCGGAGTTCCATCGGCGTGTATTTTTTTTCGTAGCCGGGCTTTGCCTGAAGCACATACTGGTAAATTTCGCCGAGTCCCGTGGTTACGGGCGACAATTCCGGCGTACCGGCATTGTCCGGTATCTGCGAACGGGCCTGCTGCAACCGCTCAAAGACCTGCTGCCGGGCAAAATAGACGTCAACATCGTCGTCAAAAACAATGGTTACGACCGACAGCCCGAATCGGGAAATTGACCGGACTTCGACCAGGTCCGGCAATGTGGCCATTGCCTGTTCGACCGGGAAGCTAATCAGGCGTTCGACATCAAGCGCCGAAAGCGCCGGACTTTGGGTGATTACCTGCACCTGATTATTGGTAATATCAGGCAGGGCGTCAATGGGCAGCCGGGTCAGCGAATAGCTTCCCCAGATGACCAGCGCCAGCGTAAGCACCCCGATTATGAGTTTATTCTGAATGGAATAACGGATGGTAGCATCCAACATGACGGGAATGGGCTAATGATAAAGACTGAAACAAACGCTCCTGCCTGCCGCCGGGTATGGCGCAGAACAGTATGGGCACACCAATCCTGTATTAGCCGATTTTGGGTGGTTGCCAGTAGGTTAAGGCAACATCCGTAAGTCTGAAAGCCCCCTGCACCCGGATTTTATGTACCGGTGCGTCAGGGGGAGTAAACGTAAAGGCAAAAGGCACCTGCGGATGCAGAATGGTTCCGCAGCACGCGCAGGTACACAAGGGCGAACACAGATCGCTGGCCGCCTGATGCTGGTCGTGGTCGTGTCCGTCGGGCATAAACTGCGCCGGCAGACCGGTATTCAGCGTTACATGCAGTGCTCCGTCGGCGCAGGGCAGCACCGACAGCATCAGCAGATAAAGTCCCATAAAAAGGCTGAACACCGTTTTCATGCCACAAAAGTAGCGCCTGCGGATGTGCAACCGGTAGTCATAAACGGAAAAAGATTATACGTTAGCCCAGCCTCGCCCGCAGGCGCATGGCCAGATCGTTAATATCGTCTTTGCGGGCCATTTGGGTTACCCATTCCGGCGGAATAGCAGCAAATCCATACAGCAAACCGGCAAGTCCGCCCGTAACGGCGCCCGTTGTATCGGTATCAAAACCAAGATTAACCGCTTTCAGCGTGGCGGCCTGATACGAATCCGTTTTCAGCAGACACCAGATACTGGCCTCGAGCGTATGAATAACATATCCGCTGCTAAAAATATCCGCCTCAGACTGCTGCTCAATATCGCCTTTCAGTAAACGGTCAAGCATGGCGACTTCTTTCGGATTCAGGGAAAGCGACTGAAAAAACGGCGGTAGTTCTGTTTGCAGTGTTTTATATGCTGCAAACTTATCGTTGCCTTTCAGCAGTAAACGGGCAAATTCGAGGTAATAAAAACACGCAATTACGGACCGTATGTGCGCATGGGTGATCGATGAGACCTGTTTCGTCAGCCGGAAACGCTCCTCGACCGGCATATCGGCCGTGTAAAACACCAGCGGCAGAATCCGCATCAGCGAACCGTTTCCGTTTGAGTCCTCACCCATGCCACCGGCCAACTCGGGCTCAATACCGTTTACCAGCCGGTCTATAGCCCGGCGGGTCGCGATGCCGATATCGAAGACTTCATTGTGTGCGGTCCAGTAATTATGCTGCACCCAGTCCACAAAATACTGAGCGACACGGTATATCGTAAACTCGCCGGTCAGTGCTTCGGCCAGGCAGAAGGTCATGGTACTATCATCGGAAAACGTCCCCGGCGGCTGGTTATAGGTGCCGTAACCGATCATATCGACGACGGGTTTCCGCCAGATAGCATCGCGGCTTTTAAACTCTACCGGAACGCCCAGGGCATCCCCGACGGCAACGCCGAATAGTACGTCCTGGTATGGATTTCGTGGTTCTGTCTGCATGTGCGGCACGTTTTGATCAGGGCCAATTTAGGGTAAAAAACCGGTCCTGCAATCATGCGTCTGATTCCATATAGCGGCGTACCGGCAAAAGATAAAACCGGCAACCGGCCGGAGCTGTTCCGCATTCCCCGCAAAACCGTTATCTTTCAGCCGGTTCTCTTAACCTATCTTATCGATGAAACGAATTTTATGGATGGTCTGCCTGCTGCTCAGCATGCAGAGCCAGGCACAGCGTACAGCTACCCTCTCGTCGCCCGACCGCGCTTTCCGCCTCACGGTTGCTACCAATGCACAGGGCCAGCTTACGTATCAGCTTTCCTACAAAAACAAACCCGTTATCCAGCCGTCAACGCTTGGTTTTTCGCTCAGCAAACCGGCCATGACTCTGTCCCGGTTTGCTATCACCGGTATTGATTCATCCCGCCATGATGAAACCTGGAAACCCGTCTGGGGTGAAGTCAGTCAGATACGGGATCACCACCACGAACTGGCCGTAACGGTCCGGTCGCAAACCACAACGCCGGTCGATATGCTGGTGCGGTTCCGCCTGTTTAACGATGGACTGGGCTTCCGGTACGAATTCCCGAAGCAGGCTAACCTGAGCCATTTTGTCGTAGCGGAAGAACTAACGCAGTTTGCTCTCACCGGCGACCATAAAACGTTCTGGATTCCGGGCGATTATGACACCAATGAGTACTTGTATAACACAACCCCGATCAGTCAGATTGACGCGTTGGCGGCGGCTAAGCGCGAAAAGGATATTGCGCTTCAGTCGCTGGCGGGGCCGGATGTTATCCAGACGCCGTTATTGATGAAAACGGCGCAGGGCGTCTGGATCAGCCTCCACGAAGCGGCCCTGCTGAATTATCCGGTCATGCTGCTCAAGGTCGATAAGGCGAAATTCCGCCTGCAATCAACCCTGGTGCCGGATGCGGTCGGGAATAAGGCCTACTTACAGACGCCCGCCCAAACCCCGTGGCGGACGCTGGTGATCAGCGACAAGGCAGCCGACCTTCCGGCGTCAAAACTGATTCTGAACCTGAATGCACCGCCGGCGTTCAGCGATGTTTCCTGGATTAAGCCTCAGAAGTTTATCGGCGTCTGGTGGGAAATGCATACCGGCAAAGGAACCTGGGAGAAAGCGGGCGGTAAACACGCCGCCAACACCGCGAACGTAAAGAAATACATTGATTTTGCGGCGAAAAACGGCTTCGACGGGGTGCTGGTTGAAGGCTGGAATCAGGGCTGGGAAGACTGGTTCGGCAACTGGAAAGAGAATGTTTTTGACTTTGTCTCTCCGTACGATGACTACAATATGGACGAGCTGACGGCCTATGCGCAGCGGCAGGGCGTCCGGCTGATCATGCACCACGAAACCTCCGGTGCGGTCACCAACTACGAACGGCGCATGGACCGGGCTTATCAGTACATGGTCGATAAAGGCATCAACACGGTCAAAACAGGCTATGTCGGACGCATCATTCCCCGCGGTGAACACCACGACGGGCAGTGGATGGTGAATCATTACCAGTGGGTGGCGGCCAAAGCGGCAGAATACAAACTCATGGTCGACAGCCACGAATCGGCCCGCCCGACGGGTCTGCACCGGACTTACCCAAACTGGATGGCCAGTGAAGCGGCCCGCGGGAATGAATTTAACAACGCGCCTACCCTTGGGCTGGTACCGGAGCATGAAACGATTCTGCCGTTTACGCGCCTGATGGGCGGACCAATGGATTATACGCCGGGCTTTTTCCGGTTTAAGCTCAACCAGTTTGAGCCCACGCGTAAACAGGAAATCCGGACGACCCTCGCCAAGCAGCTCGCCGATTATGTGACCATGTACAGTCCGTTGCAAATGGCCGGTGACCTGCCCGAAAATTACGAACCGCACCTGGATGCGCTGCAATTTATACGCGATGTACCCGTCGACTGGGACGATACGCGGATTCTGGCCGCCGAGCCGGGCGATTACATCACCATTGCCCGGAAAGCGAAGGGAAAACCCAACTGGTTTGTCGGTGCCGTTACCGACGAAAACAGCCGGACACAGTCGGTAGCCCTCAGCTTTCTGGAACCAGGTCAGTCCTACGACGCTACGATTTACCGCGACGCCGACAACGCCGACTGGAAAACCAATCCGGCGGCCTATGTGGTGGAGAAAATGCCGGTCAACAGCCAGACGACGCTCACCCTCAAGCTAGCCAAAGGCGGCGGCTGCGCAATTAGTATTCTGAAGCGGTGAGGGGGCGTGGGGCATGCCCCATGCCCTACGCTTTTCAATTCGCCCCGTAGGGGCATAACAGCGCAGCGTCGGTAGCCTTCCGGACATCCCATTCCGGCAACAGCCCTGTAGGGGCGCAACAGGCAATGGCGTCATTCATACCTACGGCACAAACGGATTATTCCCGTGCGTTGCTGCCGACGCTACGCTGTATGGTCCCTGACGGGACAGGAAAAAATCGCTAACCGGTGCGGCCCAAAACAGTGGTGGCACGACTCTCAGTCGTGCCACCACTACGGCCCAACGCCCCTACTCTTCAACCATCAGCCGCACAGGCCCCAACAACCCGGCAGGAAGCAGGAATTTCCCGCTAAGGCGGAACGGGGCCGTTGTGTTAGTTAACCGCTGTGAAACAGGCAAACGGCTGTCACCGATCAGCCGGTTGGCCCAGGTATTGGTTACCGAGATGGTAAGCGTATTGGTGCCGGGTTTCAGGTAATTGGCCAGCGAAACGCCGTAGGGAAATGTCCAGACAACCCCGCACGGATGCCCGTTCAGACTAACGGCGGCCAGATTCTCAACCTGCCCCAGATCCAGCCAGACAGACTTATTGGCCTCACCGGCCCAATCAACTGTTTGGGTATACGTGGCAGTTCCGGAGTAATACCGGATACTGCTGTCCGGATGCTGGCTCCAGTCCGTCAGCGCCGTAAATGTCTGTGGTGTAGATGGCCCGCCAAAGGTGCCGTCAAAAGCAACTTGCCAGGGACCGGTCAACGTTGTTACCGGCTTTCGCTCAGTCCAGTTCCGGCCGGGCCGGTTCTGCGCCGTTGCCGGTTTTGCAAACACAACAAACAGCGACGCATTCGGCTCCAGTCGCAGCGTCAGTTCGGTCCGGCCGTTAGTGGTTGTCCATTGACCGGCCGTTTGCCAGGTATCCGTAACCGCATCATACAACTCCGGTTGTTTTCCGGTTACGCGGAACGATACGCGCACGTCACGGGTACGGGCCTCCTGATTCGCCACAAAGTACAGGTCCGTTGCTCCGTCGACGCGGTGTGCCCAGGCGATGTTGCGGGCATATGTCCCGTTGCTGTCTGTAAACCGGATGTCGGGCGTAACGCCCAGTGCCGTAAAAGTTCCGGGCAGAAACGGCGTCTGTACTACGCGCCCGCGGCCAACAGCCTTCACCCGAAGCGCCGCTTCCCCGTCGCGAACGACCGAAAACGAACCGCCCCAAAGCCGCTCTGCCAGTTTCCGGACAGCTTCCGGAGCTTCTTTACCCGCCGCCTGCTCCGGCGCCTCGCCCACCAGCACCGTGGCACCGGCTTCGACCAGCGCCAGCAGTTTCTTCGCGGTTCCTGAGGTCATGTACTGATTATTGATCTGTAACGGATTCTTACGCGGCAGCACCAGCAACCGGTATCCCGTCCCATCGGCAAACCGGACCCCATTGCCCGTTACCGCCGCCAGCGTATGCAGCGCGTCGGGGCCAAACGAATCGTAGCGATAGCCCCGCAGCGGATCAACCCAGTTTTCGGGGTCCGCCATATTGGCCGAATGCGAGACGCCGGACGGCTTCTGACGCATCGGCTCCCCGGCATTCGCCAGCCGCCGCTGTTCGGCCGCTACTACCTCCGGCCCGAAAATACCGGGCAACGTTCCGACCAACCGGGCCGGCAAAACAGACCGGGCCGGCAGATCATCGCCCGTAAAAACCGCGATATCCGCCACCGGCCGGCCACGCTGCAACAAAGCCTGGCACCGCTGCGCGTAATCGACCCACGCCTTGCCCGGTTTCCACCAGGTCTGATCGCGCTGAAAATAGAGCCCGACACCATCGAGCGTCATGCCTGGTTTACGGTCCATCCACGGGTTGTGGGTAAATACGTGATACACCAGCTTATTGATTCCCAGGGCAAAATTCCGGTCCTGCACCGTTTTCAGCATGCCGGGGTGCTCACTCCAATCCATCCGAACGGTGGTGAACCCTTCGGCCTGCACAATATTTTTTCCATAAATATGCGCCGCCGACACTGCATCGAGCATGTCGTTGGGTTTATCGTGGGTCGGGCTGTTCAGCCAGAATTCACCCATCGGGATGTCTACGGTCCGGTAGTGCGCCAACCCGTCGCTGACCATGGTCGGGGCCACGCTTTCGGCCGTGAACGCCACACCCTGCTCCTTTGCCAGTCCCGCGAGGGTTTTGTAAAATACATCCACAATCAGCTCAGCCACCGTGCGGCGGACATCGTAAAGCACCTGCTCTGAGGTTTCGGCACTGCCAACCGGCACACCCGCCATCACCGGCAACCACGGCAGCAGGTCATAGCCCCGCCGCTTCCGGAACGCCTCCGCAAAGCCTGCCGACCAGTTCTGACTGCCACACTCCCAACTGTCAACGTGGAAGGTCGTGAGCGCATCGCGGTCAGGGCCGAGCTGCCGCAGGACCTCGCCGTACCAGCGGTCAAACTGCAACCGGATGGCTTCCGGATTGAATTTATCACACTCCAGCCCCTTCGCAGCCCCGCCGGTCGCATTCGTATGCCCCGTTGAGGTGTGACCCATGCGCAGAATCGTCCATGACCCTGCCGGTGCCTGCCAGCGGAGTTGGCCGGTGGCATCCATGTAGTTCGTCAGGTTCAATAGTTGCCCGGCCGGTATGCAATCGGCAACGGGAATCTGTTGGCTTGTACTGCGCTCGCTTACCCGCCAGACGGCAGCCGATTTCCCCTCAAACTGGTTAATCCTCGCCTGCTGTGACGGAATCAGGCCAATCAGCTTAAAACCGGGTTTCCACTTGGCAGCATCCAGATCCTCGGCCCCCGGCTCCGAACCGGCTTTGTCGTACGTGAACCGGAAAAAACGGGCGGTTACGGGCGTAATGGCGTGCGTGGCGTCAGCATCGGTATCCTGCCAGCCATGCCGCGGCGGGGTCAGCCGACCAACCGACCGGAACGTTTTTCCGTCGTCACTGACCTCAATCTTCAGGCGATGAGCCTGGTAGTTATTGCCCCCCGTCCGGATGAGCACCGACCGGCACGTAAACGGACGGTCATAAGCAAACTGAATCCAGCAGGCCGTATCGCTCCGTAACGCTTCCTTATTGGCAGGATTCACCAGAAATTGGGGCGCTACACCCGCCTTACTGCTGGTCACCACAGGTACCGGTTCATTGGCCGACCGGTTTGGGTAGGCGTATACGGCAATATCCCGGTAATACCCTTCTACCGCTGCGGGCTGCGGCAGTTTAAGCGTCAACGCCTGCCCGCCTTGTACTGTCGTGCTGCTATAGACCAGTTTCTGCATCGACAGTTCGGGAGTTATCCACGGGCCACCGGCGAGGGCAAACCCGTCGCTTACGTGCATCCCCATCTGCAGGCCAAGCCGTTTGGCCTCACGCATGCTGTGCCGCACCATGTTCCACCAGCGCGGACTCAATTGTTCGGTGACGGGCGTAAACTAAGGGCGGATTCGTTGCACCCTTGATCGGCATCAGGTAAGCCCCGCCGATACCGGCCTGTTTCATCGCTTCCAGATCGGCCGTAATGCCTTCCGGCGAGACACCTGCCTGCATCCAGTACCAGAACACCCACGGTTTAGCGGCGTCCGGTTTGGGTACCGGCTGAGCCCATACCGAGCTCCCGACCAGCAGACACCCGAGCACCCATCCTATCTTTTTTCTGAGAATATCCATATCGTGTATCTGAATATGCCTGCGTAAATTATACCAGATCCAATCCTGCTTCGAC
>CBDFHU010000017.1:0-87767 GCA_965247375.1 Arsenicibacter sp.
ATAAACTGAACAAAGCCAATCGGCTTGCCATAAAGCGATCGTATCGTCTCTTCTGAAGCGGTGGAGCCGGTAGGCAACCTGACCGGTGGCGCTCTGGTAGGGCTGACCAATCAGCTCCCGGATGTGGTAGCGGATCACTTCGGCAGGCCGGCTGAGCGAGTAACGTTCCTCCGTAACGAGGTAGTCGGCAAAACGGCCGGTTTCGAGTGGAAAGTAGGTCGGATCGGCAGGGTAGGTAGTCGTTGGGTGTTGTTCACAACCATTGATTACCGATAAAGAAAGAAGCAGCAGACTAGCCGTTAAGACAGGATAAAATACACGATTCATGGTCCTGGTGGTCATTTTTCTGTAGAGACGATACGTTGTCCGGCAGGTCATTATTCAGGACAGGAACCGGTACAATTGTTGTGCGAACAGAATTACTTTGTCCGCGTTAAAACTTTTTTCTTCTACAAACCGTAAAAATACCATTAGCCAACCCACGTTATTGTATGAGTAATTTGCAGAAACTAGTTGATTCACTCGCTCCTGTGAGGGAGAAACTAATACACCACCCGGTTTATTCGGCCGTAAACGACCTCGGCGGATTGCAGGAATTTGCTAAATATCACGCATTTGCCGTCTGGGATTTTATGTCGCTGCTCAAGGCATTACAGGCCCGGCTGACATGTGTATCAGTTCCCTGGGTGCCGGTAGGCTCAGGACAGGTCCGGTATCTGATCAATGAAATTGTAGCGGGCGAAGAGAGCGACGAAGCCCCCCCTAAGCAGGAAGGCGGCGAGCTCCGCCGGATGAGCCATTATGAATTGTATCTGGAAGCTATGACGCAGATGGGAGCCGATACGGCCCCGATCCAGCAGCTGCTGACGGATATTCAGGCCGGAAAGTCGGTGCAGGAGGCTCTGGCCTTGCAAACCTTGCCGGATGGTGTCCGCGACTTTGTTTTGTTCACCTTTGAGGTTATTGCCACCAACAAACCGCACGTCATTGCGGCCGCCTTTACGTTTGGCCGCGAAGACCTGATTCCGGGCATGTTTATTGAAATTGTGCGTCAGCTCGACGAAGCCAATCAGGCGGTGCTGGGCACATTCCGTTTTTACCTCGAACGCCATATCGAACTCGACGGCGATCACCACAGCCATCTGGCGATGCAGATGGTTGAAGAACTCTGCGGCGACGATGAAGTGAAATGGCAGGAAGCGGCCGAATGGACCGGAAAGGCACTGGAGAAACGTGTGACCTTGTGGGATGCGGTAGTAGAACGTGTCAGTGTAGGGGTATAGATTGCACCTTTCACCGGATTCCGTTAAGTTTACCCCGCTGACTGGCAGCGGGGTATTTTTTTGCCGGCTGCGCTCAGCGACTCACGACAAAAGCAATATACCGGACGTTATGAGCGAGCAACAACCTGAAATCGTTAAGGAATACACAAACGGGGAAATAACCGTAGTCTGGAAACCGGCAACCTGCATTCACTCGAAGCGCTGCTGGACTGAGCTGCGTTCTGTTTTTAATCCGAAAGACCGGCCCTGGGTGCACATGGACGGGGCAACTACCGACCGCATTATCGAACAGGTAGACAACTGCCCGTCAAAAGCCTTAACCTACTACCGCAACGAAACAGGCCGGCCGGAAACCGATAAACCGGAGGTCACGGTTGAAAACATCATTGAGCCGCTGGCCAACGGACCATTGCTGGTGTATGGTAATCTGCTGGTTAAAAATACCGATGGTACCGAAACCCGCTGCACCGAAGTAACTGCCTTTTGCCGGTGCGGAAGCAGCGCCAACAAGCCGTATTGTGACGGTACACACGTAAAAATCGGGTTCAGCGCTTAAACCGACGGTGTTGGCCGCCATTTGAATGATTTATCGTCGATGGCCCGCATGGTACACAGAATGCCGTCGAGGTGATCGACTTCGTGTTGCAGCAGTTCTGACAGATCGTCAGTAAGGCTCCACGACTGTGGCTGCCAGTTTTCGTCCGTGTAATTGATGGTAACGCGCCGGTGGCGGCGCACCCGTACCAGCAGATTCGGGAAGCTCATGCAGTCATCCCACAGCTCAAATAACTCCTCACTTTCATCCGAAAAAACAGGATTGATGAACACGACCGGCCGGTCAATGTGCATGTAAATAATCCGCTTCATATAGCCAAGCTGCGGGGCAGCAATGGCCCGTCCTGCCTTATACACTTCCCGGAACTCCATCAAGACCTGATGCAGATCGGCCACAATCTGCTTTACCTCCGGCAACTCCGCTTCAGTGACAGGTGTGCAGACTTCATGCAGGCGGGAATCTCCCAATAAAACCAAGTCAGATAAGTGTTTCATTATCAGGGGTTAGTAGAATTTTTATAGGTATTATTGAAAAAAGTGTAAACAAAAAAAATGAACATGCCGTTCAAACTGACATTCCGGCAAGTAGCCGGGGAGTGAATTATTTGTTCAACGTTTTTACGGATCAATTTAATGAAAACTACAAAAAACCTGTATCGATTCCGTGCCTTTGCATGGGCCTTACTCGGGACTATTGCCTTTGCGACAGTGAGTTGTTCGAAAGATGACGAGCCAACGATGAATTCGCAATCGATTACCGACATTGTCAACACCAACTCAGATTTTACAATTCTTCGGGCAGCCATTCAGCGCGCCGGTTTGGGTGATGCCCTGCAAACGGGAACGCTGACGGTATTTGCGCCAACCGATGCGGCATTCCAGGCCGCCGGCTTTGCGGATGCCAGTGCGATAAACTCGGTGGCTGACACTACCCTGCGGAACATTCTGCAATATCATGTTGTCGGGTCAAAAGTTGAGTCGTCGGCGATTCAGTTCGGAAACAATGCCGCTGTAAGCTCAATATTAGCCAATAACGGGACACTGTATGTTACAAAAGACAACTCGGGCGTTTCGGTGAATGGTGCACGGGTCACACAGGCCGACCTGATGGCGTCGAACGGGGTAATTCACGTGATCAATCAGGTACTGATGCCGCCAACGGGTAATCTGGTACAGGTAATCACGAGTCAGCCGCAAAACTTTAGTCTGCTGGCGGCGGCGGCCACGCGGGCCGGTACAGGACTTCTGACAGCACTGAGCAGTACAACGGCAGCCGTAACGGTTTTTGCACCAACTAATGCTGCGTTCCTGGCGGCCGGTTTAGATGCCGCAGCTATTCAGCAGGCCACGCCGGCACAGCTGACAAATATTCTGACATACCACGCCGTACCAGGCCGCGTATTTTCGACAAACCTGGCGAGCGGAACCGTAACGACCCTGCAATCGGGTACGGCAACGGTGAGCGTCGGAGCAAACGCGGTGACGATTCTGGGCGCCGGTAATAATGGTACTGCGGCCAACGTGACCAAAGCGAATGTATTAGCAACAAACGGTGTTATACATGTAATCGACCGGGTATTGCTGCCGGCTCAGTAGGTAGTCGCATCATATACCGTTTTCTTGCGGTTGTTAGGCTACGGGCCTGGCAACCGCTTGTTTTTTGCGCCATTTTCGGTTGTTTTGCCGCTTGATTCCGTATGTTAATTGCAGACAGGACATCCGGTAATAACTAATCCGGAAACCAGGTAAACCTGTCAACTAAAAAGGCGCTGGTAATCAGAATTGTATGACAAAAAAACTGTTTCTTCTCGATGCAATGGCCCTGATCTACCGGGCTCATTTCGCATTCAATAAAAGTCCGCGGATTACCACCCGCGGCCTGAATACCAGCTGTATTTTCGGTTTTATGAACTCCCTGCTGGAGGTACTGACCAAGGAAAAACCTACGCACATCGGGGTGGCTTTTGATACCTCAAAGAAAACCTTCCGGCATGAACAGTTTGAGCAGTATAAAGCCAACCGGCAGTCGCAGCCCGAAGATATTTCGATTGCCATTCCGTATATCAAGCAGATTGTCGAAGCCATGCACATTCCGCTGCTCCAGCTGGATGGGTACGAGGCCGATGATATAATCGGTACACTCTCGCAGAAGGCTTGTGCTACCGGCGAGTTTGAAACCTACATGATGACGCCCGACAAAGATTACGGCCAGCTGGTCAACGATTGCGTCTTTATCTACAAACCGGCATTTATGGGTAAACCGGCTGAAAAGCTGGGCGTAGCCGAAATTCTGGACCGCTGGCAGATTGAGCGGGTGGATCAGGTTATTGATATTCTGGGGCTTATGGGCGATGCCGTTGATAACATTCCTGGCATTCCCGGCGTAGGCGAAAAAACGGCCCAGAAGCTGATTGCTGAGTTCGGATCAGTGGAAAACCTGATTGCAGGAGCCGATAAACTGAAGGGCAAGCAAAAGGAAAACGTAGTCAATTTTGCGCAGCAGGGCCTGCTGTCGAAGCAACTGGCAACCATTCATCTTGATGTGCCGGTTCCGTTTGATCCGGAATCCCTGCAACTCAAGGAATATGACAAACCACGTCTGTCTGCGTTGATGGACGAACTGGAGTTCCGTCAGCTAAAAGGGCGGCTGCTGGGGTCCGACTATGAGGCGGCTCCGGCGGCCAAACCGGCACTGGCCGCGAAAGCTGCCCCGGCGGGCCAGATGGATTTGTTTGCGCCGACACCATCGGGCACGGAAGATCTGCCGTTTGATTTCAGTGACAACGATAGCCGGGGTCAGACCGTGCGTGTGCCGGTGGCTTCCGGTTCATCAGCGACGCCGGATCAGGTGACCGGCACCGCTGACGGGGAACAGCCTGCTTTTCTGGATGTGCCTTATGAAGCCGGAACACCTGAGCTCGCGGATCGCCGGCAAACCATTCATACCATCCGCCACGATTATCGTCTGGTCGATACCCCCGAACTGCGGCAGGATCTGGCGTATTACCTGAGCATACAGGAGTCTTTCTGTTTTGATTCGGAAACAACGGCCGTTGATCCCGTAGAGGCCGATCTGGTGGGTCTGTCGTTTGCTTACCGGAAAGGAGAGGCGTTTTATGTGCCCGTTCCGGCCGACAAAGACGAGGCACAGGCGATTGTGAACGAATTCAAAGGTGTGCTCGAAAATCCGGCCATCCGGAAAATCGGGCAGAACCTGAAATATGACATCCTGATGCTGAAAAAATACGGTGTTGAGGTGCAGGGTAAGCTGTTTGATACCATGCTGGCCCATTACCTGATTGAGCCGGAACAGCGCCACAACATGGACATCATGGCCATGACCTACCTGAATTACCATCCGGTGTCGATTGAAGAACTGATCGGTAAAAAAGGACCGAAGCAATTGACCATGCGCGACGTGGAGATGCAGAAGGTGGTCGAATACGCGGCCGAGGATGCCGATATTACGCTGCAACTCAAAGAAACGTTTGCTCCGCTGCTCGAAAAAGACAGCCTGAATAAACTGTTTGAGCAGGTCGAAATGCCGCTTGTGAATGTGCTGGCGGATATTGAGCTGGAAGGCGTCCGCGTTGATCAGCATGCCCTGGCCGATCTGTCGGCAACGCTGGATGTCGATATCCGGCAGGTGCAGCAGGAAATATATACCATTGCAGGCAGCGAGTTTAATATCGGTTCGCCCAAGCAGTTGGGCGAAATCCTGTTTGAACGGCTGAAACTGGATAAAAACGCGAAAAAGACACGGACGGGTCAGTATGCAACCGGGGAGGAAATTCTGTCAAAGCTGGAGGAAGAACACGAAATTGCCCGCAAGATTCTGGATTACCGCGAGCTGGTGAAGCTGAAGAATACCTATGTTGACGCCCTGCCGCTGTTGATCAGCAAGCGCGATGGCCGGATTCATACGTCATTTAATCAGGCGGTGGCAGCGACCGGGCGGTTAAGCTCGACCAACCCGAACCTCCAGAATATCCCGATTCGTACGCCACGCGGCAAAGAAATCCGGAAAGCCTTTGTGCCGCGTTCGGAGGAGTTTGTCATCATGTCGGCCGATTATTCGCAGATTGAGCTGCGGATTATGGCGGCCTTCAGCGGGGACCAGACGATGCTCGACGCCTTTAACAATGGCATTGACATTCACACCAGTACGGCGGGTAAGGTGTTTAATGTACCGATTGCCGAGGTGACGGGCGATATGCGCCGGAAAGCCAAAACCATCAACTTCGGGATTATTTACGGCATATCTGCCTTCGGATTGGCACAGCGCCTGAAAATCCCGCGGAAAGAAGCTGCCCAGATTATCGACGACTACTTTGCGCAGTTTGCAGCGGTAAAAGGCTACATGGACGAGGCAATCGAAAAAGCCCGTAGCTGTGGCTATGCGGAAACGATTCTGGGCCGCCGCCGGTACCTGCGCGACATCAACTCCCGCAACCAGACCGACCGGCAGTTTGCCGAGAGAAACGCCATTAATGCCCCGATTCAGGGCAGTGCGGCCGATATGCTGAAGATTGCCATGATTCAGATCCACGACTTCATCCAGGCCAACCACCTGAAATCGAAGATGATCCTGACCGTGCATGACGAATTAGTCTTTGATGCCCACCGGTCTGAACTGGACATGCTGCGTGAGAACGTCGACCGCATCATGCGCAACGCCATTCCAATGGCTGTCAAGATGGAAACCGGCATCGGCACCGGCGAAAACTGGCTGGAAGCGCATTAATTCTGCCCCCGTAGGGGCGACCACACGGGGTCGCCCCTACGGGGAAAATCAATCGTGGGCGGTTTGAAACGCGTCGTGTTTTTTCCGGAAATACAGGTAAGACCCTACCACCATAAGGGTGTAGAACGCGGCCAGGACGTAGGCACCGTACAGGAAAAAGTCGTGGAAACTGATATTCGCCTGACCGAAATTTTTGTACAGCGATACGCCGACACTGCCCAGGTAACCGTACCAGTCAGCCAGTGTGACCAGAAAACCAACCGTGCTGACGTAGCGGAACGTTGCCACCATCCGCTCAAAATACAGGCCGTTACAGGGCACATAGGCCATGTAGAGCCCTAGCCCGGTCAGCAGAAACCAGTTTCCGGCCGAGAGATATCCGCTCTGATAAACCCAGGTACTGATACCCACCAAAAGCCCGCCCGCCAGAATCATGCCGTTGACCAGCGTAAATGCCTGAAAATTATCCTTTACCCGTTGCAGACCCGCCATCAGAATCAGCACCCCGACGGCCACCAGTGTTTCGGTTTTGGCAAAAATCGCCGGACTCAGCGGGCCGCCTTCGCTGGTTGCACCCGCCAGAATCTCCGGTCCGAAATTGTCACGGAAATCGCGGAAGGCCGTCAGAAATACGTACGAAATGATGAGCATGACCAGCCCTGGCCGGAAAGTCCGGATAAAGTTGCCTCGTTCATCGCTTGTCATCGGCCGTCGTTCCGTGCGGAGATGTTTATCTTCGTCGGTAGGCGGCGGGAGCAAGGTCAATCCATACACCGAAATCAGCATGGGCAGTACAAACAGGGAGCCCGTCACAAACGGGAGCCAGAATTCCGTAACACCCCAGCTGCTTTTAATCGTCAGCGCAACGGTTTTGACAAAGCCGGAGGCAAAAATAAACGACGCCGTCAGGCCGGCCACCAGGGCATCGGTCTGTTTGCGGCCTTCCAGAAATCCCAGAACCACGCCATAGACCATACCGAGGGGCAGACCGTTGAGGTAGAGAAACGGTATGTTGTAGGGTGCGGGCACCAGTGCGAACCCAAGCAACGCCAGCAAGGCAATGCCCACAAAGAGCAGCAGATTCATGGCCCGTTTCGCCGGCGACATCTCCGACACGATCTTGATACCCAATCCTTTCGATGAGGCATAGCCGAGAATCTGAGCCGTAATCAGCCAGATTTTATAACTAACGCCCGCAAATTCCATTCCTTCGAACGTAACGGCGGTGATGCCTTTGCGGAATGCATACATGCAGGCGTAGGTGCAGAACGCTGCTACTGTACCAAATAGCATAAAGACCGTCGGATTCCGTAAAAAAGCAGGCGGTTGAACGGGTTGGGTTACCATGAACAGGTTTGTTTGTCGGATGAATGGCCCTCCGGCCAAATTTCAGCCTACAATATATGGATTGGATCGCAACCGCCATGCGTTATCTTTCTGTTAACGGCGTTATCTTTGGGAATTAAAGAGTGGTTCTGTATGCAGTCGTAGCACAGCCGGCTATCAGAACCAACAGTAACAACTCAGAAACTAACAGTACCTGAGAAGCAACAGTAACAAAAAACAACCCAACAATAACCTGAAAACAAAACCATGAACCGTCTTTTCGACCGCCGGGGCTTTTTGCAACGTTCAGCTCTGGCAACCATGACCACACTGCTGGGCACTGAGATTGTATTTGCCGACCGGATGCCGGCTAATTACCTGCCTGTCGTGTTCGGGACAGAGCCTGACCCGATGCCGGCCAAGCATAAGGACATGCTGGTGCTGAACAATAAGCCCTGGAATGTCGAATCAGTGCCGCATCTGCTGGATGACGCCGTGACGCCGGCCGAAAAGATGTTTATCCGGAACAATGGCCTGATGCCCGAAAGCGTCGATGCCGCCAAATGGACGCTAACGATCAATGGCGAGTCGGTAAAGGCGTCGAAGACGTACACGCTAGCTGATCTGAAGAAAAAATTTAAAACCTATACCTACCAGCTGGTGCTCGAATGCGCCGGTAACGGCCGGGCCAACTATTACCCGAAAACTGCCGGTAACCAGTGGGGCGACGGAGCGGTAAGCTGCGCCGAGTGGACGGGTGTCCGCCTGAAAGATATTCTGGCCGATGTGGGTCTGAAAGACGATGCCGTTTACATCGGTTATTACGGCCGTGATCTGCACCTGAGCCTTGATCCAAAGCAATCGCCGATTTCGCGGGGAGTACCGATGCGGAAAGCCCTGGAAGATGAAACCCTGATTGCCTGGGCTATGAATGGGCAGGATATTCCGATGGCCCACGGCTATCCGCTGCGGCTCGTGATCGGCGGGTGGCCAGCCTCGGTCTCGGGCAAGTGGCTGCACACGATTTCGGTCCGGAACAAAGTGCACGATGGAACGAAAATGACGGGCAAGAGTTATAAGGTACCCATCAATCCCGTAGAGCCGGGTTACGATCCGCCGGAAAGCGAATTCAAAATTATTGAGTCAATGCCGGTCAAATCGCTGATTACGTTCCCGAAAACGGGGGCAACGGTACCGGCAGGGCAGGCGATTGCCTTACGCGGGCATGCATGGGCCGGTGACCGGGCGGTGCGCGAAGTGCAGGTGTCGGTTGATTTTGGGGCTACCTGGCAAAAAACGACCCTGAAAGCCCCGAAAAACCGGCTGGCGTGGCAGCAATGGTCAACGGACATCCGGTTGCCGCAGAAAGGCTATTACGAAATCTGGGCGCGGGCCATTGACGATGCGGGCGTTGCCCAGCCGATGGTTATGCCGCAGTGGAACCCCGAAGGCTACTGCAACAATGCCTGTCACCGCATTGCCGTCAAACTCGTATAACGCATGAGAAAACTGCACGCAATCATACTAACATTGGCAGCAATGACTGGTCTCGCTGCTTTTGTACAACCTGCTGAAAGATTGCCGGTTAAGGCGTTGGCTGTATCCGCAGTGGTCACGGCTGATTCTGTAAAAAAAGATCCGGAAACGGGGCTGCCCGTCGATGAGCACCTGATGCTGGTAAAAGCACACTGCACGTCCTGTCATTCGCCGAAACTGATTATGCAGAACCGGTTTACGCGCGATGGCTGGAAGGAAAAAATCCGCTGGATGCAGCGAACCCAGAAACTCTGGGATTTAGGCGAATCGGAGCCGAAAGTGCTGGATTATCTGGTCAAATATTACGGTCCGGAGCAAAAAACATTCGACGGGCGGCGAATGCCGTTGAAAGGCGTAAAGTGGTACGAATTGAAAAGTAAATAATGTCAGTAAAGCAGTTTTATCAGACACTCTATCAGGGCGACCAGCTGTTCCGGCTGGATGAACGCATGTTTGCGGGCATAAATCCGGAATACAAAGGCGCAATTCCGGCAGTTACCGAACCGGCAGACCAACCTGAGCTGTCTGAACCGGTAATAATGGTAGTTGAGCCGGTAACCATTGCACCTCCGGTCGTGATGGACGTGATTACGCCGGAACCTGTCGCAGTCCGGCCGGGCCACGACAGGCCGGGCCACGATAGGCCGGGCCACGACAGGCCGGGCCACGACAGGCTTGTCGTGGCCCCTGAAGCAGAGCTGGTACCGATGCCGGCTCCGGTTGTACAGGTACAGCCAACGCCGGTCATTGCCGTTGACCCTGAGCCGGCCCCGCAACCGCCGGTATCTCAACCGGCTCCGCCGGTCATCAATCAGAAGGTGTTGATTCTGGCCGACGAAGAACTGACCGCCAGTGATGTATTGTTCCTGGAGAAAATTCTGAAAGCCGTCAATCTTAATCTCGACGGGGTTGAACTGCTAAATCTGCACCGCATCGGGCATATTGATTTTGCGGACCTGCTGCGCGGGAAATACATCCACCATTTCATTACGTTCGGGGTACCGTTCCGCCGGATCGGGCTTGATATCATGATGGACCGCTACCAGCCGGTCCGGTTTGAAGGCATTTCGTTTCTGATGGCTGATTCGTTACCGACGGTTGAGGCCGATCAGAATCTGAAACGGGCGCTCTGGAACTCACTGAAGCGCGTTTTTAGCCTGTAAACCGCGTTTTTTGGCCCGATATTGGCAGGATTTTTTCATATTTAGGCGCAAAAAGAGAGGGGGCAGTGTACAGAAAAGCCGCTTACCGGCTGGCTGTCAGGTAATTTCAGCCTGTTCTCCGGCGTTATACACAAAGAGCAAATCGGATAGGTAGCCGATACGATACGATGACATTGACTGAACGATTCAGGAATTTGTTTCGACCCACAGGTAAACAACAAACAAATATACCGGTAGCGGTTGTGGCCGAACCGGCCCCGGCAGAAAATACTGTCCGGCCTGTGCCCGTCCCGTTGCCGTTTTCCGGCCAGCAGGAAAACCGGCATGTATCGGCCGATCGGCCGGTCGTAGCTGATACAGTACCCGCGTGGCTCGAAGACGAAGATTTATTGCGCGACGAGGCCGTTCTGTTTGGCCTGTCAGAAGCCCGTGCCGAGGAAAAGGTTGCCTTGATCAAGCATTATTTCGCGCACCGTACCGCCGACCTCGGACGCACCGTGGAGCGTTACAATGAGCAGATCGGTGAACTGAACCTGTTTATTGAACAGAAAGAAAACCTCATCGGCGAGCTGGAACACAAACATGCAGGCCTTGAAAACCGGCAACCCGCCGAACATCACCTGCCCCGGACGCTAACCGGCCTTGGTATTTCGGTTATTATGTGCGTCGGCAATTACTTTCTGATTGCCGATACGCTGCTGCCGGCCTTTCCGCGCAACAGTTCCCTGATTTCCATCGGTGTCTTTCTGGCGGGTATGTTTAACCTGTTCAGCCGCACCTCGTTTTTACACGAGACGTCGGCACCCGTAACGCCCCGCCGTCTGCTGGAGGAGGTAGGTTTGCCGCTGGCGGCGTCCTTTTTTGTGCTCGTTCAGGCACTGCAAACCCAGCCGGTGCTGAATGCCGTTGCGCTATTCGTATTTATTTTCTTCCTGTTTCTGCTGGCCGGGAAACTGTTGCTGGGTACCCTGACGGTGCTCCACCGTGATCTGCGGACCTATGCGGTCAACGGCACTCTGGAAGCTGATAAACGAATCAAACTGAGCCTGTGGGAGAGTGAAATCCAGCAACTGAAACGGGAGATCGACGACATCCGTGCGCAGAAGTGGCAGATACTGCCTGACCTCAACCGCGCCGAGGCGAGTCTAGACCGATTGAACGCACGGCGTGATATGCTTGTTAGTCTGTTTATCAGTGAGTTTAATCTGGCCCGGCAATTAAGATCGCGCCTGACCGGCAAGCAGCAGAAGGAAATCCTCGACGGTCAGTAGCTGCGGTACCGCCTGGCATAATCGTATTTTCAGATGGAACCAACACAGAATCAGGATTTTCAACACGGCTATACCAGTGGTGTTGAAGGGGTCGACCGGACCAGTTTTGAAGGGTACCTGTCCAGCCAGATCAATTACGAATGGCTGACCGAGCAGACCCGCTATACCCGTGAAGAGCTACAAAAAGTAGAACAAACGCTGGCCGAGGCGACAGAAAATCATAAAAATACCTACAGTCAGTTGCAGGACCACTTGCTGAAACTCAGCGTACAGTCGGCCCGGACCGAACGGCTGAACAATGACCGTAAAGCCATTGATGATGAGCGTGGGCGGTTACAGGCCCGTCGCGACAAAGCCTCTTCCGACTACTCCTTGCTGGGCGGTTTGCTGTTCCTGGTGGCCGGTATTGCCTTTGTGGCTGGTGACCTGATCATTTCGCACGAGATCGTTGCCTATGCGCTGAATATCCGCGATACCAACGAAGCCTGGGCATTTGCGGTCGGTCTGGCGATGGTATCAATCCTGCTCAAACCGGCCTATGACCGGCTCATTGAAAAGCCCTATCAGGAAGAGCCCGAAAAAAACCGTACGAAGTACGAGAAATTTAAACTGGCCCTGGCGGTTTTCTCCATTCTGACGCTGGCCGTGCTGGGCTGGTTCCGGTACGAAGCATACCGGACTGATCAGCTGAAGGCGGCGATCAATAAATCGGTGCGGCAGCTCCAGATTACCGGCGCTCCGGTCGATGCATCGGGAGCGGTGCAGGAGTTAAGTCCCGCCGTGATGAACAAAATCGAAAAGCAGTTACAGGAATCAGAATCATTGAATCTGGTACTGGTCAACAGTCCGTGGGCGTTGCTGTCGTTTGTCCTGAGTGGTATTTTGTTCGCGCTCGCCGGTGCGGTCTGTCTCGGTATTGCTTTACCGGTGTTATCGGCCTACTGGTTCCGGTGGCTTCAGGCCGACATCCGGTTCTGGAAGCTGCGGCGGCGGATGAAGCGGCTGAACAAAGAGCTGATTCCGGCCGAGCAGGAACTGGCCGCCCAGCTGACGCGTAAATCGGTGCTGGAACACGAGCTTGTGTTGCTGCCATCGCTCGGGGAGTTGAAAATGAAACAGAAAAATCTGGAGGCCGAATTACGTGATCTGGTAGCAGAAGCCCGCATCAGCCAGACCGACAGCCGGATCAATAGCTTCAACGATGGCTATGTGAAAGGGGAAGCGGCTCGTGGTGCGATGTCTGACGAAGAATGGCAGCAGGTTAAATCCAGCTATTTTTCGACAGCTAATCTGGCCAGCCGCGCTAAATCGGCCTCGCCTGAACGTGCCTTTACGGTGAACGGCAATGGTACCAAAAACGGCCTTCGCCCGCATCAGGCGCTACGGAAATTTATTTCGGAAGACCTCGAGTAGAGACGCAATATCTTGCGTCTCATTTGCGATAACAAACTCCCCGAAAGTTTCAAACTTTCGGGGAGTTTGTTTATCAGGTAGTTACAGCCTCTTCAGCAAACTAACCGCCTCATGATGAATACGGGGCGCGGTTTCCGGCCCGACCGAGTTAACCTCTCCGTAGGGTGATTTTTGAAGGCCGTAGGTAAACGGTGCTTCGGTATCCCACTGGCTTTTCGGGACAATATATCCCAACTCATCGTTTGCAAGGCCCATCACAAATCTATACCGTCCTTTCATCAGATTCCGCAGGGGAGGCGTTTCGACCGGCGCGATGCCAAAATCACCGCCTTCGGGCTGTTGCACACCGCCATTGGCAATTTCCGGATACAGCTCTCCGGGAATGGTCAGGAAACTGGCTAATGGTCCGGCCGCTGTATTGATCGTAAAACCGGCTATCTCAGTCCGGAGGTTTCCCCAACTGCTGTACCCGAATT
Organism: Arsenicibacter sp.; assembly: GCA_965247375.1. GTDB lineage: Bacteria > Bacteroidota > Bacteroidia > Cytophagales > Spirosomataceae > Arsenicibacter. The sequence goes on from CBDFHU010000017.1 coordinate 13,768, forward strand.
TCAGCAGGCCAAGCGCAACCCCGAGCTTAAACATATTATTGTCGAGCGGAAGCTCAAAGGTATGGGCAAGGAGCCGGATGTTGATGGCTGAAACGGCTTTGCCCGTATCGGCCTTCAGGGCGTTGAGGGCCAGATTGGCCAATTGCCGTCCTTCGGCGTCGGCTTTCTCAAAGGAAGGTTCCAGTAATTGTTTGCCGGTTCGCGGGTCCTGCACCGGCTGACTGGGATGGGTCGTCATCAGGCCGCCGACACAGCCCGATGCATAGACCACGGTGCCGCCGAGGTCTTTTTCCAGATAGGCCCGGACATAGTGCGGAAAGTCGGAGGTGATGTCGAGGTTTTTGCTCCATAACGTTTCAGGGTGGTTCCCCCAGACAACCAGTGAACCCAGTGTGCTATCCTTATCGGCGGCCAGTGCCTGCATCATATACAAACCGGCATCCTTGACAACCGGCTTACGGGTGTCTTTAATCAGCGTATCGGCGCCGGTCAGATCCTGCGCAAAACGCAGCCGTGCCGGTTGCAGCCCTTTTGCCGCTTCTGTAATCGCTTTCACTACCTGCTGCTCAATGAATGCCTGATACTCAGCGTTCACGCCGGTTTTGAACATGCTTTCGCCCCACATGCCGAGCATGTCCGGCGCTTCGTGGTTGTGTGTACTGCAAACGATGCTGTAGGTAATACCCGCTTCTGCCGGCAGTGCTTTCCGGATACTGACAACGTTATTGTGAGACAGCCCCAGTACATCTACGGCCGCAATGGCTAGCCGGGTATGCCCGTCGTCGATCACAACCGCCCGTACCCAGAGGTCGTCGTGAATGCCGTTGGCAGGGCGCTGGCTGTGAAAACCGGCCATCCAGAACGCATCGAATTTCCCGTTTCCGTTCCGGTCCTGGTAGGTATCACCGTCTTCCTCCGAATATTTGGCATCCTTGTTTATATCTGTCCACGTATCGGGGAGGGTCGGGGTGATTTTCAGGGCCGCAAAACCGGCTTTTACACCGTTCGGGGCAGCCGGTTTTACGTCAAGACTGAGGCTGTAGCCCGGCTGGCGGTCGCGGCTACGGTACAGAAAGGTGCCTCCGCCAATTAGCAGCAGCAGGACAATGATCAGCAGGAAAATCCGGAAAAAGGTACGCATCGGCGCGTTAGGTCGAGGGGTTAAACTGATTGTATTAGTACGCCAAAGGGAGGACGGATGACTATCGGCCGTTGGGAATTATGTAACGGAGCGCACAAATCCCTGTGCGGAATACAACGCAGTGTGCGATTCCGCACGCTTAGTGCAAGTTGGTTTTACAGGAAAGCTCCTGATAGTTAATGTGTTATGGTTTGGCATTGTGTTCGCTAAAGGATATAGCGTAACACAACAAACCAATGGACAAAGAGTTATCCCCCGAAATCACAAAGCGCTCCCGAACCCGCCGGAGCGTCACGATTGCCGTCATTGGCATTGTGGTGGTGGCCGGTTTAGTATATTTCCGGTCATTACTGCAAACGTCGGTTGATGCGGACCGAATCCGCGTCGGAAAGGCTGATGTGGGGCCGGTCGAGAATACCCTGACTGCCACCGGCGAAGTTATTCCTGCCTACGAACAGATCATTGCCAGCCCGATCCGGGCAAGTATCCGCCGTATTTTACTGACACCGGGCGCACGGGTGAAGCCGGGACAAGCCATCCTTGAGCTGGATAAGTCGCTGAGTCAGATTGAGTTTGAAAAGCTGCAAGACCAGCTGGAACTGAAGCAGAACGGCATCGAGCAGCTCCGGATGAAGCTGAATAAAAACCTGTATGATGCCGATATCAGTGATCAGATCAAAGCCCTGAACATCAATAAGCTGCGGGCTGAAGTAGACGACGCCAAACGCCTGCTCAAAGTCGGGGGCAGTACGCAGGAAGACGTTACCCGTGCCGAAAACGCCCTTAAAATTGCTCTGCTTGAAAAGAAGCAACTTGAAAATGAACTAACCTACAACCGGCAGTCGATGGGCGCAAGCCTGAAAGAGTCTCAGCTTCAGGCGCAGATTGAATCGACCAACCTCAAGGTGCTGGATCATAAACTCAAACAAGCCGATATTCTGGCCGACCGCGCCGGTGTGCTGACCTGGGTCAATGACCACGTAGGCTCGGCGGTTAATGAGGGCGAAATGCTGGCTAAACTGGCCGATCTGGGCAGTTTTAAAATCGACGGCTCGGCCTCGGATGTCTATGCCGATCAGCTGAAAACGGGGCTGCCGGTAGTGGTGAAAATCAACGAAACCAATCTGCGCGGGATCATTACCCAGGTGAAACCGAGTGTGCAGAATAATACGGTTCAGTTTGCCATTCAGCTCGACGACAACCGGCACGCTTCGCTGCGGCCCAATATGAAGGTCGAGGTATTTGTGGTGACAAACAGCAATTCACGGGCGATCCGGGTCGCTAACGGACCCGTGTTCAAAGGCAAGCGGCGGCAGTCGGTTTTTGTGCTGAACGGTTCCGGCAAAGCGGTCCGCCGGGAGGTCGAAATCGGGCTGACGAGTTTTGACTTTGTTGAAATCAAGAGCGGGTTGCAGGCGGGTGAAAAAATCATCATCACCGACACGAGCGAATTCGAACACCTGGACGAACTGACCATTAACCCCGTTGACAAATGAGCCATGACCTGATTGCAGTCCGGAAGCTGGTCATGGTACTGGCGGGCTGGCTTATTGTGCACATGGCCGTTGCCCAACCACAGCTGCTGACACTCGGAGAAACGGTGCTGCTGGCCCAACAGCAGTCTGTGGCCGCCCAGCAGGTCCGGACGCAGTTTAAAACCAATTACTGGAAGTATCGTTCGTTTCTGGCCGACTACAAACCGCAGCTGAGTCTGGACGGATATCTGCCGAGCTTTACCCGATCCTATACGCAGGTAACCCAACCCGACGGGACGATCAATTTTGTGCCGATCTCGAACAACAATTCGCTGCTCAATCTGGCCCTGACCCAGAATATTCCGCTGACCGGCGGGTCGGTGTTTGTGCAGAAGCAGTTGCAGCGGTTCGATGATTTTCAGCGGAATAACACCTTGTATAACGGAATTCCGTTTGCGGTGGGGATACAGCAGCCGTTGTTCCGGTTCAATACAATGAAATGGGACCGAAAAATCGAACCGATCCGGTACCAGGAAAGCAACCAGCAGGCTATCGAAGGCCTGGAGCAGGTGTCGGTAAATGTAACCTCACTGTATTTCGACCTGCTGGTGTCGCAGGTGAATCTGCAGATTGCGGAGAAAAACCGCAGTAATAACGACACCCTGTACAAAATTGCACAGGAGAAGATGAAGCTCGGTAAGCTGTCGCAGAATGACCTGCTGCAACTACAGCTGGGCCTGTTGACGGCGCAGAAAGATCTGGCATCGGCACGGCAAACGGCCGAAGTGGCGACGCTGAAGCTGAAAACCTACATCGGCTACCGCGATCAGTCGAATAGCCGTACGCTGGTGCTGGATATCCCGTCGCAGCTGACAGACTTTACGGTCGATATGGAAACAGCCCTGAAGCAGGCATTTTCGAACCGGTCGGCGGCCATTGCCTTTCAGCGCCGGAAGCTCGAAGCTGACCGTGACCTCGACAAAGCTAAACGTGATAATGGCCTGAATGCTACGCTGAATGCAGCCTTCGGTCTGTCGAACCGGGGCCAGCGGCCGACCGACATTTACCGGCAGCCGCAGGACCGTGAATTTCTGGAAGTGCAGTTTACGCTGCCGATCATGACGTGGGGGCGCGCGCAGGCCCGTACCGAAACGGCCCGCGCCAACCAGCAGTTTGTGCAGCAGGCCATTGAGCAGGATAAACTCACGTTTGAGCAGGAAATTTACACGCAGGTCACCCTGCTCCAGATGCTCCGGCAGCAGGTAAAACTGACGGCTGAAGCTGACCGGATCGGGAGTGAACGCTACCAGATTGCGCAGAACCGGTTTTTACTCAGCGATCTGAGCGTGACCGATTTAGGGATTGCTACTCAGGAGAAAGACCGTGCCCGTCGCGACTATATTCTGGCCTTACGCGATTACTGGCAGGCCTACTACAACCTGCGCCTGCTGACGCTGTATGATTTTGAACGAAACGAGAAACTCAAGTAAACATGATAACACTAACGAACATCGAAAAAGTCTACCGGACCAGCACCATCGAAACGCTGGCACTGAACAACATTAACCTGCACATCGGAAAGGGCGAATTTGCGTCGATCATGGGACCGTCGGGCTGCGGGAAAAGTACGCTGCTCAACATCATCGGGCTGCTGGATGCGCCCAGCAAAGGTGGGATCAGCGTGGGCGGGCAGCCGGTGACAAGCTACAGCGACCAGGAGCTGGCACGGCTGAGGAACCAGCGGCTTGGCTTTATCTTTCAGAGCTTCCACCTCATCAACGACCTGTCGGTGCTTGACAACGTGGAGATTCCGCTCCTGTACCGCAAACAGATTACCGCATCGCAGCGGCGGCAGATGGCACAGGAAGCCCTTGAGCGCGTTGGCCTCAGCAACCGCGTCAAACACTTCCCGAAACAGCTGTCGGGCGGACAGAAACAGCGCGTGGCCATTGCCCGTGCTATCGTCGGCCGTCCCGAAATCATTCTGGCTGATGAGCCAACGGGGAATCTGGATAGTGTGATGGGGAACGAAATCCTGTCGATCCTGCAAGGGCTCAATAACGACGGCGCTACCATTGTGATGGTAACCCACGATGAAGCCATGGCGAAAAAAACGCACCGGCTGATCCGGCTTTTTGATGGTACAATGGTGGGCGATACAACTTTAACACTATGCTAACGAACTACATAAAAATTGCCTGGAAGGTACTCCAGCGCCATCCGTTCTATACCTTCATTACCTTGTTCGGGATCAGCCTGACGCTGACGGTACTAATGGTCCTGACGTCGTTTGTTGACCACCTGATCGGTAGCCACTACCCGGAAACCAAGCGCGACCGGTCACTTTACATCGAGAAAATGGCGTTAAGGGACTCCAGCCGTTCGTCGCAGAATACGGGCCCGATGAGTTTTAAGTTCCTGACGCAGTACGTCAAAAGCCTCAAAACTCCGGAGAAAGTAACAATAACCAGTTTCTTCCGGACCTCGAATGCCTATGCCGGATCGCAGAAAATTAAGCTCAATACGAAATATACCGACGCTGAGTTCTGGGACATAATGGAGTTTACGTTTCTGGAAGGGAAGCCCTATAATGATCAGACTATTAAAAACGGGGAAAACGTAGCCGTAATTACCGATGATTTCCGGCGGCAGTATTTCAGCGACCTGACCGAACCGGTAGTGGGTAAGGATATTGAAGTGGAAAGTATTCATTATAAGGTGATTGGCGTAGTGAAAGGCAGCCCGCCAACCCGTTTTTTCTCCTATGCGGATATCTACTTCCCGTATACCGTTCCGAAAAGCAATTATCAGGAGAACGACATCATGGGTGGGTATGTGGCGGTTATACTGGCGAAGGATAAGTCAGACCTGAAAGCGATACAGGACGAATTTCAGGATAAAGTCCGCCGGATTCCGCTGCCGGGTAACCGCAATGGCTTTAAATACGATGTGCTGGAGGTTAAGGCGGCACCATTTCTCGAAAGCGTCCTGAGTATTTTTATGGAAGGCGGACCGCAGTTAAGGGCGATTTTCTTCAGCGTACTGGCCTTCCTGATGCTGATGCTTATGGGGCTGCCGGCCATCAACCTGGTCAATATCAATGTAAGCCGGATTCTCGAACGGTCGTCTGAGATCGGGATCCGGAAAGCATTCGGAGCTCCCGTCCGGACCCTGCTGCTGCAGTTCATCGTCGAAAACATCTTTATTACGTTCATTGGCGGGGCAATTGCGCTGGTGTTGTCGCTCATCACGATCTATTTCATCAACAAAAGTGGCTGGATTGCCTATGCCGATCTGACCATCAACCTGAACGTGTTTGTGGTGAGTATCGGTGTCTGCCTCCTTTTTGGTCTGCTCTCCGGGGTTGCCCCCGCCCTGCGGATGTCTAAACTGTCGATTGTTGAAGCACTCAAATCCTAAAGAGCGAAAGAGCGGCCGCCGCGCGGCGAAAGAGTGAAAGAGCGGATTGACAACTGTATTCTGCTTGGTTTTGCCGAAACTCTAGGTCGCTCTTTCACAATTCACTCATTAAAACTCATGATTCGTCATCTTTTTCGATTAATATGGAATAAAAAGAAAGCCCATGCCTTGCTGATGGTAGAAATATGGGCGTCTTTTCTGGTCTTGTTCGGGCTTTCGTCGATGATTGTATTCAACGTCAGCAACTACATAGAGCCGATCGGTTTTACCTATGAGCGCGTCTGGGCCGTTGATTTCAACAATAACCAGGACACAACGGCAATACAGGAAAAGGTAAATACCATTTTCCAGCGGCTGAAAAGTTACCCTGAAGTAGAATCGGTTTCGCGGATGAGCTCGAACTATCCGTTTTCGGCCAATACGATGAATAACGGGATCGACTACAAAAAGCGGCATACGCTGGCGCATTTTTATACGACCGATGCCAATTTTGCCGAAACCCTGGAGATGCCGCTGGTGGCAGGCCGCTGGTACACGAAAGCCGATTTAGGCGGGAAGTACAAACCGGTAGTCATCAACCGGAAGACGCAGGAAGTGCTCTTCATGGATGAAAATCCGCTGGGTAAGGTCTTCGGTGAATTTCGGGTAGTGGGCGTCGTTGACAATTTCAAGGCCAAGGGTGAATTTATGACCAATGCCCCTGCGGTTTTTGAGATGATGAGCGAGAAAAATAACTGGGACAAGATCTATCTCGTGAAAACAAAGCCGGGCACCGATGCCATGTTTGAGGCAAAAATGGTGAAAGAATTGTCGTCGATGCTGGTGGACTGGAACGTAGAAGTCAACCCGTTGGTCGATTCACGCAAAAACCAGCACAACCTGACACTGGTACCGGTGATTATCTTCCTGATTGTTTGTTCGTTCCTGCTGATTAACGTGGCCCTGGGTCTGTTTGGTGTCCTGAATCTGAGCATCGCTAAACGGCGTTCGGAGATCGGTTTGCGCCGGGCTATCGGGGCAACGGCAAGCAATGTGTCGTGGCAGTTTGTCGCCGAAATATGGGTACTGGCCACTTTTAGTTTGCTGTTCGGATTGTTGTTTGCCGTTCAGTTTCCGGTCATGCATGTGTTTGATCTGGCATCGGGTGTGTATATTGGGGCGATTGTCGTTGCGATGGTGATCATTTACGGGTTGGTCACGCTTTGTGCCCTGTTCCCGAGCCGGCAGGCGGCTACCATCCATCCGGCCGTTGCCCTGCATGAAGAGTAGAATAAACACCCAATGATCCTGTTAATCGACGACGATATTGCAGTACAAACATCGCTTTCGCTGCTGTTGCGAAAGAACGGGTTTGATGTGCTTACGGCCGGAACGCCGGATAAAGCGCTTGACGCCCTCGCCGCAAACGAACCCGAACTGGTGTTGCTCGACATGAATTTTTCGATCAGTACATCGGGAGAGGAAGGGTTGCGGCTGCTGGGCGTGGTGCGGAAAATGCATCCGGCTGTGCCCGTCATTCTCATTACGGGATGGGGAAGCATCGACCTGGCCGTACGGGGGATGAAGGCCGGAGCGCAGGATTTCATAACCAAACCCTGGCAGAACGATCACCTCCTCCAGTCTATACACACATTACTGAATCTGACGCAGAAGACGACCGATACCGCCGCTCCGGCGGTATCGGTCTCGCGTCGTAAAGTAGATCAGAAACATGCGTTTGACCAGATTATCGGCCATGACGCCAAGCTGATTTCCATTCTGGAAACGGTCGGGCGGGTGGCGCCGACGGATGCCTCAGTGCTGATTACCGGTGAAAGCGGTACGGGTAAGGAGCTGATTGCCGAAGCTGTGCACCAGAACAGCAAACGCCGGACAAAGCCGTTTGTGAAGGTCAATCTGGGTGGCGTATCGGCCACATTGTTTGACAGCGAACTGTTCGGCCATGTGCGCGGGGCCTTTACCGACGCCCGGACCGACCGGACCGGCCGTTTCGAACTGGCCGACAAAGGCACGATTTTTCTGGATGAAATCGGTGAACTTGACCCCGCCAGTCAGGTGAAGTTGTTACGGGTATTACAGGACCGGACGTTTGAACCGCTCGGTAGCAGCCGGAGTAAGCTGGTGGATGTCCGGGTTATCTGTGCTACAAACCGGAATCTGGAAGAAATGGTCGCCAAAGGGGAGTTCCGCGAGGACCTGTTTTACCGCATCAACCTGATCACTGTCAGGCTACCGGCACTCCGCGAGCGTCCCGACGATATTCCGGCATTGGTGGATTATTTTGTCAATAATCTGAAAACGATTTATGACCGGCCCATGCTGCGGGTAAGCAGTCATGCGCAGAACTGGCTGAAAACGCTGCCGTTGCCGGGCAACATCCGCCAGCTGAAAAACATTGTGGAACGCACCGTACTGCTGGCGACCCGGAACGTACTGGATGTCGAAGACTTTCAGGCGCATATCAGTGCGTCGGGTACGCGGGCAAGCCAGAACATGCCCGAGGTCGGAACTATGACACTCGACCAGATGGAATATGAAATGATCCGGCGGGCCATGTTGCTGCACAACAACCAGGTATCAAAAGTAGCCCTTGCGCTGGGAATCACCCGCTTTGCGCTCTACCGCCGGCTCGAAAAATTCGGGTTTCAGGAGTATAAGGGAGAGGAGTGAAGGGCGGAGAGCCGGGAGCATAGCGCCTGGTACGAACTGTTAAACAATGAAAAAAGAGGTCAGGATATCGCTGCGCGTGCAGTTTCTGCTGTACATCATTATTGTCCATCTGGGACTGATTTACCTGGTTTTTGAGTGGGTGTCTAAAGACAAACTGATTTTTATTGCTTCTGAGGTCGTTGTGCTGCTGTCTGTTTTTGTGGCGGTCTACCTCTACAATAGTTTCAGAAAACCGATTGATTTTATCTCGCAGGGTATCGAAAGTATCCGGGATAAAGATTTTACGACCAAGTTTGTAACAACCGGTAAAAGCGAAATCGATCAGCTGATAACGGTCTATAATCTGATGATCGATCAACTGAGAGAGGAACGGACACGCCAGATGGAACAGCAATTTTTTCTCGAAAAACTTATTGATGCCGCCCCGATTGCCATACTGGTATTTGACTATGATGAGCGGATTTCGGCGGTAAATCCCCGGGCCGTCGAATGGCTGCAACTGCCCGGACAGGCCCTGATCGGGAAAGACGTGCAGTCGATAGACCATCCGTTGGCCATGCCGCTGGCAAGTCTGGCTGACGGGGAGAGCCGGACCATCAAGGTAAATGGCATCGAAACCTACCGCGTGCAGAAATCACACTTCATGGACCGGGGTTTCCGGCGGTCGTTTATCATCGTTGCCGAGATGACACAGGCTATTCTGGAGACCGAAAAGCTGGCCTACGGCAAGGTGATCCGCATGATGGCCCATGAAGTCAATAACTCGATCGGGGCGGTAAATTCGATTTTAGACGTGACCAAAAGCGTGTTGCAGGAAGATGAGCAGGCCGATGTCTGTCACGCCGTTCAGGTTGCCATGGATCGCAACGACCGGCTGAACCTGTTCATGCGGCGGTTCGCCGATGTGGTTCGTTTGCCGGTACCCCAACCAGCAAACAATGATTGGGTGGAGGTTACCCGTTCTGTGGTGCAACTGATGATCCCCCGCGCGGAAGCTGACGGGATCCGGTTGTTATTTACTGCTGCGGTACCGGTATTGTACCGGCAGATCGACCGCGTACAGATTGATCAGGCACTGGTGAATATCATCAAAAATGCCATTGAAGCCTGTACCGCCGGTGAAGTGATTGAGGTAATCGCGCAGGCCGACCGTGTGGTCGTGCGCGACAACGGACAGCCGATTGATCCGGTGGTGTCGGCCAATCTCTTTAATCCGTTTTACAGCACCAAACCCGACGGGCAGGGCATCGGACTCACCCTGACGCGGGAGATTCTGCTGAATCACAACCTGACCTTTTCCCTGAAAACCAACGCCGCCGGCTGGACCGAATTTAGTATTATGGTCTGATGTATCAGGGTGTTGTCGGGTCCTTAAGCATATAGCCGATGCCGATGATGGTATGCAGGAGCTTGGGCTTGAATTGCCGGTCAATTTTCCGGCGCAGGTAATTGATGTACACATCAATCATGTTGATACTGGCGCCGACCTTGAGTTTTTTAATCCGCTCCGAGATAGTGACCCGTGAAATAATGCGGTTCTTATTCAGCAACAGGTACTCCAGCATCGCATATTCGCGGGCTGTGAGCTCGATAGGTTGCCCCGAGCGGGTGACCTGCCGGGTTTCGCCGTTGAGTTCCAGATCGGCCAGCCGGAGAATCTGTGTCGTACTGACTTCGCTGAAGCGGGAATAGAGGGCCAGAATATGCGCATGGAGATCATCTATAGCAAAGGGCTTCGTCAGGTAATCATCCGCACCAACGCCATATCCCTCCTTTTTGTGAGCAAGACTTTCCAGGGCCGTTAACATCAGCACCGGTACGTGGGGTTTATCGGTCCTCAGCAGCTGACAGACCTGAAACCCGTTCAGCAACGGCAGATTAATGTCCAGCACAATCACATCATAGTCATTTTCGAGGGCCATTGTCAGCCCGCTATGACCATCAAAAGCGGTATCGACCCGATTGCCATACAGCGCCAGTTCCTTTTTTACACTGGCAGACAGCAGTTCGTCATCTTCAACAAGTAGTAACTTCAACATAGGGAGTGGTGTTTTCAAGTAGTGAAAACACAGTATTATTGTACGTAACGGCCTTCGAAAATGGTGAGAAAGTGGCCAGAAAGCATTAAAATGGGGTGAAATTTCATGGGTATCCCCGGAACATTATCCAATTACCTGTCTTACGGCCCGAAAACATGGCTGCTTAGCCGGTTTAACCAGTACTACTCTATTGGAAACAAATAACTTACAACCTGTCAGACTGACCGGAAGCCGCCATTTGCTGGCCACACGGATTGCCTTTCTGCTGACCGGGATCGGCTATGCCGCCTGGGCGCCTCTGGTCCCCTTTGTCAAAAACCGTAATAATCTTTCCGATGGCGAGCTGGGCCTGTTACTGCTCTGCGTCGGGATCGGGTCAATGATTTCCATGCCGGTAGCCGGTAACCTCGCCAACCGGTTTGGGTGCCGTCCGGTATTGCTGACGGGGCTTTGCGGAATCGGTCTGATGCTGCCGCTGCTGGTGATGGTAACCAACATCCCGTTGCTGGGAGCCGCCCTGTTTGTTTTCGGCGCCAGTATCGGAGCGACCGACTGTACCATGAATATTCAGGCCATTATTGTAGAACGTGAAAACGGTAAAGCCATGATGTCGGGCTTTCACGGTCTGTTCAGCGTGGGTGGTTTTGCCGGTGCTGCCGGTATGAGCGGCGTTTTGGGCCTGGGCATAGCTCCCTTGTCTGCTGCAATTGGCTTTCTGGTCTTACTGATCGCCGCTAATCTATATGTCTCAGACGGTTATCTGAAGTCGGGGGGCGGTGATTCGGGCGGGCCGGCCTTTGCTGTTCCGAAAGGCATTGTGCTGCTGATCGGTATTCTGTGTTTTATCGCGTTTCTGGCCGAAGGAGCGGTGCTCGACTGGAGCGGTGTATTCCTGACGTCAGAGCGGTGTGTTCAGGCAGCGATGGCGGGCTGGGGCTTCGCCGCGTTTTCGGTTACGATGACCATCGGCCGCTTTACCGGTGACGCCATTGTGCAGCGGCTGGGCGGCTCAAAGGTGTTGATGATCGGTTCGCTGATTGCCGCCGCCGGTATGGCCATCGCCACGTTTATACCCGACTGGCGTGCCGCGCTGGTGGGGTACAGTCTGGTTGGGATCGGCTGTTCTAACATTGTTCCGGTTTTGTTTACGGCCGTTGGGAATCAGCAGGATATGCCTGAGCACCTGGGCATTCCGGCGGTAGCGACCTTAGGGTATGCCGGCATGCTGTCGGGCCCGGCCATGATCGGATTCATTGCCGATCTGAGCAGCCTGGCCACCGCCTTCCTGACCATTATTGCCATGTTAGTGTTCGTGGCCGTAGGCAGCCGCTGGCTGAAAACAACGTAAACAAAACGGATAAGTCGCAGTTCTGCGCCGGCAGAAAGCCATGTCCTGGCTTCTGCCGGCGTTTTTTGTTCTGCAAATCCGCATTTCTGAACCTATTTATATAAAAAAATACAATCCTGACTTTTTAGTGTTGAGTAGCCAAATTTTGGTTATAGTATATTTAAATGTGGTTTATATGAACCATGCTAATCAAATAATATACTATAACTTTATGCACTACACGTTTAACCAATTAACATTTTCTTTCTTCGTTGCCTTAATGGGCAGTCTGATAAGCCTTCAGGGGGCGGCAGGCACAGGCCGTTCCGGCGGAGAGCCGATGGCTATAAAAAGGCCTGGCGGACAGGCCTTGGCCGGGGTACCCTGCGGGCCGGTTGTTTACGTTACCCAAAGCGGGGGGGCAATCGTAAAAGATGGCAGCAGCTGGCAAAACGCATTCGATGGAACTCAGGTTCAGGCTGCGATTACACAGGCATCGAGTTGCAGCGCTCAGGTTTGGATTGCCGCCGGCATATACAAGCCTACTACCACCACCGAACGCGCAACTAGTTTTACACTTGCCTCGAATGTGCAGATTTACGGCGGGTTTGCCGGTACTGAAGCCAGCCTGTCTGCTCGTCAGCCAATTGATGCCGTTAACGGACAGCCATCCAGTACAACGTTCAGCGGCGATATCGGAACACAGAATGATAAATCCGATAACTCATTCCATGTGTTTACGTACGAGAACGCAACCAATGTCGTGCTAAATGGTCTTGTTATCACGGGGGGTAATGCAGGAACCGGCGCAGGCATTACCAGCGGCGGAGCTGTTTACGGGCGTGGCAGTGTCAATAGTCTGATTATTCAGAATACGTTGTTTTCAGATAATTCGGCCCTGTTAAATGGTGGCGCCATTGGCATTCAGACGACAGACCTGCGGTTGAATGGCGTTGTATTCGCAAAAAATTCTGCCAATAACGGAGGGGGATTATATGTGTGTTGCAGTAGCTCCTGTACGATCAATAATACTGCTTTCCGTGAAAATTCGGCGACCAATAACGGTGGTGCTTTAGATCTTGAAAACGGACCTTTTGAGCTTACAAGTCTCACGGTAACGCAGAATACGGCAGCCAACGGGGGCGGGGTGTATATTTGCTGCGGCAGTACCTATTCGATATCCGATGCGGTGATTCAGCAAAATATAGCCACCGGCCTGGGTGGCGGCATGTACGCACTTAATACCAGTACCGGAACATTAACAAACGTACAGTTTACGCAAAATACAGCGGTAACGGTCTCCGGTGGTGGGTTAAAGGTATGCTGCGGAAGCTCATTTACGGGTATTTCCTGTACGTTTCAGCAAAATAGCGCCGCCACTTACGGTGGCGGCTTGTCAGCAGAAAGCCCCTTTCAGCTGACAGATGTCGGAGTCAGTAATAATACCGTTCTGAGTGGTGACGGCGGGGGGATTCATGCGAGTGGAAGTGCAAGTTATACGTTGACACGGGCAACCATTACGCAGAACAAAGCCAATAACGGAGGCGGAATTTATGCTGCTTATACCAGTCAGGGAACAGTAAGTGATGTAACCATAAATCAGAATACGGCGGCAACAGGAGATGGCGGGGGGGTGTACGCAACAAGCGGATCAAGCTTTACAATTAACCGGGGTATTGTTGAGCAGAATAGCGGGAATAACGGAGGCGGAATTTATGCCGTATATTCCAGTAACGCGCTGATCAGCACACTGACACTGAGCCAGAATACGGCAGTTTCCGGCCAGGGAGGAGGGGTCTACACGGGTTCCAGTACCTCATACAGCATTACGGATGGCCGTATTACCCAAAACTCATCCGCTGCCGAAGGGGGCGGGATTTTTGCAACAAATGGCGGGCAGTTAAGTCAGTTGACCAGCGTTACGCTTAGTCAGAATACCGCGGGTTCAGGCGGGGCGCTGTATGCTATTTATGGCAGCCCCTATAAAGCATCTTATGTCCGGTTCCTGGAGAACAGGGCAACGGCTGACGGGGGGGCAATCTATGCTGATTTTGGCAGCAATGGCGCCCTGGATAACATTCTTTTTGATAAGAATGAGGCAACGGGGGCAGGCGGTGTTATGTCGCTCGGATCGGGGCTTAGTACAACCATTGTGAACGGTACGATTAGCCGTAATACGGCCGCTACCGGTACCGTTTTTATCGCAACGAACTCGACAGTCGTTGATTTGGTTAACACCATCGTTTGGGGCAACGGCTCAGCGCCAGCTAATTTTTCAACATCAAACGGGGCATTTGTCCGGTTAACAAACAGCCTTATTGAACCGAACTCAAGCACATACGTAGACGGAGGCAATAACAAAACACAGGATCCCCTGTTCACGAATGCTGCCGGTGGTGATTTTACGCTGAAAAGCTGCTCTCCGGCCATTAATACCGGAATGAATACCGTTAATACGGCGTCAGTAGATCTGGCAGGAAATAACCGGATTTTTAACGGGACAATTGATATGGGCGCATATGAATTCTTATCACTGCCACAGGCTGCTGCCATTTCTCTGAACACAAACGGCGTTCTGAGCAGCGCAAACTGTACGGTTAGCCTGCAAGGACGCGGCAATGGAAATGGGTTTACCGTTACCGGACCGGACGGCTATGTATTCAGTAGCGTATTCCGGAATGCCGGATTGTATGCGATTACGTTTGAAAGCATCAAAAAGCCAGGTACTTATACTTTGACCGTTACGAACAACGACGGTTGCGGGAATGTAGGTTCTGATTCGGTAACGTATACACTGAGCGGAACCGGATGTAATTAAGTAAACCGAGGGTAATTTTTCTTGCCGGCAAAGGATTGTAGCATACCTGGCATCATGACTTTGCCGGCAGTTTTTGTATTTTCCTGTAAATGCGGGTTTCTTTGCAGGCATACAGAGAATCCGCATGATGATGAATTACGCGATTATTAAAGACAAAACCACACTGAAAGCCTTTATCGACTGGTTGCCGGATACGGAACCGCATGAAACCTATTATTGCTGCCTGTTTGCACGGTCGAAGTACTGCAAGGATGTGGTACATATTTCATCGGATAAGCAGCAATTGAAGCGGTTTACGGCCACCAAAGAATTTCTGTTTGAGAAAATACAACAACTCGAATGTCCCGTCGGCACGTATTACCAGAAGCATAACCCGATTCCGCAGGAAGCGCTGGCATTGTATATCAATCCGAATCCGCGTAGTCTGGAAAAGGCGGCCAAAAACGGCCTGATCCGGCTGGCCGAACTGATTACCAGACCGTATGCCAATTACAATCCGCAGCAGGAGCTGCTGAGTGAAATTCAGAAAGCGCACAGCCGGAAAGTGTATCTGGACCTGGATTTCGACGGGGTCAGCATTGATTCGGTCAAGGGGCAGATTGACGGCGTGATTAATGACGACTGCCTGACGTTTTTGCAGACGCGCGGCGGTTTTCACCTGCTGGTTGAGCTGGCAAAAGTCCGGCCGGAGTTTGTCAAAACCTGGTACAATACCCTCACAAAGCTGGAGGGCTGCGACATCAAAGGCGACAATATGATTCCGGTGCCGGGCACTTATCAGGGCGGGTTTATACCGCGGTTTGTATGAGTATTATTTTGCCCTATAAATTATCTTATTTTAGTTCTTCCGGTCAATAAATCGGTTTGTTTTATTGTCATGTGTCCCTGAGGAAACCGGAAGAGTTAGTTTGTTTTTATCGACCTGAATTGCTTAGAATGCAATAATAATAATCAAAAGCAATGCAGGATTAATTAAATGTAAGGTATTGTATACTCAGGAGGTATTATCCTGCGGATATATCAGGCAAGTTACCGGTAGTTTTACTACTGTAAGTCTTGATAATAAAGCAATAAAATATGAAATAAATAAAATAACCGCCGGTATTTTATCTGTTAATTTTGCGCGGCGATATCAAATTTTGCTACATATATGGTTGTGTCTTTATCACTAAAACTAATTTTTCTGTTTTCTTGATTTGCCAGCTCATACTGCCCGTTTATAGTGAATTTTGCCTCAGTAAATTTATATCCAGTAACCAGAGAAAATGTAGCTGTGTATAAAGTATCCTTAATGACCGGCTTGAGTTCCAGGTCGTAATCCCAGCTTAAAGGCCTGTCACTACCCCGAACCCCAACGGACTGAATATTTTTTACGCCTTCAACGTTGAGTTTTAAAACAATGGTTTTCTTCGCTGATTTCTGAACGCACCCTGCAAATACCCAGATAAGAAATAGTAAGCCTGCGCTTTTAGTTAACTTCATTTTCGTTCTTTTTAGAAATCAGATAATCTACTCCAAACCTGCCGGACCCAAGAACCAGGCTATATAAACTAACCCACAGAAAGCCTAGTGCCGGTAAGGTATTCCACATACCCTGATTTATTTGTTGTAGGAATATGGCTCCGGACATAGTTGCTACTATCAGAAGAGAAGCAATTCTTGTCTGTAACCCCAGTAATAAGAAAATCCCGCCAACAGCTTCACTAAAAGCGGCCATCCAGGCAAAAAACTCCGGGAATTGTTTGAATATACCACCATAGCCAGCTACGTCTCCCGGAAACCAGAAGGCTACTTCGAACAAGCCTAAGTTTTTATCTGCGGGGGACCAGGGAAGCCCGAATTTTTCAGATCCAAAATAAACAGTTAATAAATAACCGCACACAATCCTTGGAACTGCAATTAGTAAGTCCTGCCACCAATGAGGTAATAAAACCGGCTTTGTTATCTTAAACATTTTTTTCTGACTATATATAACCGGCGTAATGTCGTGATTTAAATCAGATAAATAAATTAAAACTAATGAAATATGAAATTCTCTTAGTTTTTGTATACGAAAAGGAGAATTGTATTAATAATTCAGGCATCTTTAGATTGATTTGGTTCCTGTTTTTGACAGGGCTTAGCAAGCAGCTATGGCATTTATATTACTCCATTGTTCCCGTTGACTCAGGTAGCCGAAACAGCCCGATCAATGTCGTAACGGCGGCCATGCCAAGGGGATACAGCAGACCGGCAAACTGATTGCCGGTTGATGAAATCAGGGCTGTGGCGATGAAAGGGGTAAGGCCACCGAAAATACCATTACCGATGTGGTAGGGCAGGGAGAGAGACGTGTAGCGGATACGTGTCGGAAACAGTTCAACGAGGTAGGCCGCAATCGGGCCGTAAGCCATCGCCACGATGAAGACCTGAAGGAATACCCAGAGAATAAGCCGGTTGCGTGAGCTGCTGTTAAGGTGAATAACGGTTTTGGGCCTTGCAGAGGGGTCATTCAGTACCTGCGTGATGACCTCTGAAGAACCGTCTGTAAAAGTTCTGGTCTCACTCCGGACAGTCTTACCGGCTTCAATACCATTGCTGACAGTGCTCTGCGCCACAACTTTGCCGCTGGTCTCAATGGCCGTAGCCATTTGCCGGTAGATCGGGTAAAAAGTAATCGACGCAAGTGCCAGACCGGTCATCATGAGCTTTTTGCGGCTGATCCAGGCTATACCTCTTTTATCGGATAGTGATCCGAAGAAAACGGCAAACGGCGTCGCCAGCATAATTGCTACGAGCATAATCTGGTTGGTTTGCAGGAAATCCACGTGCATAATGGTGCCGATGAACACGCTCGGGTAGAAGTGGGCCGTGTACCAGATGCACCCGTAACCGGCCGTAAGTCCGAACAGGGTTAGCAGGACCAACCGACGGTTTTGCGGGTTTACAAAGGATTCCTTCAGCGGGTTCTTCGAGACGGTATTGGTCGTTTTTAGTTGGTTAAACAGCGGCGATTCGTCCATGTTCTGCCGGATGAAGTACGAAACGATTACCAGCAGGCCCGATAAAACAAACGGAATCCGCCAGCCCCATTCCTGAAATTCATCGGGCGACAGCAGTGTGCGGCAGGTAAAAATAATGGCAATTGACAGCACAAGACCGATAGTTGCCGTCAGCTGGATCAGGCTGGTGTAAAAGCCACGGCGCGTATCAGGCGTGTGTTCGGCTACGTAAGTGGTCGCTCCCCCGTATTCGCCGCCGAGCGCCAGACCCTGTACGAGTCGCAGCAGGACCAGAATCATCGGTGCAATAAGCCCGATCTGCGCATAGTTTGGTACAAACGCAACCGCAAAGGTAGATCCACCCATTAGCAGCAAGGTTACCAGAAACGTATATTTCCGCCCGACAGTATCACCGAGTTTGCCGAATACCAGCGCCCCGAACGGTCTTACCACAAACCCGACCGCAAAGGTTGCCAGCGCTTCGAGAGTCTGCACCAGCGGGTTGTCGCTCTTCGGGAAAAACTGCGGCCCGATGACGGTGGCGGCCAGACTGCCGAAAATAAAAAAGTCGTACCATTCGATGACTGTGCCGATGCCGGAGGCCAGAATAATACGACGGAGCTGCGCGCGGGTGATTTCTGCTGTAGAGGACTGCTTCATATAGTCTGTTAATGAATTCCGTTCAGGCGGTTGTCTGCAAAATAGCGTATTCAGCCGTAAATTCTCTACAGGCAGCGATTATCACTCCCGGACTGAATGTCGCTTTTTTACAATTTCCTCAAAGAGGTTGATACTAATTTTGTTGCAACCACATATCGTCAAGACATGCAACCACTCTTCTTTCGTTCCGCGCATAATCAGGCTTATTGGTGTAAGCTTCTGGTTATAAGTTGTTTTTGCTTTATGCTGCTTTGCGCTGGCAGTGCCGTCGGGCAATATTATACCCCGCCATCCGGTATCTACATGCCGGATGCAGGCAGTACGCCGGCACAGCTAAACCGAACAAGCTCATATGCTGCGGAAACGGCTTCGCCCGCCATCACAAATGTAGTTTGCCAGTCCGGGTACGGTATGTATCGGCCAGGCGGTAAACGTAACGGTGGTGGCCAGCCTGAATGGTATTTCGGGAAGTTTTGCCTATACGCTCATCAATGTAAATAATCCGGATCAGCTTAGCGCCGGTGTCGGCAGCGGATCGTTACTGACTGCCGGACTCAATACCGGAGAAACGAGTTACCGCTATGAGACACTACAACTGATTATAAGTGCGGATAATCAGCGTGTCTCAGAAACGTTCAGTTATATCGTGAGGCCTTCGAATTATGCAGACGCGTATGTAATTTATTACCTGCCCGGCCAGCCGGCCACTATTTCTGCCAATGATGCCTGTTCGACGGGGCAGTGGGCATTCTCGACCGGGGTAACTGCTACTTCGCTCGTAGTGCCGGATCCGTTAAGCGGTATGGTCATTTCTGCAACCTGTATTGAGTCTGTGCCATGCCCTGTACAGACCGATCAGTGGTCTGGTAACGGTTCTGCCCGCTGAACCGCCACTGGTTTCCGATACATTTGAACCTACTAATATGTTGACGTGTCCTGAACCCGGGCAGCCGCAGTCAACGGCAGGTTTAGGCGCTGTTGCAAACGGAACAGGGTTTGTTTTTTCCGGGCCGGGCGGATATGTGTTTTCAAGTGTATTCAGAATGCCAGGGACGTATAATATTATGGCAGAAGAAATTACACAGCCGGGTAGTTACACGCTTACTGTTTACAACCGGGGTGCTGTAACCGGCGTTTTTACGACCGGGGTAACCAGCAACTGCACATCACCGCGGATAAATGCCCGTAAACCGGCGATAAAGCCGGTTGATTTGCGGGTTAAGCTGAATACAAATCCGACTCTGGCTGATGTGGTATCGATAGCGGTGGAAGGAGCCGCAGGACTGCCGCTGACCCTTAACGTTGTAGATGGTGACGGCAAAGAGATAATGCAGAAATCGACCCTGAATGTTCCTGTTGTCTACAGGGAAGACGTCTATTTCGGTAATGCGCGAGGGTCTTTCTATCTGAAAATTATAACTCCCGGTGCAGAAAAAACGGTCTGGTTGGCCCGTTAAGCCGGCTGTTGAAGCCGGTGGCGTCTATACAGCTAAAAGAGTGGTGGCACGACTCTAAGTCGTGCCACCACTAAACCTGAATCAGAACCACCAGTAACCCGGAACTATCAGTAACCCGGCAACCAACAGCAACCTGGAACCAAACTAATTCCAGCCCCCGCCCAGCGACCGGTACAGGTCAATGAGAGAAGTGAACTGGTTGCGTTTGGTATTAATCAGGGCTAGCTGCGCTTCCAGTACGTTGCGCTGGGCCGTGATGACTTCCAGATAAGCGGCATAACCGCCCCTGAACAACTCGTTTGACACACCGACGGATTGTTTCAGTACATTGACTTCCTGGCTTTGCAGGCTGGCTACTTTCCGGTAATTCTCCAGCCCCTTCAGGCTGGTCGAAACTTCGCTGAAGCCGGTCAGAACCACTTTCTGGTAGCCATAAAAGGCCGCTTTGCTTTGTGCTTCCGAAATCAGCAGGTTTGATTTGAGCAGGCGGCGGTTAAAGACCGGCGCAGCCAGACCCCCCAGAATACCGGCAGCCAGCGAAGCGGGATTAAACAGCACCGATGCGCGGAAGGCGTTGAAACCGACATAAGGTGACAGCGTAAGTGACGGCAGAAACTGGGCCTGCGCTACGGCAATGTCAATATTGGCGGCTTCCATTTCCAGCTCGGCCTGTTTTATGTCAGGGCGGCGGCTCAGCATCTGCGAGGCGATACCGGCGCTGATCTGCGAGGGCAACCGCTGGTCCTGAATGAGCTGTTTACCACGCGGAATTGGTTGGGGATAACGGCCAAGCAACAGATTGAGCTGGTTTTCAATCCGGGTGATGTCCTGTTCTACCTGAAACTCCAGTGCCCGCGTGTTGAGGAGCTGGGCCGAAAACTGCTGTACGGCCAGTTCAGTAACCCGGCCTGCGTCTTTCTGCACATTGACGAGTTCAACGGCGCGTTCCTGTAACTGGATGTTTTCCTGAATAATATCCAGTTCGCTGTCATTAGCCAGTAATTCGTAATAGAGCCGGGCTATTTCGGCTACCAGGGCCGTGGTGATCAGGTGTTTACTCTTCTCCGTGGCCAGTAGCCGGAGCTGTGCCGATTTACGCTGGTTCTGGAGTTTACCCCAGATATCGAGCTCCCACGAACTGCGAAGCCCAAGGAAATAGTCGGGCGTCGGATTCGGGATTACACGCGGGCCCGAAATGCGGTCCGAGAAATTCGTATCGTAGTTACCTACGCCGTTCAGTGTGTATTTCCCGTACCGGTCGACACCGGCCGACACCACGGCATTAACCTGCGGGGCCAGCAAGCCTTTGGCGTATTCCACGTTGGCGCGGGCCACGGTGATACGCTGGATGGCTAGCTGAATGTCCGGATTTTTGGCCAGAGCCGTGTCAATCAGGCTGACAAGGTTCGCATCCTGAAAAAAGGTCCGCCAGCTCATGTCGGCTACACTCGTGGTGTCCTGACTCTTGCTGAATGCTTTCGGCGTTGACAGTACAGGCATCGCCGGCGGTACGACGGCGTTCCGGCAACCGGTCAGGAGTGATCCGGTCAATAAAAGGCCGGCAATGATTGATTTTGTCTTCGGTGTATGAATTCGTTTAATGAACGGTTGTGCCATTAGCATGATGTTGAGTGTAAACAGGAGCCGTGTGCGGCTCATCGTCTTTCGGTGAGTTTGATTTGAATTTACCGGCAGCTTTGGCCATGATGACATACAGCCCCGGAATCAGGATGAGTCCGAAAATGGTGCCAATCAGCATGCCTCCGGCAGCGGCTGTCCCGATAGATCGGTTCCCCATCGCACCGGCACCCGAGGCAATACAGAGCGGAATCAGGCCCATGATAAAGGCAAAGGATGTCATCAGGATCGGGCGCAGACGTGCTACGGAGCCTTCAATGGCTGCTTTCACAATCGGAAGCCCCTCTTTGTGGCGCTGGTTGGCAAATTCAACGATCAGGATCGCGTTTTTACCCAGCAGACCAATCAGCATGACCAGCGATACCTGGGCGTAGATGTTGTTTTGCAGACCGGCCAGCTGCAGGCAGAGGAACGAACCGAAAATCCCCGCCGGCAGCGACAGGATAACGGCCAGCGGCAGGAACACACTTTCGTATTGCGCTACGAGGAGCAGGTACACGAAAATCAGACAGATAATAAAGATGTAAATCGCCTGATCGCCCGACAGCACTTCTTCGCGCGTCATGCCCGACCAGTCGAAGGTATAGCCTCGCGGCAGTCCTTTAGCCACCTCCTGAATCGCCTTAATAGCGTCACCGCTACTGTATCCGTCTGCCGATTCTCCGTTGATCATGGCCGAGGTAAACATGTTGTAGCGGGTCAGCTGCTCAGGACCGTAGACACGTTTGAGGGTAACAAAGTTTGAATACGGAACCATCTCGCCCTTGTTGTTTTTCACCCGCATGTTCAGCACATCCTCCGGTTTAGAGCGGAAACGCGGATCGGCCTGCACCATCACTTTATACATCTGGTTGAACCGGATAAAGTTCGAGGCGTAGTAACTACCCATCAGCGTTTGCAGGGTACTCATGGCGTTGTCAATCGAAATGCCTTTCTGAGCCGCTTTCTCCTGATCAACCTCAAGCAGGTACTGCGGGAAACTCGGGTCAAAGCTGGTGAAGGCATTGCTGATTTCCGGCCGTGCTTTCAGTTTAGCGATAAACTGTTCGGCTACTTCTTTGGTCTTCTGAAGGTTACCGGAGCCGGTGCGGTCCATCAGCCGGATTTCGAAACCGCTGGAGTTACCGAAACCCGGAACGGTCGGCGGCGAGAAAAACTGGATGCTGGCGTCAGTGATGGTTTTGGTTTTGTCGGCCAGCTGGGTAATTACATCGTCAACGGTCTCGGTGCGCTCATCCCAGTGTTTGAGGTTAATCATACCCATGCCGTACGAAGCACCGGCCCCGTCGGTCATCAGGCTAAGCCCCGCCAGCGTTGAAATATTTTCTACCGATTCGAGACCGGAGGCCGCCTTTTCGATCTGGTCCATCACCTTTTCCGTCCGTTCAACTGTCGCGCCGACCGGCGTTGTTACGTTCACATAAATCATGCCCTGATCTTCGGTCGGGATAAAGCCGGCAGGCAGAATCGTGTTGATGCCCCAGGTACCGGCAATGAACGCCAGCAGCACAAGCCACGTCACGACGCTGCGATTGACAAACGGCTTCAGCCAGCCTTTGTAGCGGTCGGATAAAGCATCGTAGCGGCGGTTGAAGCCGGCGAAGAACCGGCCCATCAGCCCTTTACTTTCTCCGTGATTGGCTTTCAGCATAATTGCGCACAGGGCAGGAGTCAGGGTTACGGCGTTGATACCCGAGATTACGATGGAAATGGCGAGCGTTAGCGAAAACTGTCGGTAGAAAATCCCGACCGGTCCTGACAGGAACGCGACCGGAATAAATACCGCTGACATTACCAGGGTGATGGCGACAATCGCCCCGCTGATTTCGCCCATCGCCGCAAAAGTGGCGGCACGCGGCGACAGGTGTGTCTCCGCCATTTTCGCATGCACGGCTTCCACAACCACAATCGCGTTATCGACCACAATACCGATGGCCAGTACCAGCGCGAACAGGGTCAGAAGGTTGATGGAGAAGCCAATAGCGCTCATAAATGCAAACGTACCGACAAGGGCAACCGGCACGGCCAGGGCGCAGATCAGGGTTGACCGCCAGTCCTGAATGAAGAGGAATACGACGATAAAAACCAGAATAAACGCCTCAAAAAGCGTCCGGATTACTTCATGGATCGAGGCGTCGAGGAAGCGTGATACGTCGTAGGCGAAATTGTATTCCATACCCGGCGGGAAGTTGGTTTCCTTCAGTTCCGCCATGCGTTGTTTTACGCTGTTGATGACATCCTGTGCGTTTGACCCCGGACGCTGTTTGAGCATGATCGCGGCCGACGGGCGACCATCGGTCTTGGAGAGTACACTGTAATCGAGTGAGCCGAATTCCACTTCAGCCACATCTTTCAGGCGAAGCGTTGACCCGTCATCGTTGGTGCGGATAACCAGATTCCGGTACTGATCCGGCTCGTTAAACTTCCCCGAGTAGCGGAGCACATATTGCAGAACCTGCGGGTTTCGGTCGGCACTTTCACCGGCTTTCCCGGGGGCTGCTTCCACGTTCTGGGCACGGATTGCGCTAATTACCTCATCGGGAGAAAGCTCATATACCGCCAGCCGGTCGGGGTTCAGCCATACCCGCATCGAGTATTCGCGGGCCCCGAGAATGTCCACAAAACCAACCCCGTCAATCCGCTTTAATTCGGACAGGATGTTGATGTCGGCAAAGTTATAAATGAATTTTTCGTCAACATTCGGGTCGTTGCTGACCAGGTTCAGGTACAGCAGCATACTGTTGATTTCCTTTTCGGTCGTCACACCGGCTTTGATTACTTCTTCCGGCAGTTCGTCAAGCACGGTGGTTACGCGGTTCTGCACGTTGACGGCGGCAAGGTCGGGGTCGGTGCCGACTTTGAAAAAAACCTGAATCAGCGTGGTTCCGTCGTTGCCGGAAATGGCGGTCATGTAGGTCATGTTCGGCACCCCGTTGATCGCCCGTTCGAGGGGCATAGCCACGGCTTTGGTGGCGACTTCGGCATTGGCACCGGTGTACATGGCCGTTACAGTAACCGACGGCGGAACAATATCAGGAAACTGGGTAACGGGCAACGATAACAAGGCCAGTACGCCCAGCAGCATAATCAGGATGGAGATTACGGCCGAGAGTAAGGGTCTTTTAATGAATATATTAAACATAAAGATCTCATCTGGTTTGAAACGGAACATGTATGGTTTCCCCTACCCATTGTGGTGCGTGGGACGGTGAAACCATAAACAGGGGGAACTGTTCAGGGTAGAGCAACCCTGAACAGAAAAGGCATTATTGTACCGTCAGCTTTTCATCGGCCTGGCTGCGGATCATGTCCGAAGCGTTCGGCGTAACAGCCATCATGCTGTCGGGAGGCAGCAGGCGGGGCGTAATCTGCATGCCGTCGCGGATGCTCTGAATGCCTTCATAGACAATCCGGTCGCCGGGAGCCAGGCCCGATTGAACCAGATAGTAATGTGACAGCCGGCTTTTCGGCACGAAGCTCCGCATTTTTACCTTATTCGTTTTATCAACGACGAATACGTAGTTCTTATCCTGAATCTCAAAAACGGCTTTCTGAGGCACCAGGATGGCATTATCGACCTCGTTGGCAAGGCGGATTTTGCCGGTTGCTCCGTGTTTCAGCAGCTTTTCGGGGTTATCAAAGCGGGCACGGAAAGCAATGGTCCCCGAATTGCCTTCGAAAATGCTTTCCATGGTTTCAATCCGTCCCTTGTGGCCATACCGCGAGTCATCGGCCAGTACGAGTTCGACCAGCTGACCCTCGCCGTGTGGTTTGTTCTTGTTCTTGCGGATGTATTCGAGATATTCTTTTTCAGAGACATTGAAGTAGGCGTACACCTCGCGGATGTCGGAGACGGTGGTCAGCAGGGCCCCTTCTTCGATCAGACTACCCATTTTTGACGGAATCCGGTTAATAATGCCGTCAAACGGTGCGCGGATACTGGCCTGTGACAACCGCAGTGCGGCATTTTCCTTCGCCGATTGTGCTTCTTCGATGGCGGCCTTTCCGGATTCCAGTTTTGATTTGGCCAGTTCTAGCTCAGAGGGCGACACTACTTTCTTGTCGACCAGAAGTTTGACGCGGCCCAGTTCAACTTCTGCGGCCTTAGCAGCAGCTTCCGCGCTTTTCAGGGCCGCTTCGGCTCTGGCCAGTTCGGTTTTATATTCGGCAGGGTTGATCTGAAACAGAAGCTGACCTTTGCGGACGGGCATACCTTCGTCCACAAATATTTTATCAAGAAAGCCCGACACCCGCGCTCTGATTTCGACATTGCGGGTAGCTTCAATATTCCCGACGTATTCGCGGTGTAAGGTGGTAGACTGTTCAGCTAACTGAACCACCGGCAATACCTGTTCGGTAGTGGCTTCGGTTTTTTTCTCTTCAGATGTACAGGCAGAAAAGAAGGCTGCGAGTACGATTGAGGTTGTAACGACGTGTATTTTCATAACTCTGGTTATAGATTCGACTAACTGATTCGGGCAGGCATGCCAGGGCGTATCCGGTCAATGCATGTGCATGACCTGCCTGGTGCCTTGCGTCGGAGGGCGGCGGATAAAGCATAAGCCAAAGCAATGCTTTCCGGCAACGCTGGCCGACGCATAGCATACTGAATGCTGATAAGACCGAAAGGTGCTGATAACCGTTTGCGACGGTGGCTGTCAAAAGCCACAGGCATAGTATTCTGCCAATCCGGAGGATTGGTTACGGTATCATGCGTTCAGGCAAAAAGGCCTGGGCGGCAACGGGATAATGTCCCGTGCACGGGTCAAAACCCGGGGTGGTGGTAGTTGTACAAATCTATGCGTTGGGAGCTGCCTGATTGTGGGGCAGAACACAACACCAAGGACAGGATAGAAGAAAAAGTCCTGTTCCAGTTGGGTTACATCGTAATCATCTTCGGTGTCGTCGTGCTCGGGAAAGGCATCGGTAAATCCCAGCCATTCTTCGAGTACCAGTTCACCTAAACTCTCTATTTCATTAACGGACAAGTCTTCCCGTAACACACCCGTTGTACCTTTAGGTGCGTTATAATCCGGCGCGTCGATGCTGACATTGATGAAATGAATCGCCATCAGGAAGCATATGATTTGCCGGATGAAAAAGGGTTTTAACTGACTTTTCATAGGAGCTCTCTAACAAATATAATGGTAGTTCTCTATGAAATGTTCAAAAAACGGCCAAAAAAGCGTATTTCACCAAATTATCGTGCTTTTTCTGGATAAGGTTCAATTTTTAATTTATTTTTAATTTGATGATATATAATTAAAAGTAAAAAAATCTTAAGGCTAATACGTGCGTTCAAAAAACAGGTTACAAGTACTGTAGAAAATCTCATACCTGGAACAGCGTCCGGTTTTTTGAAATTCGTATCTTACCGGTAAAAACAGTAAAATATAGTAGTAAAATGCCATTTACCCCGCCGTTTATTTATCCTGTAACGCGCACCCGCTTGTGTCTTCTTCAACTGGTCATGCTGTTGTGTACCCTGTCGTCTCTTGCACAACAGCCTTATTTAACGGACACATTACCCTGTAGTACCAACATGTTAACAAGAGAGGAACAGGCTGTTTTAGAAAAACAACTGGATATTGCCTACCGGTTTAAAAAGGCCTCGGGAGGTGCTGCGGATGCCATTACTTACATTCCGATCCGGCCGCATATTGTCAGAAAGAGCGACGGAACAGGTTTGTTTACCGTTGGCCGGTTGAATCAGGTACTGGCGCTGGCCCAAAAATATTTTATAAACCGCTATGGAGGCGGGTTTCAGTTTTATTTCTGCGGAACATCGCCGGACTATATCGATGAAGACTTGTTTTACAAGGCCTTTCCGGATCAGGAGTACCCTTGTGCACCGAGGGATGCGATAAATGCGCTCAATATGTACTTTTTGAATGAGTTTGAACTGCCGTTTCAAAGATCTTATTCTTATTTCCCGCAGAATACGCTGAAATCTACGCGTTCCTTTATTCAGGCCAATAATTTTTCTGATGATAAGGGTCTCGGAGAATTGATTATCCCTCATGAATTAGGTCATACGTTTAATTTATATCATACGTTTCAGGGTAGTCTGGGAGCGAATCCGGAGTTGGTAACAAGGGGTAGCGACGCAAATTGTTCAACAGCCGGTGACCTGCTGTGTGATACACCGGCCGACCCTTACGGAAAGCAGAATACAAATGTGATTCGTGTAGACGGATGTCCGGTTTATGTAGGAACTGCTACTGATCCTCAGGGGCTAACCTATACGCCTTCCCTGAATAATCTGATGGGATATTACATAAGCTGTAAGCAATATGAATTCACAGACGGGCAATATGACCGCATGCAGGCAGGACTGGCTTTGAGGCAAACACACACCTACTATTCACTGAATTGTCCGCCAACAACGGTACATGCACCGACAAACCTGCGGGCAGAAACAGGCATCGGAATCCGGCTGACATGGACCGATAACGGCAATAATGAAACAGGTTACTTTATTGAGCGCTCCGCCAGCCGTAACGGGCGGTTTATTCCCGTAGGCGGGGTCGGGCCGGATCATATCAGTTTCACCGATACCGACGTTAAATCCGACTCAACGTATTTCTACAGGATTCGCCCTTCGAACAGCACACTCGGCTCATTGAGTGCCACGGTACAGGTAAAAGCTGCCGGTATTCCGGCTTGCATTCCTTTACATCGGTTGGGTTGTCAGCAGGGAGATGGCTTACAGGGCGTAAAGGTAAACGGGTATGTGCTCAGTAATAGATCAGGGTGTTCAATAACAGGGTATGATGCGTTTGCCGGTAAAGGAGCGCAGGTTACGCCGGGGCAAACTCTGCGGCTGGATATATCATTGCTACAGTCAGTGGCTGAAGAACAGGTGACTATATGGCTGGATTCGGATCGGGACGGACTGTTTGAGGCCGAAGAGGTGATGCTTAAAACAGTGGCTAAGGGAGGTATAAAACAGGAGTTTGTCGTACCGGCAAACATGGATTACGGACGGCTTGCCATGCGTGTACTGGTTACGCCGTCTGCCAGTAGTACAGCCGCATGCGATACCTATGCCTACGGAGAAACGGAAGATTATTGGCTGGAGGTTATTGAATCAGCCTGTAGTAGACCCGTTACTGTTACTGCCAGTGCGGGAGATAACCCGAACCGCATAACCATTAACTGGACCGCTGCCGGACCTGACCATCAATATGAGTTTCGGTGGAAATCAGTAGAAGACTCCTCATGGATGGTGGTGACCGGATTAACCGGTTTATCCTACGTTACAGACTTACGGACCGGCAACTATCAGTACCAGATAAAAACAGTTTGCCCGGCGGGAGCATCTGTATTTTCAGGCGGAGACATTACTGTCGGATGTTCGCCGCCCGCGCATCCGGAGGCGATGGCGGTTAGCAAAACATCTGCCCTGTTATTCTGGCAAGATACCGGACCTGGCGAAATACAATGGCGGGATGTGCAGGGGGCGTGGAGTAAGCCCATTGCCGTGTCATCCCCTCCGTTTACGTTGACAGGTTTGCAGGAGGGACGTCTTTACCAATGGCAGATTAAATCCGTATGTAACCCATCTTTTTTTGCAGAAAGCACATTTACAACCCAGGGGATATGTGTTCCGGCAGGCCGTGGATGTCCGTCCTCAACGGAGATTCGGTATATACTCGTTAATGACATGCTGTTAGATGCGTCCGGCTGTACAACGAATGGATATGTATCGTTTGCCGATAAAACCTTTCCTGTTGAAAAGGGGAAAGAATATATGCTTACTGTGGGCGTTAATTACTATCCGGGTTTTGTCATCTGGCTGGACTGGAATCAAAACGGCGTTTTTGAGCCGGGGGAAATTATATATAATTACAGAGCAAATAGCTCCGGTGAAGTTCCGCTGAGACTCAGATTACCCATGAAAAATACGCTGAAATCCGGCCTTTTACGCATGAGAATCCGGCTGATGGAAGATTCCTTTTTTACTACTGATCCGTGTGCTGACAACCCGGGCGGAGAAACCAGAGATTATGCCATGCTGGTTGTGGATAAACCTGATATCATCATTAATTCGTATACCGCATCGGTATGTGCGGACAGCCATTCAACGTCTCATTCTGGTCTTCATCGGCCCCGGTATCCGGAAGCTCCTACAGGCTGCAACTGTCTGATCAGGATGGCGTGTTCGGAGAAAACCCTGTACAAATCGGTACGGTGACATCTTTTTATTCACCTGCGCAAGGTGTAGGTGCTACCATTCCTGTTGATACAAAAGCCGGTACAGGCTACCGGATCAGAATCGTATCGACTAATCCGGTCGTTACCGGTACACCGGTCGGACCATTGGGGATTCAAGCGAACTGTGCGTGTATGGCGCCTGCTTCCCTGTCGGTGACGTATTCCGGAACTGATGAAGCAACCTTAAGCTGGGCAAAAGTGGCGGGCGCCGCTTCGTATGCCGTACGCTGGCGTCCTGTCGGTGCAGAAGTCTGGCAACAGGCAGCGTTAGTGACGGAGCAGAAATATACTACCCGCAATCTGGCATTTTCTACAGACTATGAATGGCAGGTAAAATCAACCTGTAGCAGTACAACGTCGTCAGAATGGAGTATACGGAACGTATTTCAAACCGGTAGTTGTAAAGCGGCCGCGTTTTTGTCGGGAACAAAGACTGCTAAAGCCGGTGAATGGATTCTGCTGCCGGTAAAACTGACGGGTAAGCCACCCTGGCAACTGACCATTATGGCAAACGGATACCCTCTGCAACAGTATACAAATCCGTTACTGAGTGAGATAATGCTGTCTGTAAGCCCGGCGACATCTACTACCTACACCATCTCGGCGCTTACAAACGACTGCGGCGAAGGTACGGTCACAGGGTCTTTCATTGCGTATGTTATCGACCCCTGTCAGCAAATGTATACCATTGCCTCAGGAGCGTGGAATGATCCGGCAATATGGTCCTGCAATCGGGTGCCTGCCTCTACCGATGCCGTCTGTATCCGGCATTGGGTCAATATACTGCCCGCAACTACTGCCGCTGCCAGGTTAATTAAATACGACATCGGGGGGCGGCTCATGGTCAGTTCACAAACCTTGTTGCAGATAAACCGGTAATGGCCAGCAAAGTATCACAACCCCAATAACCGTTTCAGGCGATCGTAGAAGCCGGTGTTCCGGAAGGTAAAGGTTTTGTGCAGAATGTAGTTGCTGACGAAACTCATGCCCATCCCGGAGATATGCCCCAACAGTTTATTGATGTGCACTTCCTTGACGGAATAGGGGATTGTATAGGTATCGACGGGGAGAAGCTCCGTCAGAATCATCCGCGCAAGGGCAGAGCCGTAAACGGTAATCAGACCCGAGATAATCGAAACGAAGGTGTATTTGACCATTTCACGCCGCGTTTTGCTGGAGTTTTTGGCGTTGAAGGCAAATAGTTTGGTCAGAATGAACCCAATGAAAAAAGAAGAAATGTAGCCTACGGCGAGTGCCCGTTCGTAATCAAGCTGAAACCATTCCTGTAAAATACTGCCGATAATGAGCTGGAGTAAAGCACCGATGCCGGCAACAATAAAGTACGCGAGTATATCTTTTCGATTAAAAACTTCCTGTGATTTCATTAAAAAGTAGGCATATAAGCCCGCAAGTTACAGGAAGTGCCGGAAAATGCAGGCGGTAAATTAGTAAATGTACCGGTGCAGGTAGCTGTTATTGATTCCGGTCCGCAGACGCAGCAACTTCCGGACCTGACCGGGAATGAAATGAGCCCGTAACAGGCTTATATCCGCAAAAAAGGTATGAATTGAACGAATAATAACTTACATGATAGTTGGACTGCTGATAATCAGTAGCTTTACTGGCGGGCTGTATTGCCGGAAAAGCGATGAGCTTACCTTTACGCACATATAAGAAACTGATGACAGTATGAAAAACACGCTACAGTTTTTGAGACTTATTGCGATCCTGATTATGTTCGGGTCAGTAGCAAAGGGACAAATCGGCTTGAATTCGCCTGCCGGTGTTAAGCCTGCGCAGCATGTGGAAATTTACAGTAACGGTAATTTTATAGTTCAGGGAAAATATAAGCCGGCAACGACGAGTCCTGAAGCGAATACGTACCTTGTTAACTGCGGTAGTCCGGGTACTGATGTGACCGTACAGGCCGGTATACTGATGGATCCCTCGTCGTTTTCGGGGTATTCAACGGCAACCAACTACAACTGTGTACGCCGGATTGTGCTCAGTAATCCGCCCGGCGAGCAGGTGATCGGCATCGAACTTATGTTTCTGGCATTTGATTTAGGCATACTGTCTGTTTCTGCTTCAAACGATTACCTGTCAATCAGTAATGATCAGATGCAGACTCAGTTTTTTAACGGCAACGCACTTCCGGACCGGCTTGTGGTTCCCGGCAATGCGTGTGAGGTATTTTTTCGGGGAACTGCCGATGGACTTGGCGGGCAGGGATTCAGGCTGCAATGGCGGGCATTGTATGAACAAACGTCGGCAGACCAGGCGGCTTTTTCTATGGCAAGCACCAATCAGATTCAGTTCAATACGAAAACGGGAGCTTTATTAACCGGTTTGCCTTCTTCTTTACAGGGCGGGCCGTTAGGAAGCGGGTCGGTTTCACTGGGCAAACGAAATGATGCGCATGGTGAGGGGTCTGCTGCGATCGGTATTGACAATACTACCGGAAGCGGAGGCACAGGTACAGGGCGTGGCACAGGAGCTATGGCGTTGGGGGCCGGCAATTTTGCGTCGGGAGATTATTCGGTTGCGGCCGGTGAAGACAATTTTACTATTGGTAACAATACTGTCGCGCTGGGGTATCGGAACCGGCCGTCGGGCAATGATGGAATCACGATTGGTAATTCTAACGGCGCCGGCCCGAATGCAATGGCACTTGGCTACACGAATGCAGTGGGAGGAAGTTACGGCATTGGTATCGGGCGGAATAACAGTATCGGAGCCTTAAACGGGGTAGCTGTAGGAAGCTATAATTCCATTCCTTCCAGTACGACAAACGCCGTGGCTATCGGTCACTATAATACCGCCAACGCCTTTGCCAGTATGGCGTTCGGAACGTCACTGGTGGTTTCCGGAAGCAATGCCGTGGCAATCGGAGTGCAGCATATTGCCAGTGGTAATTTTTCGACTGCACTGGGAACCCGTATGAACACCAATGGCAAATCCGGAGCGTTTATGATCGGCGACAGTGACCCGTTGAGCCAGGGAACAACGCTGATCGGAGTGAATGACCAGTTTGTTGGCCGGTTTCTGGAGGGCTATTACCTCATGACGTCAGGCAATACAAATCCCGGAACAGGATTCGGTGCCGTCCGGACGGGCGTACAGATCGGACGTGGACAGAACTCGTGGGCGGCGATTTCTGACTCGACTAAAAAAGAACGCCTGCGACCTGTTGATCATACTGACTTGTTGCGGAAAATAAATAACATGCCCCTCTCGACATGGAACTACAAAGGACAGCGCAACATTCGCCACTATGGTCCTATGGCACAGGATTTTTATGCCGCGTTTGGTCAGGACGAGTTGGGACAGGTTGGCTGTGATACCTTAATTTATAGCCACGATTTTGCAGGTGTCACCTTTGCCGGCGTTCAGGCGCTGATCCGTGAGAATGAACAGCTGAGAAAAGAAATGAAACAGGCTACCCAACAACTGGCTGACTATGAAGCCAGATTGGTATTGATTGAGAAAGCGGTACTTCGTAAGCGGGAACGTATTACCTTCCGGAAAGTAACCAGATAAAACCGGTTGCCCGTCGGTATCCGCCGATAGGCAACCGGCACAAACGCCGGCAGTTTAGTTTATACGAGTTCGGCTTTTTCAGGTGAAGCCGCCGGCTGAACAGGTGACAAACTTTCAGTCCGGTTAAAGACAAACCACGCCGTAACCAGGGTTGACAGGATAAACCAGGTTCCGACCACATACTGCATCCCCGGCAGCCACTGACTGATCTGAAACCAGTCGCCCGCCTGAATCAGCAGCCCCATACCGAAACCGTTCTTCAGGATTTCCCAGCCCAGTGCATACGGATTATGGTCCATCAGCTCGGTATAGGCATACACCGTCAGGAAAATAAACCCGCCGTAGTAGAAAATGCCTGGTATTTTAATCTGGCCGAGATGCCCGAAAAAGTACATCAGAAACAGCAGCGTAACCCCCAGCTGAATCCATGCCCACGTTTTCAGTGCCCCTGAACTTTTGGGTTCGTATTTGACGTACCCGTACAGGTCGTCAATTTTTTCAACGGGATACCAGTCTATGACGTCGGCCGGACGCCAGCCGGTCGGCATAAACCAGATGCGCAGTTTGTCGCGGAAATTATTCGTCCGCCACGCGTCCTGTGCCAGCAACCACAAATGCTGGAAGTTGATTTTGACCGGATTCCAGGTATTCGACGGGCGGGTAATGCCGTAGACCGGAGGCACGTCGGCTAATTCCTCTTGGTAGGTCCCGAACAGTTTATCCCACACAATGAAAATCTGGGAGTGGTTGCGGTCCAGATATTCCGGATTAATGGCGTGATGAACACGGTGATGCGAGGGCGTCACGAGGATTTTTTCCAGAAAACCCATGCGGTCGATATGCTGCGTGTGATACCAGAACTGGGCAAACAGGTGCAGCGGTGCGACGATACCGATTACTTCCTGCGGCACACCGAGCACGGCTGCCGGCAGGAGGAAAAACGTAAATAAGTTGACGAATGACGAAATACTCTGCCGGAGCGCACAGGCCAGGTTAAAGTCTTCCGAGCTGTGGTGGATGGCATGTTTGTTCCAGAAAAAGTTGATCTGATGCGCAATGCGGTGTACCCAGTAGCCCTGAAAGTCAAGGACGATAAAGGCAATGAGGTAGGTCCAGACGGTGGCTTTGATATCAAACAAGGCCAAGTGATTGAGCATCCAGCCATAGGTCAGCAGCGAAATGCTCAGTCCAAGCACATCTTTCGTGACGTTGGTAATGCCCGAACTCATGCTTGAGATCATATCCATGGTGCGGTAGGTGTCCTTCCCGCGCCAGCGCCCGTACCACATTTCGGCCAGCACCGCTACCAGAAAAATGGGCATTGCAATCAATAGCACCCGTCCATATAGTTCCATTTTAGTCTGTTGGTATTATTTTAGACAAAAATAGTGATTTTTCAGGGCTAGTTAAAGTATTTGCGGATGGCTTTCGGGTAGTCGGGAATCGCCGTTTCGGGTTCGGCAATTTCCGGATGCCACATTTTTTCCCATTCAAAGCTGTAATACCCCTGATAACCGTCCTGACGGAGGGCCGTGACGGCTTCCTGTAACGGTGCATCGCCCTGACCCAGCAAAACATACTGGTGTGTATTCCCTGTAACGCGGGCATCTTTGACGTGTACATGCCGGATGTACTTCTTCAGCGCTCTATGTACGGCGGCCGGTGCTTCCTTACCTTCCACCCACATGTTGAAAATATCCCAGATTAGCCCTACGTTCGGGTGTTCGGCCCGGCCCATAATGCGGGTTAGGTAATTGGTCGTGACCAGCTCGCCATGCGATTCCAGCAATACCTGTACCTTGCTGCCTTTGGCATGATTCCCCAATTCCAGCAGTCCCTGACTTATCAGGTCAAGGGTTTTTTCGCGGTCCTGATCCTTGGGCAAACTATCCGGAAACACCCGCACATACGGGCAGTCGAGCTGTTGCGCCATGTCGATAAACCGGCGGGCTTCGTCGAGATTTTTCTGCCTTTTGGCTGCATCGGCATGGTGCATCTGGGCCGATGAACCCAGATCGCAGATGGCCAGATTCCGGTCTTTGAACCGGCGTAATGTCGCCGATAAACTGGCCGGACTGCTGAATTCGGGCCGTTTGCTGAGGTCCAGCTCGCCTTCTACACCACGGATTTCAACGGCATCATAGCCGCTGTCGGCAGCCGCTTTCAGGATGGTATCGAGCGACCATTTCGGGCAACCCAGCGTTGAGAATGCCAGTTTTGGCCTCGCCGCCATCGCACTGGCGGAAAAGGTGGGCAGAGCGGCGGCGGCGGCCAGCCCGAGCGATGTCCGTAAAAAATGTCGCCGTGAATGCATGGGTTGTATTGGGTTTAGAGTTTACCGGATTTGAGTTGTTTTGCCGCATAATCGGCCGCACGGGCGGTCAGGGCCATATAGGTCAGCGACGGATTCTGCGTCGAGGTGGAGGTCATACAGGCGCCGTCGGTGACGAATACGTTCGGGCAGGCATGGAGCTGATTCCACCGGTTAAGCATGGAGGTTTTCGGGTTATGACCCATCCGGACGCCGCCCATTTCGTGGTTTTCGTTGCCTGGCCGCCGTTGCGTATCCACCGTCCGGATGTTGGTAAAGCCGGCCTTCGTGTACATCTCCGTAAACTGCTCAAAAAAATCTTTCAGTATTTTTTCGTCGTTGTCATCATAGGCAACGTGCACACGCAGTTGAGGTATGCCGAACGGGTCTTTCAGGGAGGCATCGGTGTAAACGCGGTTGGTGGCTTTCGGAATGGTTTCGGCCATCATATTCGAGCCGATGTTCCAGCCGTTCCACGAGCGTTTATGCAGATTATCCTTCAGGGTTTCGCCCCAGCCCGACAGATCCGGTCTGGCAGACCGGTCGGCGGAGAACGTGGACGCATAACCCCGCAGAAACCCGGCTGCCGGACCGCTCGTTTCCTGTTTGTGAAGATTCCGGAAACGCGGAATGTAGCAACTGTTGGGCCGTTGTCCGTCAGTGGCCGAGTCAAGCTGTCCGTCATAGCTGGCGTAAATCCGGCCGCGGTAGCTGTGAAACGCCACATATCGCCCCAGCACATCATGATCGTTACCCAGCCCGGCCGGAAACCGGTCAGAGGTTGAATTAAGCAGAATCAGACTGGTATTGAGGGCCGACGCATTCAGGAAAATGATTTTTGCGTAATACTCCGTCATGGCATGCGTCTTTGCATCAATGACCCGTACGCCGACTGCTTTTTTCTTCTGTTCGTCATAGATCACCGAATGAACGACCGAATAGGGGCGCAGGGTCAGATTGCCGGTGCGTTCGGCCCAGGGCAGTGTCGAGGAGTTGGTGCTGTAATAGCCACCGTAGGGGCAGCCTCGTTCGCAGAGGGTCCGGTGCTGGCATTGCCCGCGCCCCTGTTGCCCGTGAATGGCCGTCGGTTTGGTCAGGTGCGCCGCCCTGCCCATGATTACGAAGCGGTCGGGGTAGAATTTGCTCACCTGATTCCGGAAATATTTTTCGACACACGACATCTCGTGGGGCGGCAAAAACTCACCGTCCGGCAGATTCGGCAAGCCGTCTTTATTCCCTGTAATGCCGGCAAACCGCTCTACGTAGCTGTACCACGGCGCCAGATCGGCATACCGGATGGGCCAGTCAACGGCATAGCCGTCGCGGGCCGGGCCGTCAAAATCGAAGTCGCTCCAGCGCTGTGTCTGCCGTCCCCAGACCAGCGACCGGCCACCAACCTGGTAAAAATGAATCCAGTCGAAGGGTGTTTCCTGAATGTATGGATGGGTACTGTCTTTCTGATAGAAATGAAGCGTGTCTTCGCGGAATGCATAGTGGCGGCTGGCAATGGGATACTCTTTTTTGACAGCGACAGGCACTTCGGTCAGATGCGGAAACTCCCAGGGATTCTGCATGGCAGTCGGGTAGTCTGTTACATGCCTGACGTTCCGGCCACGGTCCAGCACCAGCGTTTTCAGTCCTTTTGCGGTTAACTCCTTGGCCGCCCAGCCACCACTGATGCCGGTGCCAACAACAATGGCGTCGAAGGTGCGGTCTTTAACACTATCCAGATTCAAATAAGCCATATTCGGGTGATGATCGTCTTTGGTAAAAGCGGCCATCACCCGAAAAATAATCATGACTACCTGCTGTCTGACCCGTTTATGATGTCAATGGCCTTCCGCATCAGTTCATCATGGCCGCTGCGGATGCCCTCAATGGTGGGTTTAACGGTCACATCCGGCACAATACCGATGCGCTGGGTTTCGCGGCCGTCGGGGTAGTAGACACCGATCCCGGAAATGGCGGTTGAAATAGCCCCCGGCAGGTAGAACTGCGAAATATTCCCGTCGGCACCGGCGGTCTGACTCCCGACAACGACTACGTTGGGCGATGCCTGAAATGCCATGGTTGTATATTCGGCATTACTCTGCGACAGTTCGTTTACCAGAATCACTACTTTGCCCGGAAAATGCGCTCCGCCTTTCTTGCCCACTGTGAGGGGAGACGACATCCTGAACAGGCCGGGGTTTGCGAGGCTACCGTACGAGAATTTAACAAATGGGGTCGGTTTATCGACGAGGTAATTCCCCAGCGTAAAGACTATGAAATCAGACGGGTAGCACCGCATATCGACAATAATTCCCTTTGCGTTAGCCGTTGCCTTCTCGATGGCAGGCACATGGCTGTTTTTAATTTTTGCCGGAAAGATCAGTCCGATGGAGCCGGGCAACATCCGGAAGCTGGTATCGTGCGGGACACTCATCCAGTCGAGGTTCAGGTTCATCGGCAGTTCATTTTTCAGATACCGCTTCACGGCTAATGTCATCGGCTTTCCGTCGCGGGTGATACTTACGTCAACCTCCGCTGAACTGCCGCGCAACAGGTCCTGGGCCATGTTGCGCAGTTTAGTAGGTTCATTGGATCCCTGATAATATGGTGATTTCTGTTTGACCCAGTCGGCCACCGGCTGTTTGTCGATATGCGTAATGACGTCGCCGGTTTTCAGGCCGGTTGCCGGTCCTTTTTCCGGATGGTAATAGCCCGTAACAACGGCTTGATTTTCGATAAAACGTGCCAGAACGGGTGCCCGGTAAAGGCCTTTCCACTTATCCAGCACAGGGCTTGTACCCCAGATACCGGCATGGGAGTCCTGCACACGGGCGATCAGGGCCATGTTGGCGAGCGTGTAGGCTTCAGCGGTATTTGCCATGGCAAATACCGGAATAAATTCATCCAGTACTGCATGCCAGTCTTCTTTAATCAGGTGACGGTCGGGAAAAAAGTACTGGATAATGTTCCAGTACCGGAACAGACTAAGCATCCGCAGCCCGCCATCGGTTGGGTTCATACCAGCGTACGCATCTTCGTGCTGAAACTGCGGATTCTGAACGCCTGGGACGAGTGAGATGTAATAATTCCGGCCGTTGTTCCGGCGTTGATAGATTTCATTCAGCCGGAGACTAAGGGGCGGCGAAAACAGTTTCGTGTCATTGATCCAGCGCAGGTCAGGACTTATGATGACATCGTCAACGCGGCTGGTATCTGTGTTTTTGCCGGCGGACAGGGGACCCAGTTTATCGAGCCAGGCCGTCAGCAGTTTACTCCGCTCCTCCGTGGACGCGGCTTCCAGCACAGACGGCATAATCCGGAAGAGTTCGTTGTCCCAGTTATAATTACCGGCAGCGACGGCCGGGTGATGGTATTTCAGAAAGCCCCAGACATGGCCCAGTACAGAAAGATTACTGATCTGCTGTTTGGTGGGTACGCCAAGGGTAATGGCAGTGCCTTTCCGGAACGCTGTGTCCTGTAAGGCCTTCTGCTGGCTTTCGGGGTTGATTTTGACGGTAGTTATGTCCGAATCGTCTACTTTGAGCGTCAGATTATCAAACCAGACGGTGCCTTCGCCGGAGAGCAGCCCGCCAATGTATATTTGTTCTCCGTCTTTAGGAAGCTTCAGTTTAATGGTATACAGTTTCCAGTCGGCGGTGCCTTTGATGTTTTGATTCTGCATGTTATCGAACTCAAGCGCTCCGCGGGTACCGTCGATCCGCATCCAGAGACCGGCATAACCGGTTACGAAGCTGGTTTTGATATAGCCGCTTAACTCGATTTCCTTACCGCCGAAATTTGCCGGCATAACATACGAAAAGGCTTTAAACGACTGCCCTTTTGCGTCGGGTGTTGACTGGAGCCGGAGGGCGTATTTTCCTTCCTGCCGGACCAGCGAGTCCAGGTACATTTTATAGCCTTCGACTTCACCGGAGCTCCATTCGGCGGGCAGAGTCGGATTATTGGCCTTCCGTTCAAAGCCAAGATTGGCCGGAATCTGGGCAATGGTACTGTTGCTGAGAAGGCAGCAAAAGCAGAAAAACAGGAGGTAATGCATACGTGGGAAAGGCATGTGGCGCAAGACTGGTTTTGTTTTACTGTGTGAAGATGCTATTTAACCCCGGAAGGGTTGTGATTGACGCTGTTAATTTAACGTTTCTTATGATTTGCCCGGGGCTGAAGCGGACAAACGGAACGCTGCGTATTTTAATGGTCGTCATGCTTTGCCAGGGTATTGGTAACCCATACATTTGCGGCTGTACATAACCTAATCATTCCCGATACCTATGAAGTCTAAAAATTTCGTCAGCCTCTCGGTGGCTGCCAGTTTCGCTGTGCTCGCCACTACCGGTTTGTTAATCTATTTCGGTCAGGGTAACCATGTTATTGATCATACCCACGCCTGGATGGGTATTCTGTTTTTCAGCGGTGCCGTTTTTCACATTACCAACAACTGGTCCTCAATCAAAGCCTATTCGGTTAACCGGAAGGGGGGAGGCGTAAAGCGCGAGCTGATCGTTCCGGTACTGGTTGTTGCGTTGTTCGCGACCGGTATTGCCGCCGACTGGCCGGTGTTCAAAGATCTGGCCAATGCCGGTAAAAAGCTGTTCGGGCCTAAACGCAAGGAGCGGGGCATTTCACAGGCCGCGGCTGATTCGATTGCACAAAAGGTAACAGCGGGTTTTCAGACCGCATTGAGTGCCGGTGACACGGCGTCGCTGGCAAAACTGTTAACGGAGAAAGCCATTGTCAATACCGGCGACAGTACCCTGAAAGCCAAAGCCGACGTACTGGCCTTGCCGAAAGGCACGGAAACGGCTTCGGTTGAGGTGACAAAAGCCACGGCACTGGACGAGAAAGTGATCGTTTCGGCCGGCACTATCCGTAGCGGAGCCGATAAAAAGGCGTTTACCGGTGTATTGAACGAAGACGGCGGGGCCTGGAAAGTCGCGGCCTGGCAGGTTTCGCAGTAAGCCGGAGAATCCATACGAAGCAGGGGCGGGAGGGATTCCGCCCTTTTTTGCTTACAGCACCTTTACAATCGCCATCACCAGATTAGCCGAGTTCGACGCCGCTACGTTCAGAAACGCATACATGTCGCGGCGGGCGTTGCTGTTGGCCTTGTCGCTCATGCTCCGGATTACCAGACAGGGCACATGCAGCTGGTGGCAGACCTGCGCGACAGCGGCTCCTTCCATTTCGGTGGCATCGGCCTGAAAGTCGGTGCGGAGCCGGTTGACCAGCTCTTCCGATGCCACGAACTGATCGCCTGTAACCACCGTGCCGACCATGACCGACGGAGCCCGTGAAGCGCCGGGAATGGGGATAAACCGGAGTGACTGCGCTACGGCCTGTGCTTTGCCCAGCAAGACCGAATCGGCCGGAAAAAAGGCGGGATTGAGTTGCCGGTTAACAGGGTTCCGCGTCCGGAAATTGGGTTGCTGATCGGCGGTTAAGGTCCGGTAATCGTAATAACCGGTCTGCCGTGAAATGACCAGGTCCCCTGGTTGCAACGAAGGATGCAGGCCACCGGCAATACCCGTGAAAAGCACCGATTTAGGGTGGAAATACGTCAGCAGCAGCGTAGTGGTCATAGCCGCATTGACCTTGCCGACTCCCGTTTCGGCAACCACCACCTGTTTGCCGTTCAGCAGGCCGGTTGTAAACCGTACGCCCTCAATCTCTCTCGTCTGCGGCGATTGCAGCGACTCAATGACCAGCTTTACTTCAGCATCAAATGCACCAAGTAAACCAACGACGGGTGCCGGTTGCTGCTGGCTTTTTACCGGCTGAAAACCAACAAATAGTACGATACTGAGAACGGATAAGAATCGGCGCATAAGCAGTTGATAAAAAAGGCGTACAGACCGCTAAAATAGGTTTCAGAACAAAGCCGGACAACACCGGTTGAAGAAACAATACACGTCGGGTGTGGCAGGTATGCAGGCCCGTTAACAACTGAAAACCATGCAAAACAACAACAGTCTGGTAAGAGAGGTCGGAACGGCCATCGGAATCGGCGTACTGGCGGGACTGGCCGGCACCCTGGCAATGACCGTTTCGCAGATGATCGAAATGAAGCTGACCGAACGGAAGCCAAGTACAGTGCCGGCCGACGCTGTCGCAAAGGTGCTCGATGTGAAGCCAGCCAATAAGCAACAGAAAGAAAAAGTATCTCAGGAAGTACACTATACCTACGGCACTACATGGGGCATTCCGCGCGGACTGCTGACGCTCGCCGGCCTGAAAGGCTGGGAGGCTACGGTTGCCCATTTCGTGGCGGTCTGGGGAACGGAACAGATTATGCTGCCAAACCTGAAACTGGCACCCCCTATAAACGAAGAAGAGCCTCAGGCCATTGCGACCGACGCTCTTCATCATGCAGTGTATGCGATTGCAACCGGACTGGTCTACGATGCCATTGATCAGTCGTAGGCTCAGGCCATTTCCTTGTATTGCATCCGGTACAGGTTGGCGTAGAACCCTTCCTGTTGCAGTAACTCTTCGTGGGTACCCTGCTCCATAATCCGGCCCTTATCAACAACAATGATATTATGGGCTTTCTGAATGGTCGACAGCCGGTGAGCAATCACGATGGCTGTCCGGCCCTTCATAAGTTTTCCGATGGCTTCCTGAATGAGCTCTTCCGTCTCGGTATCAACCGAGGAGGTTGCTTCATCCAGGACAATGATTTTCGGGTCCTGCACCATCGCGCGGACAAACGAAATTAGCTGACGCTGACCAACCGACAAGGTTGCCCCACGTTCCATGACATTGTAGTCGTAACCACCCGGCAACCGTTCGATAAAGTCGTGAACTCCAACCAGTTTGGCGGCTTCAATCATTTTCTCGCGGCTGATGTTCTTATCACCCAGAGTAATGTTGTTTTCAATCGTATCCGAGAAGAGGAAGACATCCTGAAGAACCACCCCGATGTTCCGGCGCAGGGCCCCGAGTTCATACTCGTGCAGATCAACACCGTCGACCGTGATGTGTCCCTGATTAATGTCGTAGAAACGGCTTAACAGATTGATAATCGACGATTTACCGGCTCCCGTTGCCCCGACAAACGCGACGGTTTCGCCTTCTTTCACAGTAAACGAAATATCTTTCAGTACGTAATTCTCATCAATGTAGGCAAACCATACCTTGTCGAACGTTACGTTGCCGCGCAGGTGATCGGGTACATACGACCCGTTGTTGACGGTATAATCAGTGCTGTCGAGCAGGGTCAGGATACGGTCGGTGCTGACAATGC
Organism: Arsenicibacter sp.; assembly: GCA_965247375.1. Classification (GTDB taxonomy): domain Bacteria; phylum Bacteroidota; class Bacteroidia; order Cytophagales; family Spirosomataceae; genus Arsenicibacter. The sequence continues at coordinate 56,711 of CBDFHU010000017.1, forward strand.
CCATTTGCAGGGTATTGAAGCGGTCGGCCAGCATCCGGATCGGCCGGAAAAACAGGTTGATGAACATCACAAAGGCGGTTACCGTACCAAACGTCACCTGCTCATTCAGGATTTCGCGCGCACCATACCACACAACCAGGCCGGTTCCGGCCGCCGACAGAATATCGGCAACGGGGAAATAAATCGAGTAGTACCAGATAGAACGGATGTTGGCTTTGCGGTGTTCGTTGTTGATTGCCTTGAATTTTTCGGCCTCGATCTTTTCGCTGCTGAAAATCTGCACAATGCTCATGCCTGTAATGTGCTCCTGCACAAACGAATTCAGATTGGATACCGCTGCCCGGACTTCGTTAAACGAATCCTTGATTTTTTCCTTAAACACATACGTACTGAACAGCATCAGCGGCACCATCGACAGGCTGATGGCCGCCAGCCGCCAGTCGGTCCAGAACATCACGCCGATAATCAGCACCAGCTGAAGAATGTCACCGGCCACCGCCGCCATGCCTTCGCTGAACACGTCGGCCAGGGTTTCAATGTCGGAGATGGTCCGCGTAACGAGCCGGCCAATCGGTGTATTGTCGAAAAACTTGAGGCGGAGGCTTAAAATTTTGCGGTAGAGCTGAATCCGGATGTCACGGATAATGTACTGTCCCAGCCAGCCCGACATGTAGGTACTCGTGAACTGCACCATAGCCGATAACGCCAGTACTGCGACCATGATCAGCAGCATGCGGGTCAGCCCGGCATAGTCACCGGCGACGACCTGGTTATCAATCGTATACCGGATGAGTAATGGCGTCAGGGGCGACAGGCAGGCGCCCAGCAGAATAACAAAAACAAGAAAATAAAACTGGCGCTGATAGGGCCGTATAAATGCGTATAGCCGTCTTAGGGTAACAAGATCAAAAATTTGACCGCTCTTTTTTTCTTCGTTCACGGGCAGCAGGTAGAGGTCGATTCGGAAGGGTAACAGCAAATATTGCAGAAAAGTTACCAATACCCCCGATAGCCGGGCTGATTTAGCTGTTAACGGCCTGTGAACAGCTTATTGCCCGTTTGCTTTGCCTGCCTTCATCAGATGGCTGATGATTTTTTCTGAATCCAGCCGTACGCCACGCAGGATGCCGGTCAGCGGAGTAGCAAAGCCCAGAAAGTATAAACCGGCCAGGTTCTTTTCGTCGAACCACAACTGACGGGCATACCCTTTTTCGTTCAGGACCTGAGCCGACAGGGCATCGCCGAGGAGCGTTTGCAGACCCGTGCGGTAGCCGGTCGCCATAATAATAGCGTCGAACGGAAGTTCACTGCCGTCGGTAAACGTGACGGTTTCGCGGTTGATTTGCTGTATGCCCGGCTTTACGCCGATATGCCCTGCCTTGATGGCATCAACCGTCCCGATGTCGATAACCGGAATTTTGCCCAGCTTGCGGATCTGGTAAGAGGGGGGATAGGGTGGTTTCTGTAACCCGTAGGCAGATAGGTCGCCCGCGCCGCCGAACCGTTGCGACAGACCGGATGCCAGGTCGTAAAGCCAGTCAGGAAACCGGCTCAGAAAAATCGCGGTTGGTTGCGCAGGGCGCCCGAACGTATCCCGCTTGACGATGTTAACCGGATTTCTGACCGAAATAACGGGACGGGCACCGTACTCGTATAAATCCAGCGCCAGCTCCGCGCCGGTATTGCCCATTCCGATAACCAGCACGTTTTCACCACGGAACGGGGAACCATTGCGGTAGTCGCGGCTGTGCCAGATAATACCCCGGAAGTTCACCTGACCGGGCAGCTCCGGCTGATTGGGAACGCGGTTGTAGCCCGTTGTGACAATGACCCGCTTAGCCGTAAAGGTATCGGTTTCAGTTTCAGCCAGCCATTGCCCGTTTGCCTGCCGCCGGATGTGCCGCACCGGCTGATTAAACAGCGGATTTATGCCAAAATGAGCGGCGTAGTCTTCCAGATAATCAACCATATCGAGGCGGGAGGGATAGGTTGGCTTGTCGTCGGGAAAGGGAAAATGGGGCAGTCCTGAATGCTCCTTTACGGTATGCAGGTGCAGACGGTCGTAATGCGTCCGCCACGAATAGCCGATGTGTTCAGAGGCTTCAAGGATGGTAAAAGGCTGTTGATGGTGGGCCAGTTGCCCGGCAATGGCTAAACCAGCCGGGCCTGCCCCGATGATTAAGGTTTCGCAGTCAACAGCTTGAGGAACCGGTGTCTGACTCATTTTACCCGTGTCCAGGTTTGTGTTTTGCCAATGAGGGAGATACCTACGAAGCCCCGTACGTCGAGCGTGTTCGGATCTTTAAGGGTTAACTTGCACGAATAGGTTTTGCCGTCTTCAGGATTATAGATTTTGCCCTCATCCCAGACATTACCGCCATCGTATTCAAAATTGGTCAGGTTAACCATGCCCAGAATCGGGCGGGTATGGTTGGCCGCATTTTCGTTTTTGGTATCCATTTTAGGCTTTCCGGTCTCCGGATCGTTAGGCTCTTTCAGCCAGGCGATTTTGCCGAAATATTTATCTCCTTGTTTGTAGAGCTGGATGTGCCCTTTTTTGGTGCCGTTCAGCCAGGTGCCGACGATCGCGTCCGGATTGCCTTTCTGGGGCAAAGGCGGCCAGGGTTGTCGCGAAGAAGAGGAATACGAATGCCTGAATGGTTTGTTTCATGATAAACGTTTTGTGGTTTTTAGTTGAAAGTATTGAACTAACGCAAATATCTGAAGCCAGATTACATTGATAAATACTTTTCACTCAATTTTGTTAAACCAATAAACTGCATGAAACCATGTTTAAACGCGATCCATATAAAAGTTATCCGACCGAAACCGAGTCCCGCATGATTATCCGGTTTCAGGATTGTGACCCGCTGCAGCACCTGAACAATGCCAAATACTTTGATTATTACTTCAATGCGCGGGAAGATCAGGTGGCCAAGCTCTATGATTTTAACCCGGGCCAGATGTTCCGTGAGTTCAAAACCAGCTGGGTAGTGTATCAGCACCAGATTGCCTACATCCGCCCCGCGCTGGTCAGTGAGTGGGTGCGTGTTATGTCCCGGCTGATCTATTACGATACCGACACAACCGTCACTGAATACTACATGACCGATGATTCGAAAACGCAGCTGAAAAATGTGTTGTGGGTAACCTCCAAATACATCAGTGTGGAAACCGGTAAACGCATTCCGCATCATCCGGCGGTGATGGAGCTTCTGGAAGTGACTCAGGTACCGCACCTGAACTTTCAGGAACTCAACTTCAATGACCGCATCCGGGACATTAAAAACCGACTCATACTGTGATGGACTGTGATTTGAATGATTAAAAGACTGAGTGATTTTTGAGCTGAATCATTTAATCACATAATCATTTAAATCACAGTCAATCATAGTCTCTTTAGTGACTGTCCCGTTTCACCACCGATCCCGACGAGCCTTTCAGGAAGTCGAGGTCGGCGCCTTCGTGGGCCTGGGTGACGTGGCGTATATACATGCCGACGTAGCCACGGTTATAGCCGAGGTCAATCGGTTTGAAATGGACCAGACGGGCGGCGAGCTCCTGATCCGAAACATGGAGGTGGAGCAGCCGCTGTTCGACATCCAGCGTGATCAGGTCGCCGTCGCGGACGAGTGCCAGGTTGCCCCCGACTGCTGCTTCAGGCGAAACGTGCAGTACTACAGTGCCGAATCCCGTTCCGCTCATCCGTCCGTCAGAAATCCGGACCATGTCGTGCACGCCCTGCGCCAGAATCTTTTTTGGCAGGGTCATGTTGCCCACTTCCGGCATGCCGGGATAGCCTTTCGGCCCCACGTTTTTCATCACCAGCACACAGGTCGGATCAACGTCCAGGGCCGGATCATCAATGCGGGCTTTGTAATCGTCGATGTTTTCAAAGACAACCGCGCGGCCGGTATGCTTCATCAGGGCAGGGGTTGCCGCCGATGGTTTCAGAACCGCTCCGTTCGGGCAAAGATTGCCTTTTAAGACCGCAATGCCCGATTCCGGTTTAAACGGCTCATCGACCGAAGCAATGACTTCGCGGTCGTAGCAGGCTGCCTTTTCGCAGTTCTGGCCGATTGTTTTGCCGTTTGCCGTGATGGCGTCGTTATGCAGTACACCCCGCAGTTCGCGGATAATGGCTGGCAAGCCTCCGGCGTAAAACAGGTCTTCGACAAAGTGTTCGCCGGATGGCTGCAGGTTGGCAAGCAGCGGTATATTAGCCGACAACCGGTCGAAATCGTCAATGTTCAGCTCCACGCCGATGCGCCCCGCAATGGCCAGCAGGTGGATGATAAAGTTGGTAGAGCCACCCAGCGCCGCATTCACCATAATGGCGTTTTCGAACGCCTCCCGCGTTAAAATATCTGACGGTTTGAGGTCTTTACGGACCATCTCGACAATCTGCATACCAGCCATGTGGGCCATCACTTTCCGGCGCGAGTCGGCGGCCGGAATTGTAGCGTTGTCGGGCAGGGCGAGGCCCAGTGATTCGGCCATAGCAGCCATGGTTGAGGCCGTGCCCATTACCGCGCAGTGTCCCTGGCTACGCGCCATACAGGCTTCGGCTGTGACAAACTCTTCCTGCGACATCGCGCCGGTTTTGAAGTCTTCGGCAAAGCGCCACAGGTCACTGGTGCCGATTTTACGGCCCTGATAGCGGCCGGCCAGCATCGGGCCACCCGACAGAACAATACTCGGAATATCAACGCTGCAGGCACCCATGATGAGCGATGGCGTGGTTTTATCGCAGCCGCACATCAGCACTACCCCGTCCAGCGAGTTGGCCCGCAGGCTTTCTTCCACATCCATACTCGCCAGGTTCCGGAACAGCATCGCCGTTGGTTTGATCTGGCATTCGCCCAGCGACATCACCGGAAATTCGAGCGGAAAACCACCGGCCTCCCAGATCCCCCGCTTAACGGCTTCGGCCAGTTCGCGGAAATGGGCGTTACACGGGGTTAGCTCCGACCAGGTATTGCAGATGCCAATAACCGGTTTTTCGCCGGTAAACAAATGATGGGGGAAGCCCTGGTTTTTCATCCAGGCGCGGTAAATAAAGCCGTCCTTGCCGGTGCGGCCAAACCATTCCTGCGAACGGAGTTTCGGGGAAGAAGACGCGTCGGTGGTCGGGTCGTTTTTATCAGTCGTACTCATTCGGTAATAAGATCAGTAAGCGCGTTCAATATAGCTATCAAAGGTATTTAAACGCTGATCTTACCCGGTGGGGTACTATATTATTGAGTATAACTTTCTCTGTAAAACCTTACCGCTTGCCTATACTTGCGAGATATTCATCGGCTGTCATGACCGGAATCAGTGATTCTTTAAAGTCTCTGGCATTACGGGTAATAATGATATGGCAGTAGTTTTTCAGCGCTGAAAAATACTGTAACGCGTCTTCAAAGTCTGTAAAGCCGGCGTTCAGTCCTTTTTCAATATCGCTGCTTTCGAGACTGATAATATCCACAAGTAGCCTGAATTGTCTTAGCCGTTCTGAGGCTTTAGCTTTACCCTCAATTTTTGAAAGAATATAGTGTGCATTGGCAAACGTCAACGCTGAAACATGAAGTGTCAACGTTTGCTGATCAGCCAGGGTGGCTATTTTGGCAATGCCATCAAAGAATGGTAAACGATGTCCCAGCAAATCCAGTACAACGTTTGTATCAAGAAACAAGCGATCGTTCACTGATATTTTTCCTGGAGAAAGCGTGTGTAAGCTTCTTTTGTATCAAGATCCTCCGGTAAGGCAATATCTGCTGTCATTTTCTGTATAAACGGAGATATTTTGATTTCTTCAGTATCTGAATCCGGATCTTTTACCGTTAGCGATCTTAAATAGTTTTCAACCAGGGCAGACAAGCTTCTGTTTTGACGGGCAGCATAACTTTTTGCCTGCTGGATAACATCTTCTTCGATTTTCAGTGTGAGTTTGGTCTGCATACCTATGCTATAGTTGTACGTACTAATATACAATAAAAATACGTACAACTAAACAAGGATTAATAATAGCTCTCCGGATTTAATAGATAACAAGTCTGGAGCAATGACAACTGTGCATTCGTGTGTACATTAATCAGCTGCCCCCGCGCCCTCCTCCGGTTTTGGCTTCGGCTTGCGGCGCTTGTTGCGGCGCTTTTTACGGACAGGCGCAGTACCGTCGGCTATGACCGGAGCCGATGCATCAGCTATACCTTCCGCGCGCTGCGACGGGGCAGGAGCGGCTTCAGGCCGGACCGCATCCGAAGCAGGTTGAGCCGGTGAATTGGCTTCTGCTGTGCTGTTTCGTGGCTTGTTGTTATTGCGCCGGCTTGATTTTGGCCTTTTGGTATCCTGTCCCTGCGGCTGCATTTCGCCGGAGTCCCCCGCTTTAGGCTTATTCCTGCCGGTTTTTTTACGGCCTTTCTGCTGCGGATCGCTCGTGCGGCGGCTGTTAGGCTGATAAGCCGGCGTGTCACCAAACTCAGCCGGTACCTCGCCTTTCGGAATATCTTCGCCCAGCAGCCGTTCAATGGCCGACAATTTACGCTGCTCGGTCTCGCTCACAAAGGTATAGGCAATCCCATCCGTTTCGGCGCGGGCCGTCCGGCCGATCCGGTGAACATAATCTTCGCCGTCGTGCGGTACATCGTAGTTGATGACCAGGTTGATATTGTCGATATCAATACCCCGCGAAACGATGTCAGTTGCCACCAGAATGGGCAGTTGCCGGTGTTTGAAGCGGCTCAGAACCTGCTCCCGTTCGCCCTGCTCAAGGTCAGAGTGGATGGCATCGGCTGAGAACTTCGCCTGTTTAAGTTCAAAAACAAGCTGCTTTACATTCTCTTTCCGGGAACAGAAAATAAGCACCGACGGGAAATTATGCTGACGCAGCAGGTAGGCAATCAGCGGGTTTTTCTGGCGCTGATAAATGATAAACGCAGCCTGCCTGATCCGTGTCGGCGGCTTCGAAATCGACAGCATGATTTCGAGCGGTTCATGCAGGATTTTCCGGGCCAGATCCTTGATTTTCGGCGGCATGGTGGCCGTTAAAAATAAGTTTTGGCGTATCGGCGGTAAGTATGACAATATTTTGAGTATATCGCCGTGGAAACCCATGTCGAGCATGCGGTCAGCCTCATCGAGCACCAGAAACTGAAGGTGTTTGATGCTTACATACCCCATGTTGAGGTGGCTGATCAGCCGGCCCGGCGTGCAGACAACAATATCAGCACCGGTGGTCAGGGCGCGTTGTTCCTTACTGAACGCGTTTCCGTCGGCCCCGCCGTAAATGGCGATGGAGCTGACCGGCGTAAAGTAAGAAAAACCCTCCAGGTTTTGTACGATCTGAATGGCCAGTTCGCGAGTCGGAACAATAACCAGTGCTTTCACTGATCCATCGTCGCCGGAAGCGGTACTGAGTTTATGGAGAATGGGTAACAGGTAAGAAGCGGTCTTACCTGTTCCGGTTTGCGCCGAAACGAGAATGTCCTGGCCCGCCAGTACTGCCGGAATTACCTGTTCCTGAACAGGAGTAGCCGTTTGATAGTTCATGGCGTCGATGCCTTCCATTAGCTGGTCATCGAAGCCAAATTCTGAAAATTTCAAGATAAACGTGCGAGAATGGTTTACGTTGCATCAAAGTAATAGTTTTTTACCGAAAGTCCTATTCCTAACAAAATCAAACCAGTTTAGAACAATACCGTTATAATCCTACATTTGGTCCGATGGTACACCCGTCAGACACCCAACCACTACACAAGTTTTATGTTGAAACCTAACACTAAACCAGATGATACAGAACCTGAAAAGCCGGTAATCACCAGACGGTTAGATCAGGTTTTTCTGGATCTGAACGACGTGGCTCAGTTTGTAGCCCGCTTCTTCCGGGAGGTGTTTGTCCCTCCTTATGAAGGCAAGGAAATCTTACGTCAGTGCTATGCCGTAGGCTATAAATCACTCGGATTAATTTCGTTAACGGGGTTTATTACCGGCATCGTATTTACGAATCAGTCGCGGCCGTCGCTGGCCGAGTTTGGCGCAACCTCCTGGCTGCCGTCGCTGATTGCCATTGCGCTTGTGCGGGCTTTGGCCCCGCTCGTTACGGCGCTGATCGCTTCCGGTAAGGTTGGCTCCAACATCGGTGCCGAGCTTGGTTCCATGCGGGTAACCGAGCAGATTGACGCCATGGAAGTGTCCGCGACCAATCCCTATAAATTTCTCGTTGTATCGAGGGTGCTGGCTACTACGCTGACTATCCCGATCCTGACGTTGTATACGATGTTTCTGGGATTAATGGGCGCTTTTGTTAACGTAACGGTCAACGAACAGACCAGCTTCCCGTCCTTTATTCAGGAGGTTTTCGGGGCTATTACCTACCTCGATCTGTTTTCGTCGATCATCAAGTCGTTTTTCTTTGGCTTTACCATTGGTATGGTCGGGAGTTATAAGGGCTACAACTCCTCAAAAGGAACAGAGGGCGTCGGTAAAGCGGCAAACGCTTCGGTCGTAACGTCTATGTTTCTGGTGTTTATTGAAGAATTACTCGCACTACAAATCGTTTCCGCACTGCGTGGCGGCTGATCATTATGGAAGAAAAACACAAGGAAATCGACCGTAATAATTCCGTCATTCAGATCAGGGACCTTAAAAAATCGTTCGGCGACCTGCACGTCCTGCGCGGGGTTGATCTGGATATTTTTAAAGGTGAGAACCTGGTGGTGCTGGGGCGGTCGGGTACCGGAAAATCGGTACTGATCAAAATAATTGCCGGACTGCTGAAGCCTGATGATGGTACGGTCAATGTGCTGGGCGAAGACATTGCGCGTCTGAAAGATAAAAAACTTGATCAGCTCCGGCTGAAAATCGGATTTTCGTTTCAGAACAGTGCCTTGTACGACAGTATGACGGTGCGGGAGAATCTGGAGTTTCCGCTTGTGCGCAATGTACGGGACCTGAGCCGCGCCGATATAGATTCGGCCGTTGAGGAGGTGCTCGAAAACGTGGGGTTGTCGCAGACAATTAACCAGATGCCGTCGGAACTGTCGGGCGGGCAGCGGAAACGGATCGGTATTGCCCGGACGCTGATTCTGAAACCGGAAATTATGCTTTACGATGAACCAACGGCCGGTCTCGATCCGATTACGTCCATTGATATCAACAACCTGATTAATGAAGTGCAGGAGCGCAACCGTACGTCGTCGATTATCATTACCCACGACCTGACCTGCGCCAAAATGACCGGCGACCGCGTAGCCATGCTGCTCGACGGCCGGTTCGAGCGCCAGGGTACGTTCGATGAAGTATTCAGTACCGACGATGAGCGTGTGAAGGCGTTTTACGATTACAATTTTATTCAGTAAGGTTTCCGGCTACTATTAAGAATAACGAGCCGGAATATAAAAAGGAACTTTTGCGATAAGGGCTGAATGGTGGCTGGTAATAATACGGCAATAGCACTCACTCTTTCGCTCATTCACTCAATCACTCTTTAAGTATATGAAAGGCGATAATAAACGGGGCATAATTGTAGGGATCTTTGTAGCCCTCGGCTTATTGATACTGGTGGCTGGTATCCTGATCCTGGGTGGTCAGCAGAAACGGTTTACCAGCTCGATCCGCGTCAATGCAATTTTTGACGACGTAGGTGGTTTAAAGGCAGGAAATAACGTCTGGTTTTCGGGCGTGAAAATCGGAACGGTCCGGCGGGTGTTTTTTTACGGTACCTCGCAGGTAGAAGTCGAGATGAATATCGAAGAAAAATCACAGCAGTACATCCGGAAGGATGCAAAAGCGACGATTAGTTCCGATGGCTTAATCGGTAATAAAATTGTATTGATCATCGGCGGGACGCCTAAAGTGGAGCCGGTGGAAGACGGTGATGTGTTGAAAACGCAGGCAGCTCTGAGCTCGGATCAGATCATGGAAACCTTGCAGGAAAACAACCAGAATCTGTTACAGGTCACGAAAGACTTCAAGGAAATGGTCGGCAAGATCAAGCGTGGTAAAGGCACCGTCGGTGCGGTGTTGACCGATACGATGCTGGCCGAAAACTTCCGGAACACGATTAAAAATATGGAATCGGCCTCACAGAGTGCCGCACGGGTTTCCGGCTCTCTGTCGCAGTTCGCGGCGAAAATGAACACGAAGGGGGCACTGGCCAATGAGCTGGTTACCGATACAACGGTGTTCCGCAGCCTGCGTGCGTCAGCGCAGAAACTCCGGCAGGTATCCGATAACGCCGTGGGGTTAACTAATCAGGCCGCTGTCATTACCCGCAATCTGGAACAGACGACCAACAAGCTGAATTCGCCGAACTCACCGCTCGGCGTGCTGATGCAGGATGAAGAAACAGCGAAAAACCTGAAAAATACGCTCCAGAACCTGAATCGGGGAAGCGTGCTTCTGAACGAAGATCTCGAAGCTGCCCAGCATAATTTCCTGCTGAAAGGCTATTTCAAAAAGAAGGAAAAAGATAAACTGAAGGAGGCGGAGAAGCAGTAGACCGTTTTTTAGTTGCTGGTGGTTCTGGTTATTCTGGTTGTTGCTGATGGGCATTACGGCTATTCATTAACAAGCCTTAGAATCAGCAAATATGCAGTGGTGGCACGACTCTAACAGGGCAGCCTGGCGGTCGTGCCACCACTTTTTGCTCAAATTAACCCCTAATTATTCAACCGGACGAAACCGCCGTCGATCGGGTAGTCGCAGCCGGTAATGAAACCCGCCTCGTCGGAGCAAAGGTAGAGAGCGAGCGCGCCGACTTCTTCCGGTTTTGCCATCCGGCCGATTGGCTGGGTCGCGGCGAGCTTAGCAAACATTTCGGCTTCTTTGCCCGGATAGGTCCGCGCCAGAAATCCGTCAACAAACGGGGTATGCACGCGGGCCGGCGAAATGCAGTTACAGCGGATGTTATGCTTCAGGTAGTCTTTGGCAATCGACAGGGTCATGCTAACTACGGCCCCCTTACTCATCGAATACGCAAACCGGTCCGGAATACCGACTGTAGCGGCAATCGAGGCCATATTCAGTACCACACCGCCACCGTTCGCTTTCAGATGCGGGATCACCGCGTGAACGCAGTTGTAAACCCCCTTGATATTGACGTTGAAAATGCGGTCCAGATCGGCTTCTGTGGTTGACTCTGCCGTTCCGATGTGGGCGATACCGGCATTGTTCACCAGAATATGCACCGGCCCCTGCGCAATGATACCATTGATGACTTCCTCAACATCTGCCTGCTTGGAGACATCGACCGCATGGGCAAACACCTTACCACCCTGCGTCGTCAGGTCGTCGGCTACCTGTTGTGCCTGATCAATATTAAGTTCAAGAATATGAACTGTTGCACCGGCTTTCGCAAAGGTCTGCGAAATAGCCAGTCCGATACCGCTGGCTCCGCCGGTAATTAATGCCGTTTTATTGTCTAAAGAAAACATAGTTTAAAGAGCGAAAGAGCGAAAGAGTGACCCGCCGTAACAGCGACGTAAATCACTCTTTCACTCTTTAGTTTAAAGTGATACGCCGCGTTTCCACGGGATGAAGTCATCCTGACCCAGACGCTCGGCCTGGGTGATTTCTTCGCCCGAAGCCAGCCGGATAATGTATTCGAGGAGCGCTTCTGCATTCTCTTCGATGCTCTGCTCGCCGTCGATGATCGGGCCGCTATCGAAGTCGATTACATCAGGCATCCGCGCTTTCAGCTTTTTGTTGGTCGAAATTTTGACAACCGGACAAACAGGGTTACCGGTCGGTGTACCCAGCCCGGTTGTAAACAGAATTACGTTTGCACCGGAACCGGCCATACCGGTAGTGGCTTCTACATCGTTGCCCGGCGTACAGAGCAGGTTCAGGCCGGGCGTAACCACCGGTTCGGCATAGTCCAGTACGTCGGCAACCGGTGCCAGACCGCCTTTTTTGGCCGCACCAGCCGATTTAATGGCATCGGTAATGAGCCCGTCCTTAATATTACCCGGCGATGGGTTCATGTCAAATCCCGAACCAACGGCTTCGGCCTGTGCCGAGTAAGCCTGCATCAGGTCGATGAACTTCTGGGCTTTGGCATTGTCATCGGTCCGGTTAATGAGTTCCTGTTCCACACCGCACAGCTCCGGAAATTCGGCCAGAACGGTTTTTCCCCCCAGACTCACGACCATGTCCGACAAATGTCCGATGGCAGGATTGGCCGAAATGCCCGAAAAACCGTCTGAGCCACCACACTTCAGCCCTACGGTCAACTGGCTCAGTGGTGCCGGTTTGCGTTCGGTTTTGTTCGCTTCGACCAGCGCGAGGAATGTTTCTTTTATCGCCTGTGCCATCAGGGCTGTTTCCGTGCCGGCCTGCTGTTCGAACAACAACAGGGGCTTGTCGGATTTCGGATTCTGGCGGCGGACTTCTTTCTCCAGCATCTCGGTTTGCAGGTGCTGACAACCCAGACTCATTACCGTAGCACCGGCCACGTTGGGGTTATTGATGAAACCGGCCAGCAGCGAGCACAATACGGCAGAGTCCTGCCGGGTACCGCCGCAGCCCATTTCGTGGGTCAGAAACTTAATACCGTCTATGTTCTTAAATGGCCGGTTTGCATGGGCTTGTGTCCGCATCTGCGCCGGATCAACAAACGGCTGCATCCGGTGAATGACTTCGTGCTGACCCGACTGATACAGGTGCAGGAGTTCACGCACATGCTCGCGGTAAATGTCCGGCTGTGCATAACCCAGTTCGCGCTCAAACGCATCCTTCAGGATCATGACATTGCGGTTTTCGCAGAATACCAGCGGAATAATGAGCCAGTAGTTCCGGGTGCCCACGCGGCCGTCGGTGCGATGAAAGCCATTGAACGTCCGGTCCTGCCACGCCGACACGTCGAGCGTTTCCCAGCTGTACGGCGTTTTCTGCTCCAGCCCGTACGGGTCAGCATCGTGTTTCAGATTAAATGTCGTGATGGGTTCACCACGTTTGATCGGTTGGGTCGCTTTACCCACCAGCACACCATACATGGTTACGTGATCGCCAACCTGCAGGTCATGAGTAACAAATTTGTGCTTGGCGCTTACGGAATAGGGGAGTTCATAACGTTCACCCTCAAATTCGATCACATCACCCGCCGGTAAGTCACGTAAGGCAACAATAACGTTATCCGCCGGATGTACTTTGAGAACCTGAGCAAGACTCATGTTTACGTCGATTTTACGAAAAGTTAAACGGGCCTCAAAATGGCCCTTCGTCCTTAGCCGGACGTATGCATATTAATTAAGAACAAGAGGCTGACCGGCCGGGAATCTAATCCTTTGCCGGTGAACTTCTATGTAAATTACCGACGAAACCTAAAAATTACCTATTCTTAACCCGCTCTTTATTTCTATGTCCGGAAAACAAACCGAGTTCATGGCTGGCCGCCTGATCTCAATGGATGCCTATCGGGGCTTTGTTATGTTCCTGATGACCGCCGAGTTACTGAGTTTCCACCGACTGCACGAAGCCTTTCCTGACAGTAGTTTCTGGGCATTTCTGGCCCATCATCAGGATCACGTCGAATGGGCCGGTTGCTCGCTCCATGATCTGATTCAGCCCTCATTTTCGTTTCTGGTCGGGGTGGCCCTGCCGTATTCCATCGCCAGCCGTCAGCTGAAAGGCCAGACGTTTGGCGTTCAGTTCGGTCATGCCCTGCGCCGGTCGCTGATTCTGATTCTGCTGGGGATTTTCCTGCGCTCGACCCACCGCGAGCAAACCAATTTTACCTTTGAAGACACACTGACCCAAATCGGCCTTGGCTATCCGTTTTTGTTTCTGCTGGGACATGCCCGCCCGAAAATTCAGTGGGCAGCCTTTGCGGCGATTCTGATTGGGTATTGGCTCATGTTTATTTTGTATCCGGCTCCCGGTCCGGACTTTGTGTATTCCGCCGTCGGGGTACCGGCCGACTGGCCTGAGCATTATACCGGCATCATGGCTCATTTCAACAAAAACAGCAACCTGGCCTGGGCGTTTGATACCTGGTTTCTAAATCTGTTTCCGCGGGCTAAGCCGTTCCTGTACAACGGAGGCGGTTATGCTACGCTGAGTTTTATCCCGACCCTGGGAACGATGCTGCTGGGCTTGCAGGCCGGGCGCTGGCTGCGGGCCGGTTATGATGATCAGACCTTGCTGAAACGGTTTGTAATTGCCGGAGTAGCCGGCCTGGCGCTCGGGACTTTATGCCATTTGCTGGGTATTTGTCCGGTCGTGAAGCGGATCTGGACACCGGCCTGGGTGCTGTTCAGCGGAGGCTGGTGCTTTCTGCTACTGGCAGGCTTTTACTGGGTAATTGATGTCCGGAAACACCGCCGGTGGGCTTTCCCGCTGGTCGTGATCGGCATGAATTCAATCGCAATTTACTGTCTGGTGCACCTGATTGATGGGTTTATCATGAATTCGTTTTACATTCACTTCGGACATGCACCCTTCCGGATCTTCGGCGAGGCTTACGAACAGCTGCTTGTCGGTGCGCTGACGCTGGCCGTTTTCTGGGTTCTCTTGTGGTGGATGTACCGTCGCAAACTATTTATCAGGATTTAACCATGTTTACCGCTAATATTCTTGACCTGTTCAGTGAAACCGTTTTTTGGGGGACCATTACCGTTGACGGACAGCATATTACACAGATTGAACGCCTCGGCGATGAGCGCCCCGGCGAGCCCTATATTCTGCCGGGCTTTGTTGATGCGCATGTACACGTCGAAAGCTCGTTGCTGACACCAGCCCAGTTTGCACGGCTGGCGGTAGTGCACGGAACGGTCGCTACTGTTTCTGATCCGCACGAGATCGGGAATGTGGTTGGTATTGAGGGCGTCCGGTACATGATCAGGGATGGAAAGCGGGTACCGTTTAAATTTAATTTCGGGGCACCATCCTGCGTGCCCGCCACGACGTTTGAAACCGCCGGAGCTACCATCAGCGTAGCGGATGTCCGCGAACTGCTGGCCATGCCCGGGATCGGGTATCTGGCCGAAATGATGAATTTTCCGGGTGTTTTGCATCAGGACCCCGACGTAATGGCTAAAATCGCTCTGGCGAAAGCCGTTGATAAGCCGGTCGACGGGCATGCACCGGGTTTACGGGGTGAGGCGGCGCAACAATACATCGACGCCGGAATCACCACCGACCACGAGTGTTTTACCTATGAAGAAGGCCGCGACAAAGCCGAACGCGGCATGCTGATCCTGATCCGGGAGGGGAGTGCGGCCCGGAATTTTGAGGCCCTGATTCCGCTGCTGCCCGAATTCCCGAATCAGATCATGTTCTGTTCCGACGATAAACACCCTGATACCCTGGCCGAAGGGCATATCAACCAACTGGTTGTCCGGGCCATCAACCAGGGCTACGACCGCTGGGAGGTGCTGCGGGCGGCCTGCGTGAATCCGGTGCGGCATTATCACATGCCGGTCGGGCAGCTGCGCGCCGGTGATCCCGCTGATTTTATCCAGGTTGCCGATCTGACCACCTTTGCGGTACAGCAGACGGTGATTAACGGCGAGGTCGTGGCCCGTGGCGGTCAGTCACTGATTCCTGACCTTCGGAGCGATCACCTGAATCAGTTCAACTGCTCACGGATTGAGGCCGGTCAGCTGGCGGTTGCCGCAACCGGGGAAATGATCCGCGTGATTGAGGCCATGGACGGTCAGCTGATTACCAACGAACTGCACCTGCCCGCGCTGATTGAAGACGGGCTGGTTGTGCCGGATGTCCGGAACGACGTGCTGAAGCTGGTGGTCGTGAACCGCTATCAGGACGCGCCGCCGGCCGTGGCGTTTATCAAAAATGTCGGCCTGAAAAAGGGAGCGCTGGCGTCGTCGGTCGGACATGATTCGCACAATATCACCGCCGTCGGCTGCGATGATGAAAGCCTTGCCCGCGCCATCAACCTGATCATTGAGGCGAGGGGTGGTCTGTCGGCGGTAAGCGGGCAGGAGGCGTATGTCTTACCTTTGCCGGTGGCCGGATTAATGACGGATTCTGACGGATATCTGGTTGCAGATCAGTACACGCAGCTCGATCAGTTTGCCAAACAAACGCTTGGCAGTACGCTGGCTGCCCCCTTTATGACGCTTTCGTTTATGGCGTTACTGGTAATACCGGCCCTGAAACTTAGCGATAAAGGCCTATTTGATGGAAATAAATTCCAATTTTCGCCGCTTTTTCTTTCGTAAAAACGCTAAGTCACACAATTCGTCATTTTGTTTATAGCTTATTTTGATGTATTTGTGCTGTATTTTAATTTTTTGGAATTTTTTGTACAATTACTATTTAAAATTCAATTTTTTGTGGGTAAGTTTACAGCGTTGCCTAACCTTTTACAACCTCTACCTACCCAGTTATGCCTCGTCATCGTACACCGTCCGGCATAGATGAAGAAGCCCTGTGGAACAAGTTCCGCAGCGGGGACGAAGTCGCTTTCGCCCAGTTGTATCGCGAATATGTGCAGGTATTATACCATTACTGCACACACTTTGCTCAGGATAAAGCGTTGATCAAAGATTGTATTCACGATTTATTCGTTGAGCTATGGAAACACCGCCAGAATATTGGCCCGACTACCTCGGTACGGTATTATCTGATGGCTTCCATCAAGCGCAAATTGGTTCGGCATTTAACGGCTGAGCAGAAAATCAGCAGTCAGGACGATGTTCAGACAGACCTGCTGCCTGGTTGCGATCCTTCGTATGAAACGTCGCTGATCGCATTTGAAGAAGATTCGCACATCAACGAATGTCTTCAGAGTGCCATCGATAAATTGCCCCGCCGTCAACGCGAAGCCGTTTATCTCCGCTTTTACCAGAACATGACCAACGAAGAAATTTCGTCGCTCATGCAGATTAACATCCAATCGGTGTACAATCTGATTTTTGGTGCCTTAAGTAACCTTAAAAAGTACGTGACGCTGGATCGTGTTGTCCTGTAACTGAAACCTTCGTTTATATGATTTAAACGACTACTCCTAAACCCTTAAATGAATCGGGGACCATTCTGATTGAGTGGTCCCCGATTTTTTATTTGGTGTCTTTCCCGTGTTTAATGTTAAAGAAGTAGCGGGTCAGCCCGTCCTGATCGTTCTGTGCTTCCATCCATGCCTCCATTTTATTCCGGAAACTCCTGACTGTTTGCCGGTTTTCGGGCAACGCTGCCAGGTTGGTCAGTTCGTACGGGTCTTTTTCGAGGTCATATAATTCTTCGGCGGGCCGGTTCTGATAGGCGGCAACCCGCTGAGTGGCCTTTGGGTCGGTCTTTGCCTTATCTACCCACGAAAACCAGTAATCGGTACCATCCACCGGCTTGGCATTCGTGATATGGGTGGTATACGTGCGGCCCGGTTCCAGATTCATAATGTACTTAAGCGTGCGGGTCCGGATACTGCGGATCGGGTAGTAATTAAACGCCCCGTAACGGGTATCAGCCGTGTAGGTTGTAAAAATGGTATCGCGGTGAGCTGTTCGTTTGCCGGTCAGGAGTGGTAAAAAGCTTTTGCCATCCAGCCCGTCGGGAATACGGCCACCCGCAGCATCCAGCAAGGTTGGCAGCAGATCGACGAGCGGTGTCATGGCATCGGTTGTGCCCGGCGTTACCTTGCCCGGCCAGCGGACCAGCATCGGCACACGGATGCCCTGATCATAGAGATTCCATTTGCCAAAGGGCCATTGCGGGCCGTTATCGGTCGTATAGATAAACAGCGTATTATCCATGTACCCGTATTTTTTCATAGACTTGAGGCATTCACCGACCGTAACATCCATGTCGGTAACATCTGTGTAGTATTTTGACCGCACCATCCGGGTAATATCCGTATCGACCAGAAAAGGAGGGATATCCACTTTGGCGGGGTCATAGCCCTCTACTTTGGGCCACGGTACGTGCGGATTGTCGGTTGCCACAATCAAACAAAGCGGCTTCTGTCCGGGTTTGGCATAGACAGCCAGAACGGAGTCAATTTTCCGGTAATCCTGATCCTGTTTTTTCAGGTATACGTACGGATAGGCCGATTGGGGCCACACATGGTCTTTGCCGGCCAGAATGGTCTGGTAGCCCAGTTCCTGCATATAGACCGGCAGGGTTTTGATACCGGCATTTATTTTACTGTGGTTAGGGTGGGCGCCGTTACGGGCGGGCATGAGTCCGGTATTGATAACTGCTCTGGAGGGTACGCAGTTGGGCGAATTGCAGAACGCGTGGGTGAAGCGGAGACATTCCTTGCTCAGCGCATCCAGGTTTGGTGTCCTTACTACACGGGCACCGGCAAAACCGGCGTCTTCATAGCCGTGGTCGTCGGAAATAAAGAGAATGATGTTAGGCCGTTTGGCAGCGGCAGGTTCGGGCGCCTGGCCGGTTAGTCTGGAAATAAAGGCGAAGCTGCCGGTGATCAGTGTGCAGAGCAACCAGAAGTACAGGGAGGAAAAGAAGCGTTTCGTCATGTAGTGAACAGGTATCCTGACACATAAGCTATGACTGGCCGGAAACTACTAGCCCCCGCGCAGACGCTGCTGAACGGGGGCCGGACTGTCGGAGCAAAACCGATCAGGTTTTTTGTTTTTTCTTTTTGGCTGCGGGGAACAGAATGTTATTCAGGATAAGGCGGTAACCGGCCGAGTTCGGGTGCAGATTCAGGTCGGTTGGCTCTTCCCCGATTTCGTGGCGGTAATCCTCCGGATCGTGACCGCCGTAAAATGTGAAGAAACCACGTCCATACGGACTGTGAATGTAACGGGCTTCGCCTGCCGATCGGTTTTCGGCCATAATCACTACTTCCGGTTTGATGAACTGCTTTTTAAACGCCGTTGTCTGGCCCATGAAACCTTTGATCACATTGGCATGATTCTGAGTCAGCATGGTCGGAATCGGGTCCCACTTGGCCGAGAACTGGAACAGCGTGAAGTAATCGTTATGTTCGCCGAGGCCGCGCTCTTCCGGTTGGTTGTCGATGGTCGAAAACTCAATCATGTAGGGATTGGTGTAGACCTGAAAGTTGCGGAAGGCCATAGTCTGGCTGAAATCAAGCTTAGCGTTGGCGTTCGGGTCGGCAGGGTCACCATCGTAGAACGAGTCAACCATGTCGGTTTTCTGGGCTGCCAGCGCGATGTCGTAAGTATCGGTTGCGTTACACATGGCAAACAGATAACCACCGCCCAGAATAAAGTCACGGATTTTCTGCACAACGCCGAGCTTCATTTGCGGGACCTTGTTAAAACCATACTTATGCGCAATCGATTCGGCTTCCTGCTTCTGGGCAATGTACCAGGGTTGATCCTTATACGGGAAAAACTTGCCGAACTGGCCGGTAAAATCTTCGTGGTGGAGGTGGAGCCAGTCGTATTCCGGTAATTTAGTTTCGAGTACCTCCTGATCAAAAACGACATCATACGGAATTTCGGCGTAGGTCATCACCATCGTTACCGCATCATCCCACGGCTGCTTACTTTTCGGCGAATAAACGGCAACGCGCGGCGCTTTCTGTAATTTTACGGCGTCCATGTTGGCGCTCGGCGACGACACTTCGGCCAGAATCTGGGTAGCCTGAGCATCTGAAATGACCTCATAGCTTACTCCGCGGATGACCATTTCGTTGATAAACTGCTGGTTGTGCTGCATCATAAAACTGCCGCCCCGGTAGTTGAGGAGCCAGTCAATTTCCATGTCATAACTTTTCAGCACCCAATAGGCGATCCCGTAGGCTTTGAGGTGATTCTTTTGGGTATCATCCATCGGAATCATGATTTTGGTCGCCCATGCCTGGTTGGTAAGTACCAGAAAAAGGATGAGCGGTAGCAGCAGCCGTTTCATTGGTTTGTTGTATAATTGATGAACAGAGTAGCTTTGTATGGCTATATTTCAACGAATATAAGCAAAAATTATGCGAAACTGTTTCAGGGACAAAGAGTGGAAGACTGAAAGAGTGAAAGAGCGGCCGCCGCGTGGCTAAATAGCGTATAAATAAGGGCTCTGACACATTCTCATGCTTTCGTACTTTCCCCGTTCACTCTTTTTTATAAATCATGAACCTGATCGAAAACATACGGGAAGGCCTGCGGTCGATTGCCGGTAATCAGCTCCGGACTATCTTGACCGCCCTGATCATTGCCATCGGGATTACATCGCTGGTAGGTATCCTGACGGCCATTGACGGCCTGCAGAGCTCACTGAGCAGTAGTTTCGAGGGGCTGGGTGCCAATACGTTCAGTATTGTGGTGCCGCAGGACTTCGGCAGGTTCGGCGGTCGGGTGCAGCGCAAGAACCGGCCGATTGTGTACCGTGAAGCCATTCAGTTTAAACGCCGGTTTCCGTATGGAGCCATGATTTCGGTATCGGCGGGTATTACAGGTGCGGCGCAGGTAAAGTATGAATCAAAGAAAACCAACCCGAATGTGCAGGTGGTAGGCGTTGATGAGAACTACATTAATGTGAAAAACTATAAGGTAGAACTTGGCCGCAACTTTAATACCAATGACATTGCCAACTCGATGAATGTGGCGGTGATCGGCCGTGAACTGGCGACCAACCTGTTTGAAAGCAAGATTAACCCGCTCAACAAGTTTATCCGGGTACTCGGCACCCCTTACAAGGTAATCGGCGTCCTGGAGAAAAAAGGCAGCTTTGGCGGGTCGGGCGAAGACCGTGTAATGCTTATTCCACTGGATAACGGCCGTGCTCTGGCAGGTTCGCGGACATTGAGCTTTGACATTACAGCGTCGGTACCGAACATGTCGGATCAGGAAACGGCGATGGGAGAGGCACAGGGTGTCATGCGCATTATCCGCGGGGATGCCTTAGGCAGGCCGGATTCATTTGACATCCAGCGTGCCGACGAACTGGCACAGGATCTGGAAAAAAACAGCCAGATGCTGAGGATCGGCGGTTTCGGAGTAGGGTTTATCACCCTGCTCGGGGCTGCCATCGCCCTGATGAACATCATGCTGGTATCTGTTACCGAGCGTACCCGCGAAATTGGCATCCGTAAGTCGCTGGGAGCCACCCCGTCGCGTATCCGTCAGCAGTTTCTGATCGAAGCCATTGTGATCTGTATTCTTGGTGGCATTGGCGGTGTGTTGCTGGGGCTGGGCATAGGCAACCTGATTTCGCAGATTGTCAGTCAGGGAAAAGGCGGGTTTGTGGTGCCATGGTTCTGGATGCTGTTAGGATTAGTAATTTGTGTGGTAGTTGGCTTATTCTCCGGCATTTATCCGGCCATCCGTGCTTCGAAGCTAGACCCTATTGAGGCATTGCGGTACGAATAAAAGGCCCCGTACAGGCTGCAAACCCATATTATTTTTCAAAAAAGTGGGACGAAAGTTTCATAATCTGAAAGGATTGTCTACTTTTGCAATCCCATCGCGCAAGCGACTGGTGAAGCCGGGATGGCGGAATCGGTAGACGCGTTGGTCTCAAACACCAATGTCTGCAAGGGCATGCCGGTTCGAGTCCGGCTCCCGGTACAAATGTGGCCCAAATCGCTGATTTGGGCCTTTTTCATTTTTGCCACAAATTTGCCACAAAAACGCCCGTAACACTTCCTGTTAAGCTTACATGAAATCTAACACTGAACGTAAGAAGAAAATCGCTTCTGAGCGATTTCGTTTGCCTAAACTCAACAATCGGGGTGGTGATCTTGACAAACGTTGGTATGTCGAGTACTATCTATGGAATGAAACCGAGCAGCAGCTGGAACGTCAGCAGGTGTTTGTCCCTACTGCGTATAAAACAGCTAAGGAAAGACGAGCATGGGCCGTGTCCACGATTACCGAGGTTACTGACCTCATGAGGCAGGGGTATATATATGTTACTGAAAAGAGAAAAAAGACAGTAAAAAGGCTCTCCGTACTGGACATTTATATCATAAGTAAACTAAAAATCCGTTTAAGTATCCTAAGTGAAGTGTTTAATCGGGCTAGTAGCCAAGCTACAAATTAAGCTGCTGTAACGGCGTCTCCCCTTACTGATTTCATGTTTGTAATCCTGCCTGGTGAGCCGGATAATAAATCGGATCTCATGATCAGTGAGAAAGCGCACGGGCGCCCCCGTTAAACCACCCCTTGCCCACATATTCCCGGTCCGCTTGAACAAATTGGAAAAAGAACGACAACTATAAACCTCGTTCGGAACCGATATTTTCGGCCCTTTTGGAAGTAATACCCCTAAACTGGCTGGTATTTGCCGATACCATTCCTGGGGCAGGTGGTTCATCAACCGAATGACGATTAACTGAACCGCAAAGCCCAGCCGGTTATGCTCGCGCCGTTGCGAAGCAATCAACGCCCGGTCGGTGGGCGATAAAAACCCAAACTGATGAAGGTCATGGGTAGTGAGGTCGAAGGGAATAGTCTGGTAGCGGATGCGCTTGGCATCAGAAAGAAATTCTGCCGGCATGAGTAGGTAGGGGGTAAAAAAACGGTCCTATAAAAAAAAATCTACTTTTCATCCAGATTGAATCAAATCCATTATCATCGGTCCACACACCTTTTCCCGGATTGAAATACTGTAAGTTGTATGTTATGGACAAGCCGCTATAGTAATCTGCTGACTTACCGAGCCACAACTACCGTCATAAACATGGATAGTATATACCCCAGGCTGCATTATTCCCCTAAAATCTAAAGTATGAATCCCCGATTGGCGGAATACATTCGAGAATACGTATCCATTGGGCCCGGTAAAGACAAATGCGGTGCCTTGCCCAATACCAGTCACACTTACAGAATTATTACAACTGCCAACCGACCCGCTGGCGGCTAGTGACGATATAGAGCCGGTAGCAATGTTATTGGAAGTTAGTTGCGCACCTGCTGACGCTGTGGTGGCACTGCCCGCAGAAGCTACACACCGGTAATACCGGCCGTTCAGGCCTGTTGTATTATGAATAGTCAGTGTGCTGCTGGTTGCCGTTCCGGCTACATCATAAACGCCCTGACTAACAGAAAGGGACTGAGTAATACCCGAAAAGGCATTATCGGTCGATTCCTGCCAGGTAAACCCGGCAGCGTTTGTTGCACTGCAGGCAAACGTTGCCAGACTTCCGGTGCAAACCGTTACAGGTGCTGGATTAGCAGTAATAACCGGTGGACTGTTATATACCGTTACACTGACATCATCGATGGCCAAACCCCCTAACTGAACCGTTGTGTCAGAGTCTAAGTGAAATAGTAGTTGAATGGCTTTGCCGGCAAAAGCACTTATATCCGCCCAGAAAAGGCCCCAGCCGGCTGCTTCCTCTATAATAACTGCGGGATTACCAACCGTGTTAGTCATTGTTGGACCAAGCCACTCCCAAACCCTGCGTACTGCATTGGTTCCACCGACCTCACGAACCTCAACAAAAGCGTGATCAAAATTAGCCGATTCCATGTGATACTTCATGGCCCAACGGAAGAGGACTTTGTCATTTGCGTTCAGCGAGGGAATGTTGATCGTTGGTGAAACCAACTCTTGGTTTGCACTGGCATCATAGGTGTTATCAAGATCGGTTTTAAAGCAATTTACCCCGCTATTAGCCGAGGTAACAGGCACAAAAGAAGGGGTGCCCAGCTCCCATTCATCCAGGGTGCCGGAATGAGTAAAACCAGCGTCACCCGACTCAAAATCTGTGCTGAAAACTGTTGTCGGCGAACCGGCAACAACTTCATCTTCATAGTCAATAATCAGGCTCCAGGCATTAAGTGTACCTCCGTCATCGGTTGCATCGTCCCGAAGCGTTAGCGTCCAGGTACCATCGGCTATCTGGCCTTTAAACCATTCTAATCGATAATTCAGCTCCGGTTGCAAAACCATACCTTTGGTTACCGGAAATAAAGGAGGTATCCCTGCTTCATCATCGAGAACAATATCCATGGTTGTTTGGGGACCATTTGTTGTTTCTCCACCAATGTCAGAAAATAAGCCGACGATATTCCGATCGGGTCCCATAAGCTCTACGTCCAAATCCCTCATAAAAGTGTGATCCAGATTAATTGCAACTTTTAAATTCTTAATTCGGCGCCCTGTAGCCGGAATAGTAAGGGTAGAACTGACAATGCCTTGTACGGTTGGGATAGTCACAGGAATATCGGTACTTGTATAGGTAGTCCGGGAAGGATCAGTAGTAGCCCCTAATGTGCTGACACTTAAATGATAAGTACCGAAAGTCCCCCCCTGCGTATCGACCAGAATACTATAGGTGCCAGCCTCCTTAACAGTAAAGAAAAAGCTCTCGGCATCAGCACCGTCACCTCCTGCATCATTGATTTGTAACAGCGCTTGGGGATCATCACCAAACAGACCAAAACTTAGCCTTCCGTTCCAGTCTGAAGAACCACGTGCCGGATCTAAATCCAGGCTAATGTAGATGGTTTCGCCAGCCTCAAGTGTTACTGAATAAAAATCAACATCGGTAGCAGTACTAAGCTCCCCGCTTACCCAGCCATCTGCAGGCAATTGCTGACCCGGCAAGGCATCATTTGCTTCTGTCTCGGAGACCGGCGCCCCGCTGCGTAAGTTGAAATATAAATAATAAGGCCTTATTGTTCCGGTATTGACATTGTGTCTGACACGTAGGTAGTAGGTTCCGGTTGCCGGTATAAGAGTTCCGGCAATCCCTGAAGAATTATTGTTAAA
This sequence comes from Arsenicibacter sp., assembly GCA_965247375.1. Taxonomy (GTDB): domain Bacteria; phylum Bacteroidota; class Bacteroidia; order Cytophagales; family Spirosomataceae; genus Arsenicibacter. The sequence continues at coordinate 81,299 of CBDFHU010000017.1, forward strand.
AGTCCCCGAATTATTGTCTGATTCAATAATAGTCGTTCCGTCAGAGGCAAATAATTCCAGCTGACTATCCCCGGAGACACTCGCATCCTGAGATGTCTGAGTCGCAGCATATACCCGGTCTCCTGCCTGAGCGGTAAAAGAATAATAATCCTGGTCGTTAGCCGGAAAAATATTTCCCTTCATCTTTACAGCCGGTCCGCTAAGTGGCGTTGCGGTGGTGGTTGAGCTATTACTTTCAATCTCAGTAGCCCGAATCATTGCAGGTAAGTTTGCCGGAGCGGTTGCCTTGTTTACTAAGCCAAACTGAAAATTGCTGACAGGTACAGTAGGTAACCCGCTTCCGCCATCAAACTTACCCGGTGTAAGGTTGGGTGATTCTTTTGTCAGCTGAGCATGACTTCTGAATGAAATGATCAGTAGAACAGATAGTATCAGCCAAACTACTGCCAATCGAAAAAAATTAATCAAATAGAGTTTCTTTATCATGTCTTATGCAGTCAATTGTGTTTTGGTAATGTATGGAATGACTTATTTATTTACAAGAATAAATTCTGGTACTCTGACATTTTTTGGGATTACTGTATATTCCGGCCAAAGTGGTTCTGATTCGATTTAGGTCTTGGATTCAAGTTTCAAGTGCAATTTCATGCTTAAGAGCAAACTGAATGGGTGACAAGTATCCAAGTGTTTTGCGAGGTCGGTTATTGAGTTGGTACTCAATCGCAACAGCGAACCGTCCATTTGACATCACTTTTTTTTACAATACTAATTGGGCACGATTTAGGAATATACTGCCTAATGAGCCCGGTCAGTCAGATCTCCGTAATGATCGGCATGAAAATGGGACACAATCAGATAATCCAGCCGGGGTTTAAAGCCAGCCGGCATTGCCTGTTTAATGTACTCTGCGATCCATTGTCCGGCACTTTTGTTGTCGTTTGGCCGGGCAGGTGCGACCAGTAGCGGTGCTGATCTGCGCATGAAATAAGCCGCATTCAGGTCACCGGCATCAAGGAGCACGGTGGTGCCGTCGGGGAAAATAAAAAAGGTGCTGTTACCACGGCCGGTGTTTATATGATGAATATCAAAAAAGCCTTCCTGCCAGCGCAGGCTGGTATCGGCCGGCGTTGGCTGAGCGCCGGCCTGAACGAATGTGCACAGCAACAGCCCGCTTAGGAAATCTCTTAGCGTTTTCATGTTTATTAGCTTGTGAAAGGCGGGTTTCAAGGGTGTAATCCTTTCTTTCTCAAGTAGTCAATAAGTTCTTTGGGGCGATCAGTCTGAATGAGCGTAGCCCCATGACTGATCAGCCAGCCCCAGCCGGCTTCGGGCTGGTTTTCATCGACGCTTCGTTCATCGTCATGACCTGCGTTCTGGTTCGCCCACAGGCTGTTAAACCAGATTTTAGACCCGGTTTCAGGAACGCTCAGGTATGTTGAGTTGACCAGCGCACTGTCGGAGCTGAAAATCAGTTCGTACGCCACTGGTTTCAGCCTTTCTGAGTAGGTTTTAACAATTTCACCGGCATTCGGCCGGTCCAGATAAACGATGGGCATATATGCCAGCTTATTGCCCGGAAGGTCGCCGTTTTCAGCCTTTACCTGCTCATAGGGCTTTCCGGATTTAATAATAGCGTGATCGACGGTACCGGTTTTGACCAGAATCTCATACGCTTCTTTGTAATAATCATAGCCTTTGTCAATATTCACCATTACCCGTCCCTTTACGAGCCGCATGCAGGCTTCAAACGTCGGGATATGCTGTCGGGTAGGGCCACCGTGTCCGTTTTTGAGGGTAAACCGACTCAGTTCGTTCCACGTGTAGTCTTCCGGTTTGCCGTGCCCGTTTGTGGTCCGGTCAATGGTGGTGTCATGCATCAGAACCAGCATGCCGTCTTTCGTCTTCTTCAGGTCGATTTCGATCACATCAACGCCCATCTGAATGGCTCTTTCGATACCCGCCAGTGAGTTTTCCGGCGCATTACGCCAGTCGGCCCGATGGGCCACAACCAATACCTGCTTACTGGCGGGATCGTGCAGTTCACGGATAATGGCGGCCACATCGCGTACCTGTGCCTGAAGGGGATTGTTAAGTAGTAGTGCAGTGATAAAAACTACGAATCGTTTCATAATCTCTGATTTGTATGCTGAAAAAAACGGACTGATGCCTGACGAGGCATCAGTCCGTTCGTGAATCAATAGCCGGGGTTTTGTTTAATGCTTGGATCGGTGTCGATCTGCCCCTGCGGCACGGGCAGCAGCAGGTCCTTTGCTGTAATGGTAACAAGGATGTTATTGGCCTTAAACCAATCGTTCATAACCTGAATCGCCGTACCGGTGCGTAATAGGTCATACCAGCGGTGGCCTTCGTTGATCAGTTCCAGCCGCCGTTCGAGGTCAATAGCAGCCCGTAGTTCGGATTGGGTGGTCGCCGTGGTGTTACTCAGCCCTGCCCGCGTTCTGATTTGGTTCAGATACGGAATAGCCGCGCCGGGGTTACCCAGTTCGTTTTCTGCCTCAGCCAGTTTAAGCAGTACATCGGCATAGCGCAGTACCACTACGTCGCTGCCCCCATCGGTAATAACTGTTGGCTGTGTCAGTTTCCGCGACCACGGAATACCGGCAGAAGTGGTGGTGACGTAGGCCGTCCGGCGCTTATCAGCGGCGGTATAGAGTGCATACAGGCTTTTGGTCGGCAGGTTATGCCCTTTCGCACCTGACACTGTTCCCGACGGCGCAAACAGCTGAAACATCGCGCTTCCCTCCGTATTTCCGTTGACTCCCGAGGCATACTGCACCGCAAAAATGATTTCCTTGTTATTCTCGTTGCTTATCGCAAACACCGTAGCCGGATCAGCCATGAGCGTATGTTGCCCCGACGCGGCTACTGCCAGCAACTGCGTTCTGGCTTCACTGTATTTTTTCTGCGTCAGGTAAACCGTTCCAAGCAGCGTCTGTGCCGCCGTTTTAATGACCCGGCCCGGTTGGGTGCTGCTGGCTGGCAATACACTGATGGCGTCCGTTAAATCAGAGATAATCTGTGTGTAAACCAGCGATGACTGGGTCCGGCCCTGTCCGAAATATTCGTTCGGGTTAGTAGTTTCTCTGGTCACGAGCGGTACATCGCCATAAAGCCGGACAAGATGAAAATACAGCAACGCCCGGATAAATTTCATCTCACCGATACGGGCCTGTCTGGTGGTAGTTACGGCATACGGCACCTTGTCGATCCGGTTCAGCACCACATTGGCCCGTTGAATGGTCACATAGGCCTGTTGCCAGATGTTTGTCACGATATCATTGGCTGGAATGATGGCAAACTGATCCAGCTGACCATAGTTGCCGTTGTCATTGGCAGGGACCTCATCGAAGGTATTGTCGGACTGAATTTCGGTAGCCGTTGGCAGATACGACCCGTATAACCCGCTGTTTTGCAGGCTGGCGTACACGGCATTGACATATTCTTCCACTTCGGTTTCGTTCCGCAGGAAGTTGCCCAGTTCCTTAGAGGTAACCGGGTTCTGATAAAGCTGGTCTTCGCAGGAAGTCAGCAGCAGGGAACCTGTCAGCAGACCTAGCAGTAAGGTAAGGTTTTTTCACAATTGTATGTCGTTTTTGGTTAAAAAGTCACATTAAAGCCGGCAACAAATGAGCGGGCCACCGGGTAGTTGGCCTGGGACAGGCCGTTTGTCAGGACGTTATCGGTTGAGGTAGCATCGGGGTTGAAGCCTAGGAACTTCGTAAACGTATACAGGTTGTTGGCGGTCACATAGACCCGTGCGCCGGCCAGCCGGATGGCGGAGGCCCAGCCAGCCGGGAGAGTATAAGCCAGCTGGACATTGCGGATACGGAGGTAATCCGCATCTTTGAAAAACAGGTTTGAGGCACGGGTAAGCCGGCGGGCAGGGGAGAAGTTACCCATATTAGGCTGGGCCAGAAATCCGTCAGGATTATCGACCGGATGATAGCGGTTCCGGAAATAATAAGCATTTGGTACGCCAAATCCTTCCCCGGCTTCTTCCTGGTTCGATAACTGGGTATCCCAGATTTTACGGCCCTCAATACCGACCAGTGAGAAACTCAGCTCAAACTGGCGGTAACTGAAATTAGACGAAAAACCGTAGGAGAATTTTGGATTGAAGGTGCCGAAACTCTTCCGGTCGTTGAGGTCTATAACGCCGTCCTTGTTGAGGTCTTCCACCATGTAATCGCCGAGGACCGTTCCGGCAAGAGCCGGGATGGTTTTCAGCTGTTCCTGGGTTTTTGTAAACGCCGATGATATGGTAGCCATAGAGTTCGGCAATGGAGCCACCGACCCGGGTCAGAAAATTACTCGACCCACCCGTCAGAATCTGCTGTTGTCCGGGGGCCAGCGCCAGTACTTTGTTGGTATTGGTGGCCAGGTTCGCACTAAATCCCCACTTGACCGCACCGGGCAGCAGATTTGTACCGCTGAACTCAACCTCAAAACCCTTGTTCTGAATCCGGCCAATGTTTTTGGATTGATGAGCTGAAACCCGATTGCTGAGGTACAGGCACGTTCAGTAACAGATCTTTGGTGGTGGATGAGTAATAATCAGCGCTCAGTGTCAGCCGGTTAGCCAGTAGTCCCACGTTCAGGCCAATGTTGGCTGAGGTTTTGGTTTCCCAGGACAGGTTCGGGTTGGGGGTACTGCTGGCGGCAAATCCGGCGGCCAGGCTGCTGCCATAGACGTAATTATCGGGGTTGACGAGGGCTTTTGAACTATAGGAACCAATCTGGTTATTGCCCGACTGCCCCCAGCTTGCCCGCAGCTTGGCGAATGAAAGCAGGTTCGATTTCGGAAAAAACGATTCGTTGCTGATAATCCAGCCTCCCGTCAGGGAAGGGAAATTACCCCACTTCCGGTCATCGCCGAAACGCGAAGAACCATCACGACGGATGGTGGCTGTAAAAAGGTTTTTGTTTTTGAAGGCATACTGTGCGCGGGCCAGGTACGAAATCTGTGTCCAGGCATAGCGCGATGCGGTAGCGGCAAAGGCACTGGCCCCGGCAATGTTGGTCAGGTTATTATCGGCAATACCTGACCCCGTCACAATGGTATTGGTACCTGTCTCTTTCTGAAATGTATAGCCCGCCAGCAGGTCAAGCGAATGGTCCTGAATCTGCCGGCTGTAGGTCAGCGTGTTTTCCGAGATGTAGTTGGTATTGAAATCCCGGGTTTCAGTTGCTACGGCTGGTTTAGGGGCGGCTGTGCGGTAACCGCCTACGTCAGAAGGATTGTAAAAATCAATGAAGTTGCTCATCAGATCGCCTCCGAGCAGCGTTTTGAACGAAAGACCCGGCAGCGGCCGGTAGGTTACGTAGGTATTGCCGAATGTCCGGAAAAACGTGCGTCTGTTCTTGATTTTTTCAATCAGTGCCAGCGGATTTTCGGCCAGAGCACCATCTTCGGGGGTATTGGCAACAATCTGCTTACTGATGGCCGGCGATCCGTCTTCGTTGTAAGGGCTGAAAAACGGATAGCTGATGTACATGTTTGCAATCGGATCGAACGACTGGTTTCCGTTGTTGTTGAAATACCGCTGGTCGTTGTAGGACGGGTTCATGCTGGCCCCGAAATCAACTTTTTCCGACACCTTTGAATCGAGTCTGATGCTGGCGCTGTACCGTTTCAGGCCATTGTTGCGCACAATGCCTTCCTGATTGAAATAATTGGCCGAGACGTAGTAATTGGTTTTGCCGGTGCTGCCCGAAACCCCCACATTGTAGCTGCTCATCGGGGCAGGACGGAACAGCTCGCCCAGCCAGTCGGTATTGGTAAGACCCGGGTTGTTTATCCAGCCAGGGTTGCACATAATTAAGCCGCAGTTCGCGCAGACTGGCCCCTTTGGCTACCCGCGTGGCACGGTCGTCGGCAATGCTGCGGGTAGCCGGATTTTTTGAGACATATCCCCAGTCCCGGGCTTCTGTGAAATAAATGGCAGCATCATAAGCGTCTACGTACTTCACCCGGTCGGCCCGTTCCTGAAACCCTGTGTAAAGGTCTACGGATACGCTCATTTTCTCCGACTGGCCTTTTTTGGTCGTAATCAGGACCACGCCGTTGGCCGCCCGTGACCCATAAATTGCGGCGGATGACGGGTCCTTCAGAATGTCAATCGTTTCAATATCCTGCGGATTGACTGAGTTCAGGGAAGACCCTTCCGAGAGCGGAAAACCGTCCACGACGATCAACGGATTGCGGCCGGCAGTCAGCGTACCGATGCCGCGGATCACAATCTGCGGATCAGCACCCGGCTGAGCCTGGGCGTCGTTAATTAATGACCCCGGCTGCTTTGCCGGCCAGCTGCTGAGCAAAACTACTGCCATTGTACCGTACGAGCTGATCCCCTTTCACCTGGGTTATTACTCCGGTTACTTTAGCTTTGGATTGGGTGCCATAACCAATAACAACCACCTCACCCAGTAATTTCTGGTCGGATTTAAG
>CBDFHU010000018.1:0-14710 GCA_965247375.1 Arsenicibacter sp.
TATTCAGGGCCAATATACCGGTCGTATAGAAGGCATTACGGGTGGCGGATTAACAGGCAAAAAGGGCTTTTCATTTCAGGTTCAGCGCCGTACCGGAAAATAATGAAGCCCGGCGAGATATGTGTTGATTAATGTATACCGGAAAGCGGACACCTGAATTTCCGACACGGCTCCGTAAAATCTCTACTTTTCTGACCAGTTTTATATATTTTTGAAAATAATCTGAAAATCAGTAGGATACTGGATTAATTAGCCGTAAGTTTACTCAACTTAAATAAAGTAAGAATGCAAACAGGTATTGTTAAATTTTTCAATGAACTCAAAGGATTTGGGTTTATTTCGACCCAGGATTCACAATCCGATATCTTCGTTCATATCTCTGGTCTGATTGATCAGATCCGGGAGAACGATCAGGTAAAGTTCAATGTAGTTGACGGAAAACGCGGCGTAAATGCAGTCGATGTAGAACTGATCTAAACGTCAGAACGATATATTGATAAATAAAAAAAAACATGCTCCAGGGCATGTTTTTTTTATTTATAGTATTTTCAATCCAGCTATCAGTCACGCGGAAAGGCATCTCCGTGTCTGCGGCCGCGGTTTTGCGGAACCGGAATAATGACCGGCCGGAAAATCCGTTCATTCAGGCCGGCCCAATGAACAATCTGAATACCCAGCTCCCGTACTATGTCGTGCAATCTCTTGTTTCTATGCATGTTTAGTCATCATTAAAATTGTGAAGATTGCCTGTACTATCGAATTCATGTAAATTAAGCAGACTTTCCGGGTTTACATGCACACTGGTACGCCTTAACGTTAATTAAATCTGCATTTCAATACGCAGTAATATCACCGTTTGCCTGAATCGTTAACTCGTCTGTGAACAGAACGGCCACAACTTTCATATCACGGCAATTTGGAAACGTACGGAGAAAACGCGCCCTTGCCTCTTCTTCCGGTATATTGAGATAGGCCCGCCGGGAGGGTCGGGGCGATACGGAGTTATATCCGGAAACAAGTAACAACGTATTTTCTTCCATTTTTTCGGGCGAAAATGTGTAATACCACGGTATCTGTATTATCAGACGAGGCATCGCCTTATCATTAAACAGGAATGCGGCGAAATCGCTTTTTTTCAGCCGGAAAATTTTGTCCGGCAACAAGCATTATCAGCGACCGAACTGGTACAGCACGCGGTAGTGCGAATACAGGGCAGAGGCAAAGCTCCGGTTTTGCCGGTAAGGTAATCCGAATTCACGGGCGGTATCACTGACGATTCCGGCAATGGCCGGGTAATGAATATGGCAGACCTTTCGGAAAGAGATGGTGTTCGATCTGCCGGTTTAAACCGCCACAGATAAATGCCGCCAGTGAACTGTCAGGCGCAAAATTAGCCGTAGTATATAACTGATGAACCGCCCACGTTTCCGACATCATACCTGTATCATCCGGCAGCGGAAAGTCTGTCCCTTCCACCACGTGCGCCAGCTGAAATACCAGCCCCAATACGAGACCTTCGGTTAAGTGCATAAGCACAAAGCCGGTAAGCAACTGCCACACGGTCAGATCAAGTACAAGGTAGGGAACCACCAGAAAAGCCAGGTAATACAGCGTTTTCCCGACAAAGAGGTTGATATACTCCCGCTTAGTGTGTTCTGCGTTCTTATGCTGGCCGATTTTACTCTTGAAAAACTTCACGAAATCTTTCCTGAATACCCACGACAGCGATGCCAGTGAATAGAGCGGGATTGTGTACAGGTGCTGAAACCGGTGCCACGGATATTTCGGGTCTTCGGGATTAAGCCGTACCAGTCCGGGTGCCACTTCAATGTCTTCGTCATGGCCGGGAATATTGGTGTAGGTATGGTGCACCACGTTGTGGGTTATTTTCCAGACGTATGGACTGGCACCCAGCAGATAAAAGCTATTGCCGAGCAGCCGGTTCACCCACGGCCGGGACGAAAACGTACCGTGCACGGCATCATGCGCCACATTGAACCCGATGCAGGCCGCAAAAACACCCAGCAGCAGGCTTAATCCCAGCATAACCGGCGTACTGAACTGATTTGATATGATCAAGGCATAAATGCCGGTGTACCCTGTTAAAAAAAAGCAGGCTTTCACCCACATCGCCCGGTTTGCGTACGGAGAAAGCCCCTGTTCGATAAAATAAGCATCAACCCGGCTGCGTAACGTAACGAAAAAAGGCGAGTTGCCTGCCGGCGTAAATTTAAGTTTTTTTGCCATCGGCATAGTCGGTTATCGATCCGGTTGACCGGCTCTGACAGATCGCACCCGCATCATATACAGTGAAGCATCAACAGGCATCCGGATCAGTGAAGCGCGCTCAACCGGCTTGTCGGATAGGTCAGCCGCGTCCGGATATTCCGGAAAACGGCGCTGACAGTTGTTATAAAAGACCAGTTTCCAGACTGATCCTGATTTAAAAACGCAAATAACGGAAATAACTTGTGGATTAGAGCCCTTCGGAAGCCCCATAGCTGATTGTTTTTTTACCCGCCCCGGTAAGTCAAACAGTATCAGCCGGTCAAAAAAAAAAGAGGGAAAACATTTTCCCTCTTTTTCCTACGTTTCCACCTATCTAGTTAACTCATTCATCTACTAGTTCTTCTCATGGAGCTGAATCAACGTTGTTGTTCATCTCACAGGTTAGTTTATGCGCCGAGGAAGTTATTTCCGTCCGTTAATAATTGTCCGGTATGTCGTGCCGGTTGACGTGTCAACGGCCTGATCATCAATGGAAATATTGGTTCCGTCAATAGAGCCGACTTTCTGCGTACCATAATACATGTCGTAGCCACTACCGACGGCCTGGAGTTTCACCTGACCCAGTGCACTGGTCTGGTCCGTTTCGCCCGTAATTTTAATGGTCTGCGTCAGGAACAGGACATTGGCGGAGTCGCGGCGGGCCGTAATTAAACCCGATAACGTTGTTGTACCTGCGGTATAGGGCAGGTTAAATTCATAGAGCGTAACGTCTGCGGAATCCGCCCGATAGTATGAAATCGGGTACTCTCCCGCTACCTGCGTCGCAGCGTCAGGTTCAGGATCATCCTTAGAACAGGCGGCCATCACGAAGGCCAGACACAGACCGAAAAGATAAAGATGCCAGCGCATACATAACATTGGGTTGATTCAATGGTCAGTACGCGGGGGTATTGCAAAACGTTGCCCTTTGTCAAACTTTTTTTTAAAAGTGTAACAGACCAGGGCCTTTTTTTACGTGAAAAAATAAAAAAAGGCGGTGGAACCAGTTAAACCGGTACCACCACCCAAAAAATAGTTATGAATACAGTATACTTTCTCCATTCTATAAGTATACCCGAATTAACTTTTTGTCTATTTTTGTACATCTTGTTGTTATGCAAGATTGTTAAGTTTGAAACTAAAACGGGCGGCTTTTAGCTGCCCGATTTTGTTTTCAGACTATTCACCGGCAGCAACCACCGGTGGTCCGGCCATGACGCCCGCCGGCTTCTTACTGATGTGATCGTTAATCACCTTCATCATGAAAATGGTAATGATCATCGCCACTGCCACGATGTACCCCAACAACGGATACTGCTCTAAATAACCGTCCGGGCGCTGTACCACAATCAGCCCCGCCACCAGCGAGGCCACGCCACCCGCAACCTGCTGAATCGACGCGTTGATGCTCATAAACGCACCACGGTCTTTGGGCTCAGGAACCGCCGAGATCAGGGCCTGCGACGCAATCATCCGCCCCGAAATACCGACAAAGAGCAGAATGTTCAGGGCGATAATTTCCCACAACGGCGTTTTTTCCAGATTACAATAAATGATCGTAATCACCATTCCCCAAACCGAGGCATAGGTAAACAGGTTGAATTTGCCGATTTTATCACTCAGACGCCCCATCAGCGGTCCGGCCATAATCGAAAATATACCGGTTACGGTATAAATCAACGGCAACTGCTCAGCCGTCACGCCCAGATTATGAATGGCGTAGGTACTGCCGAACGGCATCAGCATAAAGCCGCCGGTAGCCAGCAGGACGGTGGCGGCAAATCCCCGCAGATACGTCGGCTGCGATACGGTATGCACCAGGTGCCGGAACGGGTTGGTATCGGTCTGTAGTGTCAGGTGGGCCGTAATCGGCTTCATGTACCACACCATAAATGCCCCAGCCAGTACACTGATGCCAACGATCATCTGAAACGGGGAATGCCAGCCAAAATTATTGGCCAGATAAAGCCCGACCGGAATACCCAGAATCTGACTGGCGGCAAACGACATCTGGACAAAACCCATCACCCGCCCGCGCATCTGCCAGTCGAATAAATCGGTGATGATGGCAAAGCCGATCGACGAAATTACACCGCCAAAAAGGCCTGTGATGATCCGGGCTGCCAGCAAGGCTTCAAAATTCGGCGCAAGGCCGCAAAAGAGCGTTCCGAGGACAAAGCCGCTGTAAAAGAACAGCAACAGTTTTTTCCGGTCGAACCGGTCGGCGAAACCCGCCGTCAATAAGCCGGAAATACCGGCACTGAACGCATAGCCCGAAACGACCCACCCGAACTGGGCTGTGGTGATGCTGAGTTCGGTCAGCAACTGCGCCCCGAGGGGCGACAGAACCATAAAGTCGAGAACGACTGTAAACTGAATAAAGGCCAGAATCGCAATAATCCCCTTCTGGTAGGGCGTCAGTTTGTTGTTTACCGGTTGTGCCTGCATTGTGCTACGTTATTGGGGTGTTAAGGCTTTGATGACTAATTCAAGGGTCTGACTCATAATCGGCTCATCGAGCGTAAATTTTTTCGAGCCGGGTAATCCATGTCTGGACATGTGGAATTTGACGAGCTGGTACAGCGGGGCAAATGCAACGGACCAGTAGACCTCCATCGGCAACGGCACCAGTTCGCCGCGCGCAATGGCATTTTCGGCCCACGTTCGCATGGCATGGATAAACGTACTTTTCGGAGCGCCCTGTAGCCGTTCGTGAAAAGGAGAATACCGGATTTGCTCCATAAAATGCATGCGTTCGGGATTTTCGAGACAGTACCGTGCGCGGTTCATCCACTGAATCCGCAGGCCTTCCTCAAAATGCATGTCCGGATCGAATCCGTCGAGGGTAATGTCGGCCATGCGCGCATTTTCGGTTTCAAAAATCTGCATGATCAGGTCGTCGCGATCCTTGAAATAAATGTAAATCGTGGCCGGCGACACCCCGGCGGCTTTGGCCAGCTTCTGCATACTGAGCCCGTCAAACCCTTCCTTTACAATTAGTCCGAGCGCTTTTTCTCTGATAGCCAGCTCTTTGTTTTCGTCCCGTAATCTCATAACTGATTCAAAAATAAACGAACGTTCTTTTATTATCTAGTTCAATCCTCGCTTTTAATACATTTTTAATAGTGACCGGGTAGCAGACAACAATTGCTTAACAGCGCAGGCGGCGGTAAAACCACAGACCGTATTACTTTTGCAGACACAATCAACAAGACCCCTTACGCTATGAAACCGCTACTCCCGCTGGCGCTGGCCGGTATTGGCTTACTGGCCGGTTGCCAGTCGCCCCGTCAGCAAACGGCCACGGCTACTAAACCCCTCACAACGATTGCCTTTGGCTCGTGCAGTGATCAGAAACGGCCGAAACCGCTCTGGGACGATGTAGTCGATGCTAAACCTGACCTCTGGATCTGGTTGGGCGACAACATTTACGGCGACAGCCAGAACATGGATACGCTCCGGACCAAATACAATAAACAGAAAGCTGAACCCGGCTATCAGGCGCTTCGTCAGTCAACGCCCATCATCGGGGTGTGGGACGATCACGACTACGGGGTAAATGATGGTGGGAAGGAATACCCGAAACGGGTAGAAAGTCAGCAGCTTATGCTCGACTTTCTGGACGTTCCGGCGAATGACCCGCTACGGAAACAGACGGGTGGTTATTCGGTGCATACCTACGGCCCCAAAGGCCGGCAGGTAAAGGTGATTCTGCTCGACGGCCGTTATTTCCGTGATCCGCTCAAAAAGGACAGCGGCGGCAAGAATAATGTACCCGACCCGTCAGGCGACATTCTGGGTGAGGCGCAATGGAAATGGCTGGAACAGCAGCTGACCAACTCCACCGCCGACGTGCACGTGATCGGCTGCGGCATACAATTTATCTCCGACGACCATCCATACGAAAAGTGGGGTAACTTCCCGACGGCCCAACAACGGCTTTGGGACCTGCTCGGCAAAACAAAACCCAAAGGAGCGATGCTGATTAGCGGAGACCGGCACATCGGGGAAATTTCCAAAACGCAGATTCCAGGTCTTGGTTATGAGTTATACGACATTACGAGCAGCGGCCTGACCCATACCTGGGCAGCACCCCGCGACGAACCCAACAAGCACCGGGTGAAAGACATGGTCGTGAAGCTGAACTTTGGTCTGATCACCATCAACTGGGACCAGAAGCCGCTGAGTGCCACGGTCAGCATTATGGGTGATAACCGCGCCAGCTACCTGACCCACGAGATTGTCTTTTAATCTTTTTTTGCCACAAAGGCGGGAAGAACCGGAGCAGCACGAAGTTATTTTAAAAACCTTTGTGCCCCTTAAGTTCTTCCCGCCTTTGTGGCTATTCATAATCCAAGGAATCGACGACGATACACATGCCGTAAATCAGCCTCGAACAACGTAAACGGGTCGGCATAAAACGTTTTAAAATCGGCCTCACTGGCTTGTCCCGGATAGGGTGCATAGAAATGCGTCGGGCTGCGGGTATCGTTTCGCCAGACCAGTACATAAGCCATCCGGACGCCTTCTGCCCGTAAGGCAGGCAGGAGCTTTTCCGTCCACCAAACCGTATCCGGAATGGACTCCAGACCCGTTTCGGTAAACGCCGCCAGCTTTCCTGCCTTGTCGGCATAGGCCGTTACAATCCGGAGTTTCTGAACGCCGGCCTCCAGGTTATACCGCCCGTTACGGCCAAAATCAGCGTAGTCATCCATACCGACAATATCCACAAAATCATCGCCGGGATAGCGTTCGAGGTATTGTTCTTCGGTGGTGAAGATACAATCCGGCGAGAAGGCGTAAATAAAATTATGCACGTTCAGGCTATCCCGTAAATAGCCTACCGTAAACTGCCACAAGCCGGTAAACTCCTGCGCTGTACAGTGCGCCCTCCCCCACCAGAACCAGCTGCCGTCCTGTTCGTGGTACGGACGGAAAATCATCGGTACCAGTTTACCGTCCTGCCCGCGCGTCGAATGCGCTAGTTTCGCAATGGTTTTCAGAATGGTTTTATACTGTTCGTGGTGGCTGCCACCCGCCAACAGATTGCGTACGGCCGGTGCCGATACGCCATCTTTCCAGTAAAAACCGGTCTGCGGTGTTACGGGATTCGTAAAATGCCAGGCCACGGTCGTGATTCCCCCGCGGTTGTATGTATCAGCCATGTTTTTCTGCAAAAGCGACAGATTACGCTCAATTTCCCGCTCCGTTCGTCCGGACAGGCCGCTGAAATCAACGCCGATCACGGCCGGATGCGAACTGGTTACCGATTTCACATCAGACCGGCCGGTATCGCCAAACCAGCCGTGGCCATATTCGGTGGCGTGCTGATGGCCGAACAGGATGTGCTTGCGGGAGAGCTTTTGCAGATTTTTATACAGAGCTACCGTTTCTTTCGTAGCCTGTTTGTCGGTGAGCGACGGGCCCGCGCAGCTTTCCGCTACCGCCAGCCAGCTCAGCACAATCACAAGTAAGCTATACTTCATACGAGTTAAAATTAGCCACAAAGACGGCAAGAACCAGAGTGGCACAAAGTTGTTTTTTTTTGCCACAAAGACGGTAAGAACCGAAGCTGCACAAAGTTGCATTGAAAGATTCAAACGTAGAAACTTCGTGTAACTTCCGGTCTTTGTGCCTTCGTGGCAAAAAAACAAGCCAGACAACGTGCCTGGCCTGTTTGATGCATAGTTATTAACTGTCTGACTACCGGCTATTTAACCAGCATAATATCGTCAAAATAGAACGTTTCGTCCTGCTTGTCAGGCCCCTGAATCCGGAAGCCCAGCTGCGTCAGCTTTTTGCCCGGTACCCACAGGTCCATGTCCGATATTTTGATTTTGAAGTAATTCCAGACACCGGCCTTTACGTCAATCTTGTTGGTAGCGATGTAGTCACCGAAACCACCTTTGCCGGCATCGGTCGTAATATAGAGCGAGTAATCGGCAGACGCCCCTTTAATCCAGCCGGTAATATAGGTATAGTCGGAAGAATAGCTGATGGGCGCCGACCAGTTGGCAAAACCGATCAGGTGCCAGTTACCCTTCTGGTAAGTTTTACCTACCGAAGCAGTGCCGGTCATGAACTCCTTCGTTGAGATTGCCGCCGCATCACCCCATGACCCATCCTGATACCCGGCGCCGTACGCGTCGGTAAAAATCTGGTACGCCTTATCGATGTTCACGAACTCCTGCCGCGTCCGGATGCGGCCGGTACCGTTGGTAATGCTCAGTGTACCGCGGCTCAGCGTCGTAGCCGGCATCTGGACAACCAGCTGGGTTTTGGTTTTCGACACAATCGTGGCAGCGTCCGAAATCCCTTTTACCGAATCTGCAACCGCTACCGCCGACACATCATCCAGGTTATTGCCTGTCAGCGTAATCTGCGTCCCTTTGGTGAAGTTGTAATTCGACACGCTGGCAATGGTCGGATAGGCCAGTACTTTAAACGTCACCGAAGCCGATGTACCGGCACTGTTGGTAAACGTAATTTTCTGACGACCACCGATTGCGTCGGTCGGTATCCGGAAAATCAAGGCGTTATCCGTATTGAGCGTTGGCTGGAAACCGGCCGGAATGTTCTGCTTTTCGAACACTACCGACCGGATATCGCCCAGGCCGGAGCCGGTCAGGGTAACCACCGTTCCGCCGGCGGCCGAATCCGGGGCGATGGCGTTGAGCGCCATGCTACCCGGGCTGATTTGCGGGCGTCCATCGGTATCCTTCACGCAGGACGTCACCATACTCCCGGCCGACACGGTCAGTACCGACAGGGCAACTATATGTTTTAACCGTTTGAAAGTCATCTGCATACGTAGTTAAGAGGTCAGGAAATTACTTGTAATACGGTACCGGCTCTTTGGCCAGCTCAGGGTCCTGGACAATTTCGCCAGCCGGAATCGGCAGGTACATTTTGTCTTCGGTGAAGTTGGTGATGTAATTTGGCGCATTTACCGAACCGCGGTTCTGCTTCGCAATCATCGTCTTCGCCTTTGCAAATCCCTGACGCTGAATGTCGTACCAGTAGTCGCCTTCGAACGCGAGCTCAACGCGGCGCTCATGCAGGATGTCGTCCAGCGTCACCGACGTTTTAGCGCCCAGTCCGGCCCGTTTCCGCACTTTGTTTACCGCCTCCAGCGCACTGGCGTCGCTGGTCGATGCGTTGGTACCCAGCACTGCCTCGGCATAAATCAGGAGAATATCGGCATAGCGCAACAGAACGACATTATTCCCCGAATTCTGCCCCAGTACCGACTCCCCGCCAAAGCTCTTACCCGGACCGGCAAAGTATTTGGCAATATTCGAGCGGGTCGGCCCGAGATTTCCGCCTGCATCGGCCGGTTGCAGGGTATCGTATTTAAACCCGTTGGCCATAAACTCGTTGTATTTCGGCGCATTCACCCGCTGTGGTTTCCAGGCAGGGTTTGTCCAACCCTGCTCCATCACCGACCAGCGGCGGCGCAAATCACCAAACTCATACTCTTTCAGCAAATCGAGCGACGGCACGTACATTTCCCAGGCATCGGCTTCGGCAGTCCGCAAATTACTGGCCCCACGGTCCGGGTTTTTGATATTACCGGTTCCCCACGGGTCCTGCGCCAGCTGGTGCTGGATCGAAAAGAGGGTTTCGGCGTTGTTATTCATGCTCATTTTGGTGAACATACCGTAGTAGTCGTCAACCAGCATGTACTTCCCTGAGCTGATTACTTCCTGGGCCTTGGCTTTGGCATTCGCATAATCTTTCTGATACAGATACAGCTTGGCCATCATGCCTTTGGCGGCGTATTTGGTCAGCCGGCCCGGTACATCCGACTCCGGTAATCCTGTCTCCGCCAGTTTCAGTTCTTCAAGCGCAAAGCGCAGCACATCTTTCTGGAGATAGCGCGGAATGTTGAAGTTACCCGACAGGGCCGTTTCGCCCGGATCGGTGATGATCGGGGCGGCCCCCCACGTACGGGCGATGTAGAAGTACACCATCCCGCGCACAAAATGGCACTCGGCAATGGCCGGGTCAAGGTAACTGGCACTGCCGCCGGCGGCCTTTTTCTCTTCGAACGTTTTGATCATCACGTTGGAATACCCGATGATTTTGTAAAACGCTCCCCATGCCGCGCCAATCCGCTCGGAGGCCGACGAGACCGTAAAATTCAGGTACTCGACGTCGGTGTAGGTAAACATGTTGCCCGACATCACATCGCCGATGGCATCCTGCGCCCGGCTTTCGAAGTTCCGCCACGGCAGACCGCTGTAGAGCGTACTGGTTGCGCCCCGTACTTCGTCGGCATTGTTGTAGTAGTTGCCGGTCGTAGTGCCCGAAAGCGACGGGCGGTCAATAAAACTTTCCTTGCACGACGACAGCAGCAGCACCGGTGTCATCATCGCAGCATATATGAAATTCCGTTTCATGTCTGTTTTGGGTTTAAAGAGTGAAAGTGATAAAGAGCGAAAGTGCGAACCGGTTGACCATCCGTCAACTCACTCTTTCTCTCATTCATTCTTTCGCTCTTTAGTTAAAATTGCACGTTCGCGCCAATGGTAAAGGTCCGTGGGTTCGGGTAGTGGCCGGTATCGACGTTCATCAGCTTGATGCTGTTGTTGAAAGCGCCGATTTCCGGGTCGTAGCCTGAGTAACGGGTGAACGTTTTCAGGTTCTGAATGCTGCCGTAAATCCGCAGGTTCGACATTTTCACCCGGCTCAGGATCGTGCGCGGCACGCGGTAACCCAGCGTAATGTTCTGGATACGCCAGTAGGAAGCATCCTCCACGTAGCGGTCCGACATGGCGGTGTTGTTCTTGTTTGTCACCGTGAAGCGCGGCAGTGAACCGTCCGTATTGGTATCGGTATAGCGGTCCATTACCGTACGCAGCTGGTTCGACCAGGCATTGTTCAGCCCTTCGAGCTGCCAGCGCAGGAAGTTAAACGCTTTGGCACCGTGGCTGCCTTGCAGGAAGATCGAGAAGTCAAGGTCGCGGTAAGTCAGCGAGTTAGTCAGACCCCAGGTAAATTTCGGCAGCGGGCTGCCGATAAATGTCAGATCATTGGCATCGACCTTACCGTCGCCGTTGATGTCTTTATACCGGATGTCGCCCAGCCATGTTTCCGTCTGATTAACCTTGTAGCCGAACTGGGATGGTGCTGCGGCCAGTTCTTCCTGCGTCCGGAAGAGTCCGTCGGTTACCAGTCCCCAGAACGAGCCTACCGGCCGGCCCGGTGTGGTGTGCGTAACGAGGTAGTTGTTGTAGTATACCTTCCCATCGAGCGCCGAGGCGGCACTGGCGGCCTGTTCGTATTTATTGGTAAACTGCGTCAGTACCCCGTTGGTCTTCCACGTAAAATCACCCTTTTTGATGTTCACCGTCGATACGCTCAGGTCGATACCCATGTTGGTCATCCGGCCTGCATTACCCAGCGGCGCTTTCAGATCATCCCACTGGTCACCGACCCCGATCAGGTTCGGCCCGGTCAGGAAGATGATCATGTCCGACGTTACTTTCTTATAGACGTCAATTGTCGCGTCGATACGGCCGCCCAGGAAGCCCAGATCAATACCCGCGTTCGTTGTTTTCACCGATTCCCACTTCAGGTTCGGGTTCGGAATCCCGTTGATCATATTTGACGAACCGAAACCAACCGGCCCCGAGAAAAACTGTACCGCCCCGACATAGGCAGGGTTTGGCGCACCGCCCGGGAAGTTCTGGTTACCAACCGCGCCGTAGCCTACGCGCACTTTCATGTGGCTCAGGACATTCGAGATGGCTCCCTTCGCAAACTTCTCGTTGGTAACGGTCCAACCGGCCGACACACCCGGGAAATACCCCCAGCGGTTGTTGGGCCCGAAGTTCGATGAACCATCCGCGCGGAAGCTTGCCGAAATAGAGTACCGCTCATCATAGGTATAGTTTGCCCGCGCAAAGTACGACTCCATGGCCCACTGTCCTTTGCCACCGCTCAGTCCCCAGGTCGTCTGGTCGGAGCTGCCGGTGTTGAGGTCAAAGATATTGGCCTGAAGATCCACTTTTGTGCCCGAAATACCCTGGTAGTATGATGCCTGTGCCTGGTGGCCTACCGTTGCCTGCACACCGTGTTTTTTCCAGTACTTGTTATAGTTCAGGTAGTTGGTAATCGAATAGTAGTAGCTGTCCGAACGGGAGTCAATCAGTTTGCTGCGGAAGGATGTTCCTCCCACGTTTCCGGCTTTCTGAAACGCCACATTGTTGTCCTGACCCAGCGAGTACGAAATTTCGTTGCGCAATGTCAGGTCTTTGGTGAACTGAATCTCGGCATACAGGCTACCGAAAATGTTGTTTGTCGTTTTGGTGTTGCCCCGGTACTGGCTGTTACCGACAAGGTTGGCATTGCTGTATTGCACCCCGCCCACGGTCTGGCCACCGCCCCAACTACCGTCCAGGTTTTTCACCGGAATCAGCGGGCTGGTAATGGCACCCCACCAGATGGTCCCTTCTGCCGCATCGGCCAGCGACACATTCTGGGTACTCCGCGATACGTTGGCGCTCACCCCGACCTTCGCCCAGCTTTTCAACTGATTGTCCAGACTGAACCGGGTAGCATACCGCTTAAAGTCAGACCCCAGCAGAATACCGGTGTTATCGAAATAGTTGAGCGACAGGTAATAGGTCGTTTTGTCGCGGCCACCCGAGAAACTCAGCTGGTGGTTCTGCACCTTACCGCGCCGGAACATCGCCTGCTGCCAGTCAGTTCCTTCGCCCAGCAGCTCCGGATTTTTAAACTCGTCGGCCACCGGATTGCCGATAATAGGCAGTACCTGGTTTTGGTATTGCGCAAACTCGCGCAGGTTCATCAGGTCCAGCCGGCGGGCTACTTCCGACACCCCTGTATACATCTCGTAATTGATTTTCCCTTCGCCGGCTTTGCCTTTTTTGGTCGTGATCAGGATCACCCCGTTGGCCGCCTGCGACCCGTAAATCGCCTGGGCCGAGGCATCTTTCAAGACGTCAATCGACTCAATATCATTCGGGTTCAGCATGGCCATCACACTGTTACCCGTCTGCCCGTCGCCGCCGCCCAGACCGGCATAACCGCTGCTTGATGAGGTGTTACCCCCTACAAACGGTACGCCGTCGATGACAAACAGCGGGTCATTGCTATTGATCGACGTTACGCCACGCACTTTTACCGACACGCCGCCGCCCGGCTGACCGCCGTTGCTGGTGACGGTTACCCCGGCCGCCTTACCTTGCAGGAGCTGATCGACACCCGCCGCCGGCATATCTTTCAGTTCTGTTGCCTTAATGCTTGTAATCGACGAAGTTACGTCTGAGCGCTTGGTGGTACCATAGCCGATCCGGACCACGACTTCATCCAGCGACTGATCGTCCATGACCATCACCACATCGACACTGGTGCGCGAACCCACTTCGATTTCCTGCGTTTTCATCCCGATAAACGAGACCACCAGCACCCTTGAGCCTGCCGGCATATTGATCGAGAAGCGTCCTTCGGCATCGGAGGTTGTTCCGACCGATGTTCCTTTTACCGAGACTGTAGCGCCCGGCAGTTTATTCCCCTTATCATCAGAAACCACCCCTTTGACGATGGCCTTCACATCCGATGCAGCATCCGTTGCTGCTCCGGCATCCTTACTTGTTGCCAGTATCGGCCGGTTTCGGTCGACCGCTTTTCTGGCCATGGTGCGGTCCTGCGCATGCGTACCCATACAGATACCCATCACGAAAAACCCTGAAAGCATATGTTTTATCATACAACAAAAGAAAAAGGGTGGTTTGTAAACTTAGAAAATAGACATGGTAGAGAATCGTAGTGGTTCGACCCCTGGTTTTTCATTTCCGGTTTATATGAATCAGGCGATTGGTTGCTTAATAAGCCGGCTCAGCGGCAATGAAATCATAACGGATGTTCCTTTTCCGGCTTCGCTGTGCCACATCACCTGCCCGCCCAGATAGGCGATCCGCGAGTTGACGTTGGCAATTCCGCTGCCGGTGCCGGTGGGCGGGCTGTCGGCAAAATCCCCGCCGATTCCGTCGTCGTCGACACTGACCAGCACCGCCTCTTCGTTGGCCATCAGTTGTACCGTAATCTGCTGTGCCCGGGCGTGTTTCAGGCCGTTATTCAGTAATTCCTGAATGACGCGGTAGAGCATAACCGAGGCTTCGTCGTTCAGTAACGGCAATTCGCCATAGTGTTCAAGGTCCAGGCGCGTCCGGTTCACCAGATTCAGTTTCTGTACCAGATCTTCGAGCGCCGGGACCAGCCCGAACGTCGACAGGGCATACGGGCGTAAGTCATTCGAAATCACCCGTGTTTCGGTACAGGCTTCGTCCAGAAACTGATTCAGCGGGTCTTTCACCGTCAGCGGCAGCTGCTCCTGGTGGGCTTCTACAAATAGTTTAATCCGCGACAGCTGAATCCCTAGTCCGTCGTGCAGGTCACGGGCAATCCGGCTGCG
>CBDFHU010000019.1:0-45299 GCA_965247375.1 Arsenicibacter sp.
GGTTCAGTTGCTTGTTGATCACAAACTGCTCGTCGCGCAGACGCAGGACAAATAAATCGTGCAGACTGAAGAAACTCAGAAAAGGACGGCGGAAGAATGTGAACAGGAAGGCATGCGTACCGAGCAGAAAAATCAGCGCCAGCCCAAAGAAATCGTCGTAGACCGTATGTGGCCGTGGCAATACGCTCAGGTTGTCGTCGCTCAGTACTACGGCCTTCTGACTGGCAGACTTCGGGTAACCGATAAAGGCCTGTTTGTTTTCAATTCCCGGAGGGCCGTAAAGTGTCAGAAAAATCTGTGGTTTCCGGTATACCCGGTACAGGCTGTCGATGCTCATCACCAGCCAGCTTCCCCCCGGCAGTTTTTGCTTCAGCGCTGCATCCAGAAATACATAACAGTCCTCCTCACTCCAGACCAGCAACTTATAGTTCCGGTTACTTTCCAGATCGATAAACGCACTCACCGAAGGCAATTCACTATGCTGCTCGACAATAAACGGGATATAGGCTTTGTTGGCTTCATCATAGACCTGCCAGTCATCCCGGATTGAGTGTACCGGATAATAGCGTCCGCCCGGCCCGGTCCCGTTGCGTGTATTACCAGCGCCGCGCCCGGTCTGCGCCAGTGATACCTGCCCAATTCCTAATATACACCAAAAAAGCAGCCAGACGCGCAACAGCATAGTTTTGAAAACGAAATCGGGGTGGTAAAACAAGCGAAAGTCAGCGGGCTTCACAGTAACGAGTTGACTTTCGATTGCCTTACGGCCCCGATTAAAACACATAGTATGGTGATTATTTACCCAGTGCCTTCAGCATGGTTTCGCCGATAAGTGCCGGAGAATCGACTACGAATATACCGCACTCACTCATGATTTTCATTTTGGCAGCAGCCGTGTCGTCAGCACCACCAACGATTGCACCGGCGTGACCCATCCGGCGGCCTTTCGGGGCAGTCTGACCGGCGATAAAGCCGACAACCGGCTTCCGGTTTCCGTCAGCCTTGATCCAGCGGGCAGCTTCTGCTTCCATGCCGCCGCCAATCTCACCGATCATAACGATCGCTTCGGTTTCCGGATCGTTCATCAGCAGTTCAACGGCTTCACGGGTTGTTGTACCAATGATCGGGTCACCGCCGATACCGATAGCTGTTGTCTGACCCAGACCTACTTTTGATAACTGATCTACGGCTTCGTATGTCAATGTACCTGATTTCGAGACGATACCAACTGTACCTTTCTTGAAAATGAAGCCAGGCATGATACCTACCTTACATTCTTCAGACGTCATAACGCCCGGACAGTTAGGTCCGATCAGGCGAACGTCCTTACCCTGCAGGTATGATTTAGCCGTTACCATATCAGCCGTCGGAATGCCTTCGGTGATACAGATAATCACTTTAATGCCGGCATCAGCAGCCTCCATGATCGCATCGGCCGCAAAGGCAGGTGGTACGAAAATGATCGATACGTCAGCTCCTGTAGTATCAACGGCATCTTTAACAGTATTGAATACAGGCCGGTCAAGATGAGTCTGACCGCCTTTACCAGGCGTTACACCACCAACAACGTTGGTGCCATATTCGATCATTTGCTGGGCATGAAAACTCCCCTCAGAGCCGGTAAAGCCCTGTACAATAACTTTAGAATCTTTGTTAACTAAAACACTCATGATAAAGTCCGTAGATCGTTGGCGTTGCGTTTGGAAGCCTTTGAATTATATGCAAAAGCCGGGGCAAAAGTAGTAATTATCGCTGAACAGTGAACCTTAGAATGCAGGATTTCAAATTTACATGGCCATAATTCGACAATTTCTATAGAAAATACCCGCGTCAATTGTATTTTTTTCCGGATTTATCAGCCGGTTTTTATTGACTCTGCCAGCGATAACTGTAACTTTCGGCATGATTCTTTCCAATGTCATTTCCGACGCCGTATTGGCTTGCACAGGTATTGGCGTTTTTTGGCATTACCACCAGCAAACCCCGATCTTCAACCGCTTGCTGTGGGGCTTCTTCTTTTTACTGATTTCATTGACCGCACTCGTCGGGGTTTTCCGCTTTGCCGGCTTCGATGGCGTTATCGGGCTGCACCAGTCAGCGCAGGTACTGGCCGGAAGTTTAGGCGTGGTTTGTGTCGTGATGGCCGTCTGGGCCCTTGTCCGGCGTGTGTCGCTGGGTATTATTGCCTTC
Source organism: Arsenicibacter sp. (assembly GCA_965247375.1). Classification (GTDB taxonomy): domain Bacteria; phylum Bacteroidota; class Bacteroidia; order Cytophagales; family Spirosomataceae; genus Arsenicibacter. Next base: position 2,191 of record CBDFHU010000019.1, read on the forward strand.
GTCGTCTCGCTGATTATCGGCCTGTTTCTTTTTTTTATACTCCTGCTCCCGCAGGTCGCTCCGTTTGCTAAAGTCGTCGCCTCGCTGGGAATCCTGATTGTAATGTTACTGGGTGTATATGGTTTGCTTCAGCGCGACATCCGGTCGGTCTGGATTATTGCGGCCGTAATGATTATGGCGCTGGCAACTAAAACGCCGTCACTCCCCCAACCCATCAACCCTGTCGATTTTTACCATTATGCCCTTGTTTGTGCCTTGCTCTGTTTTGGTAAGGCCACCCAGCGCATTGAATAACTTTTCCGGCAACCACCGCCGTTTGCGCGTTTCTGTGTAGCTGCCCGACAGCAGTACCTAAACACGATTCACCAATGAACGCGCCGATTAATACACAAGACCCCGTTCTGGCTGCCAAAGCCATTAAACTCCGCTATGTCAATGACACTATGCCCGGCATTCTGCGCCGGCGTGCCAGCGACCGGTTTGTCTATGTAAATGCCAAAGCAGAACCCGTCGACGATGAGGCTACGCTGGAACGTATCCGCAAAATGGCCCTCCCGCCGGCCTGGGAACAGGTCTGGATCTGCCCCACTCCGAACGGCCACCTTCAGGCTACCGGTATTGATACCAAAGGACGTAAACAATATCGCTATCACATACGTTGGAACGCGATGCGCAGTGATTCCAAGTTTACCCGCATGATTGCCTTTGGCGAAAAACTCCCCCTGCTGCGTAAACGCCTCCGGGAGGATTTGCGGCTGCCGGCGCTCTCCCGCGAAAAAGTGATTGCCGTTGCGCTGAGCGTGATGGAGCAAACACTGATCCGGGTCGGTAATGCGGCATATGAAAAAGAATACGGATCGTATGGCTTAACCACACTCAAGGACCGGCACGCCAAAATAGAAGGCAGCGCGGTGCGGTTCAGCTTCAAAGGTAAAAAGGGAATTTACCACGACATTACGCTGCGCGACCGCCGTCTGGCACGCCTTGTCAAAGCCTGCCGCGATATTCCGGGAAAGGAGCTCTTTCAATACCTCGACGACGATGGTACCCGCCACAGCATCGACTCAGGCATGGTGAATGCTTATTTGCAGGAAACTATGGGTGACGAATTCTCAGCCAAGGATTTCCGGACCTGGGCCGGTACGGTCAATGCCCTGCGGCTGCTGATTGAGCTGGAGCCCTGCCAGGATGAAAAGGAAGCGAAAAAAAATGTGAACACCATTCTTGATGAGGTATCACACCGGCTGGGAAACACCCGTACCGTATGCCGGAAGCATTATGTACACCCTCAACTGCTTGACGCTTACGAATGCAGCGATTTGAACCCGTATTTTAAACAGAAAAACCGCTACCGGCAAACCGAAGCACACGGCCTTGACGGGGTCGAAAAGCTGCTTTTACGCTTTCTGAAAGACAAACAACCGGCCTGATTATATAACCCTGTAAAAAAAACAAGGCATCGCTATTGACATTACGAAGACTTTCGTACATCTTTACTACGAAATTCTTCGTAGATACTATGAAACCAACAGATGCTGAACTGGAAATCCTGCAGGTACTCTGGTCGAAGGGCCCGAGTACAGTACGGCAAGTCCATGATGAACTCATTAAAACGCGGGATGTCGGCTACACGACGACGCTGAAAATCATGCAGATTATGCAGGAGAAAGGCATCCTGAGCCGCACGGAGGATGCCCGCTCCCATGTCTACCATGCCCTCATTGGTGAGGAAGAAACCCAGAAAAGTCTGCTCGGCCGGTTTGTGGAAACGGCCTTCCGTGGCTCAGCTACCAGGCTGGTGATTCAGGCCCTTGGCCAGCACAAAGCCAGCCGCGAAGAGCTGGACGAAATCCGTGCGCTTCTTAACCGGCAACTTAATCAGAACTCCCCTGACTAAACCTTAAACACATTTCACTAATGAACATGCAGCAGTTTTCACACCCGGCTGTCCGGGCTCTTGGCTGGATGCTGGTCCATGCCCTGTGGCAGGGCTTTGCCCTCGTACTACCGGTCGCAATCGGTTTTTACCTGCTCCGCAAACGCAACGCCAGCCTCCGCTACAACCTGGGTGTTGCGACCTTACTGACACAGGTTGCCCTATCGGCCGGTACGTTCCTGTATTATTACTGGCCGATCCGGAATATGGCTTCCGAAGGCGATGTAACGCTGAGCCCGCTGCCCTACACGTTTTCGCCTACGTTACAGATTCAGGCAACGCACCTGCCGTGGTATACGACCGTTCAGCAGTTTGTGGAAGGCCATATGCCGGAGATAGTTGTTTGCTGGCTGATTGGCGTAGCGGTGTTTATGGTCCGGCTGGCCGGCGGATGGCTGTATCTCCAGCATCTCAAACGCAATGCTTTCCGGATTACGGATAAAGCAGTACTGGAACTGGCCGGTGCCTTGCAGGAATATCTTAGCCTGACACGCGCCATTCACATTGCTGAGTCAGCTGCGATTCGTGTCCCGATGGTCATCGGCATCGTCAAGCCGGTGGTTTTGCTGCCGGTCGGCCTGGTCAGTGGTCTGAGTCTGCGGCAGGTAGAAGCGGTTCTTGCCCACGAATTTGCCCACATCAAGCGTGCCGACTTTGCGATCAATATCCTGCAATCGGTCATTGAAGTATTGTTTTTCTTCCATCCGGCCCTCTGGTGGCTATCGGCCCGGGTGCGCGAAGAGCGGGAGCTGTGCTGCGACGATATTGCCATTGACGTATGCGGCGATGCCCGGATTCTGGCACAGGCGCTGGCCGATGTCGAAGAGTTTGCCCAGGCACCGGCACTCGCCATGAGCCTGGCCGCCAACCGCAAGCAGTTGCTGCACCGCGTCCGCCGGATGCTGGGAGTGCCGGTAAAACCGTTTATTTCCAACACCAGTCTGGCTGGTCTGACGCTGGCCACGATTCTGCTCTTCAGCGTTTCGGTATACGCCGTTCAGGAAAAAATGGATGACGAAGTCAAACCCAAAGCAGCCAACCGGCCAAAGAAAACCGGCAAGACCGAGATCGTTTTCTCGGATGGAAAGCAGCTGGAATCCGTAACCTGGAACGGTGAGAAATTTTCGCCGGAGCGGGTAGCCAACATGCAGAAGCTACTGAATGACCTGGAAGCGGGCGCTATTCAACTGACCAGCGTACAGAATCCGGAAGAACAGGAATTGCTGGGTAACCTGCTGGAAAGCCGGCAAAGAACAGCCGAGGGATCGATTCAGCTTACTAATGGCTTTGCAGGGCTTTCATCCGGCATAAACACCCTGATGCTTGCACAACCGGCAAGCATAGAAATTACGGATTCGGTCTTAACACCCAATGGCTGGATAAAGGTTACTGATTATGCCATTTCTATTGACTCACTCCCTGATAGAGAGCGTATGCGGATTGACAGAAAACTCCAGTACGAACGACAGTTGCAGCGGCAGCAGTTAAGCGACGTTCAGGTCGACAGCCTGCGGCAGGCTACAGAATCACTGCAACGCCAGATGGAAGCGCTTCAGTTACAACAGGAACGGGAAAACTTTAAGCTGGAAGAATTCCAGCGGAAGGAAGAGCTGATCAGCTGGAAAAAGCAGAAGCTGATGGAACAGCGGGCAGCGGCCATTGATAAAAGCCGGCGGGCGCTTTACAGTACGAAACAACAGCTATCTGAAGCCGATATGGAAAAGATGATACGCGACGGCGAAACAAAGATAAAGGAAAGCGAGGCCCAGATTGAAGCCCTGAGCAAGGATATGGAAAAGCTGAAACAGACGCAGGAAGAAATCCGGCAGCCGTATCAGAAACTGGAGCGTCAGATGGAGCAGCTCGAACGGCAGCAGGAATTGCTGATGCGGCAACAGGAACGTCATTTTGAAGCAATGGCCGATGAAGACGTTCGCGTATCAGGTTATGGCGTTGTCCGGGCACCGCGTACCCCGCGAGCGGCAAGAGTTCCCCGAATATCAGATGAGAACGTTCGTATATCAGGCTATGCTGTTTCACGGGCACCGCGTACAGCAAGAGTTCCCCGCGTGCCTCGTGCTCCCCGCACTGTCAGCGGTGTGCCGATACCGGCTACGCCACCAGAACCCTCAGGTGTACTGGCTCCGGCCGCTCCGCTGGAACCCATTACCGTTGAAGGCCATCCCCTACCCCCTGACCCGGTTAATGTTACAGGAAGGCCGGCTCCTCCACGGATTCAGAAAGCACCGCGGACCAGGACTAAGTGGAAGCGCATACCAGCTCCAGCCAAAGCTCCGAAGCCGGAAGAAGATTGATTATTAATGGATAATGAACAATGAGTAAGGGGCGACTGCCATTGTTCATTGTTCATTATCCATTTTACATTATTCCTTAATTCCCTCTTACTCAATCTCAATCACCACATCCTTCGTCAGCGGATGGGCGACGCAGGTGAGCACATAACCGGCTTTCAGCTCCGATTCGGTCAGGCCGTCTTCTTCGTCCAGTTTAACCTTACCTGACGTGCACATGCCCAGACAGGCCGTACACATCCCTGCCTGACACGAGTAAGGCAGGTCAATATCCATTTCGAGTGCCGCTTCCAGAATGGTCTGGTGCGGAGCCACCGGAAACTTATATTCACTGCCTTCGTACAGTACGGTGACTTCGGGTGTACCGCTATTTTCTTCGGTTGTATTTTCGACTACCTCGCCGGGCGTTGGAGGGGCGGTGAGGAAACTTTCCTTAATGACACGGTCGGCCGATACATTCAGAATCGACAGTGCGTTGCGCACCTCGTCCATCATGCCGTCCGGCCCACATAAATAGAAGCTGGCTGATTGCCGCTCAACAGCCGGCATATTTTCCAGCAACCTTACCAGCATGTGCTGGTTTAAACGGCCGGAGAGGCCGCTCCAGCCGTCATTTGGCTGACTCAGTATGTGCGTCACCTGAAAGCGGTTGGCACCGTATGCCTGCTCCATCGCATCCAGATGCGCCCTGAAGATGATCGACTCCTGATTCCGGTTGCCATAAATAAGCCATACACTACTTTTCGGCTCGGTGTGCAGAATCGATTTGGCCATTGAGAATAGCGGTGTAATACCGCTACCTGCTCCAATCAGCACAATCTGCCGTTTGTTGCTGCCGTCGAGTTTCGGCACAAATGTACCCATCGGGTCCAGGCTTTCCAGTACATCGCCCGGTTTCAGACGATCCAGCAGATAATTGGAAACAAGGCCGCCCGGCACCCGTTTGATGGTTACGGACAAGGACACATCCGTGTGCGGCGAACTCGACATCGAATATGAACGGCGCACTTTCTGGCCGTTTACGGTCAGCAGAAACGTCAGGAACTGTCCGGGCTGGTAGCGAATTTCTTCGTTGATCGGATGCCAGAAGCTGACCGTTACAGCATCCGGCGTTTCACGCGTAATATCTTTTACTTTCAGAAAATAACGACTTGCCATAATTGACGCGATGTAACATGGCCTCTCCGGCACATGTTGTACTTGATAATTGACTAGTGAGGTTGTTTATGTAACACCGACCTGTCCGCTGTAGTTTGTAAAAAGAAAAAATTATCCGTTTTGCGTAAGCAACTGCCGGTGATACCGGACCAGCCCATCCCCGGGTGCCTTCAGAATTGTCCCCATCCGGCACCCGCAGGCAGCTACTTCTGCCCGCAGTATATCCCCGAAATAATGCGCAATTGACCCGACAAAATGCACCGGCCAGCCGGTTGATTCCGGAAAGGGAATCACATAAATGGTCAGGAATTCGCGGAAGGCCTGCTGTACCAGTTGCTGTACATAAGGGTGTGACAAATGTTCGGACAGAAACGGCGTAAACGCCGCAAAATAGCGGTTCGGAAAAGGCTTCCGGTAGGCATTTTCGAGCAGTGTGGCACGGTCGAGCTGATACCGGTGGTCGAATACGCTACGCAGGTCTTCCGGCATCCGGTTCTGGAAGGCATCCACGCACCAGCGTTTTACCTAAATAACCCCCACTGCCTTCGTCACCAAGCCAGAAGCCCAGCGGTTGCCCCCAGCGCACAATGTCCTGCCCGTCGTAACAACAAGCATTCGAACCGGTCCCTAAAATACAGACAATTCCCTGCTCATGCCCGGCCGCCCCTCTCGCTGCTCCCACTATATCACTGGCCACGGCTACATCCGTCAGATTCGGAAACAGCGTCCGTAACGCAACCTCAACTGTTTCGCAGGAAGCCACACTATTACAGCCGGTACCATAATAATAAATCCGGCTGACAAGCTGCGGATCCAGCGACGGCAACAGTTGCTCCTGAAGCTTGGTAATGATATTGTCTGAGGTCTCGAAATACGGGTTAATCCCGTCACTGGTTATTTGCCGGGCCAGATCAGGCGTTGTTAGTAACCGCCAGTCTGTCTTGGTTGAGCCACTGTCTGCTAATAAAATCATTTTGTTACAGAGCCTGTCGGGTATGTACGAAAATCCGCATACGAATCAGGCACTTTTTTCGTTTATAGATATGCATCAGGCCAGCCGACCGACAGCCGTAAACCGCCCGAAGACCTGTGCCGTATGCGGGGCACCGGCCAGTTCACCGGTTAAGTCCTGGCCAGCCCAGTGCTCATAATGCCTGCCATTGCGCCAGAGTCTTGAGCCGGTTACATCGTAAATGATACCGCGATAAGCAATCCATACCTCTTCGCGATCCGATCCGTTACGTAAAGCCAGCTGCGCACGGCTGTAAACAGGTAATTCGTTCACTATTTCTTTTATTAACTTAGCAACACCCGTCGGCAATTCGTCGTAATAAATGACAGTTCATCCGGTCAAATATCCGTCTTACGCTGACTCCATTTGCGAATGCACACAAATTTACTGTATCTTTAACCACTTGTGTTACGATTATTAACAAACATGAAAAAGACCTCGCTTGTAGCCTTTTCTTTATTAATGGGCTTATTCGTCATCATGTCAGGGTGTAAGAAAACGCCTACACCACCTGTCTCTGAACGAATCGCCAAAGCCTGGACTGCCCGCATCGTTGATGAAAACCAGACAACAGTCTACACGCGGGGAGGTACCAATAATGTCCGCCCGGGTTATTCAAGTTTTAAAATAGACCTGAGCAGTGCAACAACGGCTACCCTGGTTGAATTTGATGGCAGCAGATTTACCGGACAATGGTCTGTACCGAGCGATACACGTCTGGTACTGAGCAATCTGAACCCACAGCCAACCGGCACTAACGGCACGATTGAATTCACCATCAACAGCCTGTCGGATACTGAGCTGAAACTGACCCGTACAACAGCCAGCCAGAAAACAGGCGGTACGATCAACGTCTATACGCTGTCGAATCCGTAACCGGAAACGAACATATTTTCTTTCTGAGCCGTTTCTTTCAGGAACGGCTTTTTGTTATTACCATTCGCTCAGTCAGAGCGCTTTAATATATTATGACAGATTTGAAAGAATTGGGCGAGTTTGGCCTGATTGACCGGATCCGGCAGGCAACCCCTCCACCGGTTCATTCCGAAACGATCCGGGGAATTGGCGACGATGCGGCGGTTTTCGACTTCGGCGGCGATGAGTTCGGCCTGATTTCGACCGATATGCTGCTCGAAGGCATTCACTTCGACCTGACCTACGTGCCCCTGAAGCATCTTGGCTTCAAGGCTATTGCGGTCAATGTATCGGATATTGCGGCCATGAACGGTATCCCGACGCAGGTAACGGTGAGCATCGGCATGAGCAGCCGCTTTCCGGTTGAAGCAATTGATGAGTTATACGACGGTATCCGCACGGCGTGCGAAGCCTATAAAGTTGATCTGGTCGGCGGCGACACTACCTCTTCCCGCACCGGTCTGACCATTTCTGTTTCGGTACTGGGAAAGGTGCCGAAAGACCTGATTGCGTACCGTAATACGGCACAGCCTAACGATGTAATCTGCGTAACCGGCGATTTGGGGGCTGCTTACCTGGGCCTGCAACTGCTCGAACGCGAAAAGCAGGCTTATATGGCCGATCCGAACATGCAGCCGGAGCTGTCAGAAGAACGTTCGTATCTGCTCCAGCGCCAGCTTCGTCCCGATGCCCGCACCGACATTGTTCATGAATTGCGGGACCTGGGCCTGCGTCCGACGGCCATGATTGACATTTCCGACGGCCTGGCTTCGGAGGTGATGCACTTGTGCCGGCAGTCGAATACCGGGGCTGTTATTTTCGACGAAAACGTTCCGATTGATGATCAGACGCACCTCGCCGCTACCGAATTCAAGATTAGTGCGCTCACAGCCGCGCTTAATGGCGGCGAAGACTATGAACTGTTATTTACGATCCGGCCGCAGGAATTTGAGGCACTGAAAAATCACTCGCGCATTACCGCTATCGGCTACATGACTGCCGACCCGACTCAGGTTATTCTATCGACCCGCGCCGGTCAGCACTCGCAGCTCCGCGCCCAGGGCTGGGGACATTTTTAGGGTATATCAAGCAAAAGCGGCCTTGAGCCGCTTTTGCTATTTCAATTTACTCCGTAAAAATCGCCAGCCAGGTCTTTACCCCCTCCACATAATTCCCGAGGCGCAGGTTCTCATTGGCGGCATGCTGGTTATTATCCAGATTGACCATCGGTACGTGAATGGCCGGCATATTCAATGTACGCAGGAACGGCACAATCGGCACCGACCCGCCCGTCATCCGGATTTTGATCGGTTCGCGGCCAAACGCCCGCTGCATGGCGTGAGTCAGCCACTTATCTTCAACCCCGCCAAAACCGGTCCGGAACGGCAACATAGCCGCTTCGCCGGACTTCATCTGAACCAGTTTAGGGTGCTGTGCCCGCTCTGCTTCCGTTGGTTCGTGATCAATAACATAATATCCTTTCTGCTCAATGTGCTGCCGGATCAGAGATTTCAGCCGTTCGGGGTCCGACTCGGGTACCAGCCGCAGATCAAGCTCAGCAACAGCCTTATCCGGAATCACCGTACCCGCCTGTTTACCTACGTTGGCACTCGACAGCCCGCGAATATTCAGCGACGGGTACTGCAAGGCTTCCTGATAGTTCCGGCCGACTTTATCCGGCGCGGCAAAGCCCAGTTTCTGCTGAATCTCCGCCGGATCATCGGGAACAGCAGCCAGAATTTTAGCCGCAGCGTCGTCAATCTTGACGCCATCGTAATAACCCGGAATCGTCACCCGCCCGTCTTCGTCTTTCATGCTACCCAGCAACTGAGCCATCCGGAGAGCCGGATTCGGCGCGTAATTCCCGTAATGGCCACTGTGTTGAGCGCCACGCGGACCGTAGGTCGTGAGTGTTACCGTTGCAATACCGCGGCATCCATAAACCAGCGTCGGCTGATTCGATAAATGCCGCCCCCCGTCCATGATCATCATGAAATCAGATGCCAGCTTGCTCTTGTAGGTGAGTACCGCGTCGGCCAGGTATGGCGACCCGATTTCCTCTTCACTATCCAGAATCACCTTAATATTATATCGGAATGGAATTTTCTCCGACTGCATGGCCGTCAAGGCACTCAGCAACATCACAATCGGTCCTTTATCGTCTGACGACGACCGCCCGAAAATCCGCCAGTCCGGATCGTATTTACTCTGCAACATTGACCAGTCTATCGCTTCCCACTGACTTCCCCCGGCTACCTTTTTCTTCAGTACCGGCTTGTAAGGCGACTCCTGCTGCCAATCGGCCGCATTCACCGGCTGCCCGTCGAAGTGCATGTAAAAGAGCAGCGTTTTGAGCGGCCCTTTGGGTATTACATCCGCTTTGTGCTCCGCAAACACCAGCGGATTTCCGCCTTTTGTCGGTAAAACCTCGACGGAAAAACCGCGCTGCGCAAAGGCCTGTTTCAGCCAGTCCACATTCGGCGGGATGTGCGCGTCAATGTGTGCATTATTCGGCAAGGACAGAAAGTTAAATAAATCGTCGTAGGACTTACGGACGTGTTTCTGCGTAATTGTTTCCAGCTGGTCGGGCGTCAGCGACTGGGCGCCTCCTACCCGGACAAGGTTTGTGATGAGTATCAGGCTAAGCAGCAGTTTTTTCATAATACTTTAAAAATAAGCGTATTTTAATTTGCTGCTATAAGATACCGCATTTTCGTTCGCCTGTCTGTTCAAAAAGCCGGCACAACTACACACAATTACGGTTTTAGTATCGTCTTACCGATCGCTGCCTTTTCGATCTCAGCACGGTTCATCCGCTCTGGCCGCGAACCGCCATCGACAAACAGCTGCGCCTGATCCTTCGCATGCGGATTCATAAAATACCCGGACTGACCGGTCGGTAGTACGCTGCGTCCTGCTTCGGGCTGGCCGAAATCAACGATCCGACGCAAGGCGGGGCCATAGCTGACTTTGTACAAACCAGTTGAATCCATCGGAAAGTCCAGGTTGTTGATGGTATTCCGGCCACCAGGGGCAGGCAACGGCCCCACGCTGAACCACTTGCCAATGACCGGCAAAACGCCCAGCGGGTGCTTGTGCTCAAGCGTATGGACGCGTTCCCACTGCCAGCTGGCAATGTCGCCGCCCAGCTGCTTTTCCAGAGCTGCTGCGGCTTCGTTGAGGGAGGCCGTAAAAATCATACTACGCGTTTCTTTCGCCGGCGTTTTACGATTATCCCACCACGGTGAGGCCTCGTTTCGGAACCAGTGTGGCATATTGCGTTCCATATTCATATTGTGCTCAAACGCCTTGAAGCCTTCGCTACCCAGTTCATCCTCGGCCGTGTTCCGGAGAATCGTGTAAATGAGCTTGTAGTACATGGCCGGTTCCACATCCTCGCGGTTATGGCGGCCGTTCCAGACCGCCAGCTTCTGCATCATCGTAGTAGCGAGTGGCGAGAGTTTTGACTTATTCATTACCGGGATAATGTCGCGGATCAGGGAAGCACTGACCGGTGAGGTCACATCATTGATCACCTGCCGCACGTCGGCTTCTGTCCAGTCTTTTTTAGGCGTCCGGATGAGCTGATCAATCCGGCGGGCGCGGTCACCGGCCACATAATACCCGGCGACCAGTCCGTTGCCCATATCGTCAGGCTGATTATTAGCCGTATACAACACGCCGGAAACCGGATTTAAAATCTGTGGATTCAGATCGAAATCGACCCATCCCTGCGGGTCGTCTTTACCGGTCGAACCATCCAGAATCAGCATCGGGTTAACACCAGGGGCCCGCTTCGGCAATTTTCCGGCTGCCCACCACGCAATATTTCCGGCCGTATCAGCCCACATAATATTCAGCCCTGGTGAGGTCAGCAGGGCTGCAGCCTTTCTCGCTTCTGCTGCATTTTTAGCGTGCGACAGGCCATAGAACATCTCCAGACTCCGGCTCGGGAACTGCTGATAAATCCACCAAAGGGCAATCGGTTCTTTTTCTCCGTTGATTTTTTCAAATGAGCCATTCAGGATTACCCCGTGCCGCGACTGTTTCACCGGCAGTATCACATCCGCCTCGCCTTTTACCTTAATAATTTCTGTCCGGACGTTCAGGTTTTCCCAGTGATCTTTGTACCAGATCTGATCAGGATTAGCCGGATTAGCTTTTTCGCGAAAGAAATCAGCATCGTCGTTTTCAAACATGGTCAGCCCCCAGCCTCCATGTTGGGAATGGCCCAGCAGCGGTACCGGAGAGCCCGCCAGAAAGCTGCCATAGAACCGGAATCCCGGGCATTCTAGATGCGCTTCATACCATACCGATGGCTGCGCGAAGGCGATGTGCGTATCATTTGCCAAAATCGGCTTCCCTGATCTTGTTTTCTGTCCGCTGATCACCCAACCGTTTGAGCCGTGGTATGGCGGAAAAGGCGCATCTCTTTCCAGTTGAGTCAGTTGTTCACTCATCCGCAACAGTGACCGGGCGGCCAGAATATCACCGGGAGTTGCCTGCACCGGAATTTTCGGATCGCCCTGCTGCCACGTGTTCATGACATCGTTGAAGTATTTCGTGCCGAGCTTAGCGTTAATCATCGTTGCCATGGCTTCCGTCCGGAATGCATCGACAAATGTATAACCTATGTAACCGGCAATGATCTGCATATCGGTCAGCGTAAACTCCGACTTCGGAATGCCGGCAATGGTAAACTCTACGGGTGTTTTTCCTTTTTTGATATAGGCGTTAATGCCTTTCAGGTAAGCGTCTGCCGCTTTCCAGTAGGGTGCATCCGGATTTTCCCGCCGTAGCGAGTCATTGGACCATTCTGCATGTTTCCGGAAGCCCAGGGTCCGGAAGAACCGGTCAGATGCTAATGCTTTGACACCGAATACTTCTGATAGCCGGCCATCGGCCAGCCGCCGGATCATTTCCATCTGAAACAGCCGGTCCTGCGCATGCACATAGCCGAGCGCATAAAACAGGTCGGCTTCGTTTTGCGCATAAATATGCGGAACGGCATAATCGTCGTACATCACTTCGACGGGTGCCGACAGGCCTTCCAGTGTCAGCTCAGCGTTATAATCGGGCGTTAAACTCCGGAGCCATAACCAGATACTGACGCCGGCCAGTATAAGCAGCAAAAAGAGAGTGATCAGAATTTGTCTGAGAAGACGCATAGGGAGAATCAGAATAGTCTGCGATGATCATTTATTAAACATGACAATTTACAGAATAGATTGCCATATACATAGGCAGCAGTGGTTATACTGCACAAAAAAGCCTCTCCGGAATCCGGAGAGGCTCTCAAATTGGTGTCGTAACCGAAAATTAGAACCGGAAGTGCGAGAACGCCTTGTTGGCTTCAGCCATACGGTGCGTATCATCCTTCTTCTTCACAGCTGCACCTTCACCTTTTGAAGCGGCAACGATTTCAGCTGCTAAACGGTCAACCATAGTTTTTTCACCGCGCGAACGAGCGTAACGGATAAGCCATTTCATGCCTACCGAGACTTTCCGATCCGGCCGAACTTCAGTAGGTACCTGGAAGGTAGCACCACCAACGCGACGACTCTTAACTTCTACTGAAGGCATTACGTTGTTCAACGCTTTTTTCCATACGTCGATACCGTTTTCGTTCGTACGTTTCTGTACAACGTCCAGGGCATCATAGAAAATAGAATAAGCTAAGCTCTTCTTGCCTTCGAGCATCAGGTTGTTAACAAATTTCGTTACCAGCACTTCCCGGAATTTCGGGTCTGGTAAGACATATCTTTTGGGCGGTTTTGCCTTTCTCATTGTGTCTTCAGATGTTAATCTTACTCTGCCACCTCATACAGGGCGGGCAGTTAATTCATTTTATTTCTTTTTACCTTTTGCCGGAGGTGCACCTTTGCCACCTTTAGCAGGAGCCTGACCTGGCTTAGGACGTTTTGTACCGTATTTTGAACGGCTTTGCAGACGGCCGTTTACACCGGCTGTATCCAACGCACCACGAACGATGTGATAACGTACACCCGGAAGATCTTTTACCCGGCCACCACGCACCAGCACGATTGAGTGCTCCTGCAGGTTGTGACCTTCTCCGGGGATGTAGGCGTTCACTTCTTTACCGTGTGACAAGCGTACACGGGCAACTTTACGAAGCGCCGAGTTTGGTTTTTTAGGCGTCGTTGTGTACACACGTGTACAAACACCCCGACGCTGAGGGCATGCATCGAGCGCCGGTGATTTCGACTTCCACACCAGCTTCTCCCGACCCTTACGCACTAACTGTTGTATGGTAGGCATTATAAGAATTGATTGATAATTACAGTCTTATCGAAAATTGAGGTGCAAAGATAGACAAACCTCCTTGAAGATCAAAACATTTCCCGGATGATTTCTTGCTTTATAGCCGTTTTCTGGTTACGCATGTAACTCCTGACATCGGTTTTGGCTAATTTTTAGTAACATAATACCGTATATTGACGTTAGCCCTTACATATGGCCCTTTCTAAATGACAATTTGTTATTTTGGCCGTCAACAGGGTTAGTCCAACATTCCTCTATACTTGTGAAAAAAGCTGTTTCAACAATATTGCTCATCATACTGGCACTTGTCCTGCTGGTGGCTGGCTTCGTTGTTTTCATCGCCACAACCGGCTGGGGGCAGCAGATCGTCACGCAACAGGTCAATAATTATCTGGCTAAGAAACTAAGCTCCCCTTTCCGGATCGGCCGCGTTTCCTACCAGATTCCTGACTATGTCGCGCTTGAAGACGTACTGTTTATTACGCCTAAAGGGGATACGTTACTGTCGGGACAACGCCTCTTTGTAGACCTCGACATGTGGGGGCTTACGAAAGGACGTATTCAGCTCAATCAGATTGATCTGGAACGCGTACGCCTCAACATTACCCGAACCCTCCCCGATACGACCTTTAACTTCCAGTATCTAATTGATGCGTTTGATACCGAAGAAACCGGCGAGCAGGTTCAGAAAGCCGATACAGCCGCGGCACCGCTTGATTTTAACCTGGCAGCCGTTTTCCTGAAAGATGTCCGTATAAAATACAAAGACGATGTTGCCGGCGCAGATGTAAATGCCTCGGTTGACAGCCTGCGGGCCAATCTGGACAAAACCATACTGGATAAATCCGTTTATCACCTTAAGGATGTGACCGTTGACGGGCTAACGGCAAAAGCCCGTATTTACCCCGGCCTGCCGGATACCGAAGAGCGTGATCCCGATCCCGGCGATACCCTTGATCTGGGGCTGGGCAAGTGGCAGATCCGGCGGTCTGCCTGGGATGTGCAGGTCGATGAAGCCAATTTTCAGTCCAGAGGTCAGATTGGCAATCTCGCGATGGAATCAGATTTTTTCTACCTGAACGGACAGAAAATCGGTATCCGCTCCTTACAGCTCAGCAACTCAGACATTGCGGCGATTCTGACCAAACCCGTCACAAAGCTGCCTCCGATCACGAAAGCCACTACGGCGCAAAAGAAAGAAATTGTAAAAGAAGCTAAACAGGAGATTGCCCCTGATCCGGGCTGGTCGGTTGCGCTGAAGCAATTGCAACTGGCTAATAACCGGCTTCGTTTTGATGATCAGACACAGGCCCGCCAGCCCAAAGGTCTGGATTACGGCCACCTAGACCTGACCGGCCTGTCGCTGAATGGTCAGGCAATCTCGTATACGCCTGACCGGACTTCGGCCCGTTTGCGGCAGGGGAAGTTTCAGGACAAAAGCGGATTTGGTATCCAGCGGCTGGAGGCTGATGTTATTTATGCCAATACGACGACTTCATTAACCAATTTACTGGTTCAGACCGGTAGACCCGGCCAGAAAGCATCGCTTATCCGCGACAAAATGGTCTTGCGGTATGATTCACTCGGCCAGCTGAGCCGGCCGGCTCAAGCAAACCGTGTCAGCGTTCAGGTTAATCTTCGCCAGAGCGCTCTGGCCGTCGACGACATTCTGCAACTGGTGCCCTCACTGAGCACCACACCACCATTTGCCGGTAACCAGGGCGCAACGATCAATGTAAACGGTAGCGTTACCGGAACACTCGCGGCGCTGAACATTCCGTCGTTTGATATGTCGACCTTATCAGGTACCCGGCTCAAAGTAGCCGGTCGCCTGACGAATGTGCTCGATACTGACCGCATGGGCGTTGATTTAACCATTTCCGAAGCAACCACGAGGCTGGCGGACATTAAACGGCTCGTGCCGAAAGGCTCCCTCCCTGACTCAATCGGCATTCCGAATCAGATCCGGCTGACCGGTCACGTAAAAGGCTTGCTGAATAACCTGAACCTGGATACACAACTCCAGACCGACTGGGGTACCGCCAGCTTCGACGGGAATTTACAGGGTTTTATGGCCGGTAAAAACCAGAGTTACCAAGGTACTTTGCAGTTTGCGCGTTTTGATCTGAATAAATGGCTCATGAGTCAGCAGTACGGTCCGGCAACCGGACGGGCAACCGTTAACGGCCGTGGTATTGATGTGAAAACCATGAATACATCATTTCAGGTCGCCATCGACGAAGCGACTTATAATCAATACCGGTACAGCAAGCTTCAGGCGGAAGGCCGGCTGGCGAACGGGAACCTGGTGCTGGACGGAAACTTTGATGATCCGAACGCAAATATGACGCTCGCTACGCAGGTCAACCTCAATGCGGAATATCCGGCCATCAACGGTCAGATCAATATCACTAATCTGGACGTTACAAAACTTAATTTTTATAAGGAGCCGCTGTCTCTGCGCGGCAATCTGGTCATCAATATGACGTCAACGCATCCGGCACGCCCTGTGGGTACCATTGATGCAAAGGATGCGCTGGTGCGCTATCAGGGACAGGATTACCCCATTGACTCGTTGTACCTGCGCGCCAACGCGACCGGCGACCGCAAAGAAGTAGTAGCAGCCATGCCGTTCGGACAAGTTACACTGAGTGGCCTGTTTGCCTACGACCGGCTGTATGACATCATTGCCTCAGAAATCGGGCGGTATGTTTCCCTGCCACAGCTGGCGTATAAACCGGTTACCCCTCCATACGACTTTAAGATTGACGCAACCGTCAAAAACCATCCGCTTATCAAAGCGTTTGTACCACAACTGACACGGCTGGATCCGGTACGTTTTCAGGCGTATCTGGATAATACAAAAGATACTACTTTCTCGGCAACACTGGTTGGCGGTGTGGTCGAGTACGACACCATTACCGTTGACAATCCACGTCTGAGCCTGCGCGCCGTAAACAACCAGCTGTCGCTGAATGGCTCACTGAGTGGTCTGCGCAACCAAAGCGTTCAGCTGAAAAAGACAGACGTTAAAGCAACCGCAGCCAATAATCTGGTTCGTTTTCAGGTGGCGACGAAAGATTCGGTAGATACCGACCGGTATGCTGTAAATGGCCAGGTTGCTATTAACAAAGACACCTACAAGGTGCAGTTGGACCGGCGCGGAGTACTGGTAAATTACCAGCCCTGGAGTGCCGATACATCCGGATTTGTACAGTACAGCCCCCAGGGCTTGCAGGTCAACCGGTTTTCGGTCCGGTCCAATAATCAGTCGATTGAAGCAAACAGCATTGAACAATATCCGAACGCGCCGATCCGCGTGACGTTGCGTAACCTCGACTTATCAAATCTGGCGAAGCTGGCTAATCAGGACACGACCCTGGCCAGCGGTAGAATGGATGGTACGGTCATCGTCCGTGATTACATGGGTGATTCAGAGCTTTCATTTCTGGGTAACCTGTATGTGGACAGCCTGAACGTGATGGAAAAACCGCTTGGTAACCTGACGGCCCGGTTTACCAATCAATCGGATCAAAAGATCGGTGTAAATACGACACTGGTTGGTCCGTATAACAACGTACAGATTAATGGTTTCTACAACCCTAATAACGAAAAGCAGGCGCTGGACCTGAAAGTAAACCTACAGCGGCTGGATGCCCGGACCATTGAAGCATTCAGCTTCGGCGAACTGCGGCAGGCGCATGGGCAGCTAACCGGCAGCATGGACATCAACGGGTCACTGACCAAACCAACCATTAAAGGTTCGGTTGCCTTTGATACCGTCGCTTTTAACATCAAACAGTTGAATGCCACGTACCGGATTGATCAGGAGCGGATTCTGTTCAATGGTCAAACCATCACGCTTGATAATTTTGACGTCCGCGATACACTGGGACGCGTGTTAACTACCAACGGAACCGTAGTTCTGAACGAGTTACCGGATGTAAGTTACAACCTGAACGTAACGGCCAAAAACTTTCTGGTGCTGAATGCCGGCCGGAAAGACAATGATTATGTCTATGGCAATGCGGCCATTTCGACTAATCTCCGGATTCGCGGTAAAGGCACACAGCCGGCCGTAACAGGCACCATTAAGGTTGACCGTGAAAGCAAAGTAACGCTGGTATTGCCCGACGAAACGCTGGACGCCAATGAAGCCCGCCAGGTAGTTACATTCATTGCTCCCGGTGACACACTGGCTTTGAGTAAATACCTGCAACCGGCCAAAATCGATACTATCCCACGAATTGCGTTTGAGCAGCTGAGCAACGCCAATATCTCGCTTAACTTGGAAGTTGACGACAGTTCGGAGTTTACCATTGTGATCGATGAGCGCAACGGCGATAATTTGCGTGCCCGTGGCAATGCCAACCTGAACGTAACCCTGAATCAGGCCGGCGAAGTGCAGGTACTTGGCCGCTATGAGGTAACCGAAGGTGAATATGACCTGACTTATGAGGTATTGAAGCGGCAGTTTACAATTGATAAGGGGAGCAGTATTGTTTTCACTGGTGATCCATTGAAGGCAGATGTAAACATAACAGCCATCTATAAGACGCAGGCATCACCCGCAGGATTAATAGCAAACGAATCGACCAATACCGCTGATAATTCCAAAAATAATCGTATTCCATTCAATGTTATTCTGAACATGAAAGGAAACCTCAGTAATCCGGAATTAAGTTTTGACTTGTCTGTTCCGAAGGAAAATGTTGCGGTTACACAGGATGTTTTAAGAAGTGTAAATGATAAGTTAGATCAACTTCGCCAGGATCGCTCTCAAATCAACAAGCAAGTATTTGGCTTATTGATTCTGGGAAGTTTTATTTCCGAAAACTCGTCTAATTTCCTTTCTGGCGGAGGTGGAGGTGGTCTCGATGCTGAAAACATTGCACGGACAAGTGTTAGTAAGCTGTTAACCGAGCAATTGGACCGCTTTGCGTCAAGCATAATCAAAGGCGTGGATGTAAACTTCAATTTACAGTCTTCTAATCAGGCTAATTCCCTTCAGGGTGCCACCGGGACACGTACCGATCTCAACGTAGGGTTATCCAAAAGTTTCCTGAACGGTCGTGTTTCTGTTTCCGTAGGCCGGAATTTTGCTATTGAAAACAATACAGGGATAAACCGTAATCCTAATGAGATTTTTGACAATGTCTCCCTTAAGTATAATCTGACCCGTGACGGGCGTTATGCTTTACGGGGTTACAGACAAAATCAGACCAGCGCATCAGTCGATAATAACCAGGCCATTTTCTACGGATATGTTGTTGAAACAGGGGTGGGCTTTGTGATCACTGTTGATTTCAACACGTTAAAAGATTTACTCAAAAAAGAGAATACTTCTGAATTATGAGATGTATTGCTTATTTACATTGGCTGATAAGAAATATGCCTGCCCGGAACTTAAAATTTTTCGCAGCATGTATATTCCTGATTCCCTGCCTGCTTAGTTCATGCCATATTGCCAGGCATTTACCGCCTAATGAGCGTTTGTATGTTGGCACAGATATAAGTCTGAAAGCAGACTCAAGCGTTAATAAATCAGAACAGTCGGCACTAAAAAGCGGCTTAGAAGATTTGTCCCGCCCCCGTCCGAATAAAACTCTTTTTGGATATCCGTATAAGGTTGGACTCTATTATTTGCTGGGCGAGCCAAAGAGTGAGAATGGCTTTAGGGCATGGTTTCGGAAAAAGCTCGGTGAGCCACCGGTTTTTGCCAGTTCGAAAGCACTTACCTCTAATGCAACGGTATGGGCTGCCTATCTGGAGAACGAAGGGTATTTTCGTTCCGGCGCAACCGGAAAACTGGTTGAAAACGGATATAAAGCACGTGGTGTTTATGAGGTTACAGTTAAACCTCGTTACTATATTGATTCTGTTCATTTTCTCATCGATTCCTCAGCCAGCCGGAAAGCGCTGTTCAGCACATCTCCGCGTACGCTTCTGAAACAGGGAGACCCGTATCGGTTTGAGGTTATTAAAGCTGAACGCGAACGGATTAATCAAACGTTGCAGAACCGGGGTTTCTTTTATTTCCAGCCGGATTATGTGGGTATTTTGGCAGATAGTGCCCGAGGCAACCATAAATTACGCCTGTATGTAGCGATAAAACCAGATATGCCTCTTCCGGCGGGCCAGCCTTATTACATCCGGAATCTGTATGTCTATCCGCGGTATAGTCTGGGAGATGCTGATACAAATCGTTCTCAGGCTTATACAGTACGTGGTGATACGTCGTTAAGGCAGGTTTATATTGTTGATTCAGCAAGGCTTTATAAACCAGCTCTGTTTAACGATGTTCTTGCCTTAAAACCAGGTCGCCGATATAGTAGCCGAAGCCATGACCTTACATTGAGCCGATTCATCAATGTAGGCAGTTTTAAATTTGTCCGTAACCGGTTCGTCCCTACCATTCAGCATGATACGGCATTTTTAGATGTGCATTATTACCTGACACCTTACCCTAAAAGGTCAATGCGGTTTGAGCTGGATGGAGTTACCCGGTCAAATGGGCTAGCTGGGTCTCAGCTTACACTGAGCTGGATTAACCGAAATTTCATGGGTCGTTCCGAAATATTGACCATTAATGGAACAGCCGGTGTTGACTTTCAGTTGGGAGGCGGTGTTCAGGGGGTCAGAAACATACGGTATGGTATTAATGGTGTACTAACTTTTCCCCGGCTTGTTTCGCCGTTGCGTTTCAGATATGATCAGCGTCAACTTCTGCCCAAAACAAGCTTAACTATTGGTTATGAGCGGTTAGTACAGGGCGTGCCAAAAAGTGTAGCGAATATTCCGGATTCACTGGCGAAAGGCACCTTATATGCGATCAACTCATTTAATACATCCTTTGGATATAGCTGGCGGAAAAACCAGCAGATTGAACAGTCACTTATCCCTTTTGGGATTAATTATGTTTATTTTAAACTGGTCAATGATAAGATCTTCTTTGACTATCTGGCAGCTGACCCGGCAACCAGTGTACGTTATCTGAATTTGTATTTAAGAACAGATCAATTCATTCTTAACTCTGTTTACACCCTTAATTATAATTCATCGCCCCGGTCTAAATCTCCTCATGCTTTTCAGATCCGGTATTCTGCGGAAACAGCAGGAAATGTGGCCAGTGTACTGATCCCAAAAGATTCTTTAGGTTACAGGCGCATTTTCACAAATCCCTTTTACCAATATCTCCGCTCAGACATCGACCTCAGACATTACTATAAATTAACACCAGGTATGACCTGGGCAAATCGCCTGTTTGCTGGGATGGGCTATTCATACGGGAATTATACCGAGATGCCACTGATTAAACAATATTTTGTTGGTGGCAGTAACAGCTTGCGGGGTTTTAGAGCAAGGGCAATTGGCCCCGGTGTTACAACGCGGGATACCACCGGTGTTGTTCCTCTCTTTTTTGATGGTGGCGGTGATATTAAACTTGAGTTTAATTCGGAATTGCGGCCAAAGTTTACAAAATACCTTCAGGGGGCTTTATTTGTTGATGCCGGTAATGTCTGGATGGCACGCGAAGAAGGATATTATGGCAAGGGCAGTAAGATTACAAAGGACTTCTATAAACAGATTGCTGTTAGCGGTGGTATCGGACTTCGTGTTGATTTATCCTATTTTCTTATACGGCTTGATTTAGGGATGCCGCTTCGGAAGCCTTATTTAACAAACGGAAAATACTGGGTACTTGACAGAATCAATTTCCGGGATCGGGAATGGCGCCGGCAGAACCTGATTCTTAACATAGCCGTCGGCTATCCGTTTTAACAAAAAAGGCGAAAGAGATCATCTTTCGCCTTTTTTGTTACGCCTGACCGACCGGCCCGCTAAAACCACCGGGGAACGGAAACGCGCTGTCTTCACTGTTAATACTTCCGTAAGCTTCTTCATACTTCCGGATATTATCTTTTAAAGCCGATAATAACCGTTTAGCATGCTCCGGCGTCAGGATAATCCTTGACTTAACCTTTGCCTTCGACAGGCCGGGCATTAACCGGATAAAATCCACAACAAACTCACTGTTTGAGTGAGCAATCATGGCTAAGTTAGCATACACTCCTTCCGCAATGTCTTCCGGTAATTCAACGTCGATCGTTGTTTCCTGATTAGGTTGTTGAGGGTTCATCCTGCGTGTAGTTTGAGTTCTTGCCTTATACAAATAAAGCCAGCCCGTTTCCAGGCTGGCTTTGTAATTTACTGCCAATCCGGCTCACCCTTTGATAAGCCTGCTGACTATACCGTTGCCCGGCGCTTGCTCCGTGAGAACTGCTCGCGGGATTCGGTAATGGTATCGTATTCTTCTTTCGATCCAACAATCGTTTTCTGGTAACGACGAACTCCTGTACCGGCCGGGATCAGGTGACCAACAATCACATTTTCTTTCAGACCTTCCAGCGTATCGTTCTTACCGCGGATTGAGGCTTCGCTCAGTACTTTCGTCGTTTCCTGGAACGATGCCGCAGAGATGAAGCTTTCTGTACCCAGTGACGCCTGCGTGATCCCCATCAGCGTTGGCTGAGAAACGGCTGCCATCGCTTCCCGAACGGTTACCGTCCGCAAGTCACGACGTTTCAGGCTTGAGTTCTCATCGCGCAGACGGCGGGCTGAGATAATCATACCTGGCTTCACGTTTTCTGAATCACCGGCATCAACGACTACTTTTGCATCCATCACCTTGTCGTTTTCTTCGCGGAATGTCCACTTGTCAACAACCTGGCCTTCGAGGAAGTTGGTATCGCCGGAGTCGATAATTTCAACTTTCTGCATCATCTGACGCACGATGGCTTCAATGTGCTTATCGTTGATTTTTACACCCTGTAGACGGTATACTTCCTGAATCTCGTTCACCAGATACTCCTGTACGGCAGTCGGACCTTTGATGGCCAGAATATCGCTCGGCGTGATAGCCCCATCCGACAGCGGATCACCGGCTTTCACGAAGTCGTTGTCCTGAACAAGGATGAACTTCGACAGAGGCACCAGGTATTTCTTCTTGGTACCGTCTTTCGACTCAATATAGATTTCGCGGTTACCACGCTTGATCGTACCATAGGTAACAACACCGTCGATTTCCGAAACGACCGCCGGGTTCGACGGATTACGGGCTTCGAACAATTCAGTTACCCGTGGCAGACCACCCGTAATATCACGTGTTTTACCAACGTTACGCGGAATCTTGGCCAGTGGCTGACCAGCTTTAATCTGCTGCCCTGTTTTTACTACCAGACGTGCACCTACCGGAAGGTTATACCCTTTCTCAGTTATGTCTTCCAGTAACGTACTCTTACCACTCACCACGATAGCCGGGTTTTTCGTCTTATCGCGGCTTTCGATGATCACCATTTCCTGGAAGCCAGTCTGTTCGTCAAACTCCTCGCGGTATGTGATGCCATCTTCAATGGCGTCAAAGCTGATCACACCGGTCAATTCTGAGAGAATAACGGCGTTATATGGATCCCAAACGGCAAGTTCATCGCCTTTTTTCACCAAATCACCGTCTTTTACGCGCAGGAATGCACCGTACGGTACGTTATTGCTAATCAAAACCAGGTTACGGTCTTCAGCGCTGACAATCCGGACTTCACCTGAACGACCCATAACAACAGTCTGTCCGTTTCCTTCATTGTCTTCCGATTCAACGGTACGCATCTCTTCAAACTCGATACGGCCGTCGAATTTCGCGCGGATCGAGGCATCAACCGCAATGTTTGACGCTGTACCACCCACGTGGAATGTACGAAGAGTCAGCTGCGTACCCGGTTCACCGATTGACTGCGATGCAATTACACCTACCGCTTCACCGATATCAACCAGACGTCCGGTTGCCAGGTTACGGCCGTAGCATTTTGCACATACCCCTTTCTTCGATTCGCAGGTCAGTACAGAACGGATTTCAACCGTTTCGAGACTTGTTTCATCAATCTGGGCAGCAATTTCTTCGGTAATAATATCCCCTGAAGCAATGATCAGCTCTTTTGAGATCGGATCATACAGATCGTGAACCGTTACACGGCCCAGAATCCGCTCTGACAGTGGCTCAACGATATCTTCGTTGTCTTTCAGGGCTGAAATCTGCAGACCACGCAGGGTACCACAATCGTCTTCAGAGATAATCACATCCTGCGCAACGTCGTGGAGACGACGCGTGAGGTAACCGGCATCGGCCGTTTTCAAGGCTGTATCGGCAAGACCTTTACGGGCACCGTGCGTTGAGATAAAGTACTCCAATACGTCGAGACCTTCTTTAAAGTTCGACAGGATCGGGTTTTCAATGATCTCACCAACCGAGCCCTGCAGGTTTTTCTGAGGCTTAGCCATCAGACCCCGCATCCCGCCTAACTGACGGATCTGTTCGCGTGAACCACGGGCGCCCGAGTGCATCATCATGAAGATTGAGTTAAACCCTTGCTGGTCTGACTCCAACTGCTTCATCAGTGTTTCGGTGATCCGTGAGTTTACGCGTGTCCAGATATCAATTACCTGGTTATAGCGTTCGTTTTCCGTAATCAGACCCATCAGGTAGTTATCCCAAACGCCCTGTACCGACTGTTTTGCTTCCTCAATCAGGCCTTGCTTGGCGTCAGGAATCTTAACGTCGTTCAGACCGATTGACAGACCACCACGGAAGGCCATCTGGAATCCGAGCTCTTTAATTTCGTCAAGGAATGCGGCCGTTTTTGAACCGCCTGCAATTTTGAAGATCAGAGCAATAATTTGCTGCAGTTTCTTTTTCGTCAGCAGTTCATTGATATACCCTACTTCTTTCGGTACAGACTGGTTGAACAATAAACGTCCGGCAACCGTCTCAATTATTTTAGTCTCCAGCTCACCTTGTTCATTCCGTACCTCAACGCGGCACTTAATGTTGGCATGCTTCGATAATTTGCCTTCGTTGATGGCAATAATTACTTCTTCTGCTCCGTAGAACGTCATACCTTCGCCCACAATCGGGTACTCCGGCGTGCTTCGGCGTCCTTTTGTTACGTAATACAGACCCAACACCATGTCCTGCGACGGTACGGTAATCGGTGCACCGTTGGCAGGGTTCAGAATGTTGTGTGAAGCAATCATCAGCAGAGACGCCTCCAGTACGGCTTCCTGACCCAGCGGTACGTGAACCGCCATCTGGTCACCGTCAAAGTCGGCGTTGAAGGCCGTACACACAAGCGGGTGCAACTGAATCGCTTTACCTTCGATCAGCTTCGGCTGGAAGGCCTGAATACCCAGACGGTGCAGCGTTGGAGCACGGTTCAGCAGAACAGGGTGACCTTTCAGTACGTTTTCCAGGATATCCCAGATCACCGGATCTTTACGGTCAACGATTTTCTTGGCTGATTTTACCGTTTTCACGATACCCCGCTCAATCAGCTTGCGGATAATAAACGGCTTAAATAACTCAGCCGCCATATCTTTCGGCAGACCGCACTCGTGCAGTTTCAGTTCCGGACCTACGACGATTACCGAACGACCTGAATAGTCAACACGCTTACCGAGCAGGTTCTGACGGAAACGTCCCTGCTTACCTTTCAGCATATCTGACAGGGATTTCAGGGCACGGTTACCTTCTGAACGAACGGCGTTTACTTTACGTGAGTTGTCGAACAGTGAGTCAACAGCTTCCTGTAGCATCCGCTTTTCGTTACGCAGGATCACCTCAGGTGCCTTAATTTCGATCAGACGTTTCAGACGGTTGTTCCGGATAATTACCCGGCGATACAGGTCATTCAAATCTGACGTTGCGAAACGGCCGCCGTCCAGCGGGACAAGCGGACGCAGTTCCGGCGGAATTACCGGTACCATTTTGATCACCATCCACTCAGGGCGGTTTTCAATACGGCCGTTGGCTTCGCGGAATGCCTCTACCACTTTCAGACGCTTCAGGGCCTCTGCTTTCCGTTGCTGTGACGTATCCGTCGCAGCCGCGTGACGCAGTGAGTATGAAAGCTCATCAAGATTCAGGCGTGACAATAACATTTCCAGTGCTTCGGCACCCATCTTCGCGATAAATTTCTGCGGATCTTTATCATCAAGATGTTGGTTGGTACCTGGCAGTTTGTCGATAATATCGAGATATTCGTCTTCAGTCAGGAAATCAAGTTCGTTGATACCATCAGCTTCCTTCACCCCTGCCTGAACGACAACATACCGTTCGTAATAGATAATCTGGTCGAGTTTCTTAGTAGAAAGACCGAGCAAATAACCAATTTTGTTTGGTAAGCTCCGGAAGTACCAGATGTGCGCAACGGGCACCACCAGTTCGATGTGTCCCATACGCTCACGGCGTACTTTTTTCTCGGTAACTTCCACCCCACAACGGTCGCAGATAATGCCTTTATAGCGAATCCGCTTGTATTTGCCGCAATGGCATTCCCAGTCTTTCACTGGACCGAAGATCCGCTCACAGAACAAGCCGCCCATTTCAGGCTTATATGTCCGGTAATTGATGGTCTCCGGTTGAGTTACCTCACCGTATGAACTCTCCAGAATCGACTCGGGCGATGCCAGACTGATCGTCACGCTCGCAAAATCGCTATTGAGTTTTTTGTTCTTTTTGAAGGACATTGGTTCGGTCCGCCGAAGCGGGAGTTTTATGTTTAAGGATAGAATGGATGATGGGAAGAGCGGGACTGGCAGCTACAGGTTTCCCTGTACTTGCCAGTCCCGTTCTTCCCGTTCCTCCTTTACTCTAAAGTAATTTCAAGTGCAAGACCGCGCAACTCGTGTACCAATACGTTGAACGACTCCGGAATATTCGGTTTCGGCAGGTTTTCACCTTTCACGATTGCCTCATATGCCTTCGCACGGCCAACCACGTCATCAGATTTAACAGTCAGGATCTCCTGCAGGATGTTTGCCGCACCGAATGCTTCGAGGGCCCACACCTCCATCTCACCAAACCGCTGACCACCGAACTGTGCCTTACCACCCAGCGGCTGCTGCGTAATCAGGGAGTATGGTCCGATTGAACGGGCGTGCATCTTATCATCTACCAGGTGACCAAGTTTCAGCATGTAAATAATACCTACTGTTACCGGCTGGTCGAAACGGTCACCCGTCAAACCATTGTACAGATATGTACGACCGAATGATGGTAATCCGGCTGCGTCAAGCTCGGCGACAACCTGCGCCTCGGTAGCTCCGTCGAAGATCGGTGTAGCATACTTCCGGTTCAGTTTTTCACCGGCCCACGCTAATACCGTCTCGTAAATCTGTCCAAGGTTCATCCGGGAAGGTACACCAAGCGGGTTCAGAACGATATCCACCGGACGACCATCTTCCAGGAACGGCATGTCTTCGTCACGGACAATCCGGGCAACCACCCCTTTGTTACCGTGGCGACCTGCCATCTTATCCCCTACTTTCAGCTTACGTTTCTTCGCAATGTATACCTTCGCCAGTTTCACAATACCTGCCGGCAGTTCATCCCCCACTTCAAGCGTAAAACGCTCACGTTTGAAGCGGCCGGTGATTTCATTGCGGCGGTTATTGTAATTCTTGATTAACTGAACAATCAGCTTGTTGGTATGCGTATCTTCTGTCCAGCCGTCCAGGTTCAGATCAAGCAACAGGTTTACTTCTTCCGCTACCGCATAACCACTTTCGTCGCGGTATGGGTTTTTGTCCGGGAACAGGTTCTCCGATACGTTACGGCGGTTAAACTTAACCCCTTTGCTGACGATTTCATCGCCAAACTTATGCCGCACGCCCTGGCTGGTTTTGCCTTCGAGCAGCTGCGTCAGTTTTTCGATCATCCGCTCACGGATCGCAATCAGATCCCGGCTGTAACGCTTCATCAGCGCCTTCACCTCGTCCTTATGCTTACCACGATCTTCTTTTGACGGACGGGCAAACAACTTCGTATCGATCACAACCCCTTTCAGCGAAGGCGGTGCTTTCTTCGAAGCATCTTTTACGTCTCCGGCTTTATCACCGAAGATGGCCCGAAGCAGTTTTTCTTCCGGTGTCGGATCACTCTCCCCTTTTGGTGTAATCTTACCAATCAGGATATCGCCTTCCTTCACTTCAGTACCTACCCGCACGATACCATTTTCATCCAGGTTACGAACGGTTTCTTCGGATACGTTCGGGATTTCAGACGTTAATTCTTCTTCACCGCGTTTCGTATCCCGTACTTCCAGCTCAAACTCCTCGATGTGAATAGATGTAAAGATATCTTCCCGAACGACACGTTCAGAAATCACGATAGCATCCTCAAAGTTATATCCCTGCCAAGGCATGAACGCTACTTTCATGTTACGTCCGAGTGCCAGCTCTCCGCCCTGCGTAGCATATCCTTCACAAAGCACCTGACCTTTTTTCACCTTCTGATTCTTCAGAACGATCGGCTTCAGGTTGATGCATGTATCCTGGTTGGTCCGGCGGAACTTAATCAGGTTATATGTTTTACGGTCTTCGTCAAAGCTTACGGCCAGTTCATCATGGCTGAGTTCGTAGCGGACAACAATTTTTGTTGCATCAACAAACTCAATCATACCATCCGCTTCTGCTACCACCAGTGCCCGTGAGTCAACGGCAACACGACCCTCCAGACCGGTACCAACAATCGGCGCCTGCGGGCGCAGCAGTGGCACAGCCTGACGCTGCATGTTTGAACCCATCAACGCACGGTTGGCATCATCGTGCTCAAGGAACGGAATCATTGACGCCGCTACCGATACAATCTGGTTAGGCGCAATATCCATATAGCTCACGTTGGTAGGCTCAGCCATCGGGAAGTCACCCTCAAAGCGCGACTTAATCCGGTCAACCTGGAACGTACCATCATTATTGATCTGCGCATTGGCCTGAGCAATATAATGTGAGTCTTCCTCTTCGGCAGTCAGATACATTACCGGCTTCTCCGGCGAAACTTTACCGTTTTCAATGACACGATATGGCGTTTCGATGAAGCCCATGCTGTTGATTTTCGCATAGACACAAAGCGATGAAATCAGACCGATGTTCGGACCTTCCGGCGTTTCAATCGTACACAGACGACCGTAGTGCGTATAGTGAACGTCACGAACCTCGAAACCGGCGCGCTCGCGAGACAGACCACCTGGTCCGAGGGCAGACATACGACGTTTGTGCGTCACCTCTGCCAGCGGATTGGTCTGGTCCATAAACTGAGACAGCTGGTTGGTACCAAAGAACGAGTTGATAACCGAAGACAGCGTCCGTGCGTTGATCAGATCAACCGGCTTGAAATCTTCATTATCCCGCACATTCATCCGCTCTTTGATTGTCCGGGCCATACGGGCCAGACCAACACCAAACTGCGCATATAATTGTTCACCTACGGTCCGTACACGACGGTTGCTGAGGTGGTCAATATCATCGACTACTGCCTTAGCATTGATCAGACCGATCAGGTACTTCACGATCGACACAATATCCTGTGTCGTCAGAACTTTTGTATCCGAGGCTACATCAAGGCCAAGCTTTTTATTAATCCGGTAACGGCCTACATCACCTAAATCATACCGCTTGTCTGAGAAGAACAGGCTCTGAATGATTTCGCGGGCGGTTTGTTCGTCCGGTGCATCAGCATTACGCAACTGCCGGTAGATTTGCTCAACGGCCTCTTTTTCCGAGTTCGAGCTATCTTTTTGCAGCGTGTTATAAATGATATTGTAATCGGCCACGTTCATGTCCTCCTTGTGCAGGATAACTGATTTCTGACCAGATTCAATGATCGTATCGATATCGTCAACCGAAATAACCGAATCACGCTCCAGGAGCACCTCGTTCCGGCTGATTGATACTACTTCACCGGTATCTTCATCCACAAAGTCTTCTGTCCATGTGCGAAGAACCCGTGCTGCCAGACGACGGCCAATTGCTTTCTTTACGTTAGCCGGAGTCGCCGGAACCTCTTCGGATAAACCGAACAGGTCAAGAATGTCTTTATCAGAGCCAAAACCAATCGCACGTAACAGCGTTGTGACCGGGAATTTCTTTTTTCGGTCAATATACGCGTACATGACGTTGTTTACGTCTGTTGAAAATTCAATCCATGATCCTTTGAATGGAATGATACGCGCAGAGTAAAGCTTGGTACCATTTGTGTGCTTACTCATCGAGAAGAACACACCTGGTGACCGGTGAAGCTGAGAAACGATTACCCGCTCGGCACCATTGATAACAAACGAGCCTTTTTCAGTCATGTAAGGGATATTCCCTAAAAACACTTCTTGCTCGATTGTCTCAAAGTCTTCGTTGTCCGGGTCATTGTTTGAGAGCCGCAGCTTTGCTTTAAGAGGCACTGAGTAGGTCAGACCGCGATCAATACACTCGTCAACGGAATACTTCGGCGGATCAACAGAATAGTCGATAAACTCCAGTACGAAGTTTTCCCGTGAATCGGAGATTGGGAAGTTTTCTTGAAACACCTTAAACAAACCCTCTTGTGAGCGGTGGTCAGATGGCGTATCAAGCTGGAAAAAATCTTTGAAGGATTTAATTTGAACATCCAGGAAATCCGGATATTCAATCACTGGCTGGATTGTCGCAAAGTTTTTGCGCATGCTGTTGTTTTTTGCGTTTGTAGCCAAGAATGTGAGCAAAACTGTATAACTTTACCCTGAGAATATTCGTTATAACTCCTGCTAAGGTAGTCATACAATGCCCCAGACGTCACCCGTCCCGAGGGGGCATAAAGGGAGAACGTACAGTATCCTAAAATAGTTTACTGCCACGAACTTTCATAGACAAAAAAGCCTCCAAGCAGAAAAGACCTGACGTTGGCCAGGCCTCCTCTACTTGGAGTGATATCAGAAATAGAGCTGAAATTATTTAATTTCTACTTCAGCACCAGCTTCTTCCAGTTGTTTCTTCAGCGCTTCAGCTTCGTCTTTAGTTACGCCTTCTTTCAGAGGCTTAGGCGAGCTGTCAACTAATTCTTTCGCTTCTTTCAGGCCCAGACCTGTCAGATCTTTAACCAGCTTCACAACAGCCAGTTTACCGGCACCCGGAGCCTTCAGGATCACGTCGAATGAAGTTTTCTCAGGAGCGGCTGCAGCAGCATCGCCACCACCTGCACCACCAGCTACCATTACCGGAGCAGCAGCAGCCGGTTCGATGCCATACTCATCTTTCAGGATAGCTGCCAGTTCGTTAACTTCTTTCACTGTCAGGTTTACAAGCTGCTCAGCGAACGCTTTCAAATCTGCCATTTTAGTATTCTTGATTAAATTGTTTTACGATTTTGTTAGATTTTGTGGCTTTTTTAGCGAGCCACGAGTATTGTTTTGCACTGGTAAGCGCAGTACAGCTGACTGCCTTACGCTTGTGCTTCCTCGCGCTCTGAAAGCGTTTTGAGGATGCCGGCCAGTTTGCCGCCGCCGCTCTGAAGGGCCGAAACCACATTCTTCGCAGGTGACTGCAGTAAGCCAACGATATCGCCGATCAACTCCTGACGGCTCTTCAGCGAGATTAATGTATCCAGCTGATCTGCGCCGATAAACAGGCTTGCGTCGATTGAAGCGCCTTTTAGTTGCAGCTTATCGTTCGTTTTACGAAACTCTTTGATCAACTGCGCCGGTGCTTTCTGGTTTTCAGCGTGGAACATTACGCCCGACTGACCCTTCAGAACCGTATCGTTAAACGGAGTAAAATCCGCTCCGGCAACTGTTTCAAGTGCTTTTTTGATGAAGGTATTCTTCACCACTTTGTACTCGATACCACGTTCAAAGCACATGCGGCGGAGTTGGTTGACCTGGTCAACCGTCATGCCACTGGCTTCGGTGATATAGAAGAAAGGAATGGTCTGAAACTTCTGAGCCAATTCCTCAATGATTACTCCTTTTTCCTCCCGTGTCATGATTAAATTCCAGCTACTGTGCTTTTGTCAATGATTACGCCCGGACTCATTGTGCTTGACAGGTGAATCGACTTCACATATGTACCTTTAGCCGATGATGGCTTCAGACGTAACAGCGTAGCGATAATCTCCTGTGCGTTTTCAGCAATTTTGTCCGGATCGAAAGATACCTTGCCAATGCTGGTGTGAATGATACCGGTTTTGTCAACTTTGAAGTCGATTTTACCAGCTTTCACCTCACGTACAGCGTTGCCAACTTCCAGTGTTACCGTACCCGATTTAGGGTTAGGCATCAGACCACGCGGACCCAGAATACGTCCCAGACGACCAACTTTAGCCATGACGTTAGGCATCGTGATAATCACGTCTACGTCTGTCCAGCCTTTTTCAATCTTCTGAATATAGTCATCTAAGCCAACGAAGTCAGCACCAGCGTCTTTCGCTTCTTGCTCCTTGTCCGGTGTACAAAGTACCAGCACGCGAACCGTTTTACCTGTACCGTGAGGTAACGTAGCAACGCCACGAACCATCTGGTCAGCTTTACGCGGATCAACGCCTAACCGAACGTCAATATCTACGGAAGAGTCAAATTTCGTGTATGAAATCTGCTTCAGAATATCAGCAGCTTGCAGCAGCGAATATTCTTTGGCAGCATCATACTTCGATAAAGCTTCCTTTTGTTTTTTTGTCAACTTAGCCATGTCTCGTAAATTGCGTTTGGCTTACTGGTTGTCCCAGGGAGCGGTACCCGACACTGTGATCCCCATGCTGCGAGCTGTACCAGCGATCATGCGCATTGCAGACTCAACTGTAAAGCAGTTCAGGTCCGGCATTTTCGTCTCAGCGATTTGCTTTACCTGATCCCACGATACTGAACCAACCTTTGTACGGTTTGGCTGAGCTGAACCACCTTTAACCTTGGCTGCTTCTTTCAACAGAACGGGCGCCGGCGGAGTCTTGATTACAAAGTCAAATGTCTTGTCTTTGTAATAAGTAATCAACACCGGCAAGATCATGCCCATCTTGTCCTGCGTACGGCCGTTGAACTGCTTGCAGAATTCCATGATGTTAAGACCTTTGGAACCCAGAGCCGGACCGATCGGAGGTGAAGGGTTAGCTTGACCGCCTTTTACCTGCAACTTTACGTAGCCACCTACTTCTTTTGCCATTTTCTTGTGTCTTTAAACAGACTCAATTTGTGTTTATTGTTCCAGAGGGAAGCCTGAACAATAAACGGAAAACAAGGATTAACCTAGCTTTCTTTATCTACTTGTGCGTAACTCAATTCAACAGGTGTATTCCGGCCAAAAATCTTAACAACAACGTTTAATTTTTTACGGTCATCGAATACCTCCTCTACTGTACCGACGAAACCGCTGAACGGTCCGTCAATTACCTTTACAGATTCACCTTTCAGGAACTGTACAGTTGGTGCAGCAACTTCCTGCGTTTCTTCATCCACCTTACCCAGAATCCGGTTAACTTCTGCCTGACGCAGTGGAACAGGGATTTTGGTAGTACCGCTTGTGTTGCCTAAAAAACCGAGAACACCGGGCATGTTTGTAATCAGGTCAAGCGCACGGTTATTTGACAGATCAGCCGAAATCAGGATATAGCCGGGGAAGAATGATTTTTCCCGAATGCGCTTCTTACCGTTACGCATTTCGTATACCTTTTCTGCAGGGATTAATACCTGCGGAATAACTTCGTCTAACTTTTGTCGAATAATTTCGTTATCCAGATAGGATTTAATTTTTTTTTCCTGCCCTGATACCGCCCGAATGACATACCAATTAATGCCGTTGCTCATAATAATGTTGATTTTGGACTTACGATTACCGCGTTAATAAACCTGTAACCGTTATTCGTAAATCAGTTTAGAACGACTGATAAAAGGCATTCAGTGCATTCTCAAACAAGAAATCGATCAGACCAACGACCATCGCAAAAACTAATGAAGCCACTAGAACCAGAGTAGAACTGGCCTGTAGCTCACTAAATTTTGGCCAAGTGACATTGTGCTGAAACTCCTCCCAGGAGTCTTTCAGAAACGAAATAAACTTGTCCATCTGTAAAAG
This sequence comes from Arsenicibacter sp., assembly GCA_965247375.1. GTDB lineage: Bacteria > Bacteroidota > Bacteroidia > Cytophagales > Spirosomataceae > Arsenicibacter. Next base: position 35,720 of record CBDFHU010000019.1, read on the forward strand.
GATTTGCACGGGTGGAGAGATTCGAACTCCCATCAACGGTTTTGGAGACCGCTATTCTACCCTTGAACTACACCCGTAGATTGTGAAGAAAGCCGGTAGAAATTCTTTCCTCGTATTTGCCCGTTGAAACGGACTGCAAAATTACTGATAAATTATAAAAAAACAAGTGCACTATCGTCAGACAATGCACTTGTTTCAAAATAATATTATTCGATGATCTCAGTTACCTGACCGGCGCCTACAGTACGGCCACCTTCGCGGATCGCGAAACGAAGACCTTTTTCCATAGCGATCTGGTTGATCAGCGTTACTTCGATAGTGATGTTATCACCAGGCATAACCATCTCTACGCCGTCCGGAAGTTTGATCTCGCCGGTTACGTCAGTTGTACGGAAATAGAACTGAGGACGGTATTTGTTGAAGAATGGTGTGTGACGACCACCTTCTTCTTTTGACAGAACGTAAACCTCGGCTTTGAATTTCGCGTGAGGTTTTACTGAGTTTGGCTTACAGATAACCATACCACGACGGATATCGGTTTTCTCAATACCACGCAACAGCAGACCTACGTTGTCACCGGCTTCACCACGGTCCAGAATTTTCCGGAACATTTCAACACCAGTTACAACTGATTTCAGGTTCTCAGCACCCATACCCAGGATTTCAACCTGCTCACCTGAGTTGATGATACCACGCTCGATACGGCCCGTTGCAACAGTACCACGACCAGTGATCGAGAATACGTCTTCGATTGGCATCAGGAATGGCAGATCAGTCTGACGTGGAGGAAGTGGAATGAAGCTATCAACAGCAGCCATCAGCTCGTCGATTGTAGCAACCCATTTCGCGTCGCCGTTCAGACCACCCAGAGCCGAACCCTGGATAACCGGAATATTGTCACCGTCGAATTCATAGAAGCTCAACAGTTCGCGGATCTCCATTTCTACCAGTTCAAGCAGTTCCGGATCATCCACCATGTCCACTTTGTTCATGAACACTACCAGCTGAGGTACACCTACCTGACGGGCGAGCAGGATGTGCTCACGCGTTTGTGGCATCGGACCGTCAGTTGCAGCTACTACCAGGATGGCACCGTCCATCTGAGCGGCACCAGTAACCATGTTTTTCACATAGTCAGCGTGGCCCGGGCAATCGACGTGTGCGTAGTGACGGTTAGCAGTCTGGTATTCTACGTGTGAAGTATTGATAGTGATACCACGTTCTTTCTCTTCAGGAGCGTTGTCAATTGAGGAGAAATCCCGAACTGCGGCTAGACCTTTTTCCGCCAAAACTTTCGTAATGGCAGCCGTCAGCGTCGTTTTGCCGTGGTCAACGTGACCGATTGTACCGATGTTTACGTGCGGTTTGGAGCGGTCAAAGTTCTCTTTTGCCATGTTTAAAAACGTTAAAAAACGCTTAAAGAATTAACTATTAGTTTATTTTTGAATTTGCTGAGAAACAAGAAAGTGCCCTCAAGAGCACTTTTCCATAAGCCTGAGCAGAACATTTTACTGTTCTTCCCGAACGAGGCAAATCAACGCGTCCGATGGCTGGAGCCTTCTATCGGATTTGAACCGACGACCTCTTCCTTACCAAGGAAGTGCTCTACCCCTGAGCTAAGAAGGCGAACATAAAAATGTACAATGTATAATGATTAATGAGTAGCATTTTTCATTTTACACTGTACAACTTTTGTCGTAGAGCGGGAGACGAGGTTCGAACTCGCGACCTATAGCTTGGAAGGCTATCGCTCTACCAACTGAGCTACTCCCGCATTTATGTCTGCTTTCCGGTTTTCCGGCAGTTTAGTACTATCACTACCGGACGTTAAAAACGTTGTGGGGAGTGGAGGATTCGAACCTCCGAAGGCGTACGCCAGCAGATTTACAGTCTGATCCATTTGGCCACTCTGGAAACTCCCCTGCTCTTTTTATTTGCATTTCCAACCCGTATTCCGGTTTGGAGTTGCAAAATTACACGGTTTTAGCCTTTTGTCAATATCCTGCTCAAAAAAAATGTTTTCATTTTCAATATTTTTTTTGAGTCTACTTACCGTATACGAATTAATATAACTGTTAATCAAAGTGTTATACCGAAACTAAGCCCCCGGACATCAGGTCCATTTCCGGGTTGAAAAACAGGATTTAATTCATACTTAACAAAGAGGTTTGTCCTGACAATCCCTAACTGTGCCATTAGCCCATAACGAAAATCATTGGTATAGTAGCGGTCATGGTCTCGTTTTTTTGACCCGTCTTCAAACTTGATTTTTGTATAGCTGTCAATGCGGTAACCGGCATAAGCCCCCAGCCCGATATGAAGTATTTTCTTCCCGGATTCATTGTAAAAACTAATTCTGGGTACAACCGGTAACTGCACATTACAAACTGTCAGCTTCGTACGCTTTACAGCCTCCTGAATATCCACAAACTGAAGCTGCGCCGGTGCTTTCTGAACTGTTACATTATTCTCAAATGAATAGTTATTCCAGGCGACCTCAATACCGTACTGAAGACTTAAACGTGCTTTCTTTCCTTTGATCAGAGTTGGCCGCTGCCCTATTCCAAGCGCAAAATAGCGGGAGCCTAATGGTTTGAGGTCATAGCGGTCTGACGGGTAGGTTACTATTTCCGTTTCGGTTAAAAGCGTATTTAGCCCGAGCTGGAAGCTGGTAAATGAGTTCAGGCTTGTTGCTTTTTTGCGTGCTTTTTCGGCTTTACTATCTGTAACCTCCCTGCTTTTCTGAGGCGCCTGCGAAGTACTTTGTACAGTATCTCTATCTGCTTTTATGGTTACACTAATTCTACCTTTGTCTTTGGTTACGACTATCACTGTATCACGTAGATACCGTTGACCATTAGCTCCTTCAATCGTAATCCGGGCCTCTTGTCCGTCCGGAATTGAATCCAGCTTGGCCCCCATGTCACGTATGACTTTGTTAAGATCATAATTTGACAGTGCTTTGATGCCTGCTTTATCAGGGGCATGAATGACAATTCTGGTTTTATTCGCAAACTGAATAACTAATGAATCAGCAGCCGTTCCTGATGCCGCCACCGCCTGCCCTGTCATTAGCAAAGTAGTCAGCCATATAACCAGTTTACTATATATTTTCATCGCTTACTTACTTTTTTGGTTTCCAGACTTTGTCTGACATTACCATATAATCTCGAAATCAGGCCCGACTCTTCTTCATCAGCCACATCGTCCTTATAGGCCAGTGCTTCGCCGTTTTTAATCCGTTTCAGCTTTTTAAAGAGCTTACCGGCCTTTGATATTCCTTCGTCTTCGCCGCCTTGCGTTTGTGTAACTGTGCCTTGCGGACTAATTCCGGCTAATTCGCCTGCCTTCGCCGTGACTTCCGCCGGTGTATTGATTACTACAACCAGCTTCCGTTCTACCGGATCTTCCTTGAAAGCAGCCTTGCCTGTGCCTGCAGCCAGTGGTTTTATGTCTTCATTCGTAACGACCGGCATTTTCTCTGCCGGTGCCGAAATCTGAGCTACTGTCCGGTCTTCAACCGGGGCAGAAACCGTTACGTCTGCCGGCCGCGGTGAAACCGGATTTACCCTCACTGGCAATTTTTCCGTTTTTGCCAACATGCCGGGATCAGTATCCGGAATTACCGGATTATCCTTGCCGGCTGTTACCGGCTCAGTTGACTGAGCACTACCTCCCAAGACCCGTTCCTGATCAACCTTCAGCTCACCTTGCTGCTTTATATTCCGCTCTGCCGGCTTTGTTTCAACACGGGCAATCGTAGCGGTTGCGGGTTTACCCGGCTCCGCTGATTGATAGAATTTCCAGCCAATACCACCAACCAGTACCACGCAGGCTGCGGCGGCGGCATACCGATACCATACAGGCACGATACGTGCTGTCGGTCCCTTTCCCATCCGATTCTGCAATTCATCCCACGATTTTGCACTGGGAGTAATTGACATATCGCCTAGTTTCCGGGCAAACAGATCGTCAATTGGCTGTTTTTCTGTATGCTTCTTCATAGTGATATTCGTGTAATTTCTTCAAACCTACCTGTAATAACGTACGTGCACGGCTAAGTTGTGATTTTGAAGTACCTTCACTGATCTTCAGCATATCGGCAATCTCAGCGTGTGAATACCCTTCAATCGCATAAAGGTTGAAAACGGTCCGGTAGCCATCGGGTAGCTGATTCACCAGACGCATCAGGTCTTCGGATTCCAGCGATGTGTCGGCCCATTCATAATCCGGCTCAACATTCATATCCTCAATCGGAATTTCCTGCCTCCATGCTTTTTTCCGGCGCAAAAACATCAGTGATTCCGTTACCATCACCCGCTTCATCCATCCTTCAAAACTGCCTTCCTCCCTGAATTGATCAATCTTTTCATAAATCTTCATGAAGCCATCAATCATTACTTCCTCTGCATCAGCCCTATTTGCAACATAACGAACACATATTGCCAACATTCTACCCGAATAACGCTCATAAACAACCTTCTGGGCGCGGGCTTCCCCACGTTTCAGCGCTGTTACGAGTTTAGTTTCTGTCGGATAAAAAGGTATAATTCTTAACATAACGCTGCTTTACCGTCCGTTTGTCATGAAGATGCTCATTTACCACCGCAAGGTTGCATGGTCGTCCTGTTTTTTATAAAAAAAGCCGGAGTCGTTGACAACTCCGGCTTCGCTTCGTTATAAATCAGGCCTGTATTTGATACCTGCCACAAAATGCAGCCACACTATCCTGGATATTCTGAAATTAACCGGTGCAATGAGTAACATGATGGGCACAATTACACCAACATAAACCCATCCGTCCGGATCACCGGCAAAATAAAACAGGGAGAATGCAGTCAGAAGCGCAATTGCTCCTGAAATCGCATAACTTACATACATGGCCCCATAAAAGTACCCCGGTTCTATTTCATACCGGAGTCCGCAATGCGGACAGTGCGTATGCATGTCATCAAAACGTTTCAGATTGTAGAAAGGCGCGGCAAAGATTTTACCTTTTCTACAGGCGGGACATAGCCCCCCGAACACGGCTTGTGATTTCGAGACGTTTTGCATATTCTTTCCGGCTATTCCGGTACCAAACAAATGCTACTACGCCAACCATCAGGTATGGAATTGCCAGCAAATAGATGATGCCGAAGTTCAAATCAGATGCGACAACACTGCGGCCATTGCTAACTGTACTTTCTACTGTTCCCCGGCACATGGCACATTGTGCTGATGCCGATAGATTCGCGGCTAATATGATACATGCCGATAAGAAAACTGTTATTTGTTTCATGGCTATCAATATTAATGCATGTAATATGGTTTGATCAGTAAATAAACGATTACCCCTGTCGTACTGACATATAGCCAGATCGGGTAGGCCCATCTCACTACTTTCCGGTGGCGTTCGTATTGTCCCGATGTTGCAAAATATACGGCTTTCAGCACAAACCATACGACCACCACTGATAACACAATGTGTGATATTAACAGAAAGTAATAGACAGGCCGGATGGCACCTTCCCCTCCAAACGGAGTTGATTCATTTGACAGGTGATATAACACATAACTTACCAGAAACAACGATCCCAGCGTAAAAGCGGCCAGCATTGTCAGCCGGTGTGCTTCAATATTCCGTTGTTTGATGAAGATTAATCCGGCAACCAGCAGTATCGACGTCAATGAGTTAATAACCCCGTTGATATGTGGCAGCCAGGTTGTCCATTCTCCCAGATCCACTTTCTGTCTGATCCCGAGCAGTACGGCCACGGCAACCGGAATCGCAATGGCTAAGATGTTTATCAATCGGTTGGCTTTTTGCTCTTTTTCCGTTTGAATTGCTTCCATAGCAGGTTTATTGTTTGCTGTAGATATCCAGCAGGACACGGGTTTCCAGAATCAGGCGATCAACATCTTCCTTATCTGTACCATCGTAAAATCCTCTGATATATCCTTGTTTATCCACTAACACAACTTTTTCGGTGTGAATAAAAGTTTCGTCAGGTTTACCATAATCCAGACCCTTGTCAACAACCGGCAAAAAATAGCCTTGTTGGGCCAGCGTATAGATTTGCGCTTTATCACCGGTCAGGAAGTACCATTTTCCGGTAATGGCGTCATATTTCTTGGCATATGCCTGCATAACTGCCGGTGTATCATGTGCCGGATCTACAGAGAATGATAACAAGATTATACTATTCTGATCCCGGAATACATCCTGTACCCGGCTAAGCTGTGTCGAAATTTTCGGGCAAATGGTACCACATCGGGTAAAGAAAAACGCTGCAATGTGAATTTTATCTTTTACCAGATCACTCGTTACCGGCTTTCCGCTTTGATCGATCAGATTGAAGTCACTGACCTTCCGGAAAAGAGTATCTTCTACTTCCTGGCCAAAATCATTGATTTGCCGGCCACGTACAGGCTCACCGGTTGTTGAGTCTATAACCGGTATGTACTTTCTCAGTTTATAGTGATTTTCACTTAAACCTTTCAAGGCGATATAAAACAAAGCCGGGACCGCCAGCACAACTAGCAGGATCCCGGCTTTAAATTTTTTAGACATAGTTTAACGGATCATGAAGATTGATTCTCCTTCGATCAGTAATGCTACCAGTAACCAGACAACGAACATACATGGAAGCAGAACAGCCCAGATCAGGCTCTTTACTTCATGCTTGAGGTGCATAAACTCACCTACAATGTAAAATGCTTTAACAATTGTCAAGCCAATGAAGATTGATGTCTTTAAAATGCTTGCGTGCAAGGTAAAGGCGATCAAAAATTCAAATGCAGTGATGCCACCCAGAATATAAAATGTTCTCCAGATTGCTTTGGTTTGCGGAGGTGCAATTTCCACCTCTTCGTGATCATGTGTGTAGTTATGACCTGCCATGTTTCAGAATATCGTCAATTAAACAAGATAGAAGAAGGTAAACACGAATACCCAGACAAGGTCTACAAAGTGCCAGTACAGACCAACCTTTTCAACCATTTCGTAGTGACCGCGGCGGGCGTAAAGGCCGGTTGCAGTACGATAGAAAATCAGAATATTCAATACAACTCCACTAAATACGTGTGTGCCGTGGAAACCGGTAATGAAGAAGAACAGATCAGCAAAGGCTGCCGGACCATATTCATTTTCCGTGAGATTTGCCCCAAAGATGGTACGTACTTCCTTTGTTACCACATCTGTGATCATACGACCGTTGTCTGTGCCATGGATAAAGTGGCTCCACTCCCATGCCTGGCAGCCCAGGAAGGCAAACCCGCCAATGATTGTCCAGAGCATGTATTTTTCTACCGAAGCGCGGTCCATACGGTGACCGGCTTCAACAGCCAGTACCATCGTTACGCTACTAAAGATCAGGATAAAGGTCATGATACCCACAAAAACCAGCGGGAGATCAACACCATGCAGGAACGGTACTGAGTTGTAAACCTTTTCCGGGATCGGCCAATAAAGGTCTGAAAACTGAAAAGCTCCATGTACTGCCGGATCATACGCCGGGAAGCTGAAGCGAATTAAGCCATACGTCACAAGTAAGGCTGAAAAGGTAAAGGTATCTGATAACAGGAAAAACCACATCATCAGTTTACCGTAGCTTACCCTCATAGGCTCAACCCCACCCATCCAGGATTTCTTGTCGAACACTTCGGTTGAATCCGTCGTTACAGTAGCCGCCATGCGTCAGAAATTAAATCAATGAAAATAGATCAAAAACAGGAATAAATAAATCCAAAGAATGTCAAGGAAGTGCCAGTACGTTGCTGCGATCTCTATCTGATCTAAGCTTTTCGCATGGACACGAAGCTGAAATGATGCTTTCAGTGCAAATAACAGAACAATTAGTCCTGAAATCAAGTGAAAGGCATGTAATCCTGTAAATACATACATAAAGGACCCGGCCGGGTTGCCGACAAAGAAAACTTTTTGGTCAACCAATTGGACCCAGCCCTGAAACTGCATGTATAAAAAGGCCATTCCAGCTACAAAAGTAATGGTTATTGCCGTCTTCAGTGTGTTGAACCGATCTTTTTTTGCAGCCCAGTACGCCCAGTGAATCGTTAAGCTACTTACAATTAACACCGCTGTACTGTACCCAAAAACCGGTGGAATATCATATTCCAGCCAGTTGCCTTCGGCACGCCGCACCAGATAAGCACTTGTCATGGCGGCAAAAAGCATGATGATACTCACAATAAACAACCACAGAATAAACTTCCGCGGATTCATTGATAACGTTTCCTCAGGCTCCTGCTCAATGAAATTTACGCTTTCTAACTCCTCATTCATGTCAAATCTTGTCTAGAACGTAAACAATCTGTACGATTGGCAGGTATAAAAATGACCCAAACATTAATATTAACGCATTTTTGTCAGTCCCTTGCCGAACCAGCCGCAGATTAAGGTATAGGAAAGCAATGCCACAAATCGTTGTCACCCACGCAGCGATTTCGCCGGTAAAGCCTAACTGTGTCGGCAGTATTCCTAATGGCAATAATACCATTGTAAATACCATGACAATCAGTGCTGTCTCTAACGATTTAGGCTTGTTTAAAGGTAATAACCGGAAACCAGCCTTTTTGTAATCTTCATCCAGCACCCAGGCAATTGCCCAAAAATGCGGGAACTGCCAGACAAACTGTACAGCAAATAAGACCAATGCTTCCAGATCAATAACTCCTTTTACGGCAACGATACCGATCAAAGGAGGTAATCCACCCGGAATAGCGCCAACAAATACGGCAATCGGTCCAACCCGTTTCAACGGTGTATAGGCGAAACTATACAGCAGATAGGAGATAAACGAAATGGCAGCAGTCAGCGGATTGTAGTACAGGGCCTGTATCAGAATACCGATAAACAGTAGAATTGCGGCAAACCATAAGGCATTCCGTTTACTTAGCCGTCCTGAAGGGAGCGGCCGCTGGCCGGTACGTTTCATCATGCGGTCAAGCTCAATTTCCAGTACCTGGTTGGTAGCATTCGCGGCTCCGGTAATCATCAGGCCGCTCATGCTGAAAAGCAGAATCATCCCTGCCTGGTAATCCTGTTCTACACCAAGCATATAACCCAGTGCTCCGGATAAACCAACAATTACCGCTAACCGGAGTTTAAGCAATTCAATATAAGCCTTGAACTTTGCTCTCCACTTCTGACGCGACGACTCTACTTGCTCCTCAACCGTAATCATATTATGCGAACGCTTTTCCCGGATTTATCCGGCTATCATAAATTGCGGGAAAGAACCTCTCCCGATTTAATAACAAAATCAGCACAAATTGAATCCCCAATGTGATTACTGAAAGCGTAAGGTGCATTGGCTGACCAAAGGCCGGCATACCGAAATAAGCCAGAATTATGCCTGTCGCAATCTGTGCAATGGTTAATCCCACAATGGCGTTTCCTAGTGTCACTACTAATCCGCGTACATTTTGTTTACGCAGATTCCAGTACCAGACCATTTGTGATATAATTACAATCCAGGTAAACGACCGGTGGATTATAAACTTAATTCCTAAATGATCGGCCCATTCACTCCGTCCGGCTTCACCGAGCCGTTCTGCTACATAATCTACCTCCTCGCGG
>CBDFHU010000020.1:0-33100 GCA_965247375.1 Arsenicibacter sp.
GGAGGCACGACTTTGAGTCGTGCCTCCACTTTTTAGTCTTTCACACACCGGAAGCCAACCGTTGCGTTGCGTTCGAAACCAGGGGAAACACGCAGGAGATACTGCCGGTAATGGAGCTCGCGGGGACCACCCTGCACATACCACCAGCTCGATGAGGGGCTGAAATAACTGCCGCCTTTCATGATCACATACCGGTAACTGCCACTGACATACTGATCGCCGGTCAGCTGCCAGACGCAGCCTACGAGGTCTTCGAGACCCAGCGGATTGGCCCCCGCCGGGTACTTGCCTACCGGGTCAGGCTGACCATTACCAAGATTGCAATACCGGGCATCAATGCCCTTAATCCGCGTGACCGACAAGGTTTCGTTGACCGGCTCGGTCTCCCGCCGGATGCCGGTCGTTTCCCGCGTCCAGGGCCACTCACGGCCATCGGCGGTCTGGGCGGCATACTGCCATTCCAGCTCAGTTGGCAGGCGCTTACCGGCCCAATGCGCGTAGGCCTGCGCATCTTCATAGCTGACATACACCACCGGATAATGCTCCTGGCCTTTTGGCGGCACATTGCCTTTCCAGTGCTTCAGGAAGTTGGCCGGCTCGGCAGGCCTGTATTTAGTCGCATCCAGAAAGGCCTTAAACTGCGCATTGGTCACCGGATGTTTATCCATCCAGTAGGCAGCCATGTTATACGTCCGGCCAAGATTATGTTTAGGGTATCCGATAAATTCGTCGCCGTTGGTCGCCTTAAACGTAAATGAACCGGCCGGTACGCTGACCATCCCTTTGTTCGACGCTTTCAGGCGCGGGATTTTTGCCAGGACCGGATTTATTTTATCCGTATGCACCAGCCGTGGTGTTCCGGCCGGAATCATTACAATCCGTTCATCCTGCACAAGGTTATTCTCGATCAGTTGTACCACAAACTTGCCCTCAAACCGGCCGAAATGCTCCAGCAACTGAATGTTATTACGGCTCATGGTCAGCACCAGCGGCTTTTTGTCATAAGCCGGCACACCGGCCCAAATCCGGATTTCGGTCTGGCTATTCGGGAAGCGGACCGGCTCGGTTGCCTTATCGACCGCCACCAGCAGTTTGTCGTTGTCCAACTCTACCTGTAACCGCTCGCGGAACAGAGCGATACCCGTCACGGCTCCTTCGTTATTAGTCCCCAGATCAGCCTTTTCAAATGCATCCAGCCGCGCGGGCAGAAAGGTCTTGCCATTCCGCTGCACAGGCTTTATCTCTTCGTGATGCCACAGATCGACCGCATGAAAACCGGCCTTCCCGTCGATCGCAAAGAGCGCGTCGGCATACCCTTCCGGCAACAGGCTGAATACCGTAAACAGGATTTTGTCGGGCAGTTCCCAGCGGTTAACGTAGACATTATCGGTCAGGGCCGGCAGCAGCGGAGTCAGTTTACCACGTGTAAAACTAGTAGTATGTTCCCGCAGAATCCGGGTTGTCTGCCCCAGATACCGGTACTGTTCGTCAAGCCAGTCGGGAAGGCCGGGGCCGAATAGATTCAGCTCGGTCCCATACCCATTGAAAAAGGAAGTAGCAAATTCCCGCCGGATGCGTTCTTTATTTACTTCAGCCACGCGGAAAATGGCAAATTCCGGTTTGATGAACTTATTCAGGTTCAGCAGGGGCGGGTAATACAACGCATTGTGCACGCGCCCCGACACGATGCCGGGCATATCTTTCGGCACGGCCATGCCTTCACTGTACATCACAATACCTGGTTTCACCTTGTCGGCAGCCTGTTGCAGGTCCCGGCTCGATGCGCCTTTGGTATCCAGCACCACACCGTCGGCACCGGTCTCGCGCAGCAGTTTTCCAAGGCCATTCAGGTGGCCTTCCGTACGGGTACTTTCATCCCAGGGATTGTAACAGATAAACAGTTTCGTCCCGAACCGGCTGCTCATCATCGACTGCTGCTGCCGGAGCCTCGGCATGCCGCCCGGCAAATCGCGGAACAAATCAAACTGATTGCGCTGATCAAGACCCAGCGTCGGCCAGGTCGGCCACAGCCCGATCACGTCATCGCCGCCGTAGAGTAACTTTCCTTTGGTCAGAAAATCAGACAGGCCAAACGTACGGGTTTCGCCGTCATAGTAAATGTGGTTCCAGTTCATGATCAGGTGCATCACGTAACTGTGGCGGACCCAGGCCAGATCAGGCCGGTCGAATAAGGTGTTGTCGAACGCCGGCAGGTCGTACAGGTGCCGTTCCTGAAACATCCGGCGCAGGCCCTCCTGCCAGTCGCCCTGGTACAGGTCGGCATAGAGGTAGTAGGTTACTTCACCGGTTTTGGGGAACAGAACCGTTTCGAATCGGCGGCGCAGGCCGTTTTTTACCGTTTCCCGGTCACGGCGGGTCAGGGCACAGAGGTTCTGCCCGCCCGGCCGCTCAATACTGGCAAACCCCAGTTCCCAGGCGTTATCGGGCACAATGCAGTTGACCGGTTTCTGCCCGGGCCGGAACACGTGTGTCCGCGATAAGGGGTGGTTGCCCAGCCCGGTAATGTATACCGACGGACTACCGGATATAGCCACTCCGAACGGCACTACATTCCCCAGCCGCAGCGTGTCGCCTGACACATTCCGGAAGGTGATTTTAACCCTCGCACCGGGCATACCGGACGGATCGGCCAGTGCCGTTATCTGCAACCGGCCATCGATCACCGACTTGCTGTCGGACTGATTGGTATTGAAGCTGTTCTGATTTATTTCCAGCGACAGCAGGGGCATCCGCTGCGGAGACTGCCGTCCGTCGGCCAGATCGAGGGCGGTCACTTCGTAGGTCGGGGCCCGCCAGATCAGTTGCTTCAGCGACTGGGCATCAGCGGAACACGTTATGAGCAGGCAAAGGAAGGCTAAGCGGAGCGTATACATTGTTTACATAATTGCCAGTTAATATACTTGACAAAAAGTATACCAGACTAAGGCTGAGTCAGTAATCCCTCAAACCGCCTCCCCCTATCACCAACTCATGCAGCCGTTTTCAGCGTCCGGCAACCATAGCCGTGCCTGGTCCCAACAGCACCTGCCCCGGCCGTTTCTGGTTATGAACGCCATTTTCGATGACCGGCACCCCGTTGACCAGCACAAACGAAAAGCCCGTTGAGTAGGCATGCGGGACTTCATACGTTGCGGCGTCGCCCACCGTCTTTTCGTCGAACACAACCATATCGGCGGCGTAGCCTTCTTTAATCAGGCCACGGTTAGCGAGCTTAAACCGCTGAGCAGGCAGGGACGTCATACGACGAACAGCATCTTCGAGCGGTATAATCTGTTTTTCACGCACATACCGGCCCAGTACGCGGGCATTTGTCCCGTAACCGCGCGGATGCGGAACTCCGGAATTAAACCTGCTCACACCAGCATCTGACGCAATCATGGTGTTCGGGTAACGCATAATATTGGCAACGTCTTCTTCCGACATCGTATGGTACACCATCTGAATCCGCTTCATTCCCGACTTTTCGATCAGGTCCATCACCAGATCAGCTTCGGTGACGGCGTTGTTTTTCCGGCCCAGTTTCTGGTTTATTTTCGAAATACTCAGCCCGTTCAGAGTCGTATCCGCAGGCAGGTAAGCAACTACGGCATAGTCGAAGTTTTTCCGGTCATTTTTTTTCAGGCTTTCGAGCATTTCCTTCCGGATTTTAGCGCGTGTGACCGGATCACGGAACCTCACCAGCACCAGCGAATCGCTGTCGGCCAGGGCCCAGGCCGGAATAATACTTTGCAGCGATGTACTCGAAGCAGTATAGGGATATTGGTCCACCGTCACGTCCAGCCCTTCGCGGCGGGCAGCTTCGACCAAACCAATGGTCTGTTTACTGAAGCCCCAGATCGGCTTACTGGCGACCTTGAAGTGCGAAATTTCGACCGGGATCCGGGCCTCCCGCGCAATCTGAATGGCTTCCTTGATGGCAGCTTCTACCTCCTGCCCTTCGTTCCGCATGTGGGAGGCATACACCCCGCCGTACCGGGCTGCCACTTTAGAGAGATTGACAATTTCGGGGGTTTTGGAGTAGGTTCCCGGCGTGTAGATCAGTCCTGTCGCGATTCCGACGGCACCTTCCTGCATGGCCTGTTCTACGAGGGCTTCCATTTCCGCCTGTTCGCGGGCCGTCGGGTCACGGAATGCCGTTTTCATGACTTTCAGCCGGACGGAGTTATGGCCGATCAGCGAACAGACATTCGGGGTAATACCCAGACTGCGCAGGCTCTCAAAATACGTCCGCAGGTCGGTCCGCGACGAGCCGCAATTGCCCGTCACCAGCGTAGTTACGCCATCATACAGAAAATTTTCGGCGCCCGGCCGTTCTTCCAGACTGCCTTCCACATGGGTATGCACATCGACAAACCCCGGGGCCACAATCTGGTTTTTCGCGTCGATCAGCTGACGGGCGCTGGCAGTGGCCGGTACCGTACCAATAAAAACGACCTTGCCATCCTTCACCGCCACGTCGGCATAGTACCAGGGGTTACCTGTACCATCCACCACGCGGCCGTTCCGGATCACAAGGTCGTAGGTCTGTGCGTTTACCATACCGGCACAGGCCAGCAAGCAACAAAGAGTTGTTATAACGTGCTTCATGATTATTCGGGTTGTAACCGTGATAATAATCAAAAAGCCAGAGGATTACTAAAGCTTGAACGCAATACTGAATTTCATCCGCAGTTCGTCTTCAACCGGCACCATCATCAGCGTCGGACGTTCGATTTTGAAGTCCGTAACTTTAAGCGTAAACGCTCCGTCAACCACGGTTTTGCTATTGGCCTGCTTCTGGGTTGCCTGCACCGTTACCGGCTTCGTAATCCCGTGAAAGACCAGATTTCCCTTAATAGTTAATGCCCCGTTTGCGCCGGTCTGAATATCCTGACTTGAAAACGTTACGTTCGGGTATTTAATGCCGTCGAGCACCTCAATCGCATGCGAATCACGATTAGCATTTTTACTATCGAACGAAGCTATTTTAACCACAACCGCCACAGACTCAAATTTCTGCGCTTCATCGTCATACATGGCGGCACAGGTTACGTCCTTATTCACGGCGTCCCATTCGTGCATGGGGTGCTTCATGCTGTAGGTAATCGTCGAACTTCCTTTATCAGCCATAATTTTCCGTTTGGCCATCGGATTGGGTACTACCCAGCTGGTTAGCCCGACGGCAATAAGCCCCCATAAGGCTACGTATATAACCCGTTTCATGATAAAAGACTGTTAGAATAATACTTAGACTTAAAACTTGATGGCAATCACGGAGGCAGCAAAGGCCCCGAACGTCGTGTAGGCAGCTGCTCTGTGGTAAGGTTTGAGCTTATAGTTATCGCTGATCATACCAGACAGTACATTGGTAGTAATCATACCGGCGATGTGGAGCACGGCCAGGTACTTATGCAACTTAATGGAGCTGAATCCTTTCCGTTCGGAAACCATTTTGGGCGGTGCGGCCAGCGACAGCACGGCCGTTGTAGTATATGCCACATTGATACCGGTTGCTAGCATTTCATGGGTTTCCTTGATGCGGGTATAGTCGTTGCCTTTCGCATTGTAAAGTTTGGCACCGACAAGCCCCTGAGCCACCATACCGGCCAGCGTCACAAAACCGGCGACCTGGTGTGTCTTCAGCATAAACCGGCGCACTTTCAGTTCTTTTTCACGGCCCTCCGGTGTCAGCGGAGCTACATTCATCACCCGCAAAAGACCTTTAGGCCCCCAGAATGCACGCTGCGTAAAAATCATTTTCGATGGCAGCAATTCCTGCTTTTCCGTAGTTTCAGTCAGGCCGCTGAGCAAATCATCGCCCGAGGCAGCTTTTGTGGTATCCCGATGAACGGCTGTGGAGTCCTGTGCGTAGCTGTAGCTCACCAGAAAAAAGCCGATAAGCAGGCAAAATACATGTTTCATTCGTTACCTGATCTAAAGATTAGAAAACAAAGACCGGCCCAACCTGCTGCTTTCAACTACATGTATAGCGGTTTACCGGTCTTTTTTACATACGTATCAGCCGCTCCCAATGCAGCCTGTCTTGTTTCTGAATTAATCGAAAATTAACGTCATTACTGCGATACCTGCAAGGTATTACCATTTAATGTGGTTTTATATGCTTTTACCGCCTGCGTTGCCGGACCAACCTGCACCGTTCCGTCTGTAGCAAATTCGCTGCCATGCAGATCACACAGGAAATCGTCCTGTGCGAGCCGATAATTCAGGTTACCACCCTGATGTGTACAAATCCGCCCAACAGCAATTAGCTTGTTGCCTTTGGCATTCGCAACAACCACATCGCCGACAGAGACGAACTTGCCTTCTGTTTTCAGATCTTTATAGTTATTATCAGTCAGATCAAGCGTAAAGCTGATGGCTCCTTTTGACGTCTGTGCATTACCGGTAAATCCGGTGGTTGTACTTCCCGTTCCGGTGCCTGTGCCGGTTCCTGTGCCGGGTGTTACCGTAGTATCATCCTTACTACCACACGACGACAAAGTACCCATGCAATACAAGGCCATAAGTGCTCCGCTACTCAGGCCGAGACTGCGCAGGAACTCTCCGCGTTTCATTTTTTCTTCTACAGGTTGTTGCGTGTTCATAAGACAAAGAAAGTTTAGTATTCAGTACGTTTATACGCGCTGAACGGTTTTAACATGATGCTAAAAAGAGATTAGAGTTTGTATCGGATCGAGAGAAATGTTCCTGTACTGATGAGATTTACCTTAAAACGGCCGACCCCTTGCAGAGGCGTTTTTATAAATGGTTCGATCTGCCAGGAGCAGCGTTTGGTCAGAGCCCGTTCATAGCCTACCGAGAAATTCAGATGGCTCAGGCCATACGTGCCGGTTTTGCCTGCCCATTGTGTAAACTTTATTCGAGGATCATGCGGATTTTCATACTGATAATCATACACTTCGCGAAGCATTACAAAGCTGGTCACTCCCGCATTGGCAAACCAGCGCGACGGCGGCAGACCCGATTTGCGCGGCTGGAGCACAACGTCATACCGTATATTTAACGGGATATCGACCATGCTGCACACACCGTCTACCCCCAGAACCGGCACCTGCCACTTCCAGTTGGCCGGCCACTCGTACTGATCCGGATAGGCTTCGTACACTTTTTTACTCCACATCGCCCCAGCCTGCACATTCCAGCGATTACTCAGCCGGTACTCAGCCAGCAAGCCCAGATTAACCCCCGGCCGCACAAAATCATGCAGTCCGATAGTGGTCAGATCCGGTGATACCATAGCCCGCAGGCTAAAACCACGTAACTTAGGACGAGGCGTAGCTGCCGGCTTTTCAGCATCAGGTGCCGCTACCGGATAAACCAGCGCCGATGTAAATACCGGCCAGACAAACGAATGGCTTTGTAAAGCCTCAACCTGTTGCAAAACAGGCACCATATCACCCAATACGGCCTGATCCTGACCCGCTGCAACAGCAGTTTCTCCGGCCGTCGGATCAAAATCCGGATTAGCAATCGTGCCGGCTTTTTTCGGCGTCTCTCCGCCGGTGGCAGCGGTCCGGTCCGGTCCCGATGGCCGGCCGCCATCCGTTACCGCCGGTGTCCGGACCAGTTGCGGCTGATCGTTCTTACCAGCTAACCTGTCCTTTTCCTGATGACGTACCGCCAATCCGGCTGGTGCTACCCGCTTGCCTGATTCTGTTACCGGCCGGACCAACGGCGGCGTACGTAAGGTTATAGATTGGTTGTTTGTTTTACGGGCTGATTTTCGGGGCGATTCCACGCCGGGCGATTCCACGCGGGGCACCGATAATTCAGTACCGTTCTGCACCTTGTCAAGCTCACTGGCGGCACTTGCTGTCGGGTTCGGTAAAGTCCGGTCGGCCGGTAACTGCGGCTGGCCGCTGGTCTTGCCACCTGCACCGGCTACAGTCTCCGTTGTGGCTGGTTGTTGCTGCTCACTTCCGGTTGCCGGTCCGTCGCCGGGAAGCTGGTTCTGTGCCCTGGTAGGCTGGCCCGGCTGTTGCCGGACCGACGCCCCCCCTGCGTGCATAACCTCCCAGGAATACCATCCAACAAACCCCACCAGTAATACTGCTAACAGGATGGAGCTACGTATCAGCCACTTATTCATTAATACCTTCCGGTCGTGCTCCTCCAGACGAGCCCGCATATCCTGCCAGGCGGCCGGATCAAATGTCGGTTCGAACTCTTCAGCTGACTTTCTGAAGAGCCCGTCGAGGCCCTCATTGGGCTGATCGTTATCGGGGTACTCTTGCATACTTATCACTGTTTATGGATTGACTTTTTTTTTGCAGCATCGACCGGAGTGCTTCACGCGCTCTCGCCAGATTTGACTTTGACGTTCCGGCCGAAATCCCCAGTCTGGCCGAAATTTCTTCATGGCTATAGCCATCAATAACATACATATTAAATACCAGCCGATAGGCCGGTGATAAATCCTGGACCAGACCGATTAATTCTTCATACGCCAGCTGGCTGTATGCATCAGCCTGATCAGTTGCCACTTGTTCAGCCTTACCGGCATCATCATGATGATAATGCCGTACTTCATGCCGGTAATTATCCAGTGCCGTATTGATCAGTATCCGGCGCAGCCAGCCTTTGAACGGCTGAGCCTGGTCATACTGCTGCAAACGGGTAAACACTTTCAGGAAACCATCATTCAGTACTTCCAGGGCCTCTTCCCGTGTTGACGTATAACGCAGACAAACGCCCATAGCATAGCCGTAGAATTGCTGATATAGCAACTCCTGACTGCGTCGCTGATTGCGAAGACAACCGGCTAACAGTTCATGCAACGCTGGAGGGGGGGATCCGTTTGCCATGAATACCGTTGTTTTTATCTGTTTTCCAGGATCGGTTTACAGGTGATTATACCCGTAAACCGACTTCACTCACATGCTTAGTTCGGCGCTACCTGCGTGCTTGCATTCACGATAGGCCAGATGCCCGGCGACGGTACGCTTACGCCTTTGGTTGCGCCGCGAACGGCGTTGTCAGGGCCAAAATAGTACAGCGGCCAGCCTTTGTACGTCAACTGCTTCTTTCCGGTTCCCGGTACATCCATAACCACAAAATCGGTTTTGTTTAATGCCGACGGCACCGACTTTAAGGTTGCCTCTTCGAACAATGGCCAGGTGGCATTGTTGCTCAGGTCAGTTTTAGTATAGTTATTCTTTTTGTTCCGGTCATTGACGAAGCCGTATAATGTGCGGCCCATGCCATCCGTAAAGTACAGGGTATTACCGGCGCCTTCCTTATAATCGCTGGTATAGGTTTTACCATTGTTTCCCAGCAGCTGTCCGTTGCCCAACATAATGCTGTAATCAGTTTTAGCCACCAGCCATACGTTATTCACGTTTTCGCCCGTTACGTCACCGGATTTTGCATCATTCTTGTAATAATACAACGGCCAGCCTTTGTAAGTGGTTTGCTTCGAACCATCCGGACGGCTGATCGTGGCAAAGTCTGTTGCGGTTAATCCTGTACCCAGCTTCATCGTTGCCGGATCCTTATAGAAAACCGGCCAGTTACCCATGCAGGCGGCGGAGGTGCAACTTGATACACCTGACACATCATTAGCGAAGAAATAAAGCGTTTTGCCGTTTTCTCCCGTTAATACACTCCCTAATGTGGTTGTGCCTAAGTCCACATCATTAGCCGGTGTAGCGTCGTTGTCTTTACACCCGACCAGAATTGCAAGAATTAAAAGAACAGAGTACAGGCCGTATTTTGTCAAAGATGGCTGTTTCATGATTATCAACTGCTGTTAAGTATATGTGATTGTTAACTTTCAGTTGAACCGGTTCAGTCATCAATACGGAAGGTTCGGGATTCCGGTTGCGTCAGGCCGAAAAAAAAAATGGTACGGGTAAAGCTTACCGGTACATCCGGGCAATGCTGTCCGACATAAGCTCATAGATTTCGGCCAGTTGCGGCTGCCCGGTCAGTAAGGCAAGGTGGGCCTGCATGGTCTGCTGATCGCCGCGACGGGCGGGGCCGGTCTGCACATCGGCCGGATGGTCAGCCGCGAGTCCTTTGCGGATAGTTTCGCGGATCAGGGGACGCAGCAGCGCAAACGGCACATCGTTTGTTTCGGTCAGGTCTCTGGCAATAGCCAGCAAGTGATTGGTAAAGTTACAGGCAAAGACGGCCGCCATGTGCAGCAGCCGGCGTTCTTCCGAGGTAATCAGGTAAACGATTTCGCTCAGCTCCTGCCCCAGCTCAACCAGCGTGTCTTCGGTTTCCTTATCGTCTGCTTCCAGACAAAGCGGAATCTGCTCAAACGAAAGCGGGGTTTGCCCGCGGCTAAACGTCTGCAACGGATAAAAAACGCCCGTCCGGACCGGCACATCACTGTAAATGGACATCCATTGCCGCAACTGCGAAAGCGGTTTAGTGCCTGAGGTATGTACCACAATGGCATCCTCCGGCAAAACCAGCTGTCGGCAAACAGCCTCAAGGGCGTCATCAGCAACGGCCAGAATAAACAAATCCGACGAACTGTCAGCAAAGTTTAAATCCGTCCTGACACCGGCATCGTATAACATACTGACGATCTGCGCGGCCTGCCCGGCGCGGCGGCTGTAAACTTCATTGATCTGATGGCCAGCGTTTTCGAAAGCAGGGGCAAGGTGCCATGCCAGATTCCCGGACCCGATGAAGGTAATATTCATACGCAAAAGCGGAAGAGTGAAAGAGCGGAAGAGCGATCCAGGCGGTACGCGCATCCAGACGTTTTTTTTGTAAAATAATTCACTCTTTTTCTCTTTCGCTCTCTCACTCTTTAAAATTCCTGCCAATTCGTCAGTTTACTGCCTTTTTGTGTGGGAAATTGAAACAAAGGAGTGATTTTTGCAGTCAATACCTGATACGGCCAGGCATTTTCGATATGAAAGTCATGAATTATGTTGGGCCAAACCGACGGTGAACGGCAAATAATTGTAAATTTATGGCGACTATGCCCGAACTTATGTCAGACACGCCAGCTCGAGGCTATTCTGAAGATCAGAAATACCTTATCTTTAACAAGGAGTTTATGCCGCACATAGACTCCATGTACAACTTTGCGTTTCGTCTGACGATGGATGAGGACGACGCCAATGATTTAGTACAGGATACTTATTTAAAGGCGTTTCGGTTCATCTCGTCGTTCGAACAAGGAACTAACGCCAAAGCCTGGTTGTTCCGAATCCTGAAGAACAGCTTCATTAACGATTACCGGAAAAAAAGTAAGGAGCCGGCTAAGGTTGACTATCAGGATGTAGAAACAACCTACAACTCTGAAGACGCTGAGGCTGAGCACACTGTCGACCTGCGGGCCGAGTCTGTTTCGGATTTGATCGGTGATGAAGTTGCTACAGCGCTGAACTCGCTGCCGGTGGATTTCAGGACGGTTATTATTCTTTGTGACATCGAAGGATTTACGTACGAAGAAATGGCCAAGATCCTGGATATTCCGATTGGTACGGTTCGGTCCCGGTTACACCGCGCACGTAACCTGTTGAAAGAAAAATTGCGTGATTACGCAAAGTCAATGGGTTATCGTGAAGAAAATGAGGAATAACCGAAACTTTTTCTATATATAAATTGGTTAAGCCAGTAACATTTCCGTATTACTAATCTTGGAATAAATTAAACTTTTCCAATGCAAACGTCGTTGCCATCACCGTCTCCTGCCAACCTGGATAGCTTGCCTAAACAGCATTGCGACCATCAGTCCAATTGTCTGAAATTAATCCAGCTCCTTGTTGATGGAGAGGCCACAGAGGAACAGTTAGAGAAGTTGAAGAAGAGCATGGAGGTTTGCCGTCCCTGCATCGAGATGTATCATCTCGAAAAAGAAGTGAAGGCATTACTCCTGGAACGAATGGAGAAGAAGTGCTGTCCGGACAAGCTGATCGCAACCATTAAATCGCGTATCGCCAGTTTAAGTTAACAACTCGTTTCAGGTTTCTTTTTATTCCTTATCAGTGCGCCGCCATCGCGGATCATACCATAAAGGGAAACCTGAAACCTTACAATGCCTATTTTGGAAGGTAAACTCATTATTTTTTCGGCCCCGTCGGGTTCGGGAAAAACTACCATCGTTAAACACCTGCTGGCCGAGAACTCAAATCTCGGCTTTTCGATTTCTGCCTGTACCCGCGACCGTCGCGGACGCGCCGAAGAAAACGGGAAAGACTACTACTTCCTGACGCCCGAAGATTTCAAACAACGCATCGACCGCGACGAATTTGTTGAGTGGGAAGAAGTATATGTCGGTGCCTTTTACGGAACCCTGAAAGCCGAAATTGAACGCGTCTGGGCCTCCGGCAAACATGTGCTGTTTGATGTTGATGTTCAGGGCGGGCTTAAACTTAAAAAATATTACGGCGACCGGGCACTGGCTATCTTCGTTAAGGTACCTGACGAAGAAACCCTGCGCGAACGCCTGATAGGCCGCGGTACTGAAACCGAAGACAGCCTCTCGAAGCGATTGTTTAAAGTGCACTTTGAGATGAGCTTCCAGGATCAGTTCGATATTATTCTGGTTAATGACAAACTGGATGACTCGCTCCAAAAGGCCCAGAAACTGGTTGATGACTTTATAAAAGACAATAAGACTCCTGACAAAGGATCCATCATTTAATATAGTCAGATAGCAGGCTCCGGCCTGCTATTCTTTTTTGCGGCATGAAAATCGGTTTATTTTTCGGCTCTTTTAACCCCATTCATATCGGGCACCTGATTGTCGCCAACACCATGGCGACGGGTACCGATCTCGAGCAAGTCTGGTTCGTTGTATCTCCCCAAAATCCGTTCAAGAAATCCAGAAGTCTGCTGCATGAATTTGACCGGTTTGACATGGTTGACCGGGCGATATCCGACAATAACCGCCTGAAGGTTACCGATATTGAGTTTTCAATGCCCCGGCCGAGCTATACTATTGATACGCTTATCCGGTTACAGGAAAAATATCCGCAGCACCAGTTTACCCTCATCATCGGCGAAGACAATCTGGAACAGTTTGCCAACTGGAAAAACCACGAAAAAATTCTGGAGTATTTTGGCCTTTACGTCTACGAACGGCCAAAAGCAGTAGAAAGTCCCTTCCGGAATCATCCGGCGGTTCAGATTGTCAAGGCACCGATGCTCGACATTTCCAGCCACCTACATCCGCGACTGCCTGAAAAACAACCGCCCGATCCCGCTACCTCGTCCCCGAAGTAGTGGAGGAAATGATTATCCGCAAAAAGTTTTTACCAGTAGGGGCGACCCCACGTGGTCGCCCGAAATTACGGAATCCCGTTCTGAAACGTTATTTCCGTAACCAGCCCGATGGCACTGGACCCGCAGGGCAACAGACCGGCTGGTTGATTTTGTGCGCTCCTGATCGCATTGAGGCCCTTTTTCCAGATAATAAACATAATATTTTCTGGTTCCGGTCTTCGATCTGATTGACATCAGGGCGACCCAGCAACTCACCGACATCATTGATGTGCATACCTTTAATCGCCTGCATTTCGGCCTTAAAATGCTCAGATTCTGCCATCCGCAGGCCATAGCAGCCACCACGATCGCTCCGCCATTTTTTTACATCCAGTTTACCCAGCCTGTCGGGAGCCGAAGAGCAGGCAACCAGCCAGAAGACACTCAGATATACCGCAAGTTTTGTTTTCATTCAGATTCGGTGCCGGTAAAGATACCCGCGTTTCTTACGCCCGTAAAAATACAACCCGTAAGCGGTAAACCGGTTATTGGATTACCAAACAATTGTTTTTATCGGGCCGGCCGGCGCGTGACAATTCAGTAAAAATGCGGTCTCATAATAGCATTTTACAGCACGAGACCGGTATGTTACCCGCAACACTACATCGTTTCCGTACCCTTACGATTGAGCACGTCATCCAGACAGGAATCCGGCACATCCGTATGCTGGCCGTCATGACTGTCCTTGGCGGACTGGGCGGCGTTGCCTTGTCTTTTCTGAAAACAAATCAGTATCGGGTCGAGATCAGCATTATGCCCGAGCTCCAGACGCGGTCGGCCCTGTCGCTCAAACGTTTTGGTGCCCTTGCCGAGCTGGCCGGCCTTTCGCTGGATGGGGCCGGTGGCGTCCACCGAAGCTGTCCGGCCTGACCTTTACTCTAATGTACTGGAAAGCGACACGTTCCGCTATGAGGTACTCCGGCATCCGGTTACTACACTGGCAGGCAGGCACTACGCAAGTCTGGCCGGATTCCCTGACTGACCCGGCACATTCACTGCTTGCCCGGCTGACGGGCAGCCAGGCCCTGAATTCCTTTCCTCCTCTTTCACAGCAGCTAACCCCGGGCGAAGATAATCTTCTGCAAAGCCTGAGCCACCAGCTCATCGCCGACCTCGACAAACAGTCCGGGCTGATTCAGGTTCGTGTTGAACTGCCGGATCCGGCCGTAGCACGGCAAATCGCGGTATTTTCCATTCACTACCTCAAAGCCTATGTGACGGCCTACCGCACGGCACGGCTGAAGCAAACGCTGTCCTTTCTGACGACCCAGCGGCAGCAGGCAAAAAAACGGTATCTGGATCATCAAAAAGCACTTGCAGCCTATCAGGACAGTCACCGCAACCTTTTCCTGCAAACGGCAACGCTGGACGGAGAGCAGCTGGCAACTGAAACAGCCGTTGCCCGCAACCTGCTTCAGACACTGACTGAAGAGTTTGAACACACCCGCCTTCTTTTTCAGGAGCAAATTGCCGGTTCTGGAGGTCTTATCGCCGCCACGTCCGCCATCGCACCGAAGCTCGCCCTCCCGCGTTGTTCACGGCCTTACCGGTGCGCTACTGGGCAGCCTGTTAACGTTCATTATCACTGTTTGTCACGATATTATCAACCCCAAGTCATGATCCTGCGCGCCATTATTCTCAACTATCATACATCAGCACATACTCTGTCATGTATGCAGCAACTTCAGGCCCAGCATTGTGATACCTTACAGATCGTTATTGTCGATAACTCCTCAACAACGGATGACTATCAGCTGTTAATGCAGACCGTACCGGCCACGGTACCCGTTCTCCGCAGTCCCGAAAATAAAGGATATGCCGCCGGTAATAACCTCGGATTTGATGCCTTTCGGCGGGCTGGACAAACCCGATGCATACCTGATTATCAACAGCGATGTCCGCCTGACAGACAGCCGGATTCTGCAACGGCTGGCAGATACCCTGATACGGTGTCCTGATGCCATGGCTATCAGCCCGCTTGTGCATACACGATCCAATAAAATACCGGTTAATCAGCAGATTCAGGTCCGGCGTTTACCGGCAGCCCCCTGGCTGATCTGCTGTCACAGCCCGCTCTTCCGCCGGTTATTTTACCGTAAATACCGGCAATTTGTCTATCAGGATCTGGTCCCCTACCCACCTGCTATCCATCGGGTTGACACCATCAACGGCGCCTGCTTTCTGATCCGGCAATCCTTTTTTGACCGGTTCAAAGGCTTTGACCAACAGACATTTCTGTACCTCGAAGAACTGGTTCTTGGGTTTCAGATCCGGCAGCTTGGCAGTTACTGTCTGCTGCACGGCAATCTGGTTGTGGAGCATCTGCACGGTCTGTCTACCCAACGCCTGAGCCCCAAAACGCGCTTCCGGCATTTCCTGAACAGCGAAACGCACCTGCTGACCGTTTATTACGGGATACACCCCGGCATCGCTGCCGGCATCCGTCAGTGGCGCCGGGCCGAATTTTACCTGAAGCAACTATGGCACTCTGGCTCACGCATCTGACCGGCCTAACCCTGATCGGCAGTCTGTATCACGTCCTGACAAACAGCATCAGGGGCTTTGGCTATCTGGAGCTCTATGGCATAGTCTGGGGCCTTTTACTCATCGGCGCGCCCTTCATTGGTCCGCCATTTGTTCCGGCTCTCTCGACCCAGGTGTTGTATTATACAGCCTGGCTGCTGTTTTTGCTGCCATCTTTCCTGGTCTTCAGGCAGCAGTCAGCCGACACCGTCATCGTGCAGCATCCGGTCAGAAAGGTAAAGAGAATGCTGGTCTTTCTGCTGATAATGAGTCTACTGGCCAATGGCTGGATGCTGATGCAGATCAGTAGTGAACTGGATTTAGTACGGTTCGGCTGGTTTGCCCTGCGTTTTCAGGGGCAACGCCTGCAGGCCGAACAATCCAATGTGTTTTTATCAGCTTTTCGCCCGTAATTTTCTGTTGTATCTGCCCATGGCATTCTGGTTGTTTTTCCGGAAGGCCCTCCGGACGGGTCTGCTGCTGGCCATCTGCCTGCTGGCTCTCGTAACGGCATCGCTCA
Organism: Arsenicibacter sp.; assembly: GCA_965247375.1. Lineage (GTDB taxonomy): Bacteria > Bacteroidota > Bacteroidia > Cytophagales > Spirosomataceae > Arsenicibacter. The sequence goes on from CBDFHU010000020.1 coordinate 16,295, forward strand.
GTTTAACCCGTGCCCCGGTTCTGCTCTGGAGTCTGACGATTCTGACCTCGCTCAGTGTCTTCGGCAGGTTATCCCGCCGCCGGATCCGGCAATTTTCCCTGTTCCTGTTTTCGCCGGTCCTGCTGGTGACACTGAGTTTCAGTTACACACCTGCCGCCTTCTGGCAGGTTGCTAAAATTTACCTCTGGGGTGGTGCCAGAGCCTATGAAACGCTGCTGGAGCAAAATACCCCGGTTACCGCCTGTACGATTCCCCCTATTACAGCCTTGACTTTCTGAATTATACAGCCCAACGCATAGGACTGATTCAGTCATACCCTCCGCTGGTAAGGGAATATGCCTCCGGACCGGTAATGACCAATGTCTATACCTATCTGGACGCTTTTACACTTGATTTCGGTATGGGCGGTGCACTGTTCGCGGCCCTGACCTTAGGCTGGCTGGCAGCCGCTTTACATCGCCGAGCCTTCCGGTTGCAGTCGATTCCGGTTGTTTGCTATTACGCCTTTATTAACTATGCCATTGCTATGTCATTCATGAATCACGAGATGATCCGCATTAATGCGTTTCTGCTGGCGATTGAACTCTGGCTTATTCATCACCTGCTAAAACCCGGATGCGTATGATTATCACAGAACTCAACGGAGGGTTCGGCAATCAGTTGTTCCAGTATGCCATTGGCAAACAACTCGCAGTCCAACACCATACACAGCTCCTGCTTGATAAGACATGGTTAGCCAGTCAGGCCGGAGCGGCTGTTTTTCCGTTTCAGGCCATTGATCCGGACGTAACCATTGCTCCCCGGCAGCTGGTTGAGCCGTTTGCTATAACAGCCGGCCGGTGGCAACGAATTGTCCGGCGTGTTATTAATACCTATCGGCCACACCCAATTGCGTTTATCCGTGAGCGGTACCCTTACCGGAACGTTTCTTCCCCGACACCGGTACCTTGCTACCTGACCGGCTACTGGCAGCATCCCGGCTACTTTACAGCCATTTCGGACTGGCTCAGAACGTCGCTGCAAACCCAGCTCCGGCCGTACATACCCTCAGGCTTTCATGTTGACGGTCAGACGGTTTGTCTGCATGTCCGGCGAGGCGACTATGTTATCAACCGCCGCTACCATACGCTGCCCGCACACTACTATGCCCGTGCCTTGCAGTTACTGAAAACACGCGTCGGACCGGTTCAGGTCTATATCTTCTCCGACGAACCGGACTGGTGCCGGCAACATCTGTCATTCACAGGGCCGGTCTGGTTTTTGTCAGCCCGCTCCCGCCCTGGTTCATCTGGCTCAAATGAGTTGCTGCAGTCACTTCATTATTCCCAACAGTACATTCAGCTGGTGGGCGTCGTGGATTGGCCGGAAAACCGGCAGCTATACCATTACGCCCCGGTACTGGCAACGCCGCAACGGTCGCCTTGTCGAAGCGCCGGGCTTAACCCGACACTCCTTAACTATACCTTACTGATGACAATTATTACGATTGGGCTTCCGTTTTACAACCAGGCTACCTACCTGTCTGCTGCCATCCGGTCAGTTGTTAACCAGTCATTTACGGACTGGGAATTGCTTCTGCTCAACGACGGGTCGACCGATGACTCGCTGGCCGTTGCGTACCGCTGGCTGGCCGATCCAAGGATACGGCTCATCACCGATACCAAACGGCTCGGACTGGCCAGCCGGCTAAACCAGATTGCCCGGCTGGCAGAAGGCCGGTTTCTCGCCCGTATGGATGCCGACGATCTGATGGCTCCGAACCGGCTTCAGACTCAGCTCCGTTACCTGCTGGAAAACCCGCAAACAGATCTGACGGCTTCATTTGCCTATATTATTGACCGGCAAACCCGCATTTGTGGCCTCCGCGGCTTACCGGCGCAAAGTCCCCGTTACCATAAGCTGCTGACCCGCTGCCCGATTATTCATCCGACGGTTATGGCCAGAACGGACTGGTTCCGGCGTCCACCCGTATAACCCTGTTTTACAGCGTACGGAAGATCTTGAACTCTGGCTCAGAACCTTGCCGGAAACCAGAATCGGTATCATTGATGAGCCGCTGCTTTTTTACCGCGACCTACCCCGCAGGCATCATTATCGTACAGCTATGCGCGAATACAGGGACATTCTGCGTCAGTACCGGCCAGCCATTTCACCGGTTGCCTACCGGTTCTACTGGTCTGTTTCGTATCTGAAGCAAGGTCCGCTTTTTGCGCTCCGTCAAAGCCGGTTAACGGGTCGTTTTTTCCGGAATAAGTACAAGCCAATGTCGCAGGCCGGTCAGCTACATGCTGAAGCGCAGCTCTATCTGGCTCAAAAAAGTACCTTCGCGGACTGAGATGCTGGCTATTCACCTCTTTACAGCACCAGAATCGGTTTGCTTTCTGCAAGGCCAGACCGCCTTCTGGCTGCGGAAAGGCATCCGGCTGCATGTTGTCTGTGCGGCCGGACCAGACCTCAGCCGGCTGGCTGCGCGGAAGGGTTCACCTATACAACCGTTCCCTTGCGGCGGCCGGTCCGCCTGCTCAGAGACATCTGGTGTCTGCTGCTACTGATCCGGCTGTTCCGGCGGCTAACACCGGATATTGTTCATACCAATACGCCGAAAGCTTCCCTGCTTGGCCTGCTGGCAGCCCGGCTCACCGGCGTTCCCGTCCGTGTGTATGAAGTACACGGTTTTGTCTTTGAAAGCCATACCGGTCTGAAACGGGCCATACTGATCATGGCGGAGCGCCTGATGGGATATCTGGCCACACATCTGCTTTTTGTCAGCCATTCACTGGCCCGTGTAGCGGCCCGTAACCGCATCGGGCAAAACCGGCAGGTGACCGTACCGCATCATGGAGTTGCAATGGCGTCTACGCCCGGAGCCGGTTTAATCCCGAACGCTTTCCGGAAACACAACGGCAGATGCTCAGAAAACAGGCCGGCCTTAGGAATATGGTTATTGGTTATGTTGGCCGGTTAACAGCGGAAAAAGGACTTCAAACCCTGACCGCTGTCTGGCAGCATATACGGACCGATCCGGCGGTCAGCCCTGCTGATCGTCGGGGCCGGTGACAGCCAGTCACCGGCCGACCTGGCATGTATGCAGTTGCTTGCAACCGATCCGGGGGTTTGTATGACCGGCTTTGTCAGGGATACGGCACCCTACCTTTCCCTGATGGATGTACTGGTCCTGCCAACCCGCCGCGAAGGCTTCGGCAATGTGCTGATTGAAGCCGCCGCCATGGGAATACCGGTTGTGGCCAGCCGCGTAACCGGTGTTATCGACGCGGTAAAAGACCGGCAGACCGGCATACTGGCCGATGCCGGCGCAATTGATGTATTTATTGGAGTCATCCGCAACTACCTGAACAATCCGGCTTTACGACAACAACACGGGCAGGCGGCACGACAGCGTGTTTTGCGAGACTTTGTACCGGAAGACGTTTGGGAAGCTAAATACCAGGTCTATGCACATTCTGTTACTTCACCAGTACTTCCTGCCTGAAGGTGCCCCGGGCAGCATCCGCTGGAACGAACTAGTGCGGCTATGGGCTGATGAAGGCCACCGGATCACCGTTCTGGCCGGAACTATTGACTATGCGACCGGCAAGCCTTACGTCGGTAAAAACGAAATGCCTTTCCCGGCCAGTGTACGCATTATCCGGGTGCGGGTACCTGGCTGCTATCAATCCGGCGCGGCAGGGCGTTTGTGGGCCTATTTTTGTTTCCTGATCAACAGCTTGTGGCATGGCTGGTTTATTACGGATCAATCAGTCAATGTTGTCATCGCTTCGTCGCCTCCGCTCACGATAGGTATTACCGGCCGGGTACTATCGCTGAAAATCAGGGTACCGCTGGTACTGGAAGTACGGGATTTATGGCCGGATGCACCCGTTCAGCTGGGCTTTTTAGTGCATCCGCTACTACGTCGGGCAGCGTATCGGCTCGAGCGGTTTCTGTACCGGAAAGCAGCACATCTGGTTGTGTTGACAGAGGACTTTAAACACGTACTGATTAACCGGAAAGGCATTTCTGCCGGACGGGTTACCAGTATTCCCAATGGTGCCGACTTATCGCTGGTTGAATCCGGAGCGCGCTTGTTTAACCGGGAAATGTTCCGGAAAGAACAGGCTATGGCAAACGGTTTCTGGATTATTTATGCCGGTGCCCATGGTCCGGCCAACGGGCTGACCACCTTACTGGATGCCGCCGACCGGTTGCGCCACACCCCTGTCCGTTTCCTGCTGATGGGCGACGGCCCTATGAAAAAACACTTACAGAACCTGGCCTTTCACCGGAACCTGACCAATGTCCGTTTTGAAGCGCCAAGGCCCAAAAAAGAGGTACTACCATTTATACTGGCCGCCGATGCCGGCCTTGTTATGATGCAGCCAATGCCTGTTTTTGATACCATGCTGTCGGCCAAACTCTTTGACTACCTGGCCTGCGGGCTGCCGGTGCTGACGACTATTGATGGCCTGACCCGTAGTTTACTTACGGATGCCGGAGCAGGCCTGTTTCTTGACCCGAAACGACCCGATTCCTGGGAAAAGGGCTTAACACTGCTCCTGACCGATCCGGCAGCAGCCCGGCAGTATAGCCGGAACGCCCGGCAACTGGCCCTCACCCGCTTTAACCGGCAAACACAGGCGCCACACCTACATACAGCTCCTTAAAACGTGCATTCAGAACAGTTAAATAGCCGGATAAACCAGTTATCACCTTTCCTTGTGACCGCTACCGGTTTTGTCCGTATTAACGAATGGCTAAACAGCCGGACCGAAGGTAGACATATCGATGAAACGGTTTCTCGACATAACGCTTATTTTGATTACAATTCCGGTTACACTACCGGTTATGGGGCTGACAGCACTGCTCGTCAGCTTCCATTTCCGCCGGTGGCCGGTATTCTGTCAGCGCCGCTCCGGACAATATGGACAGCCTTTTGTCCTGTACAAATTCCGCACCATGACAGACAAGTTCGATGCGTCGGGCAAACTTTTGCCCGACGCATTTCGTCTGACCAGGACAGCGCGCTGGCTCCGGAAAACATCCCTTGATGAACTTCCCCAGCTGATCAACGTCCTGCGGGGCGACATGAGTCTGGTCGGTCCCCGCCCGCTGCTCCCTGAATACAACGCATTATACACCGGTTTTCAGCGGCAACGGCAACAGGTAAAACCCGGACTAACCGGCTGGGCCCAGATTAATGGCCGGAACAGCCTGAGCTGGAGCCGGAAGTTTGCTCTGGATGTATGGTATGTTCAGCACCGCTCGTGGCAACTGGACCTCTACATCCTCTGGCGTACCTGTATGCTGATACTTTCACCGGCCAATGACCCGCTCATGCCACGGTTTACAGGCGTCTCTGACTAATTATGGCAATACCAATCGCTATTTACGGAGCCGGTGGTTTCGGCCGCGAAGTATTGATGCTCATTCAGCACATTAACCATGCCTGTCCGGATACCTGGCAACCTGTCGGATTTTTCGATGATACTATACCGGTTGGCACTCTGGTCAATAAACTGCCTGTCCTGGGTGGCTTAGCCACGCTGAATCAGTACCCGGCATCGCTGTCAGTAGCCATGGGCGTTGGCTGGCCAATGGTCCGGAAGCGGCTGGTTACCGCCATCACCAATCCTGTAATTTCCTTCCCTGCACTGATTCACCCGACAGTCCTGCTCCTGCCCGAACAGGAAGTTACGCTGGGCGAAGGCTGCATTATCTGTCAGGGCACTCTACTGACCGTTAATATTACGCTCGGCAACCATGTGCTGCTGAACCTGAACTGCACGGTTGGCCACGACAGCCAGATCGGGGATTTTTGTTCGCTGATGCCTGCCGTTAACATTGCTGGTGAGGTTGTGCTGGAAGATTGCGTGTTTGCCGGTACCGGCGCAATCGTTAACAATCAGCTCACCGTTGGCAGTCATGCGGTTCTTGGAGCCGGGGCCGTTGTTACTAAGTCAGTTTTGCCCCATATCACCGCCAAAGGAGTCCCCGCCCGCTGACATGAAGCAGCCGTTTGCCATTCCGTTGTCACCACCCGACATCCACCCGTTTCAGGGCACCATCCACAGTGTTGATGAGTTGCTCTGTCTTTCCCGGCATTTTTCGCAGCAACTGGCTGCAATTACCGGAACCACCCACTGTCTGCTGACCAACGCCGGTTCGTCGGCCCTGGATCTCGCCCTCGCCATTCTGCCGGTGGCGGCAGGCGATGAGGTTTTCTGCCAGTCACTGACGTTTGCGGCTTCGGCGAATTGTATTGTCCATCAGGGAGCAACACCTGTTTTTATCGGCAGTGAGCCCGGAAGCTGGAACATGTGTCCGGATGCGCTGGAAACAGCGCTGCGGAAACGCCGGAAGAGGCCAAAGGCAGTTATTGCCGTAGATATTTACGGGGTACCTGCCCAATGGCACGAACTACGTATGTTATGCAGTCAGTTCGGGGTTCCGCTCATTGAGGATGCCGCCGAAGCGCTTGGCAGCAGGTACCAAAATACGCCATGCGGCAGCTTCGGAGACATCAGTATCCTGTCATTCAATGTTAACAAAATCATTACCACCCTGGGCGGCGGTGCTTTGCTGACAAACGACGAATTGCTTTTCAAAACGGCAGAATGGCTGGGTAGCCAGGCAAAAGAACCGGCACCGCACTATGAGCACGGGCGGGCCGGCTTTAACACGGCATTCAATCCATTGGGAGCTCCGTTGGGCCTTCAGCAACTTTCAGAACTACCGGAACGGGTACAACGAAGACGGGCACACTTTATGGCCTATCAGCAAACGCTTGAGGCAATTCCGGGCTTAAGCTTCCAGCCGGAACCAGCAGGAAGTACGGCTAACCGCTGGCTTACGGCCTGCCTGATTGACGAACAGAAAACCGGTGTTTCGCGGGAAACCGTCCGGCTTGCACTGGATAGACACGGCATTGAATCAAGACCGGTGTTTAAGCCGATGCACTGCCAGCCGGTATATAAAAAAAGCCCGTTCTACGGAACGGGCCTTGCTGAGAATATCTTTGACCAGGGGCTTTGTCTGCCGTCCGGTTCAACGCTGAATGAAGTGGCGCAACAGCGGGTTATTGATGTTATACTGGCTGGCGTTATTCCGTTAGGGCTTACTTAACACTTTTACCAATAGCCAGTAACTGATCAGGCGCCTGGTAACCGATGACCTTTTTCAGAACCCGGCCGTTACCGTCGATAAATAACAGTGTCGGATAGGCTTCCAGCGGGTAACGCTGCGACAGCATCGGGCCTTCGCCTTTTTCCATGTCCATCTTCACGTTAATAAATGACTTGTTAAAGTAATCACCTACCTCTTTGCGCGTGAACACGTTCTTCTGTAACATTTTACACGGTCCACACCAGCTGGCATACGCATCCAGAAAGATCACTTTCTTTTCAGCTTTTGCTTTTTTCAGGATATTATTCCAGCTTGATTCTGTAAAATGAATACCTTCTGTATCCTCAATTACAGTATGATTTGCAGGTGCAAATGCAGACATGAAGCCAATGGCCAGCAACATCATGGTTGATAACAGCCAAAACTCTCTTCTCATATCAATTAATTGGTTTCGTAGTATGAAAACGTAAAACAAACTCTATTTCGTCTACTAGCAAAGGCGGGACGGCGAATATATAGCAGAACCCTGAGACTCACAACCGGTTATACAATTGAATTCGGCAGACAAGGCGAAAAATGTAACTTGCCATAAAATTCAAACACTGCATGAAAACACTGTTTACCCTGATTTTTGCTACCTGTTCGCTGGTTTCCTTTGCCCAGAAAGTTGACCTTGACCGTTACAGCTTCGTCATGATGTACCGTGATCTGCCCCAAAAGCCGCTTGATCCGGCATTCAGGACGTATCAGGTCAACGTATCCGGAACACGCAATATCCGTACCACATTTAGCGACAATGAGTTAGCCGACGCAACCCGCATAGAAGGCTGGCGGCGGATCGACAACGGACCGGCCCACGTCGTTATCCGGCCCATATTTGAGGATGTGATCATCGAAAAGTCAGAGATCAAGGAACGGGTTGACATCCAGAAAGATAAAGATGGTAAAGAAACCGGCCGCAAGTATTATTACAAACTTCAGCTCGAATACAGCTTTGCCGCCCGCGCCGACGTATCTGACCTACGCGGCCAGCCTGTTGTACGCCCGACGCTGGCCCAGCGGTATTCGAAAAAAACATGGACCAGTCAGGAGTATAACAGCTATGCTGCGGCCAATAACTATCTGACCAACAACCGCGAAGAAATCAAAAACCGCTTTTTACGCGATGAGGTGATGCTGGCGCTTCAGAACCTGTCCGTCAACTTATCCAACGATTATGGATTTACGGTACGTAAGGCCGATGACCATTTCTGGGTATTGGATGCGAAAAAACACCCTGAATATGATTCCTACCAGCGGGCACACCAGGACATCAAAGCCATTCTGGCCGCTGTCAGCCCTGACGAGCCGCTGACTGAAGCCATCGAGCGCCTGAAAGCCCCGATTGCGTATTACGAAGAGCTGCCTAAGCGCTATGCCGGCAACGAAAAGGCCGATGCCAAATTGCGGTACTCTGCCTATTACAATCTCGCAAAACTCTACCTTTATCTGGACGATCCGGAAAAAACAAAGCAGTACGCCGATCTGCTCAGCCGGAACGGCTACGACGCTTCTGACGGGTCATGGCTGAACGGCAAAGCCAATGATTTAATGGATCTTTTCCGGCGGAACGGTGCCCGTACCCGGCATTTTACCATTGATTATGCCAACCTTCGTCAGCCGGAGTAAGGATTGATGTTTATTTTTGCATGCTGATACAAGTTGCCGGATTGCAGCGTTATTAGCCAGATATGAAATCAGGACTCTCCCGCATAATTATTGTCATATTAGCGCTGGTGGCCATTAATGTGCTGTCAGCCTTTCTTTTTTTCCGGGTCGATCTAACGGCGGAAAAGCGATATACCCTGTCGGACGCAACACTTAACCTGCTTGGCGGACTCGACGACGATATTCACGTAAACGTCTACCTCACCGGCGACCTTCCCCCGGGCTTCAGACGGCTTGAAAACGCCGTCCGGGAAACGCTTGACGAGTTTCAGGCGCGGGCTGGTAAAAACGTGACCTACCGCTTCATTGACCCGACGGCCGTTACGGTAAGCGCTGACAAGGAAGCACTGTTTAAACGCCTTGAGGAACGCGGCCTGCTGCCAACCAATCTATTTGATAATGAAGGCGGTAAGCGTACCGAAAAACTTATTTTCCCTGGCGCTCTGATTTCGTACAAAGGCAAGGAAATTGCGGTCCAGTTGCTGAAAGGTAACAAAGCAGCCTCTCCTGAAGAGCAGTTGAATCAGTCTTACGAAAACGTTGAATATCAGCTTTCGTCGGGTATCCGGCAACTGACACAGACCCAGGGGAACCGGCATAAAATCGGTTTTCTGGGCAAAACGAACGTGCCGCCTTCACGCTTTTCGGACCTGCTGGCTACGGTTCAGGAAAACTACGATCTGTTTTTTCTAGATCTCGCCAAGCCCGGCCCGATCACCGGCCTTGATGTGCTGCTGGTACTGAAACCCGATCAGCCGTTTAACGACGACGAACTGTTTAAACTGGACCAATACGTAGTCAACGGCGGACGGATGCTGTTTTTCATTGACGGACAACGGGTCGACAGTGTCAGCAACGCAGGTACCTTTGCCCAGCCGATGAATCTCCGCCTTGATGATCTGTTTTTCCGCTGGGGTGCGCGCCTGAACCAGAATGTGGTAAAAGACCTGAGCTGTAACCTGATTCCGATGAACGTCGGGAATATGGGCGATAAGCCGAATATCCAGAAAGTACCGTGGCGGTTCTATCCGGTGATCAACTCGTTCGGGCCGGCCGGTCAGCAAACGCCGATTACCCGCAACCTCGACGCCGTCTGGTGCCGTTTTGCCAGTACGCTGGATACGGTGGCTTCGCCCGGCATCCGGAAAACACCGTTATTGCTGACCTCTCCCTACACCAAACTACTGAAAGCACCGGCCATCATTTCGTATAATGAAGCCCGGCAGCAGCCCGATCCCGCCACTTACAAAGACGGTGTGCAGCTCATCGGGTGCCTGTTTGAGGGGAAATTTCAGTCGCTTTACGCCAACCGCATCCTGCCCGGTGACCCGCGTGCCAGCGGATTCAAACCGGTCGGTGAAATCTCGCGGGTCATCATCTGTTCGGATGGCGACCTGATCGTCAATGATGTCGATTACAAGCGTCGAATACCTTACCCGCTGGGCTTTGACCGGTTCAACCGGAACCAGTTCGGCAACAAGGATTTTGCCATGAATGCCATCGACTACCTGGCCGATCCGGAAGGAGTCATAACAGCCAGGAACCGCCGGATTACCCTGCGGCCACTTGATAAAATCAAACTCGCCAACGAACGGACAAGCTGGCAACTGCTCAATGTGCTGGGACCGCTCGCCCTCATTGGTTTAGTGGGTGCAGGCTGGCAGTTTGCCCGCAGGCGGCGTAATCGGTAGATACCGGCATAGCTGTGATTATCACCGGTTAACCGTGCCGGCAGCCTATGTTAAAGATTCATTAAGACCCGTTAAAATAAGCGCTTCCGGATGCCAAAAGGAGCGCTTTTTTGCTTATTTTTGCTGACTTTATCAAAACGTATCCGATATGAAATTCATCGTATCCTCATCCGTACTGCTCAAAAACCTTTCGCATATAAATGGCGTTGTTGCCACCAATCCGATTGTTCCTATTTTAGAGAACTTTCTGTTTAAAATTGACTCGAACGATGAGGGCGGTGTACTGACCGTGACAGCTTCGGATCTGCAAACGACGATGACGACGCAGATTCCGGTTGACGCTACCGAAAGCGGCGCCATTGCGATTCCGGCCAAGCTGCTGCTGGACACACTGCGCAGCCTGCCCGAACAACCGATCACGTTCAATATTGACACAGAAACATTCGGAACGCAGATCCTGACGGATAACGGCCGTTACAAACTGGCGGGCGAAAACCCGATTGACTTCCCGAAAATACCGGCGGTGAACAAAAACCTGTCGGTTGAGATTTCGTCGGATGCCCTGGCAAGTGCCATTAATAATACCGTTTTTGCTACCAGCACCGATGACCTGCGTCCGGCTATGACGGGTGTTTACCTGCAATTGTCCGAAGATCAGGCCACGTTTGTCGCTACTGACGGTCACCGTCTGATCCGCTACCGCCGGACCGACATCCAGACATCGGCCAATACGTCGATGATCATTCCGCGCAAAGCCCTGCAACTGCTGAAATCATCGCTGCCGGATAACCTGACGGTACGGGCCGAATTCAGCCAGTCGAATGCGTCATTCTCGTTCGGACCAACGCAGCTGATCTGCCGCCTGATCGATGAGCGTTTCCCGGATTACGAAAACGCGATTCCGACCAAGAATCCAAACGTACTGACCATTGGCCGTACTGACCTGCTGACAACCCTGAAGCGGATCATGATTTATGCCAACCGGACAACCCACCAGATTCGCCTGAGCCTGAAAGGCAACGCCCTGACGCTGTCTGCGGAGGATCTTGACTACGCCAACGAAGCCAACGAAAAGCTGCTGTGCGACTTTGAAGGCGAACCGATGGAGATTGGCTTCAACGCAAAACTGCTGGCCGAAATGCTGAGCAACATGCATGCTAAAATGATCTCAATCCAGATGTCAGCGCCGAACCGCGCGGGTATCATGGTACCGGCCGACAAAGAAGAAAACGAAGATATTCTGATGCTGGTCATGCCGGTCATGCTGAATACATACGCTTAATCAGCGCAAACTAATTTCGGGGAGAATCGGACTGCCGACGCTGCGGAAAAGCCTGTCACATGGTTTCTGCTGCTACGGCCCTCTGATTCTCCCTTTTCCGTGCTCTATTCTTCCTTAACCTGACCCCATGGAAACCAAACCACCGCGCAGTGCCGCGATGATTTTCATCTTTATTACCCTGCTCATCGACGTTACCGGCCTGGGCATTGTGATTCCGGTTTTCCCGAAACTCATTGAAGAACTCATTCACGGCAACCTAAGCGATGCCTCCCGATACAGCGGCTTGCTGACTTTCGCCTATGCGACCATGCAGTTTGCCTTTGCCCCCGTACTGGGTGGCCTCAGTGACCGCTACGGCCGACGTCCGGTGCTCTTGTTTTCGCTCCTGGGCTTTGGACTCGACTACATCCTGCAAGGCATTGCGCCAAACATCACCCTGTTATTCGTCGGCCGGATCATTGCGGGCATTACCGGTGCCAGCTTTACCACCGCTAGTGCCTACATCGCCGACGTGAGTCCGCCGGAGAAGCGGGCGCAGAACTTCGGGCTAATCGGGGCGGCATTCGGGATGGGCTTTATCATCGGCCCTGCCATCGGCGGACTGCTCGGCCAATACGGATCGCGGATTCCGTTTTTCGTCTCGGCCGGCCTGACCCTGCTCAATGTAGTTTATGGATTCTTTGTACTGCCTGAATCGCTGAAGCCGGAAAACCGCCGGCCATTCAGCTGGAAACGGGCCAATCCGGTCGGCGCCCTGGCGCAGATCCGACGATATCCGGTCATTATCAGTCTGGTTGCCTCGCTGGTATTCATCTACATTGCCGGTCATGCCATGCAAAGTACATGGACATTCATTACGATGGAGCAGTTCAAGTGGTCAGAAAAAACGGTTGGCCTGTCGCTGGCGTTTATCGGCCTGATGATCGGGATTGTGCAGGGCGGACTCAGCCGCGTGCTGATTCCAAAACTCGGGCAGCAGCGGTCAGTGTACGTCGGTCTGCTGATGTACGCAGTTGGCTTTGTCTGTTTTTCGCTGGCTACCCAAAGCTGGATGATGTTTGCGTTCATGGTACCCTATTCGCTGGGAGGAATCGCCGGTCCGTCGCTCCAGGGCATTATTTCGGGACAGGTACCGGCCAATGAGCAAGGCGAATTACAGGGAGCTCTGACGAGTCTGATCAGCCTTACCTCAATTGTTGGTCCGTTAGTCATGACCTATCTGTTTTCGTACTTCACGGCTCCGGCAACCCCGTTTTACTTCCCCGGCGCACCGTTTGCCGCCGGTGCGGTCCTGACGGTCATCAGCCTGATTCTGGCGCGGCGAACGTTGTCGAAGCAGTTAAAGTGATTCTATGAGTCAATCATTCAGTCACTCAATCATTACGCCAGGATCGGCCGGACAACCTCCCCGGCCACATCGGTCAGGCGGAACGGGCGGCCCTGGAACTGATACGTTAGTTTGGTATGGTCGAAGCCAAGCAAGTGCAGGATGGTCGCCTGTAAATCGTGTACATGGACTTTATCTTTGACACCATAGTAGCCGATATCGTCGGTTTCGCCGAAGGAAAAGCCTTGTTTTACGCCACCACCGGCCATCCAGACCGTAAACGCATCCAGGTGGTGGTCGCGGCCCATAAACGGCAGCGTCTGGCCGTCACGGTTTTCCTGCATGGGTGTGCGGCCAAACTCACCGCCCCAGACAACCAGCGTGTCATCGAGCAGGCCGCGCTGCTTCAAATCAGTCAGCAGGGCAGTGACCGCCTGGTCAGACTCACGGCATTTATCCCGCAGGCCGATTTCGATGGCCCCGTCGGGTCCGGTGCCGTGGGTATCCCAACCCCAGTCGAACAGCTGTACAAACCGCACACCGCGTTCAACCAGCCGGCGGGCCAGCAGGCAGTTGCGGGCGAATGAGCCTTTTTCCGGCTGCACCCCGTACATGTCCAGCATATACTGCGGCTCACCTTTGATGTCCATCGCGTCCGGCACCGACATCTGCATCCGGAACGCCAGCTCATATTGGCTGATGCGCGTCAGGATTTCCGGGTCTTTGACTTCGTCATAGGCCTGCCGGTTAATTTCGCTGATGGCATTAATGGTTTGTTTACGGATATCGCGGTTCATACCGGCCGGGTCAGAAACATATAAAACCGGATCGCCTTCGGTACGGCACTGCACGCCCTGATACACCGTTGGCAGAAAACCACTTCCCCACACCGACTTCCCGGCATCCGGCTGTTTACCACCTGACGCCAGCACAATGAATCCCGGCAGGTCATTGTTTTCGGTCCCAAGTCCATAGGTCACCCACGACCCGATACTGGGCCGGCCAAGGCGGGCGCTTCCCGTATGCATCAGCAATTGGGCCGGAGCATGATTGAACTGATCGGTATGCATCGCTTTCAGGAACGTAACCTCATCGACTGCCCGCTGAAAGTGCGGCAGGTAATCGGATACCCACGCCCCTGACTGACCATACTGTGCAAACTTGCCCTGTGGCCCGAGCATTTTGGGGACCCCACGGATGAAGGCAAACTTCTTTCCTTCGAGCAATGCCTGCGGACAGTCTTTGCCGTTGTATTTGGCCAGCTCAGGCTTATAATCGAACAATTCCAGCTGACTGGGCGAACCGGCCATGTGGATATAAATGATCCGTTTGGCTTTCGGTGCAAAATGCGGCACCTGGTCCGGCCCGGTTACTTCGGCAACCGGCTTGTCACGACCAAAATCACAGCCTCCCATCAACGCCCCCAGGGCCATTGCACCAAGTCCTGTTGAGCAGGTATGCAGAAAATGGCGCCGTGTTTCACGCTGCAACGATGCTGTCCGGAGTTCTTTTATGAGCTTTTCCATGCTTATTCCTTCGTAATCACCTCATCCAGATTCAGTAATGTATTGGCCGTTACCGTCAGGGCTGCCTGTTGGGGCGTGGCATCGGCGCGGGCCAGCAAGTGCCGGGCTTCGTCGGGGTGCTGCCGGTAATGCGCCTCAGTACTCCGGTACAGCCTGGCCAGTACCCCTAACCGCTTTGGCGCCAGGTCACGCAGCATCACCCGCCGGAACGCCGACTGAATCTGCTGCTCCGGCGTGCGGCCGTGATCAAGCATATAACACCCGAGCTGCTGGGCCGCTTCGACATAAACCGGATCGTTAAGCGTCACCAATGCCTGCAACGGTGTGTTGGTCCGTAACCGCCGGAGCTGACAGAATTCACGGCTCGGGCTATCAAATGTAATCATCGACGGGTAAGGCGCCGTTCGTTTCCAGTACGTGTACAGCGCCCGCCGGTAACGGTCATCGCCCTGGCTCGGGTTCCACGAATCGCCGTTGTAGGGCGATTGCCAGATGCCGTCCGGTTGTGGCGGCATCACACTCGGCCCGAATAACTTACCACTCAGTAACCCGCTGACCGCCAGCGCCTGATCACGCACCTGTTCAGCCGAGAGTCGGACACGCGGGCCACGGGCAAAATACCGGTTGAACGGATCTTTTTCGAGCATCTCCGGCGTTGCTTCCGACCGTTGCCGGTACGTTGCCGACAGCACCATCCGCCGGAGCATTTTCTTGACACTCCACTGATCATCTTCTATAAACGCAACTGCCAGATAATCGAGCAGTTCGCGATGGGTCGGGGCAATGCCCTGCGTCCCGAAATCTTCGACGGTTTCCACAATTCCGGTCCCGAAAAGTTGCTCCCAGAAGCGGTTAACGGCTACCCGCGCCGTCAGCGGATGATCGCGGCTGACCATCCATTGCGCCAGTCCTAACCGGTTTTTCGGCGCGTTTGCGGGGAATGGCGGCAACGATGAAGGCACACCTGGCTGCACTTCTTTCCCCTTCACCAGCCAGTTACCGCGGTCAAATACAAATGTCTTCCGTTTCAGATCGCCCGAGCCTTCCCAGAAAACCGGCGTATCGTCCGGCTTCGCATTCAGCAAACCGGCAATGTTCCGGTCCAGCGAATCCGGCACTTCCGGCTTTTGTCCAGGCAAGGTTTCCAGAAACGATACCCATTTGATCATGGTCCATTCTTTAGGATTGGACGGGCTACTCAGGGAGATCGCCACATCATGCTTGCCCGATAAGACCGGAAACGGGAAAATCATCACGGAATCCTTCCAGGCACCGCCAGTCTTAGGCACCTTCAGTTGCATCAGCACCGGCCCGGTCAGGCTACCGTCGCGGAACGTCACGACAGCATCGGGTGCATTGGTCCCCCACGCCAGATACATCCGGCGTTTGTTGGTCATGGTCACCTGCTTGATCCGTGCCGAGCCGCCGTGCTGAAACCCGAAATACTTGGCATCGAGCAAGGATGCATTTACGTACTGATCAAAATCGTGCGAGTTGATTTTGGGGCTCCATCACCCGCAGCATGTGCATCAGCTCCCGGTTACGGGTCTGTGCCTGTTTCGGTGTGGCGGCGTGCTGCTTTATCCAACGCGAAAGCACCTGCACGTTTGCCGAATCGCGGCCGGTATAAAACCGGAGTTTAGGCGTGTCCGTCGTCACATCCTCATCACGGGTATTGTTGAAGAACGCCAGATACTTGTAGTAATCTTCGTGCACAAACGGATCATAGGGGTGGCTGTGGCACTGCACACATCCGAAAGTGGTGCCCTGAAACACATCCCAGGTCGTATTGACCCGGTCAATAACCGCCGCCGTCCGGAATTCTTCGTCCTGGGTGCCCCCTTCGTCGTTGGTCATCGTATTCCGGTGGAACCCCGTCGCAATCAGTTTCGATTCCCAGGTGGTATCGCCCTCCGCCACCGGCAGCAGGTCGCCGGCGAGCTGCTCGGTCACAAACTGATTGTAGGGTTTGTCGCTGTTAAACGCCTTGATGAGCCAGTCACGGTAGCGCCAGATTTTCCGGCCCGGATCGCGTTCATAGCCCCTTTGTGTCGGCATACCGCGCCAGGTCCAGCCACATACCTGCCCACCGTTCGCCGTAGGCAGGGGTAGCCAGCAGGCTGTCTACCAGCTTTTCGTAGGCATCCGGTGATT
>CBDFHU010000021.1:0-27204 GCA_965247375.1 Arsenicibacter sp.
GCGGTGCGTAATAAATAACGGCGTTGATGCCTGAAACCTGATTAAACACCGCAAATAACACCGCCAGCATGATGGGTGTCTTGTAGCGGGCCGAAAACAGGCGGGGCGCTTGCTGCGGGGTGCCGTCGGCCGGATGGGCGCTGAGTTGCAGGGTTAGCAGAATCTGGCCGAACGACTCCGGGTCGATCATCCGGAGCACTTCCCGGGCCTCGTCAACCAGCCCTTTTTTCAGCAACAGCCAGCGCGGGCTTTCCGGAATGTTCTGCACGGCAATCAGGAACAGCAGCGACGGCAGGGCTTGTACACCCAGCATCCACCGCCAGGCATTATCGCCGATGTCCTGTAGCAGAAAGTTCGACAGATAGGCAATCAGGATACCCAATACCACATTAAACTGGAACATGGCCACCAGCCGGCCGCGCGATTTGGCCGGTGAAATTTCGGTGATATACATTGGTGCGGCCACCGACGAGGCGCCTACACCCAGCCCGCCCAGAAAGCGGAAGACCAGAAACAGGTGCCAGTTGCTGACCAGGGCTGACCCCAGCGACGATACCAGATATAGAACCGCGATCCAGAATAACGTTTTCTTCCGGCCCAGTTGTTCGGCCGGAATGCCGCCCAGCATAGAGCCGATTACCGTACCGATCAGGGCGATAGAGACTGTCAGGCCATGTTCCAGGGTTGTCAGGTTCCACAACGCCTGCAGCGATTGCTCCGCGCCTGAGATAACGGCCGTATCAAAACCAAACAGAAATCCGCCTAACGCTGCGGTCACTGACCAAAAGAAAATACGCTGTGTTCTTGCCATAACGGTGTCTTCGGAAACGCATTGAATAGGTCAAAGCTACGAAAGACGCTGACGGGCCGCTTTTGATTTCCGTTCGGAATGTTTTAGATTATATCAAAGTGATAATTTACTGTAATACAGTAGATTATTGTGTTTTTGGAAAAGTGAATCTTTGGCATTGTTGCACGGTGTTTTGGCAATGATTCAAAGGGCGGGCGATTACCGGCCCCGTTCGATGAACCGCACGACCATATTCCGCACTTCCTCTTTCAGTTCCGGACTGCCAATATCGCTCAGGTCACCATGTTTAACGCGCGTCATGCGGATAATTTTAATACCGGTCTTCTTTTGTTCGGCGGGCGTCGGCAATACGCCTTTATCGGCCTCGAACTCATCGGCGCGGATGGTCAGGATGGCAGGCTTACTCAGGCGGGGCACCGGCATCCGTCGGTGATCGAGCGTAATGGCTTTCGCCACCTGGTCCGGCTGTTGCCGGACATACAGCATGCTGATGTCGCCCCCCATCGAATGCCCGATCAGGATCAGGTTTTTGGTGTCGATCCGGCCGTATGCGCGGTGTAGTTCGGCAATAACGGCCTGGATGTTCTGCACCCCGCTTTCCCAGACCGGCATCCGCAGTTTGTAGAGATCACCTTCCGTTGCGATCGGCGGATCACTGGCCAGGTCATGCTGGATACCAACGACGAAATAACCCATACCGGCTAGTTTTTCGGCCAGAAACGAGTAGACATTGCTGCCGCACTGGTAGCAGGCGCTGATAATGACCAGCTGCTTTTTCCGTGCGGGCAAGGCTGCGGCGTTGTAGAGCGTTACCGGAATATCCCGTTTGCGGGCAACATCGGTAATAGTCAGGGCCTGGGTCTGAACGGTAACGGGTGTTTTTTGCCGGACGCAGCCGGTCATGAACCCGGCCAGGGAAAGGATAAGCCAGAAGAAACGATTCATCAGTACGTTGTTTTACGATTGCCCGGCCGGCAACTTACGGTAGTCGGAGGGCGTCCGGCCGGTTTGTTGTTTAAAAAAGGTTGTAAAGTTGGCCGGGGAGCTGAATCCTGTCTCGTAGGCAACTTCGGCAATGGTTTTGGTGCTTTCGGTCAGGAGCGTTTTCGCCTTCCGCAGCTTGATTTCGGTAATGTATTCGTTGACGTTTTTCTGCAGTAAGCCCTGCACTTTTCGGTAGAGCTGCACCCGTGAAATGCCCATCTCCCGGCTAAGCCGCTCTACGCCAAAACCCGGGTCGGCCATGTTCTGTTCGATCAGGAGCGTAAGTTCGTGCAAAAACTTCTTTTCCTGCCGGTTTTCGGCCTTGGTCAGGTAGTCGGTTGTATAGCGTTGTTGCCACTTCTCGCGGTTGGCCAGTGTTGTGCGGATGGTTTCGCGCAGAAACGTGAGTACAAATGGTTTGGTGATATAGGCGTCGGCTCCGGCGCGGGTACCGGCAATCTGTGCGTCGATCTGCCCTTTGGCGGTTAACAGAATCACGGGGATGGTCGAGGTGCGGAAGTCTTTTTTGATGTGCCTGGTAAAGGTAAGTCCGTCGGTGCCGGGCAGCATCACATCGCTGATAATCAGGTCCGGTACGGCATCAATGGCCCGTTGCCAGCCTGCTTCGGCCGTGCTTTCGGCAATGATTTCAAACTCTCCGCCAAGTTGCTGCGTGAGGTAGCCGCGCAGTTCGTTGTTATCTTCCACCACCAGAATGGTAGAGGCTTTACCCTGCGGATCCGGGCCGGCCGGATCCGTATCGGGCAGAACCGCGTTAACCGGTGCCGCCTCCCGCGACAGGAATG
The DNA here is from genome assembly GCA_965247375.1 of Arsenicibacter sp. Lineage (GTDB taxonomy): Bacteria > Bacteroidota > Bacteroidia > Cytophagales > Spirosomataceae > Arsenicibacter. The sequence goes on from CBDFHU010000021.1 coordinate 2,602, forward strand.
CAGGGCCTGTGGCATCAACCAGTTCCGATGGGTCGAGGTGGCTGTTGCCCAGCGGCAGCCGGATGGTAAAAGTGGTGCCCCGCCCTTTTTCCGACACTACCCTGAGGTCGCCCTGATGCAGATTGATAAACTCCCGCGACAGGGCCAGCCCAAGGCCGTTGCCGAGGTTAAACCGGCGGGTGTTGGTATAGAACAGGTCAAAGACCTTTTCCTGTTCTTCGGCCGTCATACCTTCACCATTATCCTGTACCTGAATCCGGAGAGTCGTATCACGCACATCCAGCACTACATGGATCAGACCGCCTCTGGCCGTGTAGGTAAACGCATTCGACAGCAGATTAAACAGCACCTTATCCAGTTTTTCAGGATCAAACCACAGGGGCATGGCCGGGGTTTCGGTAATAAACTGAAGATCGATGCGGTGGCGTTCGGCTTTGTGTTTAAAGTCGTTAACGATGTCGCGGACAAAGCTTACTACATTCTGTTCCGAGGCCCGCAGCACCAGTTTCCCGCTGTCTGTTTTGCGCAGATCCAGCATCTGATTCACGAGCCGGAGCAGCCGGTGGGCATTTTTCTGCACCAGCGACAGGTTGTTTTTCAACTCCGCCATACCGACTGTTTTTTTCGACAGCATATCTTCGGTCGGCGTCAGAATCAGGCTCAGGGGCGTATTGAATTCATGGGAAATGTAGGCGTAAAAACGCAGCTTTTCTTCCGTGGCCAGTCTGGCCTGCTGCGAAACGAGGTCGATTTTATCCCGCTGTTCGCTGATTTCGACGTTTTGCCGCGCCAGAATCTGGTAGGCCCGTTGTTTGGACCGGACCAGATAGAGGGCCCACGCTCCCAGCAGAATGGCCCCGACCAGGCTGGCGAGCATGATAGACAGGGTGTTCCGCTGGGTGGAATAGGTACGGGTCAGTTCGGCAATACGCTGGCTCTGCCGTTCGATGTCCCGTTGCTGGGTCAGCAGTTTGTCACTCTGGGTTTTCAGGGCCTTGACATTGCCGGCATCTACCTGGACCGAGTTCAGTACGTTTTCACGCGGCACGGATTTGCCTTCCAGAATGCGGATGGCCGTTTCGATGGCCTCTTCACCACCGGTCGGATACAGGAAGGTCGCCTTCAGAACGCCGTCGCTGACGAGCTGCATGCCACCGGTCGGGCCCGGCAATGCGTCGATCCCGACAAAGGCCAGGCGGTTGGTAAGTCCGTTGCGTTGACAGACGTCATACATGCCCAGTGCCATAACATCGTTGTGCGCAAAGACAAGGTCAGCCCCCCGGAAAGCCGTTAACTGCCGTTGGGCCAGCAGGCGGGCCGAATCTTTTTCCCAGTGCCCGTCGAAGGTGGCGATTGTATGAATGTCCGGGAACTGCTTCATGCCCTCCCGGAACCCTTGCCGGCGGTCTTGTGCGGGCGATGAACCGGTGAGACCGGTTACCTCGATAATGCTGCCTTTTCCCTTCAGATAGTTACCGATGAACCGCGCCGCCAGCCGGCCGATTTCAACATTATCACCCCCGATAAAGGCATTATACGATGCCGAATTAATACGGCGGTCAAGGACAATCACCGGAATACCCTGCCGGAACACTTCGTCAATCGCCCTGGTGATGGGAGCGCTTTCGTTGGGTGAAACAATCAGTAAATCAATATTTTGCCGGGAGAGGCTGCGGATCTGGTCAATTTGCCGGTCAGTACTGTTGTTGGCATCTTCGTAGAGCAGGGTGCAGTTCGGGTGGAAGGTCAGGGTTCGCTTCATGTCGGACAACATCGTCTGCCGCCACAAATCGCCGCCCGTACACTGCGAAAACGCAATACGATAGACCGGCCCCGTTTCATTGGTGGTACAACCCGCCAGTAAACCGGTCATCACCATCCCCATAACCCTGAGCCATACCGGCAACAGACCGGTATTAAATGGCTTTTTCTGCCTGGTTACCCGCAAAACAAAAGGTATAGACATGGAGTGCTCTGCAAAAAAATAGCCCGCCATTAGTCTCTTGGCGGGCCACTAACTGATGATAAAGCAAACAAAATCCTCCCAGAAATACAAACGTACGGGTGACCCCACGTGGTCGCCCACCGCTGCTATTGATGGGCGACCACGTGGGGTCGCCCGTACATGGCAATTATTCGGAGCGCAGCGACCGGACCGGATTCATCCAGGCCGCTTTGAGACTCTGGAAGCTGACGGTCAGGAACGCAATACCGATGGCAAGCAGGGCGGTCAACGCAAATACCCACCATTCGACAGAGACTTTATAGGCAAATTCGTTAAGCCAGGTGTTCATGGCATACCACGCCAGAGGAGATGCGACCAGGATCGCGATCACTACGAGTTTCAGGAAGTCTTTCGATAACAGGAAAATCAGGCCCGGTACCGAAGCACCCAGCACTTTCCGGATACCGATTTCCTTGGTGCGCTGTGCCGTGGTAAAGGCCGAAAGACCGAACAGCCCCAGACAGGCCAGCAGGATCGACAGAACGGCAAATACCGTGAAAATCTGACCGGTACGGGTTTCGTTGCTGTATAGCTGCGCAAACTCCTGGTCCATAAACTGGTATTCGAACGGGTAGTTCGGGGCCAGTTTTTTCCAGGTGGTTTCGACTTGCCGGAGCGTACCGGCAATGTCATTTCCGGCCAGTTTGACCAGAATGCTGCCCCCACCGAACTCCGTAAACATTACGATGGGTGAAATCTGCCGGCGCATCGACGCAAAGTGGAAGTTGGCCACGACGGCTTTCACTTCACCTTTTCGGTTGCCGCCCATATCCACCCGCTTGCCGATGGCTTCCTGCGGGGTTTTCCAGCCAAGGTCTTTCACCGCAGCTTCGTTCAGGATAAACCGGTAACTGTTCAGGGTGTCGCCTTTGGGGTCATTCGCACGCGCCATGTCCTGTTCGGTCAGGTCTGAACCGGCAACGATCTGTAGGCCGGTGGTCTTCACGAACCCTTCATCAACCGGCAGGCCGGTGATCATGCGATAGGTGTTTTCGGGCATATCGGACCGGCGCATACCGTAACCGCCATTGACGAACGTCGGTGATTCATAAACAAACGACACATGGTCAACTCCGCTTAATCCGGTTAGTTGTTGTTTTACGGCTGAAATCTGGCCGTTTACCTGCCGGTTGGCCGGCAGAATGAGCACGTGTTCCTTATTGTAGCCGAGGTTTTTTTCCTGAATAAACGACAATTGCCGCTTCACAACGAGTGTGCTGACAATCAGAAACGCCGTAATCGCAAACTGAAAAACGATCAGGGACTGGCGGAACCGGCTGGCCGATTGGCCTTTCTGGTGGCCTTTGAGTACCTGAACCGGTTTGTACCGGGTCAGCACCAGGGCCGGGTAGCTGCCGGCAATCAGGCTCACGAGTACGCCCAATGCCAGCAGCATCAGGAGATTTCCGGGCTCCAGCCAGACGGCTGCTGAAAACTGGCGGTCGGTAAAGGTGTTAAAGAAAGGAAGCAGTAAATAGCTGAGCAGCCAGCCCATGAACAGCGCCGTAAACGTTACCAGCAAGGATTCGCCCATAAACTGACCGAAAAGCTGTTGCTGCATCGCGCCCATTACTTTCCGTACGCCCACTTCCCGGGCCCGTTCAACCGCGCGGGCTGAAGCCAGATTGATGTAGTTGACGCAGGCAATGATCAGAATCAGCAGGGCAATGGAGCCGAAAATGTAAATGTAGGTTATGTTACCGGCGGGCTCAAATATGCCGGAAATGGCCGAATGCAGGTGAACATCCTGCATGGGTTCCAGAAAATACGTCAGGTAGTTTTTACCGGTCATTTCGGTTTCGGCCGATTTAGTGCGCATATAAGCCGGAATTTTGGCTTGCAGGCTCCGGATGGCTTCCGGGGTGCGCAGTAACAGATAAGACGCATAATTGGCCGACCACCACTGCTCGGTTTTGGCTTCGCCGAGTGAGGTAAAGGAAGCCAGTATGTCGTACTTAATCTGGGAATTCGGCGGACAGTCGGCTACCACGCCGGTAACCATAAAATCCTTGTCTAACCCGATCCGCAGGGTTTTGCCCACCGGATTCCGGTCTCCGAAGTATTTTCGGGCCGTCGAGGCCGACAGCACGAGCTGATTGGGAGCTGCCAGTACTTTGGCAGGGTCCCCCTTCAGTAGCGGAAACGAAAAAAGGCGGAAGAACGCCGAGTCGGCATATACAAAGCGTTTCTCCCGGAAACGAATGGCTTGATTCGAAACGACTGCCTGGCCGACCATCATCCGGACCCCCGATTCGACTTCGGGAAACGACCGGCCAAAATCAGGGACGACTTTGGTGCCGGTAACGGCATACTGCCCCACCTGTCCGTCCATGCTGTATTCCATCGTAACACGGGCAATCCGGCCGGCTTTGGTATGGAAGGTATCGTAGCTGACCTCCTGCGAAATGTAGAGGAACAGCAGCATACATGATGCCAGCCCGACCGCCAGCCCGACGATGGTGATGAGCGAGAATGATCTGTGGCGTAGTAGCGTACGGAAAGCGATGGTCAGGTAGTTCCGGATCATGGGAATGTCTTAAACGTGGAAGTTTTCCGTAACGACTTTACCATCGAACAGGTTTACGATGCGGTGCGCAAAACCGGCGTCGTAAGGCGAGTGGGTTACCATGATGATGGTCGTTCCTTCGTCGTTGAGCTGGTTGAGCAGTTTCATTACCTCTTCGCCGTTGGCCGAGTCGAGGTTACCGGTAGGTTCATCGGCCAGGATCAGTTTGGGTTTGGCGACTACGGCACGGGCGATGGCCGTACGCTGCTGCTGACCACCCGACAACTGCTGCGGGAAGTGATTCCGGCGGTGCATGATGTTCATCCGGGTGAGGGTTTCTTCCACGCGGGTTTTCCGTTCGTCGGCCGGCGTTTTCAGATACAGCAGCGGCAGTTCCACGTTTTCATAAACCGTCAGTTCGTCGATGAGGTTAAAGCTCTGGAACACAAAGCCGATCGAGCCTTTCCGCAGCTGGGCGCGCTGGCGCTCCGACATTTTCGACACTTCGGTGCCATAGAAGTGGTACTCGCCGCCGCTTGGGTTGTCGAGCAGGCCGAGGATGTTGAGCAACGTAGATTTACCGCAACCGGACGGGCCCATGATGGCCACAAACTCTCCGTCCTGTACATCCATTGAAATGCCGTTGAGGGCTGTGGTTTCCACCTCTTCTGTAGCGAAAAGCTTTTGTAGGTTTACTGTTTTGATCATGGTTTCTGGTCTTTATCTTTTGGGCACGATTGTGCTATGGGGTAATCAATCACTTAAAACTCAAGTACCTCATTGTTGCCGAAGTTCTCGTAGCTGCTGGTAATCACCTGCTCGCCGGGCTGAAGACCTTCCAGTACTTCATAGAACTCAGGATTTTTGCGGCCCAGCGTGATGTTACGTTTTACGGCACGTTTGCCCGAATTGTCGAGGACATACACCCAGTTTCCGCCCGTGTCGGAGAAGAAACCGCCGACCGGCAGTAGGGTGGCCTTGGCTGCCTTGCCCAGCTCCAGCTGCAACGGCGAGGACTGACCGCGTTTGATGCCGGCCGGTGTGCCCGAAGCAAAGATCATATCTACTTCGAACCGTCCGTTTTTCACTTCCGGATACACGCGGGAAATTTCCAGTTCGTTTTTCTTGCCGTTGAATTCAAACGACCCTTTCAGACCCACAAAGATGCGGCTGATGTAGTGTTCGTCGATGCCGACGCGCATTTTAAACCCATCCATGTCGTCGATCTGACCGATGTTCTGGCCCTGGTTGATATTCGACCCGACTTCAACATCAACACTTGACAGCTGCCCCGATACCGGTGCTTTCACGACGAGGTTTTCCAGCGTCTGCTGCCACAGGGCTACGTTGCGCTGGGTGCGGCCCAGGGTGCCTTCCAGCTGTTTAATCTGGAGATTGGCGTTTTCTTCCTGATATTTCTGTGATTCAACCTCAATTTTTCGTTGCTCAACGAGGCGGTCATAAGACCGTTTCGCTTTCAGGTATTCTTCTTCCGATACTACCTTGTCTTTAAACATGCGGAGCTGACGGTCATAGGTATCTTTGGCCTGATCGAGCTGATAGTCCAGTTCGGCCAGTGACTTGCGGAGGGCAAAACGCTCCACCCGTAAGCGCTGCCGCGTATTCTGGAGGTCATTGACCAGTCGGTTCGCCTCCGTTTCTGATTGCAGGAAGTTTAATTTCAGGTTCTGGTTTTCGAGGCGCAGAATGATGTCGCCTTTCTTCACCATGCTGCCGCCTTCTACCATTTTCTGGGTCACATAACCGCCAACGATGGCATCCAGCCGGATGGTTTTCAGCGGTTGCACTACGCCCGTTACGGCAATAAAATCTTCGAATGGCCCCGTAGAGACCGTTGAAACGGTGAGTTTATCACGTTCGACGTTCAGCTTCGAACGGTAATCGGCAAACAGGAAAGTATATGCCAGTAAGCCGGTGATGACGGCGGCTCCGGCTGCAATCGCAATGCGCTGGTTTGTCCAGAATCGTTTAGGTAATACGCGGTCCATGTGCTTAAAGATTGTAAGAGATGAAGAGCGGTGGCGCCTTTTACAGCTCTAACGTATTAAAAATCGTTGAACAGTAATAGCCAAGGAACGTGCCAGAATGGTAATGTAATTGATGGTCAGTGTGTTAACTTGACAATATGCCGGCGCTATGTCCGATTACGGACAAAACCCGTCCAGTGGCGGACAAAAGAACTCGGAGCCGTAAAATAGCGCTGTCGGTGCAGACACGCACATTCAGGCGGCCGGATGCTAATTATCAGCGGGTTGGCTGTCAATAAACGGCAGTATGCACGCTAACCGCTCTGAAAGTAAGTACCTGCGGAATCATTTTTGCTGATTATCTTTAGCGTCGCCAGCCTGTCCGGACTCATAAACCGGACACGTACGGCCTTCTGAACCATAATGAATCCCATAGGCTATCCTCCGGCGGGGAGGCGATAACACAACCACATGAGCAAACTTCTCATCATTGACGACGATCCCGATGTATTAATGGCTGCGCGGCTGTTGCTGAAACGCCATTTCGGTCATGTTGATATTGAAAAAAATCCGGAACGCATTCCTTTTCTGATTAATAACGGGCAATATGATGTTATTCTGCTCGATATGAACTTTGAGCGGGACGTGAGCAGCGGCCGTGAAGGGTTTCTCTGGCTCGACCGGATTCTGGACATCGACCCGATGGCGACCGTGATCCTGATTACGGCCTACGGGGATGTCGAAATGGCTGTCCGGGCCATCAAACTGGGGGCCACTGATTTTGTACTGAAACCCTGGGAAAATACGAAGCTGCTGGCTACCATCGAAGCGGCCCTGGCCAAAAGCGCCAAAGCCGCCGAAGCGTCGGGCCGGCCAAAGGCGGGAAGCGATGCGACAAAGAAAGGGGTGGTCAAAAGTGCAGCACCGGCGGGAACCGTTCTGATTGGCAGTAGCCCGGCTATGCGGCAGGTTTTTGCCACAATTGACCAGGTTGCAGGAACGGATGCTAACGTGCTGATTCTGGGCGAAAACGGGACCGGTAAGGATGTGATTGCCCGCGAAATTCACCGGCGCTCGCACCGGTCCGATAAGCCGTTTGTCAGCGTCGACATCGGTGCGCTGAGCGAATCGCTGTTTGAAAGTGAGCTGTTCGGTCACGTAAAAGGCGCCTTTACCGATGCCCGTGACGACCGCGCAGGCCGTTTCGAAGAGGCCCATACCGGTACGATTTTCCTGGATGAAATCGGCAATATTTCTCTGCCGCAACAAGCCCGGCTGCTGACGATTCTGCAACAGCGCAACGTAACGCGGGTAGGGTCTAACAAACCCAAAGCGGTGGATGTGCGGCTTATTTGCGCGACCAACTCGGATGTCTACGGGCGCGTGGCCGACCGGTCGTTCCGGCAGGATTTACTGTACCGGATCAATACAATCGAATTGCGGTTGCCGCCGTTGCGGGAGCGGGTTGAGGACATTGTACCGCTGGCCGAGCATTTTATGAAGCAGTACCGGCAGCAGTATAACCGGCGGATTATGGGGCTGAGTCCGGCGCTGGTGCGTCAGATGCAGCAGTATGCGTGGCCGGGCAACGTACGGGAATTGCAGCATGCCGTTGAGCGGGCCGTAATTCTGGCACAGGGCACCGAGCTGGAGCCGGCAAACTTCTCCCTGGTACAGTCGCCGCTGCAACCGACTACGACGGCCGCTGAGTCGCTGCACATCGAAGACATGGAGAAGCAGATGATTCAGCACGCGATGCAGAAGTATCAGGGTAATATTACGGATGTATCCCGTGAGCTGGGTCTCTCCCGTCAGGCGCTGTACCGGCGGCTGGAGAAGTATGGGTTATAACGCGGCTATTTTCTAAAAATCGTTCGGATGAATCGTTTTTCCATTGGTATTTCCTGGCGGATTGCCCTGATTGTGCTGTCGGCGTGGGCCGTGGGGTACCTGTGGCTGGACCGGCAGCAACCGTTTCTGACCCTGCCGCTTTTTATTGCCCTGATCTCGACCTACGTCAGTCTGTACCGCTACGTAACGGGCATGAACCGCAAACTGACCCGGTTTCTGGAATCGGTACAGTATTCTGATTTTGCCGTTTCCTTTAAGGCCGATGATAAACTGGGTGAAAGCTTTCAGGCACTGAATCAGCAGTTTAACGAAGTACTTGAAGCCTTCCGGCAGGCCCGGGCCGAAAATGAAGCCAACCTGCATTACCTCAACACCATTGTGCAGCACGTAAGCGTCGGCCTTCTGACGTTCGACGCGGCCGGTAAGGTAGAACTGGTCAATCCGGCGGCGCTGCGGCTGCTGGAAGTGTACCGGCTACGGCAACTGTCTGATCTGCAACAGCTGCATCCGCAGTTGCTGAACATTCTGCACTCTACCGAGACGTCGGCACCGGTCATGTACCAGATGACCAACGGGTCGGAGGTATCGGTACGCTGTGCCAACGTGCGCCTGCGCGGGCGGCTGGTAACGGTGGTATCGCTGCAAAACATCCGGACGGAGTTACAGCGGCGGGAGCTGGATGCGTGGCAGAACCTGACCAAGGTACTACGCCACGAAATCATGAACTCACTGACGCCGGTGGTCTCGCTGACGGGTACCATGCGTGATATTCTCGACAATGATCTGGCCCCGCACGTTCACGCGATGGAGGCAGTTAACGCAGAGGCAGAAGACAATGGCGGCTACAAGGTAAGTGATGCGGTCTCGGACCTTGGCGATGCCCTGATTACGATCGAAAACCGGGGACGGAATCTGATGCGGTTTGTGGAGGCCTACCGGCATTTTACGACCATTCCCCAGCCGCAGTTTGCTGATGTGCAGGTAGTCGACGTATTCCGCCATATCGGGCAGCTCGTCCAGGCGGATATTCAGCCCAAAGGTGTTAAGCTGACCATCACGCCGCCGTCGGCCAATATGGTTATCCGCGCGGATGCCGGTCAGATTGAGATGGTCCTGATTAACCTGTTGCGGAATGCAGTCGAAAGTCTGGATAACCGGCCAAATCCTCAGATTGATGTAAATGCCGTTATGGAAGGGCCGCGTATCCACCTGAATGTACGTGATAACGGGCCTGGCATTGAACCGGAAGCTTTGGAGCAGATTTTTATTCCGTTTTATACCACCAAAAAGACCGGCAGCGGCATTGGTCTGAGTCTGTCTCGCCAGATTATGCAGCTTCACGGCGGTCAGTTAACCGTCGAATCTAAACCAGGTGATGGCAGTTTATTTACGCTAATCTTCTGACTACGATTGACACAGGATTAGCATGATTGAATGATGGACTCAGGATTGGAATGATTGAATGATGACTATGATTAAAAGATAATAATGATACAAATCATTTTAATCATAGTCATCATTCAATCACATTAATCATAGTCGTCATTCAATCACACTAATCATAGTATTTTATCCAGTGTAATCGGCAGTTCGCGGATGCGTTTGCCGGTAGCGTGGAAGACGGCGTTGGCGATGGCCGCCGGCATACCAACGATACCGATCTCGCCGAGCCCTTTTACGCCGAGCGGATTGACAATATCATCGTGCTCTTCCACAAAAATCACGTCCAGATCGTGAATATCGGCGTTGACCGGCACATGGTACTCGGCGAGGCTATGGTTCATAAACCGGCCGATGGTATGATCCATCACCGATTCTTCTTCCAGTGCCTTGCTGATGCCCCACACCATGCCGCCGATGATTTGCGACCGCGCTGTTTTCGGGTTCAGAATTTTACCCCCCGCAATGGCACTGACTGCCCGTGTTACACGGATCGTGCCTAAATCTTCGTCTACCATTACCTCTACGAACACTGCCGAATGCGCCGCCCGTGAATAATTCTTCTGCTTCATCATGGCCGGCAGCGACGTTGATTTCTGCCACACCGCCGCCCCGCCGTTCTGATCAACAGCCTGTTGCAGCGAAACAGACGCGGCCGGATTTTGTTTCAGCCGGATTTGCTTGTCCGCAAACTCGATGTCGTCCCACTTCGCTTTGGCAAGCGGAGAGCCTGGTACTTTCTGCGCCAGCTTAAAGAGTTTTTTACCCAGCTCTTCACACACGACTTTAACGGCCGAACCCACCGTGGCCGCCGTCCATGAACCGCCTTCAATCGGAGCAAGCGGCATGTCGCTGTCGCCAAGTTTAAACATGACATCTTCGATTGGCATACCCAGTGTGTCGGCCGCAATCTGCGTCATGATGGTATAGGTGCCGGTACCGATGTCTGCGGTTGCCGACGTAACCCGCAGCTTGCCGTTAACCGTTAGTACGGCTTCGGCACGGGCCGGCATCTGATTGGCTTCCCACATACCGGTGCTCATGCCCCAACCAATAAGGTTATGACCGTCGCGCATCGATCCCGGCTGCGGATTACGTCTGGTCCAGCCGAACCGCTCGGCTCCCTGCCGGAAACATTCCCGCAACTCCTTGCTGGAGAAAGGTTTATCTTCGGCCATGTTGCGGTCCGAATAATTGATGAGGCGCAGTTCGAGCGGGTCGATACCCAGTTCATAAGCCATTTCATCAATTGCTGTTTCAATGGCCGGTACACCCGTTACGCCACCCGGTGCACGCATATCAAGCGGCGTAAATACGTCGAGCGGCACAATCTTATAGTCGAGTGTCACGTTTTCGGCCGGATAAATCATCGGCGACCAGGTCGGGACAATTTCCGTATAGTCTTCAAACTGCGAGGTTTCCCCGACGGCATCGTGATAAATGGCGTTGATTTTGCCGGTACTGTCGGCACCGAGGGCAATGTTCTGGATCGTGGCCGGCCGGTGCCCGAACGTAAACATCTGCTGACGGGTAAGCGTCACCCGTACCGACCGCTTCAGTTCGCGGGCCGCCATAACCGCCAGAAACAGCTGATACTGTGGCCGCAGCCCCGACCCGAATGCCCCGCCCACGTATGGAGAAATAACCCGTACATCACTGAATGACATGCCAAAGGCCTGCTTTACATACAGCTGACTGTTCTGGGCGCCCTGCGTTTTGTCGTAGATAGTCAGTTTGCCATCTTTTTCGTACACAACGGTGCTGGCAAACATCTCCATCGGATTGTGGTGTTCCGGCGAATGGCTATACCGGCCTTCTACTTTCGCCGGTGAGGTGGCATAGACCTCGTCAAAATTACCGCGCGGTTTGGGCGGCGGGGGTTTCAGCAGACTGGCCAGGCCAACGTCAGGCTTACGGGCACGGTGCAGGTTTGTGTCGAGATTAGTTTCATGGGGTTTTTCCGAGTAATCGACCCGAATAAGCGAGGCTGCATACCGCGCCAGTTCAAACGTTTCGGCGACAACCAGCGCAATCGGCTGGCCGCTGAAACTGATTTTACTGTCGCGCAGGGGCCGGAATGGTGAACCCGGCGGCGCATCCTGGTCTTTGTAGCTCATGTCGAGCCAGGCAATTTTCGGGCGGTTTTCATGGGTGATCACCGCCAATACGCCCGGCAGACTCAGCGCCTCGCTGGTATCGATATGCGTGATTTTTCCTTTGGTAATGGTACTTGATACCACATAGCCATAGGTCAGGCCGGGCGCATCAAACTCAGCGGCATACTTCGCCTTACCGGTTACCTTGGCCACACCATCAACACGGCTGAGGGGTTTTCCAATGTAGTTGCTCATAAGATCTCTTCCTGGTTATAGGCGTCACCCGCCTGTGTTGAACCTGCATAGGCCATACCCAGCGCCCGGACAATGGCCCGTTTCGCCAGTTCAATTTTGAAGGTGTTGTTGCCATAGCCCTGCGCGCCGTCGAGTAATGTTTCGGCCACCTGCCGGAACAGCGTCTCATCTGCTTTCTGGCCGGTCAGCAGTGCTTCTGCCGCCGGATTCCGCCACGGTTTATGGGCTACGCCGCCCAGTGCAATGCGGGCCTCTTTGATCAGACCGGCTTCATCCAGCTGCAACGCCGCTGCCACCGATACCAGTGCAAAGGCATAGGACGCCCGGTCGCGCAGTTTCAGATAGGCATAATGGGTATTGAAATGATCGGCCGGCAGATCAATGGCCGTTACCAGTTCACCTGCTTCAATGGTATTGTCGCGCTCAGGCTCGTCGCCGGGCAGGCGGTGAAAGTCAGCGATCGGAATCGTGCGTTCGCCGTTCGGGCCCGACACGCGGACCACGGCATCGAGCGCCCGCAGGGCCACGCACATGTCCGACGGATGGGTGGCAATGCACTGGGGCGTGTCACCCGAAGAGGCCGTCCCCAGAATGGCATGAATGCGGTTGTAGCCGGTCAGCGCCCCGCAACCCGAGCCGGGCTCGCGTTTGTTACAGGCCGTTGCGGTATCGTAAAAGTAATAGCAGCGGGTCCGTTGAAAGAGGTTTCCGCCGTTGGTTGCCATGTTCCGGAGTTGCGGAGAGGCCCCTGCCAGAATGGCCATCGACAATAGCGGATAGTTTTTCTGCACCAGCTCATGGTAGGCTGTATCGGCATTGGTGACCAGCGCTCCCAGGCGCAAACCACCTTCCGGCAGTTCGTCAACGAAACCTAGTGGCAGATGGTTGATGTCAATCAGATGTGCCGGGTGCTCAACATTTTCCTTCATCAGATCGAGCAGATTGGTGCCGCCGGCGATGAATTTTGCCTGTTTTTGTGCTGAAATTTCGCCGACCGCAGCGTTTACGTCGCCAGGGCGGCTGTAGGAGAAGCTGTTCATGGGCTATGCGATTTTAGCGGTTTGCTGCATGACCTCCTGAATGGCATCCGTAATATGCGGATAGGCACCGCACCGGCAGATGTTGCCGCTCATGAGTTCCTGTATATCGGATCTGGATTTCGCATGGCCTTCGTTGATCAGCCCGACCGCCGAGCAGATTTGTCCCGGAGTGCAATAGCCGCACTGATAGGCATCGTGTTCGATAAAGGCGCGCTGTATCGGGTGCAGGTTTTCCGGATCGGCCGGATCGCCGGTAGCCAGACCTTCGATGGTCTGTATATCATCGCCTTCTTTCATGACGGCCAGCGTCAGACACGAGTTAATGCGTTTGCCGTTGACAAGCACTGTACAGGCTCCGCACTGACCGTGATCGCATCCTTTTTTGGTGCCGGTCAGGTGCGCATACTCGCGCAGGGCATCCAGCAGCGATGTCCAGGGAGCCAGATGGAGCTGATGCTGTTTACCGTTAATCGTCAGCGTGACCGGTTGTGTGGGAACCAGTCGGGGTACCGGACGCGTAACGGGTTGTTTGGGAAGTGTCGTTTGCATAAAAGTCCACTGTTTTTGTAGATAAACTCAAAACAGCGGACTTCAGGAGATGTTTCGGAAACTTACTCAGGCGGAATGCCGGAACGGTGCATGGGGCTATCCTTCTCGTTTCCAGACGATGTAGTCGGTGGCCGGTACATCGTCGCGAACGGTTTTTACCAGCTGAATGACCTGTCCGCGATGGTAGGCTGAGTGGTTGCCCAGATGCAGCAGAATGTCTTGCATGGTATTCTGAAAGGGGCCATCGCCTTTCAGATTCCGGTACGTGGTGACGGTAATCAGTTCCTCATTGGTCAGATTAACCAGCCAGTTTGTATAATTCGTGTAGTATTTTTCGGCCAGATGCCGCAATGCCGTAACCGGCGTCTGTGGCCATGATTCGGCCGGGTCCGGATTATTCGTCATCCGGTTGAACCAGACATGCTGGGCTCCCAGGATATGCGACATGAGCGTTACGGCTTTTTCCGGCGGGTTTTCAGTCGTTTCCAGCACGCCTATTACCCGCAGATTAGCCCAGTACTCATAGGCCATCAGATTCAGAATTACGTTTTTCATATGGTTGGCTTGGGTAATGTAAAATGGACAATGTATAATGTCCGGACCTATTCCCACATTATTCATTATACATTGTCCATTTTACATTAGTTGCTAAATCCCCCGTTTAATACCCTGATATAACGCTTCGACAACGTTGGTCCGGACATTCAGCTCGCTGATTTTGTTGTTGTTACGGGTCGGATAGACGCGGTTCGACAGGAATACATAGCTGATGCCATAATCCGGATCAATCCAGGTGAACGTACCGGTAAAGCCTGAGTGGCCGTAGCTCGACGGACTGGCCGACCGTGGTGCGTTTCCGCTGAATTTAAACGTCGGCTTATCAAAGCCCAGGCCACGGCGGCTGCCCTGTTCCGGGAACTGGTAGCGCGTAAACTGCGTCACCACATCGGCACTCAGGAATTGCTCACCGCCATAATTACCTTTCCGGCGGTACATTTCAACCAGCTTCATCAGGTCATTTGCCGATCCAAACAAACCGGCATGACCCGATAAACCATCCAGCATGGCGGCGCCTTCGTCGTGTACACGGCCCCAGATCAGCGACTTGCGGAACAGCGAATCGTATTCGGTTGGTACAATGCGGTCGAGGGCATAGAATCGGCGCGGATTAAAGGTCAGCGTCGTGGCACCCAGCGGCCGGTAGAACGTGTTTTTGATAAAGTCCTCAAAGTCAGTGCCGGTCTGACTCTTTACGATTTTCGGATACAAATAGAACGACAGGTCACTATACACGTATTCTTTTTTTGCATTCAGCGGCGAGTCCCGGATTTCGTCGTAAATGTGCTCAGGGTATCTGCGGTACTCGTACAGACTATCGGTGACGGTAATCGGGTAGCGGCGGCTTTTTTCGTCATCCAGGGTCCTTGGCTTAAACGTACCGTCCGGATTGACGGTTTCGCGCCAGAACGGAATCCATGCCTTTAACCGCGCCTGGTGCGTCAGCACATCCCGCCAGACGATATCGGCCTTGTTGGATTTGGCATAACCCGGCATGTACTCGGCCATTGTGGCGTCGACGTTGAATTTGCCCATGTCAACCAGTTTCATCAGCGCTGGTGTTGACGTACTGATTTTTCGTTACCGACGCCATGTCGAAGAGGTCATCAAGGCGGACAGGCCGTGGCGCAACTCCATAGGTATTGTCGTAGGTAATGGTTCCGTACGCTTTCCGCAGGATCACTTTGCCGTCTTTGGCCATCTGGACCACACAACCCGGCATGGCTTTCTGCTGAAGGGCATAGTTTACAATCGAGTCAACGCGGGCGGTCAGGTAGGCCGACGAAATGCCCACTTCTTCCGGAATCGTGTATTTCAACCGGCCCAGCGACGGGGTCGGAATGCTTTGTCCGTAGGTAAACTGTTTATTGACCGTCACCGGTAAATGCCCGACTGCGCCGAATGCACCGAAGAGCAGCTGTGCCGACAGTTCTTCGGTGAAGTTGGTCAGTTGATACGGCATCACGATAGCCCGTGCCTGTTCGATGCCCGGCAGTTTGTCGAGTACGTACGGGTTTCCGAAAACGGTCACTACGGCTTTACCGGTAGCGGCCAGTTCGGCAACAAGGGCGGCCGTTTTAAGCTGCATCCCGTAACGTGCTCCCGGCCGGATGTTGTTCAGGTGAACGCCGACCAGCAGGAGGTTATAGTTTTTCAGTTGCTCACGGATACGCGCAACGGTCGTATCAGCCATGCCGCTGGTGATGTTAAAGTGATCGACCTGTGTGTAATTGCCCAGCATTTGCTGGAAGGCGGTCGGAGTAGCGGCTTCCAGTGAAACCGACGCAATTTTCAGTGTATCGAGTTGCTGTAGCGGCAGGAGGTTGCCGTCGTTTTTCAGGATCGTAATGCTGTTTTCAGTCAGCTGGCGGTTGACCAGTTCCGAAAACGGCTGGTTCAGATCACGGACCAGGTTGTCGAGCACGACCGGCTTGTACTGGTTCAGGCCCGCATAGGCTTTGGCCAGCAGCATTTTCCGGCAGCGTAGGTCAATCGATTCCTGCGTGATACGACCCTCAGCAATGGCTTTTTTGACTTCGGCAATCGCCAGCGGCACGTTTTCAGTAAACTCCAGCACATCCATACCCGCTTCGAGGCCATAGCGGTCAGCCTGGCCCGACGGGAAGAATTTCGTCAGCCCCTTCATGTTCATGGCGTCCGAAAAGACAAGGCCCTGGAAACCCAGCTCATTTTTGAGCAGGTTGGTAACGATGTTCGGTGAGAGCGTCGACGGGCGGTTGGGCGTCGGGTCCAGGGCCGGAACACTCAGGTGTGCCACCATGACGCCTGAAGCACCGGCGTTAATCAGTTCACGGAAAGGATACAGCTCCAGCGTATCCAGTTGCTGGCGGCTTTTGCTGATCACCGGCAGGTCATAATGCGAGTCAGTACCCGTATCGCCGTGGCCGGGGAAGTGCTTAAGGCTGGTCAGCAAACCTTCTGACTGCATCCCGCGCATGTATTGCAACGCTTTGCGGGCAACTTCGTATTTATTTTCACCGAACGACCGGAAGTTAATTACCGGGTTGTTCGGGTTGTTGTTGACATCCGCAACCGGTGCGAAATTCACGTGGATACCCATCCGGCGGCACTGACGCGCCATATCGGCACCCATCTGGTAAATCAGGTTTTCGCGGTTGGCCGGTAGTGCGCCGAGCGTCATCTGATACGGATAACGAACGGTACTGTCCAGACGCATGGCCAGTCCCCACTCACCATCAATGGCGATCAGGAGCGGCACCTGCGACATGGCCTGGAGGCGGTTATTTAGCTTGGCCTGGCGTACCGGCCCGCCCTGGAAGAACACCACCCCGCCGACTTTATAGTCGTGGACCAGCATAGTCAGGGAGTCTTCATAGCTACGGCTCCGGTTCGAATAGCCGGCCACCATGATGAGCTGGGCAATGCGTTCGTCGGGTGTCAGGGCGTTAAAAACGGAGTCTACCCAGCGGAGGGCTTTATCGTTCGGAATCGTACGCAGAAAGGAAGGGGTAACCTGGGCGTTAAGTACAGTTGTTGAGACGGTTAGCAGGCAGACTGCCAGCCAGCGTTGGAAGCGTAGGGTCATACAAGTAAACATAGAGAATCCCAAAGTTAATGAAATCGGCCAATTCTGCTAATCAACACTTATTATGTGTCAGGTATACATGGCAGACTACGGTGGAAATAACCACAACTAACTTAAAAAAAAGTTAAAAGGCTATGCAACGTCGGGTGTCTATAATTCGTACTAATAGACAGAAGCAGATCGCAGCTGACCATCGTACTTACTGATCTAATCTATCTTATTGAATCATGGAACAAATGACGCGTGTAGAGTTTCTGAAATCGATGGGCTTTAAAGGGGCAGCCCTGATGGCTTTATTAACATCGTGTGTGCGGGAGGAGGATACCTATGTAGATGCTATCACCATAGGCGGGACAACAACACCAACGTCAACCTCAACTTCATCGGCGACTACGTCGGCACCGGTATCAACGACAACTTCATCGTCGACAACGTCATCCGGTACGACTACCACGAACGGTGTAGATCCGACGACGATTACCAGTTACAAACTGAAAATTGACCTGACAGCGTCGTCAAGTGCAAACCTCAAAAAGGTAGGCGGGTATATTGTCTCCGGCGGTATTGTCGTGGCGCAATCGAGCTCGGGGGTGTATGTCGCCGCTACACAGACCTGTACGCACGAGCCTAAAAAGCAGGTGGTTTACAGCAGCGGTGAGTTTTACTGTACGGCTCACGGCGCCCGTTTTTCTCTGAGCGGTCAGGGCCTGAACAGCCTCGGTTCAAGAGGCCTGACGGTCTACAAAACAGCGTCTAACGGTTCTGTTCTTGTTGTCTATTAATCTGAAAACCAACGCAACTCCACATGAAAATGCTGACTATCCTGCTGACAACGTTCCTCCTGAGCGTATCGGCTGACTGGGGTCTTGATTTTGACAAAGCGAAGAACGAAGCGTCGCAAGGGCACAAGTATATTCTGCTGAACTTTTCGGGCTCAGACTGGTGCGCCCCCTGCATCAAACTGAAGAAGGATATTTTTGAAGCCGACGCCTTTAAGGCTTACGCGGCTGATCATCTGGTACTGGTGCGGGCTGATTTCCCGCGTTCGAAAAAGAACCAGCCCGATAAGGCCCAAACGGCTCGTAATGAGGCGCTGGCCGAAACGTATAATGCCCAGGGTAAGTTTCCGCTGACGTTACTGCTTGATGCCAGCGGCAAAGTGGTGAAGGTATGGGATGGCTACGTCAATGAAACGCCGGACGAATTTGTAAAGGAGCTAGATGGAGCAACCCGCACTGCAAACTGATCCGACCGGCCTTATTCATCAGAAAGTCTTACGGCTGATGGGTAATCGTTTCGAAATCAGTGTGGTGAGTGACGATAGCCGGTGGGCTGAAAACCAGATTGATGCGGCCATTGGCGAAATACGCCGCATCGAGACACTGCTGACTACGTTCAGCGATGACAGCCAGACCGCCCTGATTAACCAACAGGCGGGTGTTGCACCGGTGCGCGTTGATCGGGAGGTATTCGGGTTAATTCAGCGGTCACTCCGGCTGTCAGCGCTGACGCAGGGGGCTTTTGATATCACCTATGGCTCCATCGACAAACGCCTCTGGAATTTCGATACACAAATGACGGCGTTGCCTGATCCGGTAACTGCCCGTAAGCTCGTGCGGCTGATCAATTACCGGAACGTTATTCTGAACGAAGCAGAGCAGTCGGTATTCCTGCGGGAGCCTGGTATGCGGATCGGGTTTGGCGGGATCGGCAAAGGCTACGCGGCTGAAATGGCCCGGCAACTGCTCCGGTCGAGGGGTGTGGTGAGCGGCGTGGTTAATGCCGCCGGTGACCTGACGACCTGGGGTAATCAGCCGAACGGCAAACCGTGGACCATCGGGATCGCCAATCCAAATGCCCGGCACGAAGCGTTTTCGTACATGAATATCAGTGACCTAGCCGTGGCGACATCGGGTAACTATGAGAAATATGCGCTCATTAACGGAAAGCGCTACTCGCATACCATTGACCCGAAAACCGGTTTGCCCGTAACGGGTATTAAAAGCGTAACGATTATTTGTCCGAACGCCGAAATTGCCGATGCCATGGCAACGCCGGTGATGGTAATGGGCGTCCGGGCGGGCCTGAACCTGATTAACCAGATGCGCGGGTTAGCGTGTGTGATTGTTGATGAGCAGGATCGTGTCTACACGTCGGCCAACATAACTATTGATTCGTAACGAACTCCCCTATGAATTATTCAAAAAAAGCAGCGGCCTTTGCAGGTCTGGGATTATTGATTGGCCTGGCGTCGTGTGTGCCGGTTGAGGAATACCAGAAAAACCGCATCAACGACTCAGAAATGGAACTGGCCGGCCGTAAGTCGGAAAAGTTTGAAACGAACTTCTACCTGTACCGCGAGGGTGCGGCAGGGGCCAATGGCGGCAAGAGTGGCGGAGGATGTGGTTGTAACTAAGCAAAGCAGCAGATGAAAAAACTCACCGTAACCGTTGGCTTATTGCTTAGCCTGTTTACTGCCCGGGGTCAGGGCCAGCAGCCGGCACAGAATACGTCCTATACATCCAGAAAACTCAAGCTGGAAGAAATTAATCTGGTTTCAAGCTATTATGAGCAGGATGGTAACCGCTCAGCCGTAACGGGTGGGATCGGTACCGAAAAGCTGACCGACTATGCTACGTCGCTGGAAGTCCGCCTGTCATTCCGCGATAAACGCAACCGCCTGCATACCATCAATGCCGATGGGACAATTGATTATTATACCTCGGCTTCGTCAGATAACATCGATCCGCGGACGATTTCGTCGGCGTCGATGTCCGATATTCACCGGTACGGGACCCTGTCGTGGAGTGTGAAAAATGAATTGACCAACAGTACGGCCGGGGTCAGCGGCTACTTTTCGAAAGAATATGATTACGTTTCGCGCGGTATTACGTTCAGTATGGCACAAGGGTCGCGGGATAATAATCGGGAAGTGAGCTTTAAAGCCGGTGCCTTTTTTGATACCTGGTCAGCGATTTTACCGGCCGAACTCCGGTCGATAACGTATGGCTCGGGATCCAGAAATGACTTTGCACCGATTGATTACAAACCCCGCAACTCATACAATGCGTCGCTTTCCGTGTCGCAGGTCGTTAACAAGCGGTTGCAGATGCTGGTTACCGTGGAACCGTCGTATCAGGAGGGTTTACTGAGTACGCCGTATCACCGGGTCTATTTTACGGATGGTTCGGAGCGGGTGGAAAAGCTGCCCGGTAACCGGATGAAGCTGCCAGTCGGGATGCGGGCCAGTTACTTCCTCGGCGACAAAACCATTCTTCGTTTTTTCTACCGCTATTATGTGGATAGCTGGGGCATGACGGCGCACACAGCCAGTCTTGAGGTGCCGATTAAGTTTACGTCGTTTATATCCCTGAGTCCGTTCTATCGGTTTAACACCCAGACGGCGGTGCGTTATTTTGCGCCTTATGCCAAACATCTGGCCACAAGCCAGTATTACACCAGCGATTACGACATCTCAGGTTTCGACAGCCATTTTATCGGTACCGGTCTGCGGCTGGCCCCTCCGGGCGGTGTACTGGGCATCAAACACCTGAATGCCATCGAACTCCGCTACGGCCACTATTACCGTACCACCACCATGGTATCGAATGTGGTTACGCTGCTGATGAAGATGAAGTGATTTAAAGAGTGAAAGAGTGGGAGAGTGAAAGAGCGAAAGGTGGCTGGCCCGAAGTATGTACTTCGGGCCAGCCACCTTTCACGTTTTAGCCGTGTAGCGGCCGCTCTTTCGCTCTTTAACCGCGCAGCGGTCACTCTTTCACTCTTTAACAATCCTGACTGTTTGCAGGGGTTGCGTGTCGTCGGAAATGCGGAGGAGGTAAAGGCCGGTCGGGAGTTGGCTCAGATCGACTTCGAGCTGACTGTTTCGGATCGTCGGCTCCGGCAGCACGACGGGAACGCCGCTTGCCGAAAACAGAACCGTATGAAGGGCCTTACCGGTTGCCGAAAGTGGCAGCGATACGGTGGCTACCTGTGCAACCGGATTCGGCCAGACACGCCAGCCGGCTTCCGGCGAAGAGGTGGCGGCTTCACTGACAACCGCCTGACGGCCGGTTGGTGCCCAGACGCCGAAGCTTCCGTTACCCAGTGTTACGTCAGTACTTACCCCTGAGCCGGTATCGCCGGTCAGACGGACAGAGAGCCGGTAACGCCCCGGTTCCACACCACCGACGCCCATCGACAACGGATTATAAGCGCGGAAGTATGTATAACCGGTATACTGATTGCCGGCTGTCGCGGCTCCCCAGTTGGTTTCGCCAAAATAACCGTCCAGCCGTTCCAGTTTCACGTCAACAGCCGCCGTTGCATTGACCAGTAACTGAAATCCGTGCGTCGGCAGATCATATTTATAACCAATGGCCGTAAGCTGACTTGTTGAAGGGGTAGGCTGAGGTGTAGTCACGACTTCCTGTTTTGCAGAATTCGCATTGCCGGAGCCAACAGCGAAAAGGCCGTTCTGTAAGTCTACGTCAACCGATTGACCATTACTATTATCGCCGGTTTTGCGGACCGACAGGCGGTAGCGGCCGGGTTCGACACCGGCCACGCCCATGGCGAGGGGGGTATAATAGCGGGCAACAGAATAGCCCCCGAATTCGCCGTTGGGCGTGGCAGATGCCCAATTCGTTTCGGTAAAGGTTCCGCCGTCAATACGTTCGAGACGCATTTCTACGGCTCCGGTCACATCGGCCAGTAAATGAAAGCCGTGTGTCGGCATGTCGTACTTGTAGCCAATAGTACGGATTACGACATCAGTAGCCGGATTAACGGGCAATGGCTTGTCCCAGGGGGTCGGAATAGTAGGCTGGCCGGTATCCGTTACCGAAATAGTATGAATGCCGTTTTCGAGCGTTACTTCGGTAGCAACTAACGTGCTGGTATCGTTCGGTTTGCGAACCGACAGCCGGTAACGCCCGGCCTCAACGCCACCGATGCCCATACCCTGCGGCGAGTAATAGCGAAAGTTGTTAAAGCTGAAAAATTCCGTGCTCTGTGTAGCACTACTCCAGTTGCTCTCCCCGAAAGTACCGTCGAGGCGCTCCAGTTTCATTTCAACGATACCATCGGCCTGTGCTAACAGCTGAAAACCGTGCGTCGGTGCATCATATTTGTAGCCAATCCGCTGTACATACACGGTAACCGGTGGCGTGCCCGGCTGCGTAGTCGGGTCTGATGTAGTGGTTGAGGCAGGCGGGGCCGTGGTTATTGCACTTGGCGGAGTCGTCGTTGTTGTCGCCGGCGGGGTTGTAGTCGTTGGGGCTGGCGGGGTAGACGTAGACCCATCAGTGTCGGCCTGAAAAACGGTATTACGGCCGTCGACCAGTGTTACCTCCACCCACTGACCGGAACCGCTGCTGCCGGCTTTACGGGCAGACAAACGATAACGTCCTGCCTCAACACCACCGACACCTACAGAAACAGGGGAATAGTAGCGGCCGAAATTGAAGCTGCCGTATTCTGAATTAGCCGGTGCCGTTGCCCAGTTTGTTTCGCCGAAATAACCGCCGTCGATCCGTTCCATGCGGACATCGGTGGCACTGGTAGCGTTGATCAGCAGCGAAAAACCGTGACTTGGTGCATCGTAGCGGTAACCAATCCGGATGATCGCTGCATCGAGCTGACCGCCGGTTACGTTTGGTAACACCGGCGGCTCATTGTTTCCCGACGGGTTGCCGCCCTGCGTAATCTGAAACGCAGCGCTGACGGCTCCGGCGACGGCTGGCTGAGTCGCAACTACCCGAACGCGGTAGGTACCTGTGGGCAGATTGCCCGGCAACTGAAGCGGCAACGGATTCTGCGTGCCGGTAGCTGATTCGGCCACTACATTTCCGTTGGCAGACAGGAGTTGTGCCTTAAACTGGTTTGTGCTTTCGAACGGACCACGTTGTACGTAGGGTACCCAGATCTGCTCACCGGATGCGCGGTTGTAGGGAGTAATGTGGCCGGTGGTAATCAAAGGCGTGTCACCGCTGACACTGAACGGGGTAGATCGGTTAAAAAAGTCATCGCTCAGGCTCTGATTCCACATTTCGGTCAGCAGGAGCAGACCACTGCCGCCAAAGTGAACGTTGTCCGGCCGGTTTTCGCTGCCGGTTAATATGTCGGTATAAGGGCCTTCAAAGGCGTTCGGCACAATATTGATCAGACGGTTCTGGGCCGAAATAATGCTTTCGTCGGTCTGGCCGTACGTGTAAGTTGCCCGCGAAATAACCCAGGCCAGGTTACCGAAATTGAGCTGTTCCCGGCTTTTATTGATGATGTACTGAAGATTGCTGACGTACTGATCACCGCCGCGCCCGACATCGCCCTCGCCCTGGTGCCACAGAATACCGCGTAGGCCGGTACGGGAAGCATAGTGCAGAATGGCTACCCCTAAACGGCGGTAAGGCAGTCCCGACGCGTCGCCGGTGCCTTCGGCCGTACGCCGCCACTGCTCACTGGTGGTGGCGGCCTGGGCCGCTCCCAGCATCAGAACCGGCACATTCAGCCGTTGTACGAGGCGCTGGCCCAGCATTCCCCATACGTGTAGCGGGTTAGACGGGCCGATATTGGCACCGGTAACCGCCTGGCTGAAGGCGACCGGCAGCAGTTGTTCATGAAGGTCATTGTCACGGAAATCGACGCAGGATATCCGGTCATCGATAGCACCTTCCGTGGCCTGAACGCCGACGGCATTTGACTGGCCGGCTACAATAAAGACTTCGCCGATGCCGACACGGTCGACGGTGTTTTCGCCGAGCAGCGTACCGTTATTCCAGACCCGGACATTAAGCTGATACCAGCCGGCCTGACCGGTCAGGGAGCCTTTAAATGCCTTGCCGGACAACAGAGGAATGTTGACCCAGTCAGTCGTCTGACCGCCGTTAATGGCTACAAGCCGTGCTTCAGCGCGGGTGGCGTTGCCCGGAGCAGTTCCGGACACCATCACATTGGCCTGATTACTTTTATTACGCTGATAAACAATACGCGATTGGGGAGAGGCAATCTGCACTTGTGCTTTCAGTGCATGCACACTAAAGGCAAAGAGGAAAAACAGTAAACAAAAATTTCTCATTAGGCTAGTCGCGCAATACCCCGCAGGATATGGCCTGGAAAAAGAGGAACAGATCTGGCTGATTAATTCAGCAGATGTTTAACGGTAATCTGAAAAGAGGGCAATAGATACCGTCTGAAGGTCGAGGCTTACCTGCCGGCCGGTCAACGAAGTACAGAAAAAAATGGTAAACA
>CBDFHU010000022.1:0-21326 GCA_965247375.1 Arsenicibacter sp.
GAGAAATCATTCGGGATTGAGTTTGCCGAAGGCGAAATCAGGGCAACAACCCTTGATGAGCTACATGCCGCCATCATGGAAAAGCTCCCGGAGCAGTCGGACAATAGTTGTACATCACAGCAAGCCTTTTACAAACTTCGGCAAGCCCTCCGTACGGTTTCGTCTCACCACGACATACGGCCATCGACAGCACTCAGCATGATTTTCCCAAAACAGGAAAGGCACGCGGCCGTCCGGCAGCTGGAGCATGAACTCGGCGTTTCGGTACACCTGCTAAAACCTCCGGACTGGCTGGTAACCTGCCTTTTTCTTTGCCTGCCGGCATCACCTTTGCTGCTGTTTTTCAGTGGACCTCTGTTTGTTACGGTAGTCTTCTCGGCTATAGGAGGCCTTTATTTTGCACAAAGTCTAGGCCGGCAGCTGTCAGTAAACACCGTCGGCGACCTCACCAACCGCCTTTGTCAGGAGCATTATCAGGCCTGCCGCCGTCAATCCGGCACAATCAACCGGCGTGAGGTTGACAGCTTATGCCGGCAGTGGATAATGAAAGAATTCGTAGATTAACCACCGGAAAGCTGAAATCAGGCAATCAATTGCTCCGTAGGAGCATAACAGCGCAGCGTCGGATCAATACAATACATCAGGTCCGTTGCTCCGTAGGAGCATAACAGCATAGCGTCGGTAGCCACCCGATACATTCCCCGTATCCATCCGCCCTGTAGGGGCGGGACATGCGCTGGTTTCGTACCTATGGCACGAGATGTTTATTACACGGCTTTGCTACCGACGCTGCGCTGTTGTGTCCCTGACGGGACAGTAGCCAAAATATCATTTTATACCATTAACGCTTCATGACATCACGTCCTTACTGCCGGTGCGACAGCCGGTCGTATTCGCGTTCGATCATACTTTTTTCGTCACCGCCGTGGTAAACACTGAAATAGTGGGAAGCCAGACCAATACCCCAACCCAGGGTTGCCCAGATCGGCCAGGGATAGATGAATCCACTCTTATTGAAAAACAAGCTTGTGACGAACCAGATACTCCATAAACCCGCTAACACGATAATGTAGGTACGTAAATGCATCTTAAATCCTACCCGTGCTTTTGCCTGACGCCAGATGTATGGATCGTGTGACAGATTGGTTGATTGAGTTTCCATGACTTCGGTTTGTTTAGTAGTTTGGAAGACAGCTCGTTGGCGTGTCATTGATGCATCAAAGGTAGCATACGGCCCGTCTTGTCGCTATCAGATTCTGACCAATTGCCTAACTTGCGGAGTAAACAGGCTTTTTACCATGACAAACGCTGATATTGTTGATATACTCGAACAAACTACCCGATTACTGGAGCTTCACAACGAGGATTCCTTCAAAATCCGCTCGTATCAGTCCACCGCCTTTAATCTGGATAAGCTTACTGACGACATCACCGGCCTGCCCGCTGCGGAGCTGATCAAACTGCCCGGCATCGGTAAGAGTATGGCCAACAAAATCCGCGAAATCATTGAGACCGGCCACCTCAACGAACTGGACACACTGCTCGCACAAACCCCTGAGGGCGTGTTGGATATGTTCCGGATTAAAGGCATCGGCCCGAAAAAAATCCGCACGATCTGGCAGGAACTGGGTATCGAAAATCTGCGCGACCTGCAACTGGCCTGTGAAAGTGGTCAGATCGCAAAACTGAAAGGATTCGGGGCCAGTACCCAGGAAAAGATACTGGCTTCAATGGAGTTTCTGCAAAGTCAGAGCGGTAAAATCCGGATGGACAAGGCCGATGCCTTGGCCACTGTACTCCGTGATGCCATTGCACCGCATGCCGGACGGGTAGAAATAAGCGGGCAGGTACGCCGCAAAGCACAGGAGGTTGATACTATTCAACTGCTGATCGGCACTAACCAGATCCGCACAACCATGAACGCGCTCAATTCAATTCCGTTCCTGCACCAGAACGCCCCGGCTTCCTCTCCGTTTGCCTGGCGCGGTATGATGGACGGCACCGATGTAACCATTGAATTTCTGCTTTATCCGGACGCGCAGATTGACCGGCAGTTGTTTATTCATACGGCCGCCGATGCGCACCTCGTGCAGGCAGGCAATACAGGCCAGACCTTACTACAGGCGGCCATGAACGGCGACGAAAGTACGGAAACGGCTATTTACGAACGGGCCGGTCTGCCCTACGTGGTGCCGGAAATGCGGGAAGATGCCTTTGCCTTCCGCTGGTCGGCCTACCACCATGCCGACGAACTGGTGACCTGGGCCGATCTGCGGGGAACCCTGCACAACCACAGTACCTGGTCGGACGGTAAAAATACCCTCAGTCAGATGGCCGACGCCACCCGTGAGCTAGGTCTTAGTTATTTCGGAATTGCCGATCACTCACAGACAGCCGCCTATGCCAATGGCCTGAAACCACAGCAAGTACGTGAACAACACGCCGAAATCGACCGGCTTAATACAGAGTACGGCCCTGATTTTCAAATCCTGAAAGGCATCGAATCCGATATTCTGGGTGACGGCTCACTGGATTACGAGGCCGACACGCTGGGCCTGTTTGATTATGTCGTAGCCTCGGTGCACCAGAACCTGAACATGGCCATCGACAAGGCAACGGCGCGGCTCATCAACGCCATTGAAAATCCGTACACTACTATTCTGGGACACCCGACCGGCCGGTTACTGCTGGCGCGCGCTGGTTACCCGATCGACCACAAAGCGGTGATCGACGCCTGTGCGGCCCATAACGTAGTGATTGAGATCAACGCCAGCCCCTACCGCCTCGACATCGACTGGCGCTGGATCGACTATGCCATGCAGCAGGGAGTTATGCTCAGCATCAATCCCGATGCCCACAGCACCGCTGGTCTGCTGGATATGCACTATGGGGTAGCCATTGGCCGCAAGGGAGGCCTGACCAAAAACATGACGTTTAATGCCCTGACACTACCCGAAATGAAAGCGTGGCTGGCAAACCGGAAGCAGCAGAAAGGGCTATGAAACTAACCTGAGGTACAGTTTACCGGAATCCACTAATTATAAACAAATTAGTATTTAATTAACTTTTAATAATCCTCAGCGGACTGAATGGTGCTGTAAAACGAAAAATTTGTCTTTTATTTAGGTTATTTTATTTCCTAAACCCTCCTGACATGTTTGTTTTTCAGCCGGATAAGCCCCGCCAATCAGGCAGTTGGCGGGCTGTTATCCTTCTGATTGCTGTTCTTTTTCTGACAGTTCTGTACGGTATTGCCAATGCCCAGACAACTGCGCATACCATTGCCGGCTATGTGCGTGAAGCCAATACCAATAAGCCGCTTTCCGGGGTTACCATATTCGTGCAGGAAACCCGCCGCGGTACTACTACGGATAAAGACGGCTACTACCTGATTAATATTCCGGCGGGCAGTTACAGCCTGCTGATTACGTCTGTCGGCTACCTGAAGCAAACGCAGAAAATCAAGGTCCCTCCCAGCGTCTACGAAAATAATATCCTGCTGGCTCCTGATACCAAACTCCTGGATGAGGTGACCGTCCGGACGGAGGCCGTTGACCGGAACGTCAAGAAAATTGAAATGGGCGTGACCCAGATGTCGATCCGGAATATCAAACGGATGCCGGCCCTGATGGGTGAAGTCGATATTGTCCGCAGCCTGCTGCTCCTGCCGGGTGTATCGACCGTGGGGGAAGGGGCAACCGGCATCAACGTCCGCGGGGGCAGTATCGACCAGAACCTTGTCCTGCTTGATGATGCGCCGATTTATAACTCATCCCACCTGATGGGCTTCTTCTCAGTTTTCAATCCTGATGCGGTGCGGGACGTAACCTTGCAGAAAGGCAGTTTGCCGGCCCGTTACGGCGGCCGTGTGTCTTCCGTTCTGGATGTACGCTCCAAAGAGCCCGACAACGAGAAGCTGACAGTCAGCGGAGGTATCGGGCTTATCTCCAGCCGGTTAGGCATTGAAGGTCCTTTGTCCCGCAAAACAACCGGCCCGCCGAAGCTGACCTTCCTGGCCGATGCCCGCCTCTCAGCCAACAGTTTTCTGTTCCAGCTGGGGCCGCAGAGTATCCGCGATACACGCGCCAGCTTCTATGACCTGACGGCCAAGGTAAAATACCTGCCGAATGAGAAAAATACGGTCTGGCTGTCGGGATATGCCAGCCACGATTTTATCCGCTTCCCGTCGGATTCGCTGCTGTCGCTGGATATCAATTCCTCCCGGACTGATTTTTATTACCAGACAACCAACGGCTCGGTTAAATGGACCCATACGTTTAAGGACAATCTGTCTTCGACCATTACGGGGGTCATGGGGCATTATTCCGCCGCCCTGGCCGGACCGGATTCCAGCAATGCCTTCCGCCTGCAATCCGATCTCTGGACAAATATTGTCAAGGCCGAGCTGGACTATACCACCGGCAAACACAAGCTGACGGGCGGCCTTCAGGCCACCATGTACCGGCTTTCGCCCAACTCACTGATTCCGGGTCCGCAGTCGAATGTGCTGCCGGTCAATCTGCCGCAGGAACATGGTATCGAAACGGCGTTGTTTGCCGAAGACGAAATTGCGCTGACCAAAACCCTGTCTACCATTGCAGGCCTGCGCTACAGTCAGTTTTTTAATGTCGGCCCGGCAACGGTCCTGAATTATGCCGGCTCCGGCGGGTTAGTGGCCGATAATGTCAGCGGCGAAAAAACGTATGGTTCAGGCAGTATTATTAAAACGTACGGAGGGCTGGAACCCCGGCTGGCATTCCGCTGGAGCAATCAGCCCGAGAGCTCGGTAAAACTATCCTATACGCGGATGCGCCAGTACCTGAACCTGATTTCGAACACTACCGCCGCGCTGCCAACGTCACGCTGGAAACTAAGTGATACATACACCAAGCCACAGATTGCCGATCAGGTTTCGCTGGGGTATTTCCGGAATTTCGACAATAACACCTACGAAACATCTGCTGAGGTATATTACAAAACCATTCAGAACGCCGTGGATTACCGCGACGGTGCACAGTTATTACTGACGCCTAACCCTGAGATGGAACTGCTTCAGGGCAAGGGGAAAGCCTATGGTCTGGAATTGATGGTGAAGAAGAACAAGGGCTTTCTGACCGGCTGGTTCAGCTATGCCTACAGCCGGAGCTTGCTGCTGATCAACGGCCCGACACCGGGCGAGCGGGTAAATAACGGCAACTGGTTCCCGGCCAACTTCGACAAACCCCACACGGTGAATGCCGTCGCTATTTACCGGCCGTCGCTGACATTTAATGCGTCGTTCAACTTCACCTACAGCACCGGCCGACCCGTTACGATTCCGTATGCCAAGGCGCGGGTTAACGGAGTCATTGTACCGATTTACCTTGACCGCAACCAGCAGCGGATTCCTGACTATCACCGGCTTGACCTGTCACTTACCTGGGAAAAACACCCTGAAAAATCAAAGAAATACTGGTACAGCTGGGTCTTCTCAATTTATAACCTGTATGGCCGCCAAAATGCGTATTCGGTCTTTTTCAAGCTGCGCAGCAGCTCATTCAGCGATGCGTACAAACTGTCTATTTTCGGCGCTCCTCTGCCTTCGCTTACGTACAATTTCAAGTTTTAATCCGGCGAATTTTACGTAGCAGTTCCTTTATCCTATGAAATCAACGACCACTTATAGTATCTTTTTTATTCTGCTCTTTCTGGGTTCATGCATAAAACCCTACAATCCGGATATTCCGTCCATGGAAGGCCTGCTGATTGTAGATGGCCTGGTAACGGATTTTCCCGGTCAGACGTTTGTCTCGCTGACCCGCACCGCTGATTATACAGCCAGTTCACTGAATCTGACGGTCCAGAAAGCACAGGTAACGATTACTGACGACAAGGGCCAGAAGACCCCGTTGCTGGAAGTAGGCGCCGGTTTATACAAACCAGCTTTATCAACCTGGGCAGGCATCGCGGGCAGAGCCTACACCCTGACCATTACCACCACTGAGGGCAAAACGTACCGGTCACAACCCGACCTGCTGAGCGCTGTTCCGCCAATTGATACGCTTTACTACTCGTATAGCCGCAAGGCAACGGCCGGTTCAAACTATGTAGATAAAGGATTTGATGTCTATATTGATACCAAAGACCCTGCCACACCCGACAACTATTACCGCTGGAGCTGGCAGGCATTTCAGCGGACACTTTTCTGTGAAATTGAAGTTGTCCGTAACCGGTTTGCAAATAGTGTTGAGACACTGATTCCACACTCGTGCTGTTCCGACTGCTGGGACATCAGCCGCTGTTATTCTTGCGTGACAACCACCTCCGACAAGTTCATTAACGGCCAGAAAATCAGCCGGCAGCCTGTGCTGCGGGCGCCTTTTGAGTCGATTGCTCCCTATTACGTGGAAGTGACGCAATATTCGATCAGCAAAGCCGCGTTCGATTACTGGAAAACGGTTAAAAGTCTGGCCCAGAATACCGGCGGCATTTTTGATTCGGCTCCCATTACGCTGGGGGGCAATGTCAGCAATGTGAATGATCCGGCAGAGCGTGTGTTTGGTTTCTTCGGAGCATCGGGCGCATCAACTAAAGCGGTACTGATCAATCGGGCCAATACCGGTGATACGCCTAACCTGCTTCCACCGCCGCCACCTGTGCCATCAATGCCGCCGCCTTGCCGCGTCTGCGCTGAAAGCATCTACCGTACGGCCATCAAACCACGCTGGTGGACTGATTAACATTACGGAATCACTCATGAACCCGGCGATATCTGCTTATCTTTGCAGCGTATGCCGAAGTTTTTGATTATCCGTTTTTCGTCAATTGGCGATATTGTCCTGACTACTCCTGTAATCCGGTGCCTGAAAAAACAGGTGCCCGGCGCTGAAGTCCATTACTGTACTAAAAAAGCGAACAAAGTCCTGATCGATGACAACCCGTATATCGACAAACGGTTTTATCTGGAAGGGTCATTAAATGAGCTGATCCGGCAACTGCGGCAGGAGAAATACGACTACATCATTGACCTGCATAACAACCTGCGTACCACCATCATAAAGCTCCGGCTAGGCGCAAAATCCCATAGTTTCGACAAACTGAACTGGCAGAAATGGCTGCTGGTCCGCTGGAAAATCAATGTCATGCCGGCGGTTCACATTGTTGACCGGTACATGGCGACCGTAACGCCGTTTGGTATCGTGAATGACAATAAGGGGCTTGATTATTTTATTCCGTACAAAGATCAGATTGAGCCGGACTGGCTTCCGGATACGCACCGGCGCGGCTATATTGCCTATGCCATCGGCGGGCAGCATGCGACGAAAAAGCTGCCGGTGCCCAGGATGATTGACCTGTGCCGGAAAATTAACTACCCGATTGTTTTGCTGGGCGGTAAAGAAGATGCCGATGCCGGAGAACTGATTGAAAAAACACTTGGCAACCGGCTGATTTATAATGCGTGCGGTAAGTACAATCTTAACCAGTCGGCCGACCTGCTGCAACGGGCCCGCGTCGTTTTCAGCCACGATACAGGCCTGATGCATATTGCAGCAGCACTGAAGAAAAAAGTCTATTCCATCTGGGGAAATACAACGCCGCTGCTGGGGATGTACCCGTATCAGACGCCGTTTGTCGTACTGGAGAATAACAATCTCGGCTGCCGTCCCTGCTCAAAAATCGGCTATAAAGAATGTCCGCTGAAACATTTTAAGTGTATGAATGATCTGGCACTCGATTTTGACTTGTCTCAGTAGTCATACATAAAGACCGTTCCCTCGCGGAAGGACAGAATAACCTGAAACCCGCTTTGCACCGGTACACCATCCACCTTAGCCGGTTTCCAGGCCGGCATAATGCCGATTGAATCGGCTACCTGATGAAACAGCTCTCTGTCCGGAGCCACCCGTTTCAGATAAGCAGTACCATCAACCCAGACATTCCCTTCGAGGGTAACGAAGGCAGGCGTCTGCGCTGGTTTAACGTGTTTCAGCCGGTCGCGCAGAAACGCCAGAAACTTGTCGCGGCCGCCGGGAAAATCAGCCCGCTGAATAAACGGCTCACATTCGATGCGCTCGCCCTCAGGTGAATAGCATTGTCCCGACTTCACATACCCCCACTTGTAGAGCTCTTTCCGTTTAAGCGTCCCATCCGTGTAATAGGAGAAAAAAGGGCCGTTGATCTGATTATTATTAAAATCACAGGCCCAGTGCAACTGCCCGTTCGGATACCAGAACTGCGTCCGGCCATGCTTGACCCTTAACTGATAATTACTGTAATGCTCCTCGGAAAGACGGCGCCCGTCTTTGGTATAATACCGGACGGTTGCATTTTCTTTCCGGCGGTCATTAAACGTTATTTCTTCAATTCCGTCGAGGTACTCTCTCCGCTGCACACGGTCCTTCAGACGTTTGGCCAGCCGTGGATCATCTTCATCAGTCATCCCTACCAGCAAGCCCACCAGCATACAGATGTATAGGCTATTCATTGTATTGAGGGTTGTTGTATCTAAAGTTATAAATCATCTCCCCAAAACGCAATATTGTACCCATAGAGAATCGGGCTATAGCTGAAAATAATACGTTAACGGCACCAAAAAGGCGCCGGTCAATTGCCAGCGCCCGTTTGTTAACCGCGGGTTCCGGCCGTATAGTACAGTTCGGCCACCGCTTTCTGATATTTAGACCGGAGTTCAGCCAGTTTGATCTGCATGTCAATCAGCTTGCTCTCGCGGGTATTGACCAGAAATAATGAACTCTCGCCCATATCAAACTTCTGCTGCTCAGCCCGTACCAGTATCACCTGATTCCGGACCGATTGCTCCTGAATCTGAATCTGCCGTTCCAGTGCAAGCAGGTCGTTATAGGCCGCCTGCACACCGTTCTGAATATCGCGGTTGGTCTGCGTGCGCTCCAGCGTTGTCTGCTGTGCCTTGATCTGCACCTGCTTCAGCTTGCCCCGCTCCTTGCGCAGAAACAGAGGAAACAGAAAATCAACCCCTACTTTATAGTTGTTCAGACTAAAATCGTAGTAAGCCGGTCCCTGCGTGGCAAACAAAGGCGGCTGGCTCAGCAACGTTCCTGTTACGTTAATCTGCGGCTTGATCAGTTCGCGCCGGAAGCGTTCTTCAATAGCCAATTGCTGCACCTTGGCATCCAGCTTCAGCAGTTCAGGATGCTGATCGGCGGCGCGTGCCAGCAGTTGCTGAAAGGCATCTGCCCTTATAGCGCCCTCCGCCGGCGGCTGCGGAACAGCCCGGTCCGGCAGTTCAAGGGGCTGCGAGCTGTCGTTCCATAAATACGTCGACAGCATCAGTTTGGCATTCTGCAGACTGACCAATGCCTGTTCGAGCTGTACCTGACGGTCCTGAGCAGTGATTTTTGCCTCAACAGAATCGACCGGAGCGGCATCTCCGATCTGTGCCCGCCGGCTCACGGCCAGAAACCGTGTATCGGCCAGATCAAATCCTTCGCGCAGAAACGCCACCTGCTGATAGGCCAGATACCAGGTCCAGTATTCTTTAGCAGCACTAAACCAGACTTTGTTAATCTGTTTGACCCGCTCGGCTTCCGCTGCCGTCAGCATCGTTTGTGCCTGTTTCAGGGTAGCCCGCCGTGCGTCGATCAGCAGGCCCTGCCCGAGCGGGATGCTCAGGCCGACACCGGCCAGGCCGCTGTTTGACGTGCGCGTTTCCGGATTCACGGCCTGCCCGACAAAACGGTCGTACGTTACTTTCAGGTCGGCGCCACCCCACCAGACAGGCACTTTCAGCTCGTTGGCCCACTTATTATAGTACAGCGATTTCGCATCGTCGGGATTACCGAACTGCTTGCGGTCAAAGCCGGAGGCCAGCTTCGGGTCGAAACCGCCGCGGGCCTGCATCACCTCCTGCCGTGCTTCCTCGCTCAGTAGGTTAGCCTGCCGGATAATCGGGTGATTGGCCAGCATCAGCGCCGACAGATCATTCAGTGAAAATACCGCCGCCGTATCCTGTGTCTGTGTGCGCACCGGCTGCGCGGTCAGCGCCCGGCCAAGCAGCAGGAACATCATTACGATGGGCCAGCCCGTAAACCGCTGTTTCAGCGTCAATATCATTTTTTGGCCCCCTCCGCAGGCTTCGGCTCTTCTTTGAGGCTTGGCGGGAAGCCATTCATCTGGCGCCAGATTTCGTACCAGATCGGTACATCGTCCAGCATCACCCAGCCGTAAACCCCCGAACCCAGCCGCAACTGCTTTGGCCACGGATGATCATCCGAATGCGGCTTGACCAGTAACCGGTATTTACCATTCGTACTGCTGACGGCGTCGATAATCGCCACTTCGCCACCGAAAGTACCGACGGCCACCGTTGGCCAGCCCGAAAACTGAACTGCCGGCCAGCCGTCAAACTGAAGCCGTACCGTACGGCCCGGCGTAATCAGCGGCACATCCATTGCGCGTACATACAACTCAACGGCCAGCATCGGCGATTCGGGCTGCAACGTCGCAATCGACTCGCCTTCCTTAATGGTTTCTCCGATACCGGCCTTCAGCGTCTTGACCACGTACCCGTTCTGCGGGGCACGGATCACATACATTCCCTGCCGGACATCAACACTGCTGATTTTATTACGGATTTTCGAAATTTCACCTTCGGCTTCGGCCCGGTACGAAACCGCCGACGCCTTATCCGACATGGCCTTCGCCAGCTTCTCCTGATACTCAGCCTGGATATTGCTCAGTTCGATGCGGGCATTGATCAGTTCCTGCCGCGATACATCCAGTTTGTTCTCCTGCGTAACCACCTTGGCATAGTCTTCCTGCAATTTCAGGCGACGGGTTTCCAGATCGGTCAGGGAGAACAGACCATCTTTATACCCTTTTTCGTAACGCTCCAGCCGGTCAACCGCAATCTGGTAGTTTTTCCGGATAGCGATCAGGTCGGTACTGTCAATCCGGACTTTAAAGCGCGACTGCTTTACCTTGTTCTGCGCCGACGACAGTTTAAACCGCAGACCGGCTTCGAGCGCCTTCAACTGACCTTCGAGGGCCGTAATTTTCGAATCGGTAGCCAGTAAACTCCCTTGCTTGGCGCCCAGCTGCTCTTCCAGCCGCTGGTCAAGATTGGGGTCAAAATATTCATCTTTGATTTCGGAAATTACCAGCAAGGTATCCCCCCGCTTAACGAGCTGCCCTTCGCGGATAGCCCAGTGTTCGATCCGGCCGGCAATGGCGTTCTGGATGGTTTGCGGCCGGTCCTGCGGTGTGAGCGAGGTAACCGTTCCTTCGCCGGTCACGTTCTGCCGCCACGGAAGAAACAGAATAACAATCAGGCCGGCCAGCATAAACAGCATGAAACGCCCCAGCTTGCGGGCGGCCTGTAATTCGGGTATTGAGCGCAGCGCCTGTAGCGGATAGGTCTTCCACAGGGCTTCATCTACGCGTTGTCTTGATAAGTTCAGCATATTGAAATGGCAAACAAAGTCTTGTGAATGGATTACGCCGCTTCGGTTTCTTCAATCGGCAGGTCAGTGACACTACCCAGCTTTTCAACAGCGGTCAGCAGGTCGAAAACAGTATCGATACTCATAATCAGTTTTTCGACCGCACCCGTTACCAGTACAATCACCAGCTCAGCCGCCACGAACTGGCCCAGCGTCATCTGCCGCTCCACGACCAGCAGCGTACCGGCAATCAGCAACCCGCCGACAATGAACGTTTTAAAGGTTACCGTACTGTAAAAGAAGCGTTTCAGGACACGGAAGTGATCATTGCGGTTTTCCAGATACCCCGCCACCAGCTTGTCCATCTTACTGATCGCTACATCGCAGTTGCCTTCTTTGCGGTAAGCCGGCAAGTCCGTTGCCAGCTCTTCCAGATAGGCCACTACCTTATATTTATACTTTGATTCCTTGAGACTTGTTTCCAAACCTTTACGCCCCAGAACAGCCACCATAGCGGCTACACACAAAAACGTTAACAGGCCGAAAACGATGAAAAACGGATGATAAAATGACAGCAGGATAACGCCGAAGACAATTTGCAGCACCGCCGCCGTAATGTCGATCAGGAGCTTAGGCAGACTCTTCTGTACCGTCAGCACATCAAAAAACCGGTTCATCAGCTCCGGTGGATAAGATCCTTCCAGAGCATCTTCCTTAATACGGGGCAACCGGTAGGTAAACTCAAAGGCCGCCTTCGCAAAAATGCGCTGTTGCAGCACTTCTACGAGGGACATCTGCCCTACCGTCAGCAACCCGTTCAGCACAACACCGATGATTACCAGCCCGATGAGCAGGTAAATTGAGTTGAACACCATACCGCTGGACACAAAGTTAAAGACTGCCTGTACGCCTAACGGCAACGACAGACTGATCAGTCCCGCGATAATAGCATATAAATACACATACAGAATATCTCTCTTTTCCGTCGTCAGCAGGCGGATCAGCCGCTGTAACGGGGTAGGTGGTTGGTTAGTAACTTCCTGAAGCATAGCTATTGCGTTTGATAGTTTTACTATCATTATTGATACTACAACTATTATACCTGAATTTTTGTTCCTATATTTGTTAACAATTTACAAATGCTCTATTAATCAATTGAATTTTTCTGCAAACATGGAATACACTGTACATATCCGGATGAACGCAAATTTATATTTGCGGGATCCGGATAGCTCTGAGCTAGGCCGTAAAATTATCCGGCAAGGCATTCTGTTGTTTGCCGATCTTGGGTTTGAAGAAGCTACCTTCAAAAAGTTAGCTGAACGTATCGGCACAAAGGAAGCCAGTATTTACCGTTATTTTGAAAGTAAACACCGGTTACTGATTTACATCGTTGACTGGTACTGGCAATGGATGGAATATCAGCTGGTATATGAGACCCACAATCTCAGCAACCCGGCCGAGAAACTCGAACGGGCTCTGCACCTGTTGCTGCACCTTGATTTGCCGGACACCATTGAAACCGGCGGCTCGGCCGACGGGATTGACCTGAAAGCCCTGCACGGTATTGTCGTCCATGAAGCCAGTAAGGCTTACCTTACCCATCATGTTACGCAGGACAACAGCCAGCATCTGTTTAAGCCCTACAAAGATCTGTGCAACCGGCTCGCCCGGCTGATTCAGGACGTGCAGCCTCACTATGAATTTGCCCGTTCTCTGGCCAGTACACTTGTTGAAACGGCGCATTACCAGACGTTTTTCATGCAGCATCTGCCTTCTCTGACCAGCTTCAGTCCGCAAACCGGCCCAACGCAACTGCTAATTTTTTTGAGACATTTGCTGTTTTCAGCCCTTCATAACCCGGCGGAATAGATCGGGAAAGCCCATGAAAATCAAAAAAGACAAGGCCGGGCCTTGTCTTTTTTTGCGTTTATGAAACACTCCGTTTTTCCGGAATAGGACAATGTACCCGGAAAATAGCGCACTTCCGGAAAGTAATACAATTTTATCACTTTATTAGAAAAATACAACCCATCTGATATTCCGGGGATTCTTTTGCAGTCTGCTAATATTCAGGCCAATTATCAAACAAAAAGTATGTCAAAAAAAAGAACTTTAGCCTAAAAAGGGTCTTAATGATACAATTCACTTGTTTATCCAATTGCACCTGAAATACCTTTGTCACGGAAAAATTAAACTTTTCGCTATGAAAACAATTCGTTTATCCGTGACCTCATTGTTGCTTATGGGGAGTCTGGTCAGCCAGGGAAGTGGACTGACCGCTAAGAATCCGGAAGTGCGTACGGTGAAAGTTGTCAAGTCTGAGAGAAAGAAATTCCGTTTGTATATTCCGTCGACACTGCCGCTGGGTGGATCACAGGTACAGGTTGCCCTGATTGATCTCGACGGTAATGTGTTGCATCAGGGTACGGCCATCGACCGGTACCAGCAGGGCATTTCGTATGACCTGAATTCACTGCCGGACGGCCAGTATTTTCTGACGGTCACCAACGATGCCTGGTGGACCTCCCAACCGTTCGAAATTGAAGGTAATACATTGTCGGTTAACGAAAAGCGGATTACCCAGCTGATCCGGCCGACGGTATCCAGTTATGCCAAAAATAAAATACAGCTTACAGTACAGTCAACCAACGTGCCGGAGATGACGATGGCGCTGTATGACAAGAACAACGAGATCGTTTTTACGGAAAGCGTATCCGGTACCGTTAACCGGTATAATTTGTCAGGACTACCGGCTGGTAATTATACCATGACTGTAGGCTCACCGGCCAAAAAATTCAGTGAGCAAATTGTCATTACTCACTAAGCATTTCTCTTTCAGTAGCTAACTGTCCGGAACAAGCCCGTTGCCAGGCAGACATGCTGACAAAACCCCGGTCTGCCTGGACCGGGGTTTCTTTTTTACTATACCGGCAGCCGTATCTCGGCGACCGTATTCTCAAAAGACCGTTCGTTCAATAAGTTATTGAATTATGACAATCTGCCCGTAATTTAATGGTTCGGGCATTCGGAATAGTATACAGTTTAATACGCAGTTAGCAATAAGGCATCTACACGCCATGGAGAGTCTGGATAAAGAACAAACGAATGAATTGATTGCCATGTGGGAGAAAACAGCCTGTTACCTGTGCCGTTTTCAGACAACGCATTGGAACGAATTCAGTTTCGAGCAACACCTCGATGTGAATGCGTATCAGAACAGCCTGCTAACCCGCGCCCATGACCTTCAGAACCGCCCTGCTCCGCCTACGTTCCGCGAGGCCGGTCACCTGCTGAATATTGTCCGGACAGCCACCTGCCGCGGTCTTACCGTTTTTGACAAAACCAATGACCTGTCGGTTTGTCTGAGCTCAGGCGCGATTCTGGTTGCGCTGGCAGCCTATGTTTCGCGGGCAGATACGGAGGGCATTCAGGTGGTGGTCAGAGAGCTTGACAATGTATTGGCCCAGGTCAATGCATAAGGCATAAAAAAACGTTTGAGAACAGCCCGGAGGCCATTCCCAAACGTCAGAAGTTTCACAGAGCAGCTTATTTAATCCCTACCAGTTCAATAGCGAACGTCAGTTCATGACCAGCCAGCGGGTGGTTTGCGTCGAGCGTTACCGACTCCTCTGTCAATTCACGGACAATAACCGGAATCGGGCGCGGATTACCGTCTTCGTGCATATTCAGTGTCATACCCTGTTCGAGAGGAATATCGTCCGGAATATCCGTCCGGCTGATCGTAAAGATCATTTCCTCGTGAGCAGGTCCGTAAGCCTCTTCTACGGGAATATTAATTGTTTTTGACTCACCAATCGCCATGCCCGTTACGCCGTCATCAAAACCCTTGATAACCTGTCCGCTGCCAACAACGAATTCCAGTGGTTCGCGACCTTCTGAAGAGTCAAACAATGTTCCGTCTGTCAATGTGCCCGTATAGTGCACCTGTACAGTATCCCCGGTTTTTGCTTGTGCCATATCTAGTTTACTATTTTTTTGGCAAAACTAGTAAAATGCATCATGTAAAACGGATAATGGATGGTGAACAATGTAAAATGCTTACGGAATGACCATCGTCCATTTTGCATTGTTCATTCATCAGTCTAGTAAGCGCGGGCGAATACCACGCGGCGGGCTGACGGCTGACCGGAGAAAACGCAGGTCCCCGCTTCGTCTTCCGCATCAAACGGAATACAACGGATGGTTGCCTTTGTCTCCTCTTTTATGGCTTCTTCAGTTTCAGATGTACCGTCCCAATGCGCCATGATGAAGCCGCCCTTTTCAATCTGGTCTTTAAATTCGTCCCAGGTATCGACCTTAAACGTATTTGCCTGACGGAATGCCAGCGCTTTCCGGTAAATCGACTGCTGAATATCCTCCAGTAACGCCTGGATACGCTCCAGAATGCCCTCGAACGGAACCGTTTCCTTGGTTTTCAGGTCTCGGCGGGCAATTTCAACGGTACCGTTTTCGAAATCACGCATCCCCATGGCCAGACGGACCGGCACGCCGCGCAGTTCGTACTCAGCAAATTTCCAGCCCGGCTTGTTGGTGTCGCTGTCATCGAATTTCACCGAAACCCCGGCTTTACGCAGGTCTTTCACCAGCGGCAGAATCCGTTCCGAGAGTTGCGCCAGTTGCTCTTCATTCCGGTAAATCGGCACGATCACTACCTGAATCGGGGCCAGTTTCGGAGGCAGCACAAGCCCGTCATCGTCCGAGTGCGCCATGACTAGTGCGCCCATCAGACGGGTGCTGACGCCCCATGAGGTACCCCATACATACTCCTGCTGGTTGGCTTTATTAAGGAACTGCACGTCGAATGCCTTTGCGAAATTCTGACCCAGAAAGTGCGACGTACCGGCCTGAAGCGCCTTCCCGTCCTGCATCATGGCCTCGATACACATGGTGTCTTCGGCACCCGCAAAACGCTCATTCGCAGTTTTGCTGCCACGGACAACCGGCACGCCCATCCACTCTTCTGCGAAACGGGCATAGACATCCAGCATCTGCCGTGTCTCAGCTTCGGCTTCGGCTTTTGTCGCGTGGGCTGTGTGACCTTCCTGCCACAGGAATTCCGCTGTACGCAGAAAAAGCCGTGTACGCATTTCCCAGCGCACCACGTTAGCCCACTGATTGATCAGTAGCGGCAGGTCACGATACGACTGAATCCAGTTTTTGTATGTACTCCAGATCACCGTCTCCGATGTCGGGCGTACGATCAGTTCTTCTTCCAGTTTCGCTTCCGGATCAACGATTACGCCCGAACCGTCTTCTGCATTTTTAAGCCGGTAATGCGTCACTACGGCACATTCCTTGGCAAACCCTTCCACGTGCGACGCTTCTTTGCTCAGGTAGGATTTGGGTATAAACAACGGGAAATATGCATTGGAGTGCCCGGTTTCCTTGAACATATCATCCAGCGCCCGCTGCATTTTTTCCCAGATCGAGTAGCCGTACGGTTTGATTACCATACAGCCCCGGACCGCTGAGTTCTCGGCCAGATCTGCTTTTTTGATTAATTCGTTATACCACTCCGAATAATTTTCGCTGCGTGAAGGAATCGCTTTTGCCATCTTAATTTAGTTGTCCGTTACCCTGTTTTCTGTTGTCACCATTCAGGCCAAACAAAAAACTTTTAACCGCGTTTAAACCCTTATCACCCATTTTGGGTCTAATGTATAAAAGGGCTTGCAAAGATAGGTTTTTATACTATATTTGTAATCAAAGTGCTCTTCCAGGCGTTATTACCTAAAAAGTACGACCATTTGGAATTTCCAATACAAAACTGACTTTTTCCATGAAAACGCAACGCACATGGCAATACCTAACCATGGCTACCTTGCTTAGTATCTGGGGTTGTACCTCAACAAAGCAGGTGGCGCAGCGGTCCGGTGAAGTCGACGATCTCTACGCCAGTTCAGCCAATGCGGTTGTATTTGCCGACAATCGTCAGGAGTACACCGAACAAAAGACCGAACGCTCTCTTCAGCCGCAGCGGCAACGCTCCGGAGCAACCCTGAACCCTGACTATACCGACGAAAAAGTGGGCTATAATCAGAATCAGGACGAATATTACACCGAATTAACCACCCGCAAGCTACAGCGCGGCCTCTCTGCCGATCCGGGCTGGGGTGGTAGTGCCGACGATTACAACGCCGGCTTCGTAAACGGTTACAACGCCGGTTCACTGGCCTACAACTCGTGGAGCTGGAACCGCTGGGGGTATAATAACCCGTTCAATTCCGGATTCAACATCGGACTTGGTATGGGTTCGGCCCTGGGCTGGAATAACTGGGGTATGAACCGCTGGGGTATGGGCGGATTTTATGATCCGTTCTGGGGCGGCTACAGCTCTATGGCTTACAATCCGTGGGGCTACGGCAGCTATGGCTACGATCCGTACTGGGGTTACAACTCATGGAACTACGGATACGGTGGCGGTTTCTACGGTGGTGGCTGGGGCCGTCCGGTTATCGTGAACAACAACGTGGTTGTTACCGGTGCCGACCCTTACCGCAACTACCGCAACAGCGGTCCGCGTACCGGCTCAGGTTCAGGCCGCTACAACAGCGATTTCGTCAACAGCGCGCCTTCGTACAACCCGAACGGCGGTCGTGGTGCAGCCGGAACCAACAAGAACGGTTCGACGTACTCAAGTAACGGCAGCACGCCTTCGTCAAGTGATGGCTACTACGCCCGTCCGCGTCAGAACAGTCGTGGCGGCAGCTATTACTACGAAAACGGAGCCTCAACAAGCGGTGGCCGGACCAGCTCAGGCAACAGCGCCTCAGGTTACAACGCGCCAAGCTACAGCAATTCCGGCAGCAGCGACTATTATGCCCGTCCGCGTCAGAACAGCCGTGGCAGCAGCTATACACCGCCATCGACCTCATCTGATTATAGCGGTGGCCGGTCAGCTACGTATTCGGCTCCTTCATACCAGTCACGGAGTTATCAGGCACCAACCAATCAATCGCGTAGCTATGAGTCGCCTTCGTACCAGTCGCGTACCTCACAGCCAAGCTACTCGGCACCGGTTCAGCAAAGTACACCGTCTTACAACAGCGGCGGCAGCCGTGGCGGTAGCAGCTACAGCAGCGGCTCATCAGGTGGTGGCAGCAGCTCAGGCGGCGGTGGCTCACGGGGTCCGCGTTAATTACATTGATTTTGCATAAAAAAACCCTGCCGGTTGCGACAATCGGCAGGGTTTTTCGTTTATAATGCAGTATCGATTAAACGTTCGTACACTAACAATGTCTAAGTGCCAAACTCCACTAGACGAACGATCACTATGAAGAACAGACAACTTATTCTGACAACCGCAATGGTCCTGAGCTTACAGGCAGCTTTTGGCCAGACCGCCGATATTTACGCAGGGGAAGCCTTCCGCTTTTCCGAAATTCCGCAATATGGTACGGCTCGTTTCCGGGCGCTGGGAGGTAATCAGGCGGCATTGGGCGGCGATGCGTCCTCAATCGTCAGCAACCCTGCCGGCCTTGGGTTTTATAACCGCTCAGAATTAAGCATCAGCCCGTCGGTTGTGGTTAACAGCGCATCGGGAAATTACATCGGCAGCACCCTGACCGACTCCAAAGCAAAGCCTGTTATTTCGCAGCTGGGACTGGTGCTCGCCAGTGGTGACCGTAATTATAACTCCCGCTGGAAGCGTTCGGTCTTTGGTATTACGTACATGCAGACCAACAACTTCAGCAACCGGTTCAGCTTTGGAGGACGCAACAATAACACCAATAGCTCGTTTGTGCAGGGTTTTGTGAACGATGCCAATAACTCGGGGCTTACCGGCAGTCAGCTCGATGCTGAATATGATTCGCAAACCGGCCAGGCCAACAGCCTGCTGGGAGCAGCCTATCAGCTCTTCCTGATCGACGGAACCCCGTTTACCAATAGCCAGGGACAGGAAGACAGCCGGGCTCCCTACCGTCGCTTCGACGCCAACGTTCCGCGCGACCAGCGCAACACCTATGAAGCCAACGGCGCCAGTTCGCAATGGACAGCGGCTTATGCCGGTAACCTCGACGATAAATTTTACGTTGGTGCCAGTATTTCACTAACACGCCTGCGTTTCAACTCGGATAACGTTTTTACGGAAACAATCGTTGGCGGGCAGGTATTTAACAGCAATACGCAACGCGATCAGCTAACGGTACGGGGCAGCGGCCTGAACCTGGCCCTGGGGATGATTTATAAAGTAGCGCCTACCCTTCAGGTCGGGGCAACCATTACGACACCAACCTGGTCGCAGTTCCAGGAAACGTTCGAGCAGAGCCTGAGTGTGTCGGTCAAAGACCCGAACCTGCCGGTTGCCCGCAATAACATTGATGTTTACCCGTCGGATTTTAATTACACCGTAACCAGCCCGTTCCGGGCGGCGGGTGGTGCAACCATCTTTTTAGGTCAGGGCACGAAATCGATTGGCTTCCTGACGGCTACGGCCGAATATGTGGGCTATGCCGGTATGCGCGTGGGTACGAACTATTACAACAGCCAGGGAAATACCGATTTCCGGAACGATGTACGCAGTTCGATTCAGCGCACGTATCAGAATGTGATCAACTTCCGGGCAGGGGCTGAAATCCGTGCGGGGATGATGCGTTTCCGTGCCGGTGCAGCGTATATGCCTGATCCTTACACGCAGAAAATGGACAATATTGACCGGACTAAACTGCTGGTATCCGGTGGTATTGGTGTGCGTAACGAGCGTTTCTTTGCGGACATCACCGGTTCGTTCAATGCTGCCAAATCAGCCTTTACGCCTTACACGCTCCCGAACTCCCGCGACTATGCCTCAGCCGAAATCAAT
Source organism: Arsenicibacter sp. (assembly GCA_965247375.1). GTDB lineage: Bacteria > Bacteroidota > Bacteroidia > Cytophagales > Spirosomataceae > Arsenicibacter. The sequence goes on from CBDFHU010000022.1 coordinate 20,227, forward strand.
AACAAGCTGACAACCGTCACCCTATCGGTGGGAACGTTTTTTTAAAGAGCGAAAGCGGTAAAGAGTGATGGAAGAGTAACGCTCTTTCACTCTTTACCGCTTTCGCTCTTTGGCTTACAGCCACCTCCCTAACTCCTTCATCAGGACATCTTCAGACGTTTCGCCGGTGATGATGATGTCGGCCTGCCGGTAGAATGGCAGACGGGTATTATATTTCTGACGGAGGCCTTCGAGCAGGGCCGGGTCATCGAATTTATAGAGCGGGCGGTCGTCGGTAGCATGGGCCATCAGCCGCGCAACCAGGGTTTCCGGCTTTACATCCAGAAATACCGAAACGCCGGTTTGTTTGATGTACGCCATGTTGTCGTTAAAGCAAGGCATACCGCCCCCTGTAGCCACGACCAGACTTTTTCCGGGTTTCACCGTATGCAGGGCCCGTGTCTCCGCATCACGGAAATACGGTTCACCGTCTGTCGCAAAAATATCATTTATGCTGCGCTGCTCGTCTTTGACAATGATTTTGTCGGTATCCACAAAGCGGTAGTGCAGCAGGCGGGCCAACCGCTTGCCCAGCGTACTTTTGCCCGATGAAGGCATACCGATCAGGTAAATGTTTTTCATATACAAAGAGCGAAAGAGTAAAAGAGCGAAAGAGTGGTTCTCCACCGCTTTCGCTCTTTTACTCTTTCGCTTTTCTGCTCTTTGATTAGTTTACAAGCGCTTTTACGTCTTCTGCGTCCGGCGTGGTGTTTGAGTGCCACTTGCCTTTCACAACGCCCTTGCTCAGCAGCCACGTGCCGGGGTTAGAGCGCATGATGGTTTTCAGCACCGTGGCATCGGCTTTATAGTCCGACACGTCAAGCTGGAACTCATTTTTAAAGGCTTTAATCTCCTCATCGCTGGCAGACGTCAGGATATACGGTGTAATGTTGCTGCCCTTCAGGCCTTTTACCAGCGCACGGATACCCGGAATGCTGCCCGAATCAAAGCTCTTTACATCTTTTACGATGATGAACAGCTTATTACCTTCAAACGTCTGCGGTGTAAAATCGCCTTCTGCATCGCTCCACACACGGTAGTCTGTGATTTTAGGCTTGGCG
>CBDFHU010000023.1:0-20585 GCA_965247375.1 Arsenicibacter sp.
ACTGGACACCGGAAACAGCCGTTACCAGTGGTCCGCAGCCGAAGCCGGTCACGGTGCAGCCTAGTCCGTCCGGCCCGGCAATGTCACTGACCCGCCCCGCCGACAAACGGCTTGACTCGCTCCGGCAGGTGTGGCGTAACCAGCCGGACAGCAAAGCCTTGTTTGTTCACATCGACAAACCGGTATACCTGACCGGCGACCGGATCTGGTGCAGCATCTATGCCCTGCAACGCCGGACGCACCAGCCCGATACCAGCGACACCGGTCCGGCAGTACGGCTTGAACTCTGGTCGCCGGAACGGCGGCTGGTCAGCCAGCAATGGGTTGCGGTTCATGTTGGACGGGGAGAAACATCGGTCTATTTACCGGACTCCCTGTCGGGCGGCGTGTATCAGCTCCGTGCATACACCGATGCAGACCGGTTTGCGAACCGCCCTCCTTTTGAACGCACGATCTCGGTCCTGCAATCGACTGCGCAACCGGCTACGCCGGCCAGTCCAATGATTAGCGGTGATTCCGACATTCAGCTGCTGCCCGAAGGCGGTAATATGGTCGCCGGATTACCGGTACGGTTCGGGATCCGGGCTGTTAATGCAGCAGGCACAGGGCAGGCAGTGCAAGGATACATTCTCGACGCGGCCGGTCAGGAACTTACCCGTTTTCAGACCAATGCGCTGGGCTACGGACAGGCCGAACTACCTGCCGCTCCGGCTACTGCCCAACGGCTTACGGCCAGCATTCTGTCTCCTGAAAACAGGCAGATTACCTTGCCCGCATCCCTGCCCGAAGGCCTGACGCTACGGACCAGCCTGGCAGCAGACTCCGGTCAGGTACTGGTGCGGATAATGGCTTCGGCAGCGTATCAGCACCGGACCGCCTATCTCATTGCCCAAAGCCGCGGACGGGTGGTCGATGCATGGGTACTGGGTTTATCCGGAAAACCGGCAGACGTAACCCTCAATACCGCTCAGTTTCCGGCGGGTATCGCCCAACTGACACTATACGATTCGCTTGGCCGCCCGCAGGCCGAACGAATCGTTTTTATCCCCGAGCGGCGTCCTGCCATTCAGGCGGATTTCGACCTGTCGTCGGCACCCGCGGCGAACCAAACCACCATTACCCTCCGGCTACGCGATGGCACACCTGTACCGGTACAGGCCCTGCTGTCGGTCGCCGTCACGAGCGATGCGCAGGTACCGGCCGACACCATCACCGCAGACATGCCGGTTCACCTGCTGCTGACCGGCGAATTGGCAGGTGCCATTGAGCAACCACGGGTATATTTCCGGAATAGGTCCCGGCAAACCTGGCAGGCCCTTGATCAGGTGCTGTTGACCCAGGGCTGGCGGACGATCCGCACGCAGCCGGTTGAACGCCTGACCGCAAAGGCCCCGGAAACGGCGGACATAACCTTGCGGGGACAGGTAGTTAATGCGCAAAATGAACCCCTGAGCGGGCTCAACATGGTACTGACGGTAATGGGCGGCCAACGATGGCAGGTAAAGCAAACCATTACCGGATCAGATGGCCGGTTTGCCATTGCAGGATTGGTGCTTACCGATTCGACGCAGCTGCGGGTTCAGCTTTCGGATGCGACCAAACGGGAGATTAAGGCAAAAGTCATTTTTGACAACAGTGCGGGTACATTTGTGACGCAGCCTATGTTTTCTCCGATTGATTCAGCACCGGCCGCCCTGGCGACTGTGCTCGCCGGTGGCCGTGAGCGGCAGGCAGCGGATCCTGCGCAATACCGGCAGGCAGGTGCCAAACTACTGAAAGAGGTAGTGGTAAAAGCACCGGTCACCGATGAGCGCCCCGAAAGCATCCGGCGGCGGAGTATGCACGACCGTGTTGATCAGACCATCATCGTTACCGATCAGAAACGCGCCGGTCAGACGAGTCTGTATACGCTGCTCCGGAACCTGTCGGGCATCAGTGTTACCGAGGTCGACAATAAAGGCAGCCTTGCCTATAATGTCCGCATCTATGGCACCGGACCTACCGCAGGTATTACCAGCCTCAATGTGACACCACGCTCGCCGGAAGCGAATCCGTACACGGCCCGACAAGTCGTCAGTAACACGTTTTCCAACCCGCTGTTCCTCGTCGACGGCTATCCGGTTCAGGATGACGACGGGCGGCAGCTCCTCCTGTTCCAGGCGACTGACATTGAACGGATTGAGATTCTGAAAAGCGCTACTGCCAGCATCTATGGGGTCCGGGGTAATAACGGCATCATTGCCTTTTACACACGGCAGGGCGCCGGAACAGCGGGCAATGCGGGCAGCACTGCGTTTTATAAACTACCGGGCTATACCGTACACCGTGATTTTTTCACGACCCGCTTTCCGGCGGGGCGAACACCGGCAACACCTGCCCTGCCGGATGTTATCGGCTGGTTTCCGGCGGCAGTTACCGACAGACAGGGCCGGTTTGAGGCCCTGTTGCCGGTACCGAAACTTCCGGCACGGACCCGCATTACGATTCAGGGCATTACGCCTTCAGGGGATCCGGTTTCGATCAGCCAGCCGCTGAACTAATGCCGGTATATCCGGCGGCCAGGCTGCTTTTAAGACTATACGTTTAAACCCGATCTGACAAGCATGCAACCGACGCGTCGCAACTTCATCAAAGGTATTACAGCAGCCTCTGCGCTGGCTGCCACCCAGAGCATGGCCAGTCCGTTTTCCATTATCCGGAACCTGAAAAAAGTAAGTCCCAACGACAAAATCCGGATTGCCACCATTGGCATGGGTATTCAGGGAAATTATGACACACAGGCGGCCCTCCGCAATCCGGATGTTGAACTCGTAGCCGTGGCTGACCTCTACGACGGACGGCTCGAACATGCTAAAACGGCGTTTAGCAAAGACCTCTTTACGACCCGCGACTATCGGGAGATTCTGGCCCGTAAAGACATTGACGCCGTGCTGGTTGTCACGCCGGACCATTGGCACGACCACATTACCATTGCCGCCCTGAAAGCCGGCAAGCACGTATACTGCGAGAAACCGATGGTCCACCACATCAATGAAGGCAAAGCTGTTATTGATGCCTGGAAAAAGTCCGGAAAAACCATGCAGGTCGGCAGTCAGCGGATCAGTAGTGCGGCCTTTCAGGAGGCGAAACGACTTATACAGGCCGGCGACATCGGGGCCATTAACTACATCGAGTCGAACAGCGACCGGTTTAACGCCATCGGTGCCTGGAACTATTCCATTCCGACCGATGCATCGACCCAAACCCTTGACTGGGACCGGTTCCTGGGCGATGCGCCCAAACGCCCGTTTGATGCAACCCGCTTCTTCCGGTGGCGCAATTACCGTGATTACGGCACCGGGGTAGCCGGTGATTTGTTTGTGCACCTCATTACCGGTGTTCATTTTGTCACGAACTCAATGGGTCCCAACCGGATTTATTCGTCGGGCAACCTGGCCTACTGGAAAGACGGCCGCGATGTGCCGGATGTCATGACGAGCGTCATGGATTACCCCAAAAGCGATCAGCACGAAGCCTTCCAGATGGTGCTACGGGTCAACTTTGCCAACGCCGGTAAGATCAATAACATGACCCGGATTATCGGCAACGAGGGGCAAATCGAGTTCTCGGAAAACGGCCTCATCATGACGAAGAAAAAGCTACCCCTTGCGCCCGGCTATGGCGGCTACGACAGCTATTTCACCTTTACCGAAGACGTGCAGAAGGAATTTACCAAACAGTACGACGCCAAATATCCACCCGAAACCCGGTCTACCGAACCGGTTAAAGAGGTTAAATTTGAATCGCCGAAAAACGACGATGCCCATGCCCGCCATTTCGGCGATTTCTTCGACAACATCCGGAAAGGCAGCCAGGGAACGATTGAAGACCCGGTTTTCGGCTTCCGTGCGGCCGCACCCGTACTAGCCTGCAACGAAAGCTATTTCGAGAAAAAAGTAGTGTACTGGGACCCGGTAACAATGACGCAGAAAACCGGCCCCGACGCCGCAAAGCCTGTTGCTAAAAAACCGGTGGCAGCGGCGACAAAGAAAAAGTAACGTATTTTCTGCCATACTCACGGGGCGCGGACTTTCATCCGCGCCTTTTTGCGCTTATTTTCGGGGCTTAAACCGGCCGCGTGCTACTTCCGATCAACATGACTAAACAACTCCTCTGGCTGGCCTGCCTCCTGCCGCTTTTTACCGTTGCCCAACCGAAATCAACGCTTATTACCCGCTACGAAAAAACCAAAGGCCGGGAAACCGCTACCTACGCCGAAATCATTGACTGGTACAAACAGCTCGACCGGCAGTATGAACAGGCGAAACTAATTGACGTCGGGAAAACAGACATCGGAAAGCCGCTTCACCTGTTCCTGATTGCGGCCGACAAAAATTTTCAGTCCACCCCGCAGCGGGTTACGCTCCTGATCAACAACGGCATCCACCCCGGCGAACCGGAAGGCATCGACGCCACCATGATGTGGGCCCGTGACATGCTGGCGTCGGGTCAGCTGCCTAAGAACGTACTACTGGCGATTGTACCGGTTTACAATGTCGATGGCTGCCTGAACCGCGGGGTGTCGCGCATTAACCAGAACGGACCCATTGAATACGGGTTTCGCGGTAACTCCCGCAACTTCGACCTTAACCGCGATTTTATTAAAAACGATACCGAAAACGCCCGGTCGTGGCAGCGGATGTTCCAGCAGCTGAAGCCACACGTCATGATCGACAACCACACCAGCAACGGCGCTGACTACCAGCACATTCTCACCTATTTTGCCACGCAGAAAGACAAACTGCACCCGATGGTGGCAGGCTACATGAGCCAGTCCTTTCAGCCGGAACTGGACAAGGCCCTGACCGCCCGCCGGTTTGAGCCGGTGCCTTACGTCAATAACTTTTCGAATACCCCCGAAAGCGGCATTGCCGGTTTCAACGACATGCCCCGCTATTCGTCGGGCTACGCTGCGCTGTTCAACTGCTTCAGTTTCGTGGTCGAACTGCACATGCTGAAAGACTACCCGTCGCGGGTAGACGGTACGCGTGCATTTATGGAAGAATCACTGAAGCTCATTGAGCGGGATGCCCGGAAAATCATTACCAACAAACAGCAGGCCGATCAGGCACTGACTACTCAGTCCACCTTCGCCGTAAGCTGGAAGCTTGACCGCTCAAAAACCGATTCGATTCCGTTTGCCGGCTTCCGCGCCGGGAACAAACCCAGCGACGTATCGGGCCTGAACCGGCTGTATTACGACCGGTCGGCCCCGTTCCGGAAGCAGATTCCGTACTGGAACAGCTTTGTGCCGGAAGTACAGGTCAAACGTCCGAAAGCCTACCTGATTCCGCAGGGGTGGACAGCTGTTATCGAGCGGCTGGAACGCAACGGCGTCCGGCTCCGGCGGCTGGCCAAAGACAGCAGTCTGACAGTCAATGCCTATTTTGTGACTGATGTAAAAAATCCGGCCCGCCCCTACGAAGGGCATTTTCTACATGCGGGTGTACAACTGCGTACCGAACCCGTAACAATACAGGCGTATGCCGGTGATATTATTATTCCGGTGAATCAGGTCAGCAACCGGTATATCGTGGAAACACTGGAGCCTCAGGGGAGTGACTCGTTTTTCGCCTGGAATTTCTTTGACAGCATTCTGGATCAGAAAGAGCACTTTTCAGCGTATGTATTTGAAGAGGTAGCGGCTGACCTGCTGAAAAAAGACCCGAAACTACAGCAGTTGCTGGCAGACAAAAAAGCGGCCGACAAAGCATTTGCCGAAAGTGCGGCCGCTCAGCTTGAGTTTATTTACCGGTATTCACCATATTACGAGCGAACGCATACCCGCTATCCGGTTTACCGGCTTGATTAGTCAGATTCGGCAGGTAAATCCGGAAGGTAGCCCCCTGATCCGGATGGCCTTCTGCGATAATGGTACCGCCGTGGTTCTCGGCAACCTTCTTGCAAATGGATAACCCAACGCCTGTCCCCGAATAATTCTGCCGGGTGTGCAGGCGTTGGAACACTTCAAATATCCGTTCTGCATACCGGGGTTCAAAACCAATACCGTTATCAGCCAGGGTAATTTCATAATACGAATCGCCCGTCATACGCAACAGCTCAGGTACATCTGTTACGGCCAGCAACCGGCAGGTAATACCGATAACCGGCGGGGTTTTCTCACGCCTGAACTTGATGGAGTTAGCAATCAGATTCTGAAACAGTTGCCGCAGTTGCACGGCATCACCCGCCAGCACCGGTAACAGATCGTACAGAATTAATGCATTGGTTTCGCGCATCGCCACATCAAGATCCTCTATGACGTCGGTAATTACCTCATTCAGGTTGACCGGGCGGAAGACGTCCCGATTTGTGCTTACCCGCGAATAGGCCAGTAAGTCACGGATCAGCAGCGACATACGACCCGAGGCCGACTGCATCCGGATAATCAGGTCGCGGCCGGTCAAACCCAGCTGCGGCTCAAACTGGTTCAGCAGTAAATCACCGAACGACTGGATTTTGCGCAGCGGCTCCTGCAGATCGTGGCTGGCAACGTAGGCAAACTGCTGTAAACTCTCATTAGACCGCCGCAGCTCCTTGTTGATCGTTTCCAGCCGCGACTGATCCTGGTAACTCTGCGAAATATCGATCCCGGCCAGAATAAAGCCGTCGCCGAACTTCACCGCCGACAACCGGTACCAGCGGCTACCAAAAAGCCGGTCCACTTCCATACTTTCGTCCTGTTCCACGACCCGGATATAAGCATCGAATGCTCCTGTTGTTTTCAGGACCGGCGAAATGGTCAGCAGGGTTGTTTTCAGGGCATCTTCCACCGTGCTGCCGATGATGTCTGCCACCATCTGGTTCATCAGCAAAACCTTGAAATCAACAATGGTGCCCGACCCGTCCCGTACCGATTCATACTGCGCAAAACCAATCGGTGCGTTTGTCAGCATACTGTTCAGCAGATCGGCCTGGCGTTGCTTTTCCTGCTGTGACCGTTTCAGTTCGGTAATATCCAGAAATGACAACACAATATGTTCGTCTTTCCGGACACCCTGCACCTGATACCATAGGTCGTACCCGTCAAAGGTGTAATGATTATGGTATCGAACCGGCTCGCCGGTATCGGCCAGTTTTTTATACAGCTGCCAGATACCGCTTTTTTCAATACCCGGAAACGTTTCCCGCATGGTGCGGCCAAGCAGCTCCTGCGCCTTGCGCCCGGTCATTCGCTCCGCCATCTGATTAATCAGTTCATAGCGCAGGTCGACCACTTCCCGGGTTACCGGGTCCCGTACAATACTGTAAAGACCAATGGCCGTCAGCGAACTATCCGTTACAAACTGAAGCTGTTCAACGTGTTTCTGGCGTTGCTCACGGGCCATGGCCTCCGCATTTATTTCGGCCGTACGGTCGCGGGTGATGCTGAGTACGCCATCTTCCCAGCGTTTGCGGTTAACGTAGAAATATTTTTTAACGAGGGGATTATAGTAATTATACTCTTTGGTAATTCCGGTCTGAAAAACCTCCCTGTACTGTTCGAACAAGGTTATGACAAACTCAGAGGCAGCCTGGTTGTCGGCAATCAGCAGAGAACCATCTTCACACGTGAAGCCTTCGCCTGTGACTTCATGCGCCCTCCGGTTTGCATACCGGAAAACAAAATCCTGAATGTCACCTTGTTTATCATATACTGGTAAAAGCCAGGCAATTGCGTCCGGAAGGTTGTCCAATAATTTTGTTTGCACCGTTTGAGAAGGGTGCCCGAAGTCTGCCATCGTCAGGTTAGCCCGTGAAACGGGAAATAATAAGTCGGCAAGATGTAACTCTTATTGGATAATCAATAGCCATTTAATAGGTTTAATGCCCGCCAGTACTGAAAACCAGGCCGGATCTTCATTACTTTTCTTTCATATTTCCGGGAACCGGGGGGCTCTCGGGTCTGTTTCACCCTCAGTGCATAACCGGCCTCTTTCCTGATGAAACAAAAACTGAAAATGATACTTTACATAATCTCCGGTATTTTAGTAATTGCCGCCCTTGGTATTGTCATCTTTATGAATACCGCTCCGCAATTGGGTGCCGTACCGACCGGCGAACACCTGAAACGCTTAGAAGCCTCTCCGAACTACAAAGACGGTGTTTTTCAGAACCTTGTTCCTACTCCGCTGGACATACCGGTTTCGCTGATGGCATCGTCGGCCTACAAAATGCTGGTTGGGTTTCCGGAAGCCGAACCGGCAACGCCCATTAAAACCGTGCCCCTGGACCACTCAAAGTTTACTGGTCCGGGTTCAGCTACCGAGGTGGCCGTTTCGTGGTTCGGTCATTCATCGGTGCTGATCCGGATGGAAGGTAAAACGATTCTTACCGATCCGGTTTTCGGCGAACGGGCGTCAACGTTTTCGTTCGCAGGGCCTAAGCGCTTTGCCTACGATCACCACGTTACGGTCGATGATCTGCCGCCGCTGGATGCCGTCATCCTGTCGCACGATCACTACGACCACCTGGACTACCCGACTATTCTCCAGCTTAAAGGCAAGGTAAAACGCTTTTTCGTACCGCTGGGCGTCGGTGCTCATCTCGAAAAATGGGGCATTGATCCGGCATATATTACCGAACTGGACTGGTGGCAATCAGCAAAATTAGGTGAGCTTGAACTGGTCTGTGCGCCTTCCCGTCACTTTTCAGGACGCAGTTTTAAACGCAACGGTACCCTCTGGAGTTCATGGGTATTGCTGGGCCGGGAACGCCGTGTGTATTTCGGTGCAGATTCGGGCTATTATCCCGGTTTTAAAACCATCGGTGAGAAATACGGCCCGTTTGATCTGGCCCTGCTGGAGTGCGGTGCCTATAACGAAGCCTGGGCCAATATCCATATGATGCCGGAAGAAACGGCACAGGCTCAGGTTGATGTAAAAGCGAAGAAGCTGATTCCGATCCATTGGGCGAAGTTTAACCTGGCCCCGCATCCGTGGCGTGAACCAATCCGGCGGATCACCCGGAAATCGGCGGAGCTCGGCACAACCCTGATTACACCGCGTATCGGCGAAGTTACGGTGCTGGATGTCTATATGCCTCAAAATCAATGGTGGGAATCGTATTAAAATACATAAAAATGTACGTTTTTGCCATTTTTATGTTACCTTTGACTACTTACCCTCCAGACAGAACGCTACCAACAACGTAAATGCTTAACGTCAACAGTCTCTTTCGGGCTGACTGCACCGGCCGGCTTTTGCCAGCTAAGGTGTGTTGATTATGTTTTTGGTTTCTAACTTGTACATTGCTTATTCTCATGAAGGTTGACCAATCTATATGGCTGGTAGACGACGATGCTGATGATCAGTATCTATTCCAAAAAGCGTTCCGGGAGGCCAATCCAAACCTGCAGGTTTGTACGCTTGACGACGGGAACGAACTCCTTGCCAGACTTCATACTACAAATGAACCACCCCGTGTAATTGTCATGGACTTAAATATGAGCCCGATGACGGGACTCGAAACGCTTGAAGAAGTCCGGAAACTCCCGAAATTCCGGCAGCTTCCGGTAATTATTCTGTCGAGTTCATCAAGCCCGAATGACATTAATTCATCAATGGGCCTGGGCGCAAACGAGTACTTCACCAAACCGGGGAATTTTACGTCACTGGTTAAGCTGGCAGGGCATATAAAGGAAAAATGGTTGACGGCCTGAAGTTCTCAGCGACATTTCCATTGAATTAGTATATACTTTTTGTTGTCTTGGTGCAGGTACTTTATACTTGCACCATGCGACGATTTCTCTCCGTATTCTGTCTTGCCGCAGCCCTGTGTAGTGGTTCCGGTTTATCCCCGGCCAGCGCCCAGTCAAAACGGCCGAATATTATTTTTATTCTGGCTGATGATCTCGGGTACGGGAATCTGGGCAGCTACAACGCGAAAAACCGCATACCTACCCCCAATCTTGACAGGATGGCTAAGGAAGGTACGCGGTTTACCCGTTTTTATGCCGGCAGCACCGTGTGTGCGCCTTCCCGCTGCGCCCTGATGACGGGCAAGCACATGGGGCATGCCTACGTGCGCGGCAACGGCGATGTATCGCTGCGGGCGCAGGATACCACCCTGGCTCAGCGGCTGCAGACCAGCGGCTATGCTACGGGTATGTTCGGCAAATGGGGGCTCGGCCGGGAAGACGATGCCGGTTCGCCCGAACGCAAAGGCTTTGACGAATTCCTGGGCTATCTGAACCAGCGCCATGCCCATAACTACTTTACTAACTTTCTTTTTGAAGTCAAGCAACGGAAGCTTAACAGGCTTTCGCTTGATACGACGGTCTATACCCACGACCTGATTTTCGACCGCGCGCTCTCGTTTGTCAAATCAAACAAGGATAAGCCTTTTTTCCTCTACCTCCCCGTTACGATTCCGCACGCGGAACTGAAAACGCCGGCCAACTACATGCAGCCGTTCCTGAATGCCGATGGCAGCAGCAAACTCCCGCCCGAAACGCCGTTTTACCAGAATGGCCGGACATACAGTACTCAGCTCCAGCCTCATGCGGCCTTTGCGGCCATGGTGCATAAGCTCGACAGTGATGTGGGACGTTTGCTGCAACTGCTTAAAGAGCTTGGCCTCGATGATAATACGTATGTGTTTTTTACGAGCGACAACGGCCCGCATAAGGAAGGCGGCGGGGATCCTGAATTTTTCAACAGCAGTGGTCCGCTGCGGGGGATTAAGCGGGATTTGTACGAGGGAGGCATCCGGGTACCAATGATTGTGCGGGCGCCGGGCCGTATACCGGCCAACCGCGAGAGCGATGCGATCTGGGCGTTCTGGGATATTCTGCCAACGGTTGGCCAGCTGACCAATACCCCGACGCCGAAAGCAATTGACGGCCTGTCATTTGTGCCAACGCTGCTGGGTAAAAAACAGGCGCAGACACACCCTTATCTATTCTGGCAATTCAATGAGGGAGCTTTTAAGGAAGCCATTGTGCAGGATAACTGGAAGCTGGTCCGCTTCAAAAACAAAGGTAAAGCCGAAACAGTCGAGTTATACGACCTGAGCAAAGATGTGAGCGAATCGCACGATCTGGCGGCAGCGAACCCAAAGAAGGTGAGTGAACTGCGAACCTTGCTCAATGCGGCCAAATCACCGGCCGAAAACCAGCTCTTCAACTGGGACGCTGTCGAAAAATAGCTCTTTTTTAATGGATAATGTAAAATGACCAATGAATAATGGTCTGGATCCGTAACTCTCATTGTCCACTATTCATTTTACACTATCCATTACTCATTTTACATTATTCATTGTACATACTCATGAAGCGAATTCTTTTAACTCTCTCTCTATCGTTTTTCTACTTTCTTACCGCACTGGCAGGCCGGGTGGATACCCTTCAGATCAGCAGTGCAGCGATGAACAAGACCATACCCTGTGTCCTGATTTCGCCGGATCAGTATACACTGGGTACAGACCGGTTTCCGGTGGTTTACCTCCTGCACGGCTATGGCGGCAAATACAGCGACTGGATTAAGCAGGTACCCGAACTGGCATTGATGGCCGACCGGTACGGGGTTATGATTGTTTGCCCGAGCGGGGCCAACAGCTGGTACATCGACAGCCCGCTGGAGCCTTCACTGCGGTATGAAACGTTTGTCGGTAAGGAGTTGCCCGAGTATATCGACAACAACTACCGCACCCTCGCCGACCGCGACCACCGCGCCATCACAGGCTTGTCGATGGGCGGGCACGGGGCGCTTTATCTGGCGATCCGCCACCGCGATACATTCGGGCAGGCGGGCAGCTTAAGCGGCGGGGTGGACATCCGGCCGTTTCCGAATAACTGGGAAATTAAAAAATCGCTGGGCGAGATCGGTACCAATCCCGGGAACTGGGAGCGGAATACGGTTATCAACGTTGCCGACAGTCTGAAAAATAAGGACCTGCGCCTTTTTATCGACTGCGGCACCGCTGACTTCTTTTTTGAGGTAAACCGCAACCTGCACAAGAAACTGCTGGAGCGGGGTATTGAACACGACTATATTGAGCGTCCCGGCGCACATACGTGGGCATACTGGCGCGAAAACGTTGAATACCACCTGCTCTTTTTCCGGCGCGGCTTTAAGAAATAAAATCTTCCCGCATCGGCGTAAACACATCAACCAGCACACCTGCCTCAAGTGCCAGGGCGCCGTGGGGCAGGTTGGGCGGCATGTGGTAAACGTCCCCCTGCTTCAGGATGTGCTTTTCGCCGTCGATGGTGATTTCAAAACGGCCGCTTTCGACATAACTCATCTGGGTGTGGTAGTGGTGGTGAATCGCCCCTACTCCACCCGCTTCAAACGCAACCTTTACCAGCATCAGGTTGGCATCAAAGGCCAGTATCTTGCGCCGCACGCCTTCGCCTACCGTCTCCCACGGGATGTCTTCGTCGCGGATAACTAATTTTTGTTCAGTGGTCATACGTTAGTTTTGTTTCTGATACACCCGGACGTAGTCGATTTCGTACTTCGCCGGAAAGGTAGAAGTTGCCGGATCACCGCCGTTGTCGCCGCCGATGGCCAGGTTGACCAGCAGGTAATGCGGCTGCATAAACGGGTTGGTCTGCGTTCCATCCCGGTTGATGGTTTCGCTCAGCGGTACCGACCGCAACAGTTGGTCATCGACATACAAGTTTATGGCTTTCTCATCCCAATCCATGCGCCAGACATGAAATTTATTCGCCCAGTCGGGGTCGTTAAATTCCGTCAGCGGCTTTTTGGTACTGCGCCATTCGGCAGTATAGCGTTTTTCGGTTCCCCAGGCGACGTTGGCCAGCAACATGCCCCGATAATACTCCATAATGTCAATTTCGCCGTTGCGCGGCCATTCGCCCGACACACCTAATGTCCAGAATGCGGGCCACATACCCGGCTGCACATTAATCCGGCCGCGCAGTTCAAACCGGCCATACTGCCAGCTGTGAAGTCCCTGCGTTTTCAGACTGGATGCGGTGTAGTCAATAAACTGACGGTTATTTTTCCAGTTTTTGCTACCGGCTTCGTAGTCAGGGTTCGGCTTGCGTTCTTTGCGGGCTTCGATGATCAGGAAACCGTCGCGGCAATAGGCATTATCCGGCTGATACCATTGATCTTCGTGATTCCGGACAAACCCCTGCTCGAATTTCCAGTTTTTCGGATCCGGTTTACCGTTTCCGGAAAATTCATCGGCCCAGACCAGTTTCCAGCCATCATAGGCCGGTGCCTGCTGCCCGGCAACCGACAGACTCATGCCAAGACCGGCAAATAAGCTAAGCCACCATTGTTTTTTCATGTGCGAAACGTTGATTTTCACCTTTGCAAAGCGTGCTGAGCATGCAATTTACCAGCGAATCTGAAAAATCTTTTACCTGTTTTAAACCTTTGCCGGTAAGGCCTGTCCAACCCACGTAAACAACAACGAACAACGAGATGAAAACCGGAATAATCTTCGCCCTGGCAGCCAGCCTTTTTGTTGGTGCCTGTACCAGTCAACGCCCAACCACAAGCGGCCGCTATGACGGTCCTTACGGTGGCCGTTATGAAGGCCGCAATGACCGGCGATCCGACAATGACCGTTTTGAAGAACGTATCCGGCAATATGCTAATGAACTGAATTTAAGCCGTCGTCAGATGCGTGACCTGGAACAGATTCAGGACCGGTATAACCGCCGTGGTCTGACGGCCGACGAACGCAATAATCCGTCCGCCTATCAGCGGCTTCAACAACAAAAGCGCCGTGATTTAATGGCCGTTCTGACACCATCGCAGCAGAATCAGCTGCGCGATATGTTACAGCGGGATCGGGCGTACCGACAACGTCGGGGATAGCAGACCCGCCGTTCACCCACCGTTCAGGAGCGCCTTCGGGCGCTCTTTTGTTTTTACTCTACTCTTGTCATTTAGTAGTTTAGTTTGGGTTCGTGGCCAAAGATGCGGACCTTTGTACCGGATATGCCCTGCCTGATTGATCCGGTTAGGCACATCCGGTACACTTTTTTTCGTTTTAACCGTTTATCGAATGCGTTTTTCTCAACTCATTGTCACATTTCTTTTCATCCTCAACATCAGTTTTACGCAGGCCCAGTCAAGCGAAGGGATTGCCTATCCGTATCCGGTTCAGACCATCAGCTTTCAGCTTGAATCACAGCCGGTTAAAATGGCCTACATGGATGTAAAACCGGCCCGTGCCAACGGTAAGGTGGTTGTCTTACTCCACGGCAAAAACTTCAACGGCTTTTACTGGAAGGGCGTTATTCAGTACCTGACCGGCCGCGGCTACCGGGTCGTGGTACCCGATCAGCTGGGCTGGGGCAAATCAAGCCACCCGAACATTCACTACAGTTTTCACCGGCTGGCGGCCAACACTAAACACCTGCTTAACACACTGAAAATTAACAAAGTGACCCTAATCGGCCATTCAATGGGCGGCATGCTGGCCACACGCTTCAGCCTGCTCTATCCGGAAAGTGTGGAACGGCTGGTCCTCGAAAATCCGATTGGTCTGGAAGATTACAAAACGTTTATTCCCTATCAGCCGCTGGAGACACTCTATAAAAAGGAGCGGTCTGCCACGTATGAGTCGTATAAACAATACCAGCAAACCTACTATCCGGTCTGGAAACCGGAATACGAAGACCTCGTGAAGGCACAGGCAGCCGACCTGCAGTCATCTGATTTCAAGAACATTGCCTGGGCCAATGCAGTCACCTACCAGATGATTTACGAACAGCCGGTGTATTATGAATTCGAGAACCTTACCACCCCGACCCTACTCGTTATCGGGCAGGAAGACCGGACCGTAGTTGGTAAAAATGTGTTGCCCAAAACCGAACAGGCCAAATACGGCCAGTATCCGGTGCTGGGACAGGAAACGGCCAAACGCATCCGCAACGCCAAACTGGTGGAACTCGACGGGGTCGGCCATATACCACACATCCAGGCACCTGACCGGTTCTATAAAGCGCTGACTGATTTTCTGAAATAGTGCGGTACATTTGTTTCGCGCAGACGCTGTGTATCCCCGCCTGCGCGAAACAAATGTTTTTCCGTAAACTGTATAAACTTCACGAACAGGTAAAACAGGACTGGCGACGGCTTACCCTGGTTTCCTACCTGTTTACGGCCAGCCTTACCCTGCTCATTCATGCCTGGCGGCCGGGTGATGCCTCAGTTCCCCTCGATGGTTTTCTGTCAGCACTGGCGGGCATTCTGACCTCGGTTGTCGTCACTACCTTTTCCTTTGTTTTTGTGGCGCTGCAGCTGGCCTCCGTACAGTTTTCGCCCAGGGTTATCCGTTCTTTTTTTTGAATACGACCACTTCAGCCGCTTCTTCCTGTGGTCATTTCTGGCCTGTGTGGCCTACCTCATGTCTCTGCAATATGCTGGTCTGTCCATGGCCTCAATGATTTACCCTAAGTTCGGGATCGTCGGCGGCTTTTACCTGTTATTGCTGGTGTTCCCGCTGTTCATCCATCACATTATCGACAACATCAACGCTTCCAGCATCACGCAGAATATCGCGCTCCGGACGGTTGCCGAGATTGATATGCTGTATGAATCATTGCCCGATCCGTTTCCGGCAGACGGAATTATCCGGCTCCGGTCGCCCCGGAGCGGCTATCTGGATTCGATCCGCTACAAAACCCTCAACCGGCTGTTCCCTGCCCATCAGGACGTACAGATGCAGGTCCGGATCCACATTGGCAGTTTTATTATTAAAGACGGTATTGTGGCCGAAATCCACTGCCCTGACGGAATGCGGGAGACTTATCTGGATCTGTACAAACCGATCCGGAGTTGTTTCATCATCAGTAAATTCAGAAGCTACGAACAGGATATTCCCTTCGGCATACGGCAGTTGGTCGATATTGCCATCAAGGCTATATCTCCGGCCGTCAATGACCCGACAACCGCCCTGAACAGCCTGGATTATCTCGGTACGATTATTCAGAAAGCCGCTCTGAGCGAGACTACCTCAAAAGAAGCGCAGCTGTTGGCCCTGAAACGCATTTACATACGCGAATTTAATTTTGAGCAGCTGGTCGATCTGGCCTTTGACCAGATTTATCACTGGGGTAAAGAAGATTATATTGTTGTGCGGCACTTACTGAAAACGATCACTAACCTGGTAGCCTTTATGCCTGTAACAGAAAAGCTCATGGTACTGATCCGGCAGGTCGAAGACTTTGAGCTTCAGTACCTCCACAGTGACCGCGAAGTATTCCGGACGCTGTTTATTGACAAAACCACCCTTTGTCCGCCGGGAGCACCGTAACAGCCTCCGCGATCATCTGGAAGAGTATTATACGGCTGTCATCCGGCAGATTGGTCACCTGCAGGCTGACAACCGTATACTCACGCACCGTAAAGAGGATTACGAACGCAATCTGGAAGCCCTCGCTCAATCAAGAGAATGAATCGTGCCCGACGCCTTCGTGCATCCGCAGTACCTGGTCGACGCACCGCGGGATTTCATCGGCATAATGTGACACATACAGCAAGGTCCGTTCCGAAGCCTGACACAGCTCATCGACCAGATCACGGAAGCGGGCTGTATGCATCAGATCAAGGCCCTGACATGGTTCGTCCAGCACCAGCAACGGCGGATTTTTAACCAGTGCCCGGGCCAGCAGTACCCATCGTTGCTGACCCGTCGAGAGGTCGGCCAGCCGCTTCGTCCGCAACGTCTGGATCTGAAGCAGATCCAGGGCAAACTCCACACGGGCAGCCTGTTCGTCGGTTAATTTCCGGAACAGCCCCGCAGTATCAAACAGGCCCGACGCAATGACTTTCCAGACCGGCTGTTCACGGGGGAAGTAGAGGTGCAGCTCCGGCGATACAAAACCAATATTCCGTTTAATATCCCAGATGCTTTCGCCCTTACCCCGTTTACGGTCAAAAAGGTCATAATCATTCCGGTATGCCTGCGGATTGTCGGCTGTGATAAGACTCAGCAAGGTCGACTTCCCGGAACCGTTTGGCCCTAGCACGGCCCATTTTTCGCCCCGTTTTACGTCCCAGTTCAGCTGGTTCAGGACTACTTTTTCGCCGTACGATACCGTAACCTGCCGCATGGCGATGGCCCTGGCAAAAGTTGCCTGCGGCGGATTATCGAGCCACTCGCGCAGCCCGCTCCGGATTGGTCAGCGGCTCGTGCATTTCTCCACCGGCTAACGGCGCTTCGGCTTTGGGACCACTGTACGACACCCGGCCATCTTCCAGTACCAGCACATGGGTAATGGCCGCCGGCATATCCCGCACCGTCGTAACCAGAATCAGATGGGTGCCCGCGGCGGCAATCCGGTCGAGGGTAGTATGCAGGCGCTCGCGGCTCACCGTGTCGAGGCCCGTAAACGGGTTATCGAGCAAAAGCACCTTCGGACGGCGCAGCAGCGAGCGGGTCAGCAGGGGTCCGGCGGGTTTCGCCGTTCGATAGCGACGTCAGGCGGCGTTGCAGCAAATGACTAATGTTGGTCCATGATGCCACTTCCAGCAGCCAGTTATCGTCGTAACGGGGCGGCGGCAGCGGGACCGATTCCGGATCAACCGTTCCGACGGGCCGGACCTGCTCCTGCAATACCTCCCAAACCGTCGGGGCATCAGCGGCCGCGTCGGCATTGAACCGCTGCTGATAAAACTGCGCCGCAGCGGACACATTCCGGTCGAAGCGGTAATCATTGGCGACCCGCTCAACGGTTTCGCGCAGGGGGCCACCAGTATGCTGATACTGACCGGCAATAACCGGCAGTTGCCCGGCCAGGGTTTCCAGAAACGACGTTTTACCGGAGCCTGTCGGTCCGATTACGGCCCAGTGCTGACCAGGTCTCAGCATCCAGTCAATCTGATGCAGCACCGGTCCCGTTGGCCGGCGGGACCGAAACTTGATGTAATGAAAGCATTAAAAAAGTGGCAATTTATGAGTGACTATGTACGGGTTACCTACATCCGTTTAGTGAGCAAAAAAGGCAGCCAGTTCCTGCCAGGAGATCATACCGATGGCGATTACAGCAACCCCTAGTCCGATTTTATTGGCCGTAGTCAGCCGTTCCTGAAAAAATAGCAGGGCCACCAGCGCCGCCACCACGATAACACCAATGTTATACAACGGATAGACAAAAGCCCCGTTACTGCCAAAATCTGACAACGCCAGCAGCAGGGTGTAAAAGCTCAGGTAGTTAGGTACGCCCAAGGTAACGGCCCCGATAAAACTCCGGACCTCTATTTTTTTCCTTACCCTGTATGACCCGCACCACCATCATGAGCATACCGGCAATGATGGCCCCCAGTACCATTGTCAGTGTTACAACGGCCGTCTGATCGGTCGACGGGATATAGTTAAGGTTGATGTAATTGATCAGTGTATTGGTCGTGCCATACATAATAAATACGGCAACCGGCAGCAATACGCCCAGGCCGGTCCGTGTTTTGCTGCCAGCGGGTCTCCGCGCTGGCAGGCTCTTTTTTGAGCGTACTGAGGGCAACCGCAACCAGCGCCAGCACCAGCCCGGCGTAGTTGATCAGATCGAATGTCTTCCCGCCGGTGTTGAAGACGAACAGGCTGGAAACAGACCGGAATCACCAGCGACAGGTTATTGGCCAGCGACGTAGCCGTGATGCCCATCTGTTGCGTAGACGCTCCCGAAAGCAGGAAGGTGACGATGAAACCGACCCCCAATCCGAGCGATAGCCACGTCCAGGTCTGGCCGGAATCGACCGAAAAATGCTGCCCGGCAGGCATTAAAAAATAGCCCGTTGTAAAACAGACCAGGTAATTAAAACACGATTGCCTGAAAGGTATTGATGTTGAACCGGGGGAACAATCTGAAATTGAGCAACAGTATAACCGACAATAAAATACTCAGGATCAGGTATATCATACAGATAACAAGCTAAATAACTGCGTGAGGCTTACGAAAAATATGCGGAAAATTAAACGATCTCCGCGACAAAGCCAGCCCTGTTTGTTGTCATCATCTGCGGAGATTTCCGTATTTAGCTTTGTCTTGTTAATCAACTCTGCGCTCTCGTATGAAAACGAAAATCACTTTTTTTCAGCACCAAACCCTACGACATTACTTTTTTCAATCAGGCCAGCCACGACGACTCTCTGGAACTCTGCTATCTGGATACCCACCTCAATCCGGCTACGGCTCAGCTGGCCGCCGGTGCTACGGTGGGTCTGTCTGTTTGTGAACGATAAGGCCGATGCCGGCATCATCAACACCTTTGCGCAGGCGGGGATAAAACTGATTGCGCTCCGTTGTGCGGGCTTCAACAATGTTGATCTGGCTGCCTGCCAGCAAGCCGGTATCCGCGTAGTGCGGGTGCCTGCCTACTCACCCTATTCCGTTGCGGAACACACGCTGTCATTAATTCTGACCCTTAATCGTAAAACGCACAAAGCCTTTAACCGCGTCAGGGAAGGTAATTTTGCGCTGGACGGGTTGATGGGCTTCGACCTGCACGGGCAGACCGTGGGCCTTATTGGCTTAGGCAAAATCGGCAGGGTGACGGCACAAATTCTGCGCGGTTTTGGCTGTACCGTACTAGGGTATGATGTGTACGAGGATGATGAGGCGAAACAGATCGGTGTCACCTACGTGCCCCTGAACGAACTGCTGTCCCGTTCCGATATTGTGTCGCTGCACTGTCCGCTCACGCCGCAGACCCACCACCTTATTAATGCGCAAACCCTCTCCGGCATGAAAAACGGGGTTATGCTCATCAATACCAGCCGGGGTGCGCTGATCGACACGGTTTCGGTGATCAGCAGCCTGAAATCCGGCAAAATCGGGTATCTGGGACTGGATGTCTACGAAGAAGAAGCCGATTTATTTTTTGAAGATTTTTCGGGCAAAGTCATTCAGGACGATGTATTCTCCCGCCTGCTGAGCTTCCCGAACGTCCTGATTACGGGCCATCAGGCGTTTTTCACCCGCAATGCCCTGCAAAATATCGCCGACACCACGCTGGCCAACATTCATGCCTTTCTGAGTGGAAGCACACTGGAGAATGAGGTGGCTTTTATTTAAAGAGTGAAAGAGCGAAAGAGATAAAGAGTGGCCCGCCAAGTCATGCCCCCCCCACAACTATCGGCAACCATCAGTAACACCAGCAACCACCAGTAACCATACCGCATCAAAAAAAAAATTCTCCTCCCCCCGCAAGTTTCCCGTCACAACGGCATCTAAACCTTTGAAACCGCCCCTGATAACCGTTTGGAAACACAAGAACTCATCGTCGAATTGCAGCGTGGAAGCGAGTCCGCATTCCGGCAGCTGGTCGATACGTACCAGCGCCGGGTGTATAATACGGTACCTGGCGATTGTGCAACACCCCGACGATGCGGATGATGTCACCCAGGACGTGTTTATAGCAGTGTTTGAGTCGATACAGCAGTTCAGGGGCGACGCCCGGCTATCAACCTGGGTCTACCGGATTGCCACGACCAAAGCACTGGAAGCGTACCGGAAGAAACACGCCCGGAAACGGTTTGCTTTTCTGACTAGTGTTTTAACCATTCATGGCTGACGAGTGTTTGTACAGCAAGACATTCTTTTGGTATGAAACGATATATTGTCACCCTTACGCCCCAAG
>CBDFHU010000024.1:0-45557 GCA_965247375.1 Arsenicibacter sp.
ATGATTAAAGAACTCCGGAAATACTGCTCAGGCGGTTTTTCCATCTCTACACCGTCGGCGGCTGCGGCTCTTGCGAGCTTAGCAGATACCGGATTCCAGAATTTTGCACTTCAGAAAACAAATGAATCGAAGAAGTTCTTATACGACTTCTTAAAACAAGCCGACTACAGTTGGCTACCTTCATCAACAAACTTTGTATTATTCCCGCTTCGCATGAAGAGTCAACCTTTTATGGCGAAGATGATGGAAGAAGGCGTCAGCGTGCGCCGCTGGGAATTCGACAACCAGCACTGGTGTCGGGTGAGCATCGGCACACTTGACCAAATGAAAACCTTCGCAGGTGCTTTCCAGAAAGTGGTAAGCTAAATGTAAAGAGTGAAAGAGCGGAAGAGTCAATGAGTGAAATTTCTTCACTAAATCACTCTTTCGCTCTCTATCTCTTTCGCTCTTTCCTTATCTTTATCTCCATGTTTGGCCTCGCCTGGCCCTTTATTTACCTTCCAACAAATTTGATTTTGTATGTTAACCAGGCGTGATTTTCTTGAACGCTCCGGTCTGGGTTCGCTTGGCCTTATGGGTCTGGGCATGATTCCGGAAGCACCGGTCAGCGCGTTTGCTCCTGAGCGAACCGTAACGGGCAAAAAAGTACTAATCCTCGGCGGTGGTCTGGCCGGGCTGTGTTCGGCCTATGAGCTGGGCAAACTGGGTTACCAATGCACCATCCTCGAAGCCCGTCCGCGGGTTGGCGGCCGTGTATGGACCATCCGGAAAGGCACAGCCGAAACCGAAATCGGTGGTACCGCCCAGAACTGCCAGTTTGACCAGGGACTGTTTTTCAATGCCGGTGCCGGCCGTATTCCGCATACGCACGCACTGACCCTGCATTACTGCCGCGAACTCGGCGTAAAACTGGTGCCGTTCCTGAACGTAAATGAATCGGCTTACCTCTACATGGAAGGCAGCGGCCCGCTCGCCAACCGTACAATCCGGCAGCGCGAGTTTCACAATGACCTGCGCGGTTTTACGGCCGAATTACTGGCCAAAGTAACAAACCAGCCGTCGCTCGACAGCGCCATGACCAAAGACGATGTGGAGCAACTCATTGAGTTCCTGCGCATGGAAGGCGATCTGAGTCCGGACCTGCTCTACAAAACCACCGAGCGCCGCGGCTTTAAAACGCCACAGGGCGCGGGCGACAAACCGGGCGAGTTCAGTGAAGCTCACCGGTTACTCGATTACATACGGTCAGGTATTTTCCATCCGTCACTTTCCAATTACGGGGAATATACACTCTATCAACAACCGCCTATGCTGCAACCTCCGGGAGGCATGGACGAAATTCCGAAAGCATTTGAAAAACACCTGACCGGCAAAATCCTGTACGGGGCCGAAATAACCGAAATTCGGAAAACGCAGCCCGGTGTCCGCGTAGTCTATACAGATAAAAAGACCGGTGCCAAAAAAGAATTGTCCGGCGATTATGCCATCTGTGCGATTCCGCTGCCGGTTCTCCGCAAAATCCCGTCAGACCTCTCCCCTGCCGTTCAGCGGGCAGCCGACTTTGTGCCCTATGTCAACACCGGCAAAATCGGCCTCGCATTCAAACGACGGTTCTGGGAAGAAGACGATTACATTTACGGCGGCCTGTCGAAAACCAATATGGATATTAACCAGATCATTTATCCGTCGCAGGATATAATGGGCAAAGGTGGTGTCCTCTGGGGGTATTACAACTTTAACGAGAAGGCCGTCAAGCTCGGTAATATGACGCTGAAAGAGCGGGAGGCGCTGGCCCTGGAACAGGGCGGCAAAATCCACCCGCAGTACAAGCAGGAGTTTGCGTCATCCTTCTCGCTGGCCTGGCAGAAAATCCAGTACAATCAGGGAGGCTGGGCCAACTGGTCGACCGAAGCACGGAACCGCCATTACAAAGCACTTACGCGTCCGGATGATGATATTTACTTTGCCGGTGAACACGTCAGTTACCTGACGGCATGGATGGCCGGAGCCCTCGAATCGGCCCGGATGGTCGTCGGGCAGTTACACAAACGGGTTAGTCAGACAGCAGCTATTGACGGGAAATAACCTACCTTGCAAAACCATGAAAAAGATTCTCTACGTAAGTCTCGCCCTGCTGATCAACGTCGCGGCATGGGCTCAGGAAGAAAAGCGCGGCATCACCACCGCCGAGTTTACCGCTGCCAAAGCGGCTACATTTAAAAACATTGAGAAGGATTCGTACTTCAAATCAGGCGGACTGGTGTTCGACCGCAACGATGAGAAGCCGCCCTATACCTTTAAATTCAGCGACGGTTTGGAGCGTAAAGTGTATCTCTACAGCCTGTTTGGCGCCGAAGACATGAAATCGGTCGGATCGCTGGCGGTGTTTACCTGGTCAAAAAGTCCGAAACCCCTGCTGGTCTGCATTCCGAATACCCTGGCCGACAAAGCCATCTGGGGTCAGTATATCGACGATCTGAAAGACGGAGCCAAACAAGCAGATGGCTTTGCCGTGTGTCTGGCTTTTGCCCTGTCGCGCGAGTTTTCGGGCGGCGCAAAGGCAGAGGGTGCTAAAGCCGGCGAAAAAGATCATAACGAGTTCTGTTTTCCGGCCGACACATACGTTTCACTGGCAAACGGCCTTGACAAACGCACGGATGCCATCCAGTCAGGCGATCTTATAGCCGGTTTTGGTTCGCAGGCCGTGACGGGTGTGACGACGCACGAGGGCACATTCGCGATCAGTCAGGTAGTGGTGCGCCCGGTCGAAAGTGTATTGGCAGCGATTAATGCCGCTAACACAACGGTTACCCTGGAAGCAACGGCCAACCACCCGATTCTGACGGCTACCGGCCGCAAAGCGATGGGGTCACTCAGCAAAGGCGACTATGTATTTGTTGCGGCGGGTAACAGTTATCAACTGGCCGAAGTCGTTGCCATTCAGCCAAACGCCCGTCAGGCTAACCGCGTATACTCAATCAGTACGCAGCAAGGTCTGTCAGTTATCAATGGCGTGGTTACGTTAGACAAACAGTAAGCTAATTCTATATTCCTTTTCGTAAACGACCGGTTAGTCTTTGCCGGTCGTTTTTTTTGTTCCTTGTCAATCATTGTTCTGGTAAGTTATGATGTAACCAGAGCAGGATTTAAAGATTTACCTTATCTTTGGTATGTATCCATAACCAGCTGACTCAAAAACCTGCCTTCCGGCCTGCAAAAAATCTTATCATTTTACCTTTTGAAAACTCCATTCAACCTCTCCACAGGAAAGCTTACAGGCTTTCTGTTGTTTTTCATTTGCCTCGCTTCAGCAACCTACATTTACCGTAACCCCACCGGCGACGACGCGTGGTTTGCCGAACAATCGTACTGGTTAAAAGAAACCGGCATTGTGCGTTCCACCTTTTTCTCCGGTGTATTGGGATGGGATAAACAGTTGCTGGTCAGCCACAAGCTGTTTCTGGGCATGGGAGCGTTACTGATGACGCTGTTTGGCAATAACCTCGTTGCGGTTCAGTTCAGCGGCCTGATTTTCTTTCTGATTATGGTACTGGAAATTAGTGCGTATGTCTATAAACGGGAACGATCGTGGCAGTCATTTTACGTTCTCGCAGTTCTGATTCTGATCTTTTCGAACCGCCTTCTGATCAAGATGAGTTTCGAGAACCGGCCGGAAATGATGCTGGCAGCACTGGGCTTCGGCTCTTTTCTGTGCCTGAATGGTTCCCAAACCAAATTCCTGCGGGTGATACTGGCCGGATTGCTGGCCGGTTTAGCCTTTTTAACCCACCTCAACGGAGCTATTTACAGTTTTGCGGGATTTGCGATGCTGATCTATCTGCGGGAGTATAAATCAGCCATTCTGTTTGGTATCTGCACGAGTCTGGTCAGTTTATGCTACTTCATTGATATACTGATGGCGCAGAACGGCCTCTCGGTCTGGTATTACCAGTTCCGGCATGACCCGGCGACCCAGAATGCGTTTGGCCTTTGGCCGAAGCTACAGGTGATGCTTACCTATCCGAAGATGTTTTTTCAGCCGCTTGAAGTGCTGGCGCTTTCGCTAGTGCTGGTGTTTGTGGGATATATTCAGCGTGCTCATTTCCGGCAGCTGCCGGTGAAACTCACCGCCTATTTTCTGTTTCAGGTCTTTGCATTCTGGCTGATTACCAAAAAGAACTCAGGTTTGTATACCGTGCTGTTTATGCCGCTTATGTTCGTTCTGGTATACGAACTCTACAGGCTGAAGCCATTCCGGAACCGTGGTTTATATACCGTCCTGGCGGCTTACTTCATCATCGGGCTTTACGGGATTGTTGAGATCATCTACAAAAACAACGCTAAACCGTATTTACCGGCAGCCTATTCCTCATTACGCCCTCAGCTACCGGCAAATGCCAACGGGCTGGTGCCGCTGACGTTTTTTTTCAATGACTACGCCCGTTATGGTAAACTGCTTGCTTACGAAAGTTTCCGTTTTCAGTTCAAGGAATCTGAATACAGCACAGAACGGCTGGCAGCGTGGGCCAAAGCCGAAAACCTCCGTTTTATTCTGGTAGACTATCAGTCAGAAACAGCGGGCTACATACCAACGGCGACAACCACGCAGCTCGGTGATTTCCGCCGCACCTACACCGATGGCCGGTTTGCGGTGTATAAGCGGTAAAGGTCATAAAAAAGTGGTGGCACGACTCTAACAGCTCCGGCTGGCGGTCGGGGACGCCTAGTCGTGCCACCACTAAATGTTAACAGATGAAAGACAAAATACCTCCTGAAAATCAGTTTTTTTCCGGCGGATTTCTGAGAAGAGACATATCTATCTTTTCAAATATCGCTCTGGCTTCTGCTACTTTTTTACGGACAACCGGATGATTGGAATACCGATGTACCAGAACTGGTTTATCGCTTTTTTCAATCTCCTTTTTCATATCTTTTCTTTAATAAGAAACCGTCAAAATCCTCATTCTGAACAAAAGGCAGTATATCATTATCACGACTCCCGAAAATGATATACTCTTTTTCTAACGCTGCCAGTTCAATACTTAGCGCTGTCCTGTATAGTCGGTTACTCAGAAATGGATAAGAGGCTTCTTTCATTACTCATAAATCATCCATTAAATAGTAATCTCTCCCACCATATCGCCGGGGATAACCCACTGATCGAATTCTTCGGCAGTCAGGTAACCCAGTTTAACAGCGGTTTCTTTCAGCGTAGAACCGTCGCGGTGAGCAGTCTGGGCGATTTCCGCCGCTTTGTAGTAGCCAATTTTTGTGTTTAGCGCCGTCACCAGCATCAGCGAGTTGTTTACGTGCTTCGTGATGTTTTCTTCAATCGGACGGATACCTTCTGCGCACTTATCGTTGAACGACACACACACATCGCCGATCAGACGGGCTGAGTGCAGGAAGTTGTAAATCATCACCGGCTTGAATACGTTCAGTTCGAAGTGGCCCATTGCCCCGCCGAAGTTAATCGCCACGTCGTTGCCCATCACCTGAGCGGCCACCATGGTCATCGCCTCGCACTGGGTCGGGTTCACCTTACCCGGCATGATGGATGAACCCGGCTCGTTGTCAGGAATAAAAAGTTCACCGATACCGGCCCGTGGTCCTGACGACAGCATCCGGATATCGTTACCGATTTTCATCAGGCTGGCGGCAACGGTTTTCAGCGCGCCGTGGGCTTCAACAATGGCGTCGTGTGCGGCCAGGGCTTCAAACTTGTTCTCTGCCGTTATAAATGGCAGACCTGTCAGACCGGCAATGTGTTTGGCGACATTCTCCGAATAGTTCGGCGGCGTGTTGATCCCGGTACCGACGGCAGTACCCCCAAGGGCCAGTTCCGACAGGTGAGCCAGCGTGTTGTTGATGGCCCGCAGACCGTGATCCAGCTGGGACACGTAACCTGAAAACTCCTGACCTACGGTCAGCGGGGTAGCGTCCATGAAGTGCGTACGGCCGATCTTCACCACATTTTTAAACTCAACGGCCTTGGCATGCAGTGTATTACGCAGCTTCTGAATGCCCGGAATCGTCACTTCGATCAGGATTTTGTACGCCGCGATGTGCATTGCCGTCGGGAACGTATCGTTTGATGACTGCGACTTGTTCACATCGTCGTTCGGATGCAGAAACTTCTTCTCATCCGTCAGCTCGCCGCCCTGAATCACGTGACCACGGTACGCGACCACTTCATTGACGTTCATGTTCGACTGTGTACCCGAACCTGTCTGCCAAACCACCAGCGGAAACTGGTCGTCGAGTTTACCTTCCAGAATCTCGTCGCAAACCTGACCAATCAGGTCGCATTTTTCCTTTGGCAACACCCCCGCGTCGAAGTTCGTCAGCGCCGCTGCTTTTTTCAGATAAGCAAACGCACGGACAATTTCGCGGGGCATTTTATTGATGTCCTGCGCAATTTTAAAGTTTTCGATGGACCGCTGGGTCTGGGCTCCCCAATAAACGTGAGCCGGTACCTCCACCTTGCCCATCGTGTCTTTTTCAATGCGAAATTCCATAGTATAGTTAAAGAGCGAAAGAGTGAATGAGTGAATGAGCGACTTTTAACACAACAATCGCTCGTTCACTCCTTTAAATTTCGCTGCAAAGGTAAAGCACAGGGCAATATGCTGGCCGGTAATTCTGAATTTTCCTGGTCAATGTCTGTAGCTCACGCCTAAAGTAAGGCCCCCGCGGCCTCGTCAATAAACCATATTAGTTGACCATCAACCGGCTTAATGACCTGCGACGGATACTGATCCGGCACATAAGAGCCTTCCAGAACGGCTTTGAGCGTTCCGGCCTTACCGGCTCCGGCAACCAGAAATGCCACACAGGCGGCCTGATTCACGACCGGGGCCGTCAGGGTAATGCGGTACATATCCTGACTGGCCAGCCAGAACGCGCTGGTCCAGGCATCCTGCTCATGCACCACATCCTGGCCCGGAAAAAGCGACAGTGTATGCCCGTCGTCGCCCATACCCAGCAAGACCAGATCAAACGTGTGTGGTTGCCCGTCGAACAATGAATGCAAGGTATAGGCATACTCCCGGGCCGACTCCAGCGGCTCCAGGTCGGTCCGCATTACGTGAATATGCGATTCCGGTACAGGCACATGGCTCAGCAGCGTATCATAGGCCATCTTTGCGTTGTTGCGGTCGTCGGCAAACGGAACAGCCCGTTCATCCCCCCAGAATACCTGCCATTTCGACCAGTCGGTCCGGGACCGGTAAGGCTCTGCGGCCAGCAATGTATGCAATGCCTTGGGGGTACTTCCGCCGGACAGCGCAATGGCAAACCGGCCCTGCTTTGCAATCACCTCATTGGCGTATCCGATCAGCCACCCGGCCACGTGGGTGGCCAGCTCTTCCGTTCTTGTCTTGATTATCATAGCCTATTGTGCGGAATGATATTCCGGCAATCTGTTATTGTCTTACGTCTAAACCTTCACATTCACCCAATGATGGCCATCCTGCGCGATGAGCGCCTCGGCATCTTCCGGCCCCCACGAACCCGGCTGGTAGTTCGGGAAGTCAACCGGCGGCCGTTTCTGCCAGACGTCCAGAATCGGGGTAACCACCTGCCATGCCTGATCGACCTGATCGGCCCGCATAAACAAGGTTGCATCGCCCTGCATCACATCCAGCAACAGCGTTTCGTAGGCTTCCGGCTGCTGCCCGTCAAAGGCATCAGCATAGTTAAAGACCATCTCAACCGGATTCAGCATCATCGACTGCCCCGGACGTTTTGCCTGAAAGCGCAGGCGAATGTCCATATCCGGCTGAATACTGATAATTAACCGGTTAGGCCGCCATGTATCAGCCGACTCCTGCGGAAACGCAAAATGTGGTGCCGACTTAAACTCAATCGTAATCTGGGTCTTTTTCTGTTGCAGGAACTTGCCCGTCCGCACATAAAACGGCACACCCGACCAGCGCCAGTTGTCAACAAAAAACTTCACAGCCGCGAAGGTCTCGGTTGCCGATTCATGCGGCACGCCTTCTTCGTCGCGGTAGGCCACTGCTTTTTTGCCGTTTACAACGCCCGCGTCGTATTGCCCGCGAACGGCATTGTCGCGCACGGCATCATGCGTAAAATGGCGGATCGCACTCAGCACATCTACTTTTTTGTTCCGGATTTCATCCGCATCAAACGACACCGGCGCCTCCATCGCAATCAGGCACAGAATCTGAAGCAGGTGATTCTGGACCATATCCCGAAGCGCACCGGAGGTTTCGTAATAGCCACCACGGCCTTCCAGCCCAACGGTTTCAGCCGCCGTAATCTGAATATGATCAATATAGTTACGATTCCAGAGCGGCTCAAACAGGGCATTGGCAAACCGCAGGGCCAGAATGTTCTGTACGGTTTCTTTGCCAAGGTAATGATCGATCCGGTAAATCTGTTTTTCGGCAAACAGTCCGCCCAACAGGCTATTCAGCGAACGGGCACTTTCGAGGTCGTGGCCAAACGGTTTTTCGACCACAATCCGTACCCGCGACGTATCGCCGCAAAGCGGGAGTTTACCCAGATTGGGGGCAATATCGGGTACAAGCTGAGGGGCAACCGCGAGGTAAAAAATCACATTTGCCTGCGTATTCCACTCTTTTTCCTTAGCACTTACCCAATCGGCAATCTTTTTATAGGCGTCAGCATCCTCGCCGTCCATGTTCAGGTAGGAGACTGATTTTGAGAAAGTATCCCAGTTTTTTTCCAGTTCGTCTTTCTGACGGGAAAACGATTTAATGCCCTCCAGCAAGCGGCCGCGGAACGAGTCGTCGCTATATTTACTGCGGCCGATACCGACCACGGCAAACTGCTCCGGCAGGTAGCCATCGAGCGATAAATTGTAAAGTGCAGGTGTTAATTTCCGGTAGTTGAGGTCACCACTACCGCCAAAGATAAAGATAATGGAAGCAGGTGGTCGTTTTGTAGTTGCAGTCATGGTAAACTGTGCTTGTTTTACTTTGTAACAGCCAAGCCCGCAAAAACGTTATATTCTGCGTAAAAATCGCATTTCTAACATGAAATTATTCTTATGAAAATCGCCATTGGATCTGACCACGCAGGCTTCCGCTACAAGGAGGCCATCCGGAAATTACTGACTGACCTTGGCCATGAGGTCATCGACAAAGGCACCGACAGCGAGGCACCGGTCGATTATCCGGTCTTTATCCGCCCTGTGGCTGAAGCCGTTGCGGCCGGAGACGTTGACCGGGGAATTGTGCTCGGCGGCTCGGGCAACGGGGAAGCCATGATGGCTAACCGCATCAAAGGCGTACGGTGTGCGCTGTGCTGGAACGAAGAGTCGGCCCGGCTCGGACGACTGCATAACAACGCCAATGTGATTTCCATCGGCGAACGGATGGTTACGGAAGATATGGCCCTTCAAATTGTCCGGATCTGGCTGGAGACGCCATTCGAAGGCGGCCGCCACCAACACCGCATCGACTTGCTGGATGCCTGAACCGGAAAAGAAAGCGACCCAACTATCGGAAAGCCCTCCACACCACACGCACCATTTTGTGGTTAAGCTTTCCGAAGTTGAGTCGTTTCTACTTTGTAGAGCCCCCAGCTCTAATTAGTTACTTTCGTTGCCGTCACCTTGATTTTGTTATAATACAAGGTGGTCACTCCCTCGAATCCAGAGTCTGTACCCACAATGACCCATAACTCACCTTTATCGTTGGTTTTCGCCGAAAACGTTTTCGCGGCGTTATCACGCTGAATCAGTTTGTATTGGGTCACGTCTGTTCCGGCCCCGACATTGCCCAACACAATGAGGTCTTTGCCGCCTTCGGCCTGATTCCCTTTATCAAGATTCAGGTGGTAGAAGTCATTTTCCTTCACTTTCACCGGTTCGGTTGCCGACGCCCCCGCTTTCAGGTAAACACTACCGCCCGGCGACCCGCCGATACCAATGCTGTTATCGGCATACATTGAGGCCAGTTCAATATCGAACCGAAGCTGATAAGTGGTATTGGCCGTCAGGCCGGTTACTTTCCGCTTCACGAACATAAACATGTCATCGCTCCGGTTGCTGCCTGAAATCCGCAAGGATTTTTTGGTTGTATCCAGCGGAGCCGGTAGTCCTTTGTGTGTCAGGCTAAACGCCATAATGCTGTCCTGCGGAGTACCATAATCCGTAAAATCACCCGTCCAGCTATCCGTATTCTGCTTAAAATCAGAATTTACCACAACACCATTATCCGGGGTGACTGAATCATTATCCTGCTGACAAGCAGACACTAAAGCCGCTAAGCCAAGCAGGCCATACATGAATGTACGCTTCATAAAAATTGAGTTTGTTAAAATAAAATCAATCCCGGGATCTGTAAAAAAGACCCTCGCTTGTAGAAAAGGGTTGGAACGCCCGTTGCAATCCCGGGCCGGAAAAGGAGGCATACAGTAAGTAAGCTTCTTTCTATCAGCTCACTAGACTGCTAAAAAAAATCTGCTTTTTTCGTAGGGGTAGCTGGTCTGAAAAGGTGAAAACCAAAAATCCCCTGCCGGTTAAAGCAGAGGATTTAGGTTTGTTGGCGAATGTAGTAGTAAAACGCCCGGAACAGATATTTTGTTTCAGCTCCGAAAAATAGTCTGATTATTTTTCACAAATAATCTCATTATTACCGATTATCTTCGTTCGTAAATAAAACACCGTTATTATACGGTCTTTTTCAAACCTAACTTGACCAATAACAGAATGCCATTTCTTGTTCTTGACCTTGAGATGACTGGCCCCGAGCCGGACTGGAATGAAATTATCCAGATTGGTGCTGTTTTATACGACGATGCCTGGGTAGAAAAAGGTCGGTATCTGACCAATGTATACCCTGAAAATGAAGAAGCCTTTTCGTCTTATTCTGAAAAGATCCATAATATCTCGCTGGCCGAACTGGAGGATGCGCCGATGATCTATGACGTTCTGCCCGAAATGGAAGAATGGATTATCGAACACCTTGGCATCCGCAAAACGCAGCAAACGTCTGATAATACGCCGTACCTGAAAAATGTCATTATCTGCGGCCAAAGCGTGATCAACGACATCAATTTTCTGAAGGAGGCTTACCGGCTCGAAAAGCTGAAATGGCCCTACAGCCGCACGCTCATTGACCTGCACACACTGAGTTACTTCATATTCAGAATCCTGAAGAAGAATAACCAGCGGGTGCCGGACCGGTTAAGCCTGACGGCTATTGCGGCTCACTTCGGCCTTGAGCGGGAAGACGACTTTCACAATGCCCTTGAAGATGCCGTACTGACGGCCGAATGTCTGAAACGAATTTATGCCATCGGTGATAAAATGCAGATTGCCTGATGCGAAAAGGCCGCTACCCGTACCCCGGCAGCGGCCTTTTTTATGATACCGACTCAGGTTGTCAGCTCTTCGGCAGTTTCTCAAACAGCTTACTGACTGCCTGCTGCAGTTCATCGTTGGCCAGTGGCTGCGACGTAATTACCCGCGAAACAGCAGCGTCCCACACCAATGCATTCCGGTGGGCATCGACGATGTGTACATTCAATGTCCCTTCCTGGTAATTGCCGACCGGCACTTCCTGACTTTGCCAGTGATAACGGCGCTGACCGGTATACAGCGGTGCCTCCTGAATGGTGGTCTGACGGGTTTGCGTTTTTTCGCGGACAACCGCCCCCAGATTCACCAGCAGATCGGGATTATCATTCGTCAGCTGATATCCTCGCTGCCTCATTTGGGCAATGACTTCTTTTTTGATGCGCTCCATCGCTGCCATGTAGTTGGCACCCGGCTCCGATGCCACGCGGTTTGTATCAATAAAGGCAAAGGTCCGGTAATCCGACCATGTTGCCGACCGGTCAGTCTTGTTCCGGACAATCCGGTACGGCGAGCAGCCAATAACGGTTATCAAAAAGAGCCCGATGATTCCTTTAACTGCGTTTTTCATGTTCATTAGTATTTACTATAAAACACGTTTAAACGCTAAACAGTTGCTATCGGGCGGCTTGTACCACCTTCACCGTAACCAATAATTGCCCGAGGTGACGCATCGTATGTTCGGCCGAATGAACCAGCAATCCCAAAACAGTCGACGGAATCTGCGCCCGGCCTACCCCACGGAAATCAGTCAGGGTGCCTTCATCGGTCTGCCGCAGCTGGGCGAGCGCCTTGTCAACCTGTTGATTAAACGCCGCGACCAGCTCCTGTGCTGTTGTCCCGGTCGACTGCGGCTTACCCTCCTGCACCAGTGCCTCAAGCTGTACGGGCGACAACATCTCCCCGCGCGCATAGGTATGCAGGCGGTCGAGCACGCCCGTCAGATGCTGTAAATGAAACCCCGCCGATGCCAGACCCGCCGGTCGTTCCCACAAACAGTGATCGGATACATCTGCCATTAAGGCATTTACTTCTTCACGGGCCTGCAACAGGGCATGTGCCACCGGCTGTAACAGGGCCGGCATATCCGGCAACGGCCCCCGCAGCCACACTTCTTTTGTTTCTGCCATACTTTTTTAAGCACAAAGTCCCGAAGGACCTACTACATTCACGAAGCACGATCCCCTTCAGACCCAACAGCTTTTATAACTCACAACCTTCACCGTAATCAGTCAATCACCGTAATCACAGCCATCATGCAATCACATAAACCACTGTATTATATTCCGTCCCAGTCATCGGTACGGAACGGAATAACCGGCAAACCGCTTTTGCTGAACAGGTTCGGCTCCGGCGCATCACGGAAAGCAAACCGGACAGCCACCGGCTCCGGCACCGACGGGCTGAACACCTCGATGGTATTACCCTTCACCCGGGCCTGTGCTTTACTGAATACCTTATCGGCCCCCGCAATTTCAAATTCCGTAATATCGTTTCCTTTCACCAAAAAACCATCCGGTGTATTATCAAACGACAACCGGACTACATTACCCGCCACCTGCATAGACCGGTACTGCGGGCTTTTATAAGGCCCCACCGATTTACCATAGGTCTCCGCGAGGGCATAGCTGGCGAGCCGCAATCCGACTTCTTTTTTGTAAGCCGGATGAATGTCCCTGATGTTATCAACCAGATCCGTCGTGATCACAATCCCTGATTTCGGAATGTCGGTAGCCCGTACCTGCGCCTCCCGCACGGCCGCTGTCTCGTATTTGCCCCCGTAGGTATACGGCGCAATCTGAACGCTGTAGAACGGAAACACCTTCTGCCATAGCCCCCGCCAGCTATCCACCATCACATGGGTCAGGTGATAATATGCCCGCGGATCGTGCCGGTTCGATTCGCCCTGATACCAGATAACGCCGGCAATAGGGAACTGCGTCAATGGCGAAATCATACCGTTGTAAAGCACCCCGGCCTTGTTCGGGCTCCATGGGGCCTTCCCTATCGCCTGCGCCGACCGTTTGAGGTCCGGATAAAGCATGACCAGTGACTCCGGTACCCAGCTTTCCATGTACGACCCGCCCCAGCTCGCATCGATCAACCCGATCGGTACATTTAGCGTCTGTTGCAGTTTCCGGCCAAAGAAAAAACCAACCGCACTAAAGTTTTTCAGGCTGCTGGAATCACAAACGGCCCAGTTACCCCGCACCGTTGTCTGCGGGTAATCCGCAGCCGTTTTCGGAATTTTGATAACCCGGATCGCCGGATTGTAGGCCGTCGGTAATTCTGCACGGGCATCTTTCGCGCCATACCCCGACATCTCCATATTCGACTGACCGGAGCAAAGCCAGACCTCCCCGACCAGCACATTGGTGAGTACGATTTTATTGTACCCTTTGATGGTAATCTCGTAAGGTCCGCCAGCGGCCGGTGTGTGCAGCGTAACGCGCCAGGTTGCATTATCGGCGCAGGTGGTGCTAACGGGTTTGTTGTCCCAACCGGCCGTAATCGTAATCTGTTCCGTCGGATTGGCCCATCCCCAGAGGGTGATGTCGGTCTGCTGCTGCAACACCATGTTAGAGCTCAGAACAGGCGGCAGGTACACATCGGCCTGCACCCGGACGGCCGCCAGCAGCATTAGCAGGCAAAGAAATTGTTTCATGGGATCAACAGTTTTTCCATACACATACTGGTTTCGAAACCGACATAGGGCGGATAATTGGCAATGCGGCTGTAACCGGCTTTTTCGTACAGCCCAACGGCTTCAGGTTGTTTGTTGCCGGTTTCCAGCCGGGCTACCGGAAAACCATCCTCTGAGGCCCACGTTTCGAGCGCATTCAGCATGGCCAGGGCGATGCCCCGGCCTCTGGCTTCGGGCCTGACAAACATCCGCTTGATCTCCACCGCCTCATCGTCGGCCATTGGCCGGAAACAGGCGCAGCCGACCGGTTGCTGATCCAGAAAAGCAATCACGACACGGGCCGTGGTATCTACCTTATTGAACCCGTCATACTTAGCCTGATAGGGCTGGTACCGGCTCCATAAATCAGCGTCCAGTTCGGTAATGAGGGCGACAAAGACCGGATCAGCCGCCGTTGTGCGGTTTATTGTTACTAAACTCATGGCAGTCGTTTCTGTAAAGACGGCAAATCTGGCTAATTTTGGCCGTTTAACCGCCAAACTCCCCCACAAATCGCTTGAAACCGACTGTTACCATCGAATATTGCCCGAAATGCGGCTGGCTCCTCCGGTCGGCATGGATGGCGCAGGAGTTACTGACCACCTTTACCGACGATCTGCACGGGGTATTACTCCACCCTGCCGAAGTGAGCGGACGATTTTCCGTGAGCATCGACGGGCAAGAAATTTTTAACCGCAAGGTTGCCGGGCGGTTCCCTGAGATAAAAGAATTAAAGCAATTGATCAGGGATATCGTTAATCCGGAGAAGAGTCTGGGGCATTCTGATAACCGATAGGCCGTTTTTGCCCGGATTAGCCTTAATTTTGTGGCTTACATAGGTCAATACATAAATACCCTACCGGCCTCTGACGACGGTAGGGGTCTGATTAACACAAATTAGTCAAACTGAAAAAATGGATAACGCAAACTTCCGACGCTTCTTTGGTGCTTTTTTAACCATACTGGGCACTTTTGTCATTCTATTTGCACTCGTTGCCTACCTGAAAGACGGACAGGCAGTACTGGGCATGAAAGTTAAAAATCTGGGTGAAGCCATCGTGCCGTTTCTGGTAGGATTAGTTTTCTTCGGTGCCGGCGTCAGTCTGATCAACCGAACGTAGGCGATTATTCCGGGCTTAACGGTACATACTCAGCTGTATATGGTTAAGCCCGGTTTTAATTTGCCTGATTTGCCGTCAGCAGCCATCCATAAGTATTGCGCGGTACGGGCAGGCCGTTCGGCTGAATGGCCAGGTACATCAGGTGCAGGTGCGTCGGCGAGCGCGGATTGTACGCGTTGAAGCCCGTCCGGCCTACTTCACTGATTTTTTGCCCTGCCCGCACCCACTGACCCGGCGTTACGGCAACTACCTTATTATGCGCATAGTAGAACAGGCCGTGCAGTACCGGATCATAAATCCAGATCCAGTTTCCGCCCCGGTACTCACTGCCCGGCTGCCAGCCCGTTTCGATCCCTAACACAATACCGGCCGTCATGGCCACCACATCTACCCGTTCGCCCGTTTTATCGTCGACGCTGTCCTGATTCCGGTCGGTAATGAAAATGTCGTGTGCTGGATGGCTTCCCCGCACTTTATAATCGAACAAGTCAAACCCTTTGTCGCGGTAACCCTCACCATGGGTGCCGCCAATGGCTTTCGGGGTATAGTTTCTCAGGGGAAATACCATAGCTGCAACCGCGGCTTTCATCACCGCCACACTGTCCTGCTTCAGGGTATCTTCTTCCGAACGCAGCCGCGCCTGCAAGCCGTGCATGATACTGCTGAACCGCATCCGGGCGGAGTCCGGCGTGACCGTCTGTTCCCGAATCTCAACATACAACTGCTGAAAATCCTGACAGAATTCGTAGAGTGTCCGGCGATCTGAAGTATCCGCAATTACAGTTTGTGATGAAGCCGCATTAAACGTACCCAAAAGCACAGCCGCCACTAATCCCGTCAAACGCATGAATTTGGTAAAAGATTGAGTCACTAAATAGGTGATTGAGTTAGCTTGTCAAAATTAGGGGGTATCGGGCAGGTTTACCAAAAAAAACTAAAATTTCTCTTGACTCTGCCCTTACGTCATAGCCTACCTTTATGGCGTCAATGTTGATTCATGAAGGCAATGCGTTTATATTCTGTAAACAAACTGGCGAAACTGGCCGGTGGGTAAAACAAAACACCCCGGAAGTTTAAAACTTCCGGGGTGTTGACATTACAATCTATGTACTGATTACTCAGTTACTTCTTCAGGTTTTTTCACTGTAATTGTCAGTGTTTCTCCGGTACCGTCATAATCGGCCATGAGCACATCGCCTTCTTTGAGGTCACCTTTCAGAATTTCCTCGGCGACGGGATCTTCGAGGTATTTCTGAATAGCCCGGTTCAACGGACGGGCACCATATTGCGGATCGTAACCCTTCTCCGACAGGAAGTCTTTCGCTTTTTCTGTCAGTTCAACACGGTAACCCAGATTGATGACACGGTTCAGGAGTTTGCCCAACATCAGGTCGATGATCCGGTGCAGGTCTTCGCGTTGCAGCGAGTTGAACACAATCACATCATCCAGACGGTTCAGGAACTCCGGCGAGAATGCCTTACGCAAGGCGTTCTGAATCGTGTTTTTCATTATCTCATCCTGACTTTCGACTTTGGCCTTCGTACTGAAACCAATACCGGTACCGAAGTCTTTCAAGTCACGGACACCGATGTTCGATGTCATGATGATGATGGTATTACGGAAGTCAACCCGGCGACCCAGACCATCGGTCAGGATACCGTCGTCCAGCACCTGTAACAAGATGTTGAACACGTCAGGGTGTGCTTTTTCGATTTCATCGAGCAACACAACGCTGTACGGCTTCCGGCGGATTTTCTCGGTCAGCTGACCACCTTCTTCGTAGCCTACATAGCCCGGAGGGGCACCAACCAGACGGCTTACACTGAATTTCTCCATGTATTCCGACATATCGATCCGTACCAGAGCGTCTTCCTTGTCGAAGAGATACGTTGCCAGTACTTTTGCCAGTTCCGTTTTACCTACCCCTGTCGGGCCGAGGAAAATGAATGAACCGATTGGTTTTTTCGGGTCTTTCAGACCAACGCGCGTCCGCTGAATGGCTTTCACCAGTTTTTCAATGGCGGCGTTCTGACCGATAACCCGACCCTTCAGTTCGTCGCCCATTTTCACGAGCTTCTTCCCTTCGTCATTGGATACGTTCGTCACCGGGATACCCGTCATCATCGCAACGACTTCGGCAACATTGTCTTCCGTAACCGTATAGCGGCGTTTCTTGGTATCTTCCTCCCATGCTTGTTTTGCACGGTCCAACTGATCGATCAGGCGTTTTTCCTTATCCCGCAGCTGGGCAGCTTCTTCGTATTTCTGGCTCTTAACAACCTGGTTTTTCTCCTTCTTGATATTTTCGATCTGCTCTTCGAGCTTCAGGATATCTTCGGGAACCGTGATGTTGCTGATGTGTACGCGGGCACCCACTTCGTCCATCACGTCGATAGCCTTATCCGGCAGGAAGCGGTCAGAAATATAGCGTTCTGACAATTTCACCGCTGCTTCAATGGCATCCGGCGTATAATTTACGTGGTGGTGATCTTCGTACTTATCCTTAATGTTATTCAGGATTTCAATCGTTTCGTCGATCGACGTAGCGTCCACCATCACCATCTGGAAACGACGGGCTAACGCGCCGTCTTTCTCAATGTATTGACGGTATTCGTCCAGCGTAGTGGCACCGATACATTGAATATCGCCACGGGCAAGCGCTGGTTTGAACATGTTGGAAGCGTCCAGTGAGCCCGAAGCTCCGCCGGCACCGACAATCGTATGCAGCTCATCGATGAACAGAATAACCTCCGGTGATTTTTCCAGTTCGTTCATAACGGCTTTCATCCGCTCTTCGAACTGACCACGGTATTTCGTACCGGCTACCAGCGAGGCAAGATCCAGTGTCACCACGCGTTTTCCGAACAGCACGCGGCTAACCTTTTTCTGTACAATACGCAGGGCCAGCCCTTCAGCGATAGCCGTTTTACCAACGCCTGGTTCACCGATCAGGATCGGGTTATTTTTCTTGCGGCGGCTCAACACCTGAGCGACGCGTTCGATTTCTTTTTCACGGCCGACGATTGGGTCAAGTTTGCCCAGCTCGGCGAGTTTAGTCAGGTCACGGCCAAAGTTATCCAGCACAGGCGTCCGCGATTTCTCGGTGCCTTTAGGATCCTTGCCCGAACCAGAGCTACCGCTGCCGCCGAACATACCACGATCGTTGTCATCGTCGTCTGTTTCGGGGCCCATGTGCGGACGGGTTCCGGATGATTGATATTCGAGCATCTCCTTTATTACTTCGTAGTTGACGTTGTACTTATTCAGAATCTGCGTGGCGACATTGTCTTCATCGCGCAGAATTGACAGCAGTAAGTGCTCCGTTCCGATGAGCGGGCTCTTAAAAATTTTAGCTTCAAGGTAAGTAATCTTGAGCGTTTTTTCCGACTGACGGGTCAGCGGAATATTCGCCAGATTCTTGACGTTATTTGTGGCGGTTCCCTTGGTTGCCTGTTCGATGGTGATCCGGAGTTCATCCAGCGATAGACCCAGCTTTTTCAGCAGCCCGACGGCTACTCCCTCGCCTTCGCGAATCATACCCAGCAGCAGGTGTTCCGTACCGATATAGTCGTGACCCAGCCGCAAAGCTTCTTCCCGACTCAGCGAGATAACTTCTTTTACACGGTTTGAAAATTTTGCATCCATTCGCTTTGCCTCTCCTGTCGTAAGCGGTGTTAATAGCTTAACGAATTTTATTTTGGGTTTGTTCACCGGCAGTAATTAAAGAGCGAAAGAGTGAAAGAGCGGCCGCTGCGCGGTCAAAGAGTGAGGTAAAAACTAAACCTGACACCTCTTTGCTCAGCAGGCTATTTCATAATTAACTTTTCTGATATCGCTCTTTCACTCTTCCGGTCTTTCACTCTTCAGATAATGCCTGGCTTCCGGGCCCTGGCAGAACATTATGTCCAGCAGACTTAGGTTCGGTACAAAATCAGGGCCAAAGTTCTGACTGTACGGTCTGGGCTGGTAAAAGGTATAGTTTTCGGTTCGTTTACGGGCATTCAGCCGGGAACGTGCGTCAAAAATACCGGCAGCAGGTACCTTTTCGTAACTTTTTGTCAGGTTTACGGGTAGTTTAGTCCGTAACCACTTCCGACAAATTGTCAGTATTTCCAGGTTTAAGTCGAACAGATACGTCCAGTTTTTCTGTAAAACGGCATGTACCTCGGGGCCGTAGTACTCAAAAAAAGGCGCTTTCCCGTAAGCAGCCTGCAAACACCGCCAATGACGGTCCTGCCAGTGCTGACTGATATCAATCTGTACATCCCGGATGGGCTGGTGAGGAGCAAGGCTTTGTACAGGCACGGTCAAACAATCTACCTTATTCGCCGTCAGCACGTAACACCGGTTCCGGTAGCTTTGCTTCTGGTAATGCTCATGCGCTTCAATCCAGGTTTGATCGTGTGTAAGTAAGCCCGAAAAAAAATCAAGGCCAGGCCAGTAATGCAACTCAATCAGTAGTTCAGATAAATCAGCCGACGTTTGGTACTTTTCCAATAAATCTATACGTAATTGTTCCCAATTAACAGAAAAAACCGATACAGTCAAATACTTTTGTGCAGATTTATGTAAATAAAAGAAGCGTACCCAGCGAATGTTCTTTTTCCGATTACTTTCCCGGCTACCGTTGTTTGTTCTATACCGGCTGGCCGATTTTTTATACTTATTGCTATACTACGTTATCGGTTATCGCCGGGCCGTGGTAGCGGCTAATATTCAGCGTTCATTTCCCGATGCGACCGAAAAACAGCGGCTCGTTTACCAGAAAGGCTTCTATAAGAATCTGGCCGACCTGATCGTTGAAACGATTAAACTACCCTCATTTACACCTGATGAACTACGCCGGCGCGTCCGCTACACCAACCCGGAAATTGTCCGGGCCTTACTGGAAAAGAGTCCGGTCATTATTACGGCGTCGCATCAGTGTAACTGGGAATTACTGCCACCGGCAGCGTTGCTGAATGGCTTTCCTGCCGACTCCGTCTATAAACGCCTGAGCAGCCCGTTTTTTGAAAAACTAATGCGGGCGATCCGCTCTACCTCCGGAGCCAATCCGATTCCGATGCACCAGCTGCTGCGGGACATGGTAACGCGCCGGAACGAAAAGCGTCTGATTGCCCTTGTTGCCGACCAGGTACCGGATGTTCCCGAAAATGCGTACTGGACTGACTTTCTGCATCAGGATACCCCCTTTTACAACGGCACTGAGAAACTAGCCCGCAGCCTGAAATTACCCGTTGTCTTTGTGGAGATGGTACGCATCCGGCGCGGCTATTATGAAGCCACCTTTTTCCCCCTGGCTGAACCGCCTTATGAGGCGCTGCCTTTCGGCGAACTGCTCGAACGCTACCGCGATCAGCTCGAACGCAGCATTAATGCCCATCCTGCCGAATGGCTCTGGTCACATAAACGCTGGAAGCATACCCGCGAAAAATTAATGGGACAGGGACGCCTGAAACGAAATGCCGGAAAGTAGCGTACTGGTTCAGAAATGGTCGGTTTATCAACGATCTGTCTTTTTATTATTGGCTACTCCGCATGTTTTCCCAATAAAATAGCTGACATATCAACTAATTCTACGAATAGTTATACAATTCGATAAACCAAGTTGACCATCTGTGCGTTTACTTATCTGAATAAATGTCTGCATTATATGGGCAATGGTATACGTTTTGTGCTGGTATGTTGGTTGATGCTGGGAAGCCTTTGTGCTCAGGAGGTATCGGCACAGACTACCTTTACAATTTCAGGGCGGATTACAGATGCGTCAACGAAAGAAGGTGTGCCGTTTACGGCGGTTTCGGTGAAGGGAACAACCAGTGGTACAACCTCGGATGTTGACGGGAAATATACACTCACGGTTAAGCAACTCAGCGACTCGCTGCTGATTGCCAGTCTGGGCTATCAGACCAAAGCCGTTGCGCTGCAGAAAACGGCAGTGCAGCAAATCGACGTGGCCCTTCAGCCTGCGGCCACCAAACTACAGGAAGTAAGAGTGTACGGCAAAGGCGGTGATCCGGCTTACCGGGTACTGCGGCAGGCCGTGGCAAAAACAGACCTGTTCAATCCGGATAAACTTTCTGCTTATCAATACGATAGCTACACGAAAATTGAAGCATACGTAAACGAATTCAGTAAACCGCGGAAAGCCAACCGCAAGCCCGGGCCCGTGGGCCGGTTGCTTGGCAAACTGCCCTCGGTAACCGACGAAAGCGGCAATCCGGCCGTACCGGTGTTTATTTCGGAAAACGTCTCGGAGCTTTATCAGCGTAACCAGCCTGACTATACCAAGGAACGGATTCTGAAATCGCAGGTACGGGCGGTAGGCATTACAGACGGAAGTCTGGTCTCGCAGTTTACCGGTGCCTCGTTTCAGCAATATAACTTCTACCGGAATTACGTCCGCGTCCTGCAAAAGGACATTCCGTCGCCCATTGGCCAGAACTGGCAGACCATGTATACCTTCCACATGATGGATACAACCGTAGTGGGTAATGCGACGGTATATCAAATCGATTTCGAACCAAAACGGGAAACCGACCTTGCCTTTACCGGCACGGTATGGATTGACACGCTCTCTCTTGGCTTAGTACAAATTGAAACGAAAGTCGGTAAACGGGCCAATATCAACTTTGTTGACGAATTACGAATTGATCAGGAGTGGGAAGCAACCGGATCCGGAGCGCTGTTGCCGGTCCGGACGCAGGTGGTGATTGATACAGATGAAGTAACGGCCCGCTCACCGGGCGCACTGGTACATTTTTTCGCTTCAGCCAGAAACATCGTAACCAACCAGCCGAAAGAAATCTCTTTTTACACGCCATCCATCGAACTGGCGGATGACTATAAGGAAAGCCCGGCCGGGTTCTGGCAGAATGCCCGGCCGGAAACCATGACCGCTGATCAGTTCCGTGCGATGCAGGTAGTGGACTCGGTCCGGAATGTACCATTTATCAAATTCACCGGCGAGGTCCTGAAACTGGGCTTTAACGGCTATCAGCCGCTTGGCCGGACCAATATTGATTTCGGGCCGCTGCTATATACCTACGCATTCAACTCTATCGAGGGCAACCGCATACGGCTGGGTCTGCGGACGAACACCGGTTTCAGCCGCCGCTGGATCTTTAACGGATACCTTGCCTATGGTACACTGGATGACCGTTTTAAATATGGGATCGGGGGTGAGTTTATCATCAAACGAAAGCCCTGGACGGTCATCGGCCTGTCGCACAGGTATGATCTGGAGCGGCTGGGCGTTTCAGCCGAAA
This sequence comes from Arsenicibacter sp., assembly GCA_965247375.1. Classification (GTDB taxonomy): domain Bacteria; phylum Bacteroidota; class Bacteroidia; order Cytophagales; family Spirosomataceae; genus Arsenicibacter. The sequence goes on from CBDFHU010000024.1 coordinate 22,424, forward strand.
ACGTTGGCCCGAGCTCGTTTTTTCTGGCTTACTCCCGCTTCGGTACCATCCGCCGCCCCTATCTACAGGAACAAACCTTTTCATACATCCGCAAGGAAATGGGACGCGGTTTTACGCAGATGATCGGCCTCCGCCAGCAGTCATTCGATCCGCAGTTTGCATTTGCCTTTAAAAGTCTGTCCAACGATCCGGCCGATCCGGCTATTCAGCGGACCTATAATACGACCGAAATTCTCTGGGAAACCCGCTTCGCTCCCGACGAGATCATCCTGCAAAATGATAATGAGCGGCTGAGTTTCGGGGCTACGCGCAAACCGGTTATCACGTTCCGCTATAATTTCGGTCTGTTCTGCAACAGTCCGCAGCCTTATCACAAGTTTACACTGGATATCCGTCACTCACTGCGTTTGGGCGTGCTCGGGCGTACAACCTATACCATCGGGGCGGGTATCATTCCCTCAACACTTCCCTATCCGCTGCTGTTCATACCGCTGGGCAACGAGTCGTGGTTCCGCGTTGACAATGCCTTTAACCTGATGAACTACTTTGAATTTGTCAGCGATAAGTATGCATCAGCCATGATCGAACACAACTTTGAAGGGCTGCTGTTCAACCGGATACCAGCGATCCGACGCTTAAAATGGCGGACACTGGCCACGGCAAAAGTCTACTATGGTGGTCTTAGTCAGGCGAATGCCAATCTGTCTCCGACTGTGGATGAAAAAGGCAATCTGGTGCAGGGGTTCCGGACGTTTTCCCGCACGCCGTATGTAGAAGTGGGGTATGGTATCGATAACATTTTCAAGCTGTTCCGCGTCGATGCCATTCACCGGTTAACGTACCGCACCTCAAGCCTCGACCCGACCATTAAGTCGGTTACCCCGTTTGCCATTAAGGTATCCGCCTGGCTGAGTATGTAATTATCCGGCGAGAATACGGACACCCTCCGGCAAAATGGAAATAAACAGCTGCCGCCCGGCACTGACCGCCGGATCTGCGGTAAATAGCTGTAGCGGCAAGCCACCGCCTGCTTCTGCCAGTAATTCAGTGTATCCGCCCCGGAATAACACCGCCCGGACAACAACCGGCACTCCTGATGCACTTATCTGTATGGCTTCCGGACGAATGCAGACCAGTTGATCCGGATCAGCGGTTGCGGGCAGGTGAAGCGCTGGCAATAAACGTCCGGGAATAATATTGGCAGGCCCTGTCATTTGGGCAACATAAGCCGTTTGCGGCTCCCCATAGACGGTTTGCGGAGTCCCGAGCTGAATAATCTCTCCGTTCTGCATCACCCCGACTGCATCCGACAATGCCAGAGCATCCGTAGCATCATGCGTTACGAACAGGCAGGCAAACGAAGCAGGCTCACCGGTCTCTGCCTCCCTGACCAGATCAAGCAGCAGGTCACGGATGTGTGTACGGTTCGGCAGATCAAGGTGGCTGAACGGCTCATCAAGTAATAAAATGACCGCGCGTCCGTCGGCAGAGGGTTCGGCAATGGCGCGGGCTATGGCGGTGCGCTGCTTTTCTCCCCCTGAAATCCGGCGCGGAATCCGGTCGGCTACCGCTTCCAGCCGACATAATCGCAATAACTCGTTAACACGGTACGTCTGGTAGGCTTTGTTGTAATATCGGACGGCATAGGCGATGTTCTGCCGGACAGTGATATTCGGCATCAGCTGGTACTCCTGATGAACCAAGCGGATATCCGGATGCCCGGCCACCAGTTTTTCGCCCGGCGTGTCAACGTGTACGTCGTCAAGCCGGACCTCGCCGTCATCCGGATCCATCAATCCGGCCAGCAGACTAAGCAGGGTACTTTTGCCGGAACCGCTGGCACCGACGAGGGCCATAATCTGCCCGCTCGCCAGCGCCAGTGAAACGTCCCGAACAGCAAATGTGTCATTAAATGACTTGTATAGGTGATGAGCAGTAAGCAATCGTTTACGGTTTTAAAGCCGCAAAGGTACGACAATACAGGCTTACCACTTCATTTTTATCACTTCTGAACCGGCCAGCAGGTAGGCGCCGGTTCCGTATACTTCCCAGCTTTCAGCACTGAAGTTCCGGCGCGGATCGGCCCCGATCGGCTGCACCCAGCCCACGCGGCCTTCCGGCGACACCAATGTATTGAGCCCCTCCCATGCCTTCCGGACAACGGGCTGGTACGTGGCTTTGTCCAGAATACCCTGATTAATACCCCATGCCAGCGCGTAGCAGAAAAAGCCGGAACCACTACCCTCACCACCCGGATAGGCATCCGGATCGAGCAGGCTGGCCCGCCACAACCCGTCGGCCTGTTGCAGGGTAATTACCTTTTGGGCCATTTCTTTGAAATTGGTCAGGTAAAAGTCACGGGTGGCGTGATTTTTCGGCAACTCACTCAGAATACGGACTAACCCGCCCATGACCCAGCCATTTCCCCGCGACCAGAAAATAAGCTTGCCGTTCGATTCTTTTTTCCCTTCGCCCTGCGCGTTTACCAGATAATTGGCATCGCGGGCATAGAGGTGTTCGGTTTTATTGTACAACCGCTCGTAAGTTTCCCTGAACAGCACGTCGTTCGTCTGAAAGTACGACGGATCTTTCAGCGTTACGCCCAGCTTGATAAGTGTCGGGGGAGCCATAAACAAGGCATCGCACCACCACCACATAATGCCGTTTTTCTTGATTTCCCGCCCCGGCACCGTCCGCATCCGCTGTACGGTATCAATCGTTGGCTGAATCATGGCTTTATCTTTCTTCAGGCGGTAGAGGTCGATGTATGTCTGGCTGATGGCAATATCATCGGCATGGTCGTAGCGGCGACCGGGTTTCCAGCCCGTGCGCTGACCCAGTGCCATCAGTGAATCCAGAATAAGTTTTGATTTTGTCGTTTCGTAAGCCGCCACGACACCGGCATAAAACGCGCCGTTTGTCCAGTCGGTCGGGGCGTGTTTGGGGTTGTTCAGCTGCCACTGTGCTACCTTCACCATGGTCGGTTTAATGTATTCCTTACTGAATACATTATCGGCGGCAGGGGTAGCCGGCTTGCTGGTTTTCACCGGATCACCGGCCGTACCGGCTTCAACCGGCCCCACAGAAAGAGCAGTCGTCAGGCAGGCAATGCTGAATACAGAGCGGACTAATACAGATACAGGTTGTCTCATAAAACTATACAGCGTAGTATTTATGAGGTAAAAGCAGGCAGAGGGAAATGTATAATGGATAATGAGCGATGAATAATGGGTAACGAATCCGGTAATCAGGTACCGTCAACGTCATTATCCATTATTCATCATTCATTTTCAGTCGGCTTACTCGTAGGCAATACGGCTTAGGATACTGCGGCCGAGGGTCACTTCATCGGCATATTCAAGATCACCGCCAATCGGCACGCCACGGGCGATGGTTGAAATTCTGAGTTGGTACGGCTTTAATTTTTTCTGAAGGTAGAATGCCGTCGTATCCCCTTCCATCGTCGGGCTCAACGCCAGAATAATTTCCCGGATATCCTGTCGTTCAGGCCCCTGCAGGCGCTCCAGCAGGGAATCAATGTGCAGGTCGCCGGGGCCGATCCCTTCTACCGGCGAGATAATGCCGCCCAGTACATGGTAAAGTCCTTTAAACTGTGCGGTATTTTCGATAGCCAGTACATCACGGGTATCTTCGACCACGCAGATGACTGACGGGTCGCGGCGGGTGACTGGCACAGATCGTACAAAGTTCGCCGTCGGCCAGGTTATGGCACTTGCGGCAATATTGCGTTTTGGTACGCATGGCAACGAGGGTATCAGCCAGTGCCTGTGTCTGTTCTTCATCCCGTTTGAGCAGGTGCAACACAAGGCGTAAGGCAGTTTTTTTGCCGATACCGGGCAGTTTAGATACCTCGTTAACCGCGTCTTCGATTAGTTTTGATGGAAAATCCAATGGATGTCAGCTTGATAATCAGTTCTGTATGCAGTCTATCCGAACAACAATGACTGCTGTTCAGGCAATCAATACATCACTATAATACTTCGGCACTGATGCCCCGGCGGCAGATTTCATTACGCATCGGGACCAAATCTTCCCATGAACCGTTCTTCACCGTACACTTGCCTTTGTAATGAATAATCAGGGTACATTGCTCTGCTTGCTCCGGTGTATGGTCACAGACATCAATCAGGGTGTCGATAACATGGTCAAATGTATTAATATCATCATTAAACACTACCAGATTACGAACATCGGTTTCGATGACTTCGTCCAGGACCTCTACGTCGTTTTCCTCGAAAGGTTGCATGTAAAAGAAAATTGTATTTGTTTAGCAAATTTACTGAAATCCGGCCACAAAATCTAGTAGTTTAGGGTCCGTTTGCAGCGTAAAAGGCGGTTTCAAACCCGATCATTGCGACACGGATAACCTGTAAAAATAACCCCGATCCGGCCGGAAAAGTTGCCTCTTTACTCAATGAACCCAACTATCGCCCTCGTCATTCTGATTGCCTATTTCGGGATGCTCATTACGGTTTCGTACTATACGTCACGCGGAGCCGACACCAATACGTTTTTCACGGCTAACCGCCAGTCGCCCTGGTATCTGGTGGCGTTTGCCATGATCGGTACCTCGCTTTCAGGGGTAACCTTTATTTCAGTACCGGGTGCCGTCGGTGCACCGGTCGCCGGTTTTCCGGGTACGAAAGCATTCTCCTACTTTCAGGTTGTGCTGGGCTACATCATCGGATACTACGTAATTGGTACCGTGCTGATGCCGCTCTACTACCGGATGAACCTGATTTCAATTTACGGGTATCTGGAGAAGCGGTTCGGATTCTGGTCGTACAAGGCCGGTGCCGGGTTCTTCCTGCTGGCCCGTACCGTTGGCTCGGCCGTGCGGCTGTACGTAGCGGCGGGCGTGCTTCAGCTCGCCATTTTCAACAGCCTCGGGATTCCGTTTGAAGTATCGGTCGCCATCACGATTCTCCTGATCTGGCTGTACACGTTCAAAGGCGGGGTAAAAACCATTATCATTACGGACACCCTGCAAACCACATTTCTGGTCACCGCCGTTATTCTGACCATTATCCTGATTTCAAGCGAATTAAACTTCGGATTCGGGGAAATGGTGAGTGTGGTAAAAGGCAGCTCCTACTCGCAGATTTTCTTCTGGGACGTCAACGATCCGCGTAACTTCTTCAAGCAGTTTATTTCCGGAGCCTTTATTGCCATCGTGATGACGGGCCTGGATCAGGATCTGATGCAGAAGAACCTGACCTGCAAGAACATCGGCGAAGCGCAGAAAAATATGTTCTGGTTTACGATTACCCTGACCATCGTAAACCTGTTGTTCCTTTGTCTGGGTACGCTGCTGTACCTGTATGCCGAATCGAAAGGCATCAGTATTCCGGCCAAAACCGACAATCTTTATCCGGAACTGGCGCTGAATCACTTCGGTATGGTGGTTGGCATCACCTTCCTGCTCGGCATCACGGCCGCCACGTACGCCAGCTCCGATTCAGCGCTAACCGCCTTGACGACATCCTTCTGCATTGATTTCATGAACGTAGAGGGCCGCCCCGAAACCGAACGTGCTAAAATCAAACACTGGGTACACATCGGTTTTTCGGTATTGTTCTACGTTGTGATCATCATTTTCAACCAGTTAAACAGTCAGGATGTCGTAACAGCCGTGTTTGATCTGGCAGGGTATACCTACGGGCCACTCTTAGGCTTGTACGCATTCGGCCTGTTTACAAAGCGCGGGGTGAAAGACGGCGCCGTTCCGTTTATCTGTATCGTTTCACCGCTGCTGACACTGTACATCAATAACCACTCGGCCGAATGGTTCAACGGCTATAAGTTCAGCTTCGAACGGCTGGTCCTGAACGGTCTGATTACTTTCCTCGGCATGCTGGCGGTTTCGCACAAACAAACCGCTGCGCAGCAGGAAGCGACTGCATAAGCAGGTCAGACTCCCATACTGCAAACGCTCCGGTATGCCCGTACATGCCGGAGCGTTCTGCTTTAAGTCCTATGGTTTACCCTTAATATCCAGTAAACTCCTGGCTGCATTTCTGTACAATTTCAACAAAAATCAATACTCAATGACGGTTCTGCCATCATTTGTTTGGCCGTTCCGGTCTGACTTTGTAATTTTCTTTGCGTTTATGCGTCTGTCTGGTACGCACAACGGCAATTAACTTACTTTTTGTTTTCGGGCCAGGAAGCCTGAATTACCTGTTACATGGAAAGACGTACTGCATTAAAAAGCCTGGCTGTGGCAGCGGGTGGCCTCATCAGTCTGCCGGGCTGGGCCAATGGCTGGGCCAAAGGGTCAATTCCCGCAAACGGGGCGCTGCTCACTACGGGCCAGAATGAATTACTTGCCGAATTTGTCGAGGTAATTATCCCTGAAACCAAAACACCTGGCGCCAAATCGCTGGGTATCCATCAGTTTGTAGAACGCATGGTGGCCGACTGTTATGACGCGGCCGCTCAGGATTCGCTCAAAAAAGGCCTTGGCATTGTGGAGGAAATGGCGCAGATCAGCTACGGAAAACCATTCGTCAGCTGTCAGCCGGCTCAACGCAATGAACTGATTACAAAGCTATCCACCTCAACAGACGGGGCGCAGAAAGGGCTTTATTCACTGGTAAAAGGTCTGACTGTCCGGGGGTATATGACATCTGAATACGTGATGACCAACCTGACACACTACGAATTTGCCCCTGCCCGTTATCTGGGCTGCGTACCGGTTGTGTCCAAAGCCGTTTCAGAGAAAAAATAATCTTAAGCCTCTTACTGCCCCTGTTATCATGGCAAATTTCAATATTGATGTAAAAGCAGCAACCACCTATGATGCCATTGTCATTGGCTCCGGCATCAGCGGCGGGTGGGCTGCTAAAGAATTAACCGAAAAAGGACTGCGTACGCTGGTACTGGAACGCGGCCGCGACGTCCGTCACATTGCTGATTACCCGACCACGATGATGCAGCCGTGGGAGTTTGAACACCGTAACCAGTTGCCATTGGAGGTCAAAAAGGCCAATCCGATCATCAGCAAATGTTATGCGTTTTACGAAGGAACTACCCAGTTTTTCGTCAAGGATGCCGAACATCCGTATGTGCAGGAGCAGCCGTTTGACTGGATCAGAGGCTATCAGGTAGGCGGCAAGTCCCTGATGTGGGCCCGTCAGACCCAGCGCTGGAGTGATTTTGATTTTGAAGGGCCTGCCCGTGACGGTTTCGCCGTTGACTGGCCGATCCGGTATGCTGATCTGGCACCATGGTACAGCTACGTTGAAAAATTTGCCGGTATTTCCGGCAACAAAGACGGCTTAGCCACCCTCCCCGACGGCGAGTTTCTGCCGCCGCACCAGTGGAACTGCGTGGAAAAATACTTCAGCCAGCAGATGGCCGGTAAGTATAAAGACCGCCATGTGATCATGGGACGGGCGGCGCATATTACCAAACCGAATCCGATCCACATGCAGCAAGGGCGTGCCCAGTGCCAGCATCGGACCATCTGCGAGCGCGGTTGTCCGTATGGTGGTTATTTCAGCAGCAATGCCTCCACCATTCCGTGGGCGATGAAAACCAAAAAACTGACCCTGCGCCCGGATTCTGTCGTTCACTCCATTATTTATGACGAGAAGAAAGGCAAGGCAACGGGCGTGCGCATCATTGACGCCAACACGAAACAGATGATGGAGTTTTATGCCCGCATCATCTTTGTTAACGCCGCCGCTCTGAACTCAAACCTGATCCTGCTGAACTCGACCTCAAACCGGTTCCCGAACGGTCTGGGCAACGACAGTGGGGTATTGGGCAAATACGTGGCTTTCCATAACTACCGGGGCGGTATTTCGGGCGAATACGACGGTTTCCTGGATTCGACCACGGAAGGCCGCCGGCCAAACAGTCCGTACATTCCACGCTTCCGGAACGTATTCAAGCAAGAGACAGACTTCCTGCGGGGCTACGCCGCCGGTTTCTCGGCCGGCCGCAACTCGCGGACTAATCAGGAAGGCCACGGTGTGAGCCTGAAAGAAAATCTGGTGAACCCGCAGCTGGGCGGCTGGCATGTCGGCTCCCACATGATGGGCGAAACCATTCCGAAAGAAACCAATTACGTGGCTCTCGACAAAGGGCTGAAAGATCCGTTTGGTATTCCTCAGCTGAAAATCAACGTTGTTTATGACGACAACGACGACAAGATGGTGAAGGATTATCAGGAGCAAATGACCGAAATGTTCACGGCAGCAGGTTTCAAAAACATCCGTGTCCGCGACGACCACCGGAACCCAGGCCTTGATATCCACGAAATGGGCGGTGTCCGGATGGGTAAAGACCCGAAAACGTCGATGCTTAACAAGTGGCACCAGCTGCATGCCTGCAAAAACGTGTTTGTAACCGACGGCTCCAGCATGACCTCTACCTCGACACAGAACCCGTCTCTGACGTACATGGCCTTCGCCGCCCGCGCCGCTGATTACGCCGTGAAGGAGATGAAGAAACAGAATTTGTAAGTACTTTAAATCGTTGAAAAGAGATGCTCATGGTGAGCATCTCTTTTTTTATAAACTGTTAGAGGAAAAGTTGTTTTCCATGACCCATTTATCAGATACTATCCCATTTGAGTTACACATTACAATTGAGAGCATAACCTCACAAACAGATCAGGTTTTTCCAGAACTTTGTAATCAGCTTGGCGGTAAGGCTATTTTAATTGAGTTATCAAGAGGAGAGCATATCAGCCAACCTATGTTTACTAAAGTTTTCACAACCAACAACATTGATGAGGTGTTTAGTTATGCTGATCTTATTATAAGTACGTTCAAGTCAAATAATTTCCAACATAAACGATTAAAAATTGAAATACCTATTACGTCATATACATTGTTTACTAAAACACATCCTGATCTATTCTGCTATTTTGAGTGGCATGGACGGATAAATTATAAAAACCCAGATTTACTTACTCATATATGTAATATTCATAACGTTCACTTATCCAGAAATGCCTTGAAAGCAGATCCTAACAGGCGTTTTATTACATTAAGAGAACATAGTACTATCGCAGCCTTCTTATCCAAAGTTGATCAGCTTTTACATACATTAAACTTAAACAATTATTTAGTAGAAAAGCAACAATCAGAATATTGTATCTTCGATAGTAAAGAGATATTAGACGCTGGTTGGATACTTTAAAAAATCATAAAATGGCAGTTTTTTTTCAAGACCAAAATGAACATTTAGCCCATGAAGCCTTTATCAGGCGCGCATCTAAACTTCAGCACGATTTTATGCTGAAAGGTAGCTACATAACCAGACAATATTTCAGCAGTCCATCTGAACGCATTCCTGCAGATCTTGATTGGTCTTATTTACCTAAAATTGAAAATCCAGAAAATGCTGAAACTATTTTCAGTACCTGGGTGGTGGAGGTTACTGAGCTGGCTTTGGATGATAATGTAACTTTCAGGAGTTTCAATGAGAACCGATTTTGGCGGGGTATTGACTATGCAATGGCAGACGATTTTCCAACGGTAAATACAGACATTATGTGCTGGGTTGGCCAAACACAAGTCAATTTTTCCATGGACATTTCGTTTAACCTCCCCATTAATGTGCCTCCTGTACCACTACAATACCAGACCATATCCGGTGAACAGTTCGTTGTTCCTAAAACAGTACCTTTAGCACTACAGATCTCATGGAAGATTCACCAAACACTTGTCAGGCCACGTTTTAAAGATCTTTTTGATTTAATACATTTAGTGCAGCATCCATCTTTTACTGCAGAAACAAGAGATAGTGCGTTTAAAGAATTACTACAAGAATGTCAATCAGATAAAGTTTCAAACTCAAGGATTCTTGATTTTCTTCATTATAAAATAAATCTTTTATTTCCCAACAATAGTATTGACAAAAACTGGCATTATTGGCGTTTTGGAGAATTGCGAAGTCAAGACATTAACAATATTTTATCATACGACCAAGCAATTCATATAACTTCTCCTCATAAAATCCCTGAAAATCTGGCACTATTTACTTCATTATTTAAGGATCACATGGAAAAAGCAGGCTTTGATCAGGAATTAGCTAAAAAATTACCTGAAGATACAATTATCCCAATGCTTCATTTTGAATCAGACAAAACAATAGAGCACATTGATACTAAAAATAATGTATTGATTGATGAAACGCGGTCTGAACGTATTGAAGAAACAAAAGAAAATAGTATTTCTGATGCAGAAGAAACTCTAATCCATACCCCCTCATCCGATGCAGTAAAAAACAATAAACCATCAAAAAATAAACTGTTTGCTTTTATAAATAAAATATTAAACAGACACAACAATCGCCAATGAACTGAGTGAAAAATATTCTGTGTGCTCCATGATTACGTATTAAAAGTCATATTTTCGCAAGGACTAAAACTAAGTCAGTAACCCGGTTCAATCCGTAAAATTATCATCAGTAGTCTGACTCTACCATATTATGCTTTTTTAAATGCAACGATTTTTCTCCATTATTTTCCTGTGTGCCATCTCTGTGATAACGCAGGCGCAGGATCTGGCCCAACGCTATCCGCTTATTCCCTTCCCGTCGTCGCTGATACCGGCAAACGGGCAGTTTACCATTACTGCTAAAACGGCAATTATGGTTCAGGATCAACGCTTTGCGGGCGAGGCCCGTTTGTTGCAGGAACTGTTGCAACCCGCTCTGGGTAAGGCCCTTGTCTCTAAGACGACCGGAACCGGCATAGTGCTGCAATACGATCCGGCCATCGCTGCCGAAGAAGGGTATGCCCTGACCATTACACCACAACAAGTGATTCTGAAGGCTGCGAAACCGGCCGGCATGTTCCGGGCCATTCAGACCATTCGTCAGCTGCTGCCGGTTGGTATTGAAAAGCCCGCGAAACCTCTTGCCTCCCTGACGCTGCCGGCCGTTACGATCCAGGATGAGCCTACCTATGCCTGGCGCGGGATGCACCTCGATGTTTCGCGGCATTTTTACTCCATCGGCTACCTGAAAACCTTTATCGACCGGCTGGCGCTGTATAAATTCAATACATTCCATCTGCACCTGACCGATGACCAGGGCTGGCGGCTTGAGATCAAAGCTTACCCTAAACTGACCACAATCGGCGCCTGGCGCACCTTCAATAATCAGGACTCCGTGGTATTGAAGCGGGCTGTCACCAATCCTGATTTTGACCTGCCGAAGCAATTTATCCGTCAGCAGGATGGTCAGACACAGTATGGCGGGTTCTATACTCAGGCACAGATGCGGGATCTGATTGCGTATGCAGCGGCCCGCCACATCGAAATTATTCCCGAAATCGATATGCCCGGTCACCTGAGCGCGGCCATCAAAGCCTATCCGTTTCTGAGCTGTACCGGTCAGGATGGCTGGGGCAAAACCTTTTCGGTGCCCGTCTGCCCCTGCAATGAACCGACCTATACCTTTATGGAAACGGTGCTGAGCGAGATCATTGCCCTGTTCCCAAGCCAGTATGTGCACATCGGCGCCGATGAAGTTGAGAAGTCAACCTGGGCGCAAACGCCTGCGTGTCAGGAACTCATGAAGCGCGAAAATATCAGGAACGTCGAAGAACTTCAAAGCTATTTTGTGCATCGCATTGAGCAGTTTGTACAGTCGAAGGGCAAAAAACTCATGGTTTGGGACGACGCTCTGGAGGGTGGACTGAAACCCTCAACAACCGTTATGTATTGGCGCAGCTGGGTGAAAGGTGCGCCGCAGAAAGCCGCTCAGAACGGTAATAATGTGGTCATGACACCGGTGAGTACCCTGTATTTCGACAGTCCTCCGGGCATTCAGTCCGTGGAGAATGTATACAATCTGTCGGTGGTTCCACAGGATATTCCGACCGACCGGGCGCGTCAGTTTCTCGGTGCTCAGGCAAACATCTGGACCGAATACATCCCGACCGAAAACCGCGTCGATTACATGAGTATGCCGCGTATGACCGCCCTTGCGGAGGTCGTCTGGTCAGCGCAAAAAGACTATGCTTCGTATCAGAAACGGCTGTTACGCCACTTCCTGCGGATGGAAAAAATGGGCATCCATTACCGTTTACCGGATCTGACCGGATTCGCGGAAGAAAATGTGTTTGTCGATAAGGCCGCGCTGCGCATCAAAGCTCCCCTCGACAGTTATATTCTGCGCTACACGACCGACGGGTCACAGCCTCTGGCGACCTCTCCCGCCCTGCCGGCAGCATTGACCATCGATAAACCGCAAACGGTACAGGTGGCCGCCTTTACGCCTTCCGGTATCCGCGGCGATGTCTACACGTTACGTTATCAGCAACAAACATACGCTCAGGCCGTTACACCGGCCGGTTCACAGCCGGGCTTACGCTGCGACCTGCTCAAAAAGTACTTTAAGGCAACAACCTACATGAACGGACTGTCTGCCGACAGCAGCTACGCCATTCATAACCTCGTAGTTCCTAAAACGGTCACGGCGCCCAGCTTCGGTACGCGGTTCCGCGGTAATCTGACCGTGCCGGAAACCGGCGTTTACAGCTTTTTCTATACCTGCGACGATGGAGGTGTACTACGGATTGCTAACCGCCTGGTAGTTGATAATGACGGGAATCACTTTCCGATTGAAAAAAGCGGACAGGTCGCACTTCAGAAAGGCGCTCATCCGTTCGAAGCCGATTTTATTGAAGGTGGCGGCGGCTTTACCCTGAAACTGAAATACAGCCTCAACGGCTCCGTTCCTGCCGACGTACCGGACAGCTGGTTTTCGCATTAGAAATGGATAATGAACAATGTATAATGAAGTACTTGCTCCGCATTATACATTGTTCATTATCCATTATTCATTTACCAGTTACTCCTTCTTCAGCCCGTCAATCCAAGCGTTGATGAGCGCTACACCTTCTTTGTGAATACTTACGCGGCCAATTTCGGGCATCATAATTCCCGGATGGACCGAGTTCATGCGATAGGTCATGATTGATGCGTCTCCATGTCCCGGATTGATATCAAATTTAAAGGTACCCGCACCAATCCCCGCGGCTACCGGCGATTTCAGAACGCCCCAATGGAACGGGTCCCGTTGCTCATAGTTGAGGTACAGTCCCGAGGTAGATGCCGGTCCTTTCGGATTATGACAATGCCCGCAGTTCACGTCGAGGTATGAGCGGGCCCGCGCATCGAGCGAGGCGGTCGGGTCCTGCATGTCCACCAGCGGCTGAATGGCGGCCATGGCTTCGGGAGTAGCCTTCAGGTAACCAACCTTCATCCAGCGGGTCAGCTGATTTTCAGTAGTGTCGCCATAGGCGATAGCATGGTTAAGCTGCTTGATTTTCGGGCCGATCGGCACAAACGTATCCTTCTGGTTGTGACAGCTTTTACACTGGTTTTTGTTGGGCATGGCATACGTTATCTGATGCGCAGCCCCTTGCTCATCCTTCCAGCTTACCGGAATGGCATCGCCGGTCACTTTGTAGTCAGCATCCGTCTGCGCATCGTTCCAGCGATACGGATAGGCTTTCCAGACACCATTTGTCTTTACCAGCAGCCGCGTCTCCAGAATCCGGCGGTCGCCGGTCGGCTTAGCGAAGTCAGCAGGGTAATAAAAGTTTTTGACCAGAATGGTTTTGTCCGGAAACTGAAGCGGCTCATCGGGCTGACTGGCATCAACGGTTGCCGCCGTCCCTTCCGGCATCCAGACAAAGCGTTTTTTAAAGGCATAGTCGGTAAACAGCGTCGCAACCGGTTCATAGGCCAGCACCTTATCCGCAGGCGTCAGCTCACGCATCTCACCGGTATAAAATCCGTACTCCGACAGTTTTTTCAGCGGAAAGGTGGTAAAATCCAGCTGCGACGGGTGTTTAGCGGCCTGATTACCCAAAAAACAGGCATGCAGCACACTACCCGCAAACAGGACCAGGGCTATCAATAAGGCATTCTTTTTTTGCATAAAAATCATTTCATATCTGCTATCCGTACGGGCCTTTAGATTTACATCGTTGTGCGATTCAAAGATTAGTCGTGTAATTTTAAGCCACTCACAAATGTGAGTACCCAACCCCGGTGGGACACCTTAGCGCACGGGCCAGGTAAAACCTATGGGTCGATTGAAGCCCCACCGGATTTTTAACTTTTTACCTCAAATAGAAATGCGGGTTCGTGGCCCATTAGCAAGGTAATGAGGAAAGTTAAGGGTTGGCTCTCACTTTTAAGCAAGTCAAAGTTATGAATTTCACTCATTTTATTGGGATTGATGTATCCAAAGACACCTTAGATTTCGCTGTTGTCGCCACTAACAAAGTCTTGTTTCATCAGCAGGTGAGCAACGATAAAAAAGGCATTACTCAGTTCCTGAAAGAGCTTCGTAAACAAACCAAAGCCAAACTCGTCGATTGCCTGTTTTGCCTGGAGTTTACCGGTATCTATAACAACCCTTTATTAAATGCACTCCATGAGAAAACGTCGATTTGGGTCGAACGAGCGGCTCACATTAAAGATAGCCCGGGACTTTGCCGGGGTAAAACGGACAAACTCGATTCGAAGCGTATTGCTTTGTTTGCTTATAAAAACCGGGAAGATGCCCGCCTATGGACGCCACCGCGTCAGGTTATCAGCCAGTTAGATCGACTCACCGCACAACGTGCCCGATTGACCAAAGTCATAAAACTGTTAAAAGCGCCACTTGCGAACACCGAAAGATTCCTTTCTAAAGAAGATCGAAACGCTAATGAGCAAGCTTGCCAGCAGTCCTTGAAAGCACTCAAAGCCGATTTAAAAGCCACAGACAAATTAATTGCTGAGGTGATCGAAGGTGACCCCGAACTCAGGCACCTGTTCCAACGAGTGACTTCCATTCAAGGCATTAGCCAGACAACGGCAGTCGAAGTGATTATAACAACGAACGAGTTCAAAAGCATTTCTGATCCCAAAAAGTATGCCTGTTACGCTGGCGTTGTTCCTTTCGAACATAGTTCAGGCCAACGGAAAGGAAAAGCTAAAGTAAGTCAGCTGGCTAATAAGAAAGTTAAATCCTTACTACATTTAGCGGCCTTATCGGCCATCCAACATTGTCAGGAACTAAAGGCGTATTACGAACGGAAAGTAGCCGCAGGTAAGAACAAAATGCTCGTTATCAACAACGTACGCAACAAGTTAGTGCTTCGTATTTTCGCCTGTGTCCGAGAGGATCGGAATTATGACGAAAACTATAAACATGCGCTTGCATAGATCATAGAAATCGACCACATGGGGTCGCCCATTTATAAGGCCGGTGGTGTTGTCTGAACGGTTACGGTACAGCTGTTAAATTTATCGACATCGTTGTGGGCTTTGATTTCCGAAATTTTACCGCTTGCCGGAATCTCAAAGCGGGTAAAACGCAGGTCCTGCTGTTTTTCCTGTACACAGATATTCATCGGATTCTGGGCAATGGATTTACCTTTGCTGTCGTCGATAATCCCGTCATAGACCACATCCTGCGATTTAAAGCACTTGGCAGCCACCAGTTTACCCATATCTTTGGTCAGGTCCGGAACACTCAGCGAACGCTCAAAACTGTTGTTGTGCACGTACACATTCGTCGTAAACGGCGACCAGCCCGGATGCTTCGGAATCGGCAGGTCGGTAATGTGGTAGCTGGCAATGGCAATCCCGATGGTCTTGTGGTCGATCAGCTTATTATCGAAGATTTCGACATCATTGCCCGCCAGCACAATGACCCCGCTGCCGGGCGGTACCATCGTAATGGCGTTTCCGTTCTGTCCGGCACTCGCTGTTGCAAAATTCTCGTGGTTGTTGTTCTTGATCGTATTCTTGTAAACCTTGGTCCGCGACCCGAACGGCTTGGGTAAGCCGGGGAGGTTAAAAATCAAAATGCCGCCCGTATTATTCTCCGTCAGGTTGTTATACACCTCGGCATTATCGGAGTTCTCAATTTCAATACCGGCCACGTTCTCAAACACGACGTTGTCACGGACAATGATATTCTCGGACTGACCCACGTAAATCCCGGCATCCCGCGAATGGGAAACCTCGCATTTTTCGACCAGCACGTTTTTGCACTGTACCGGATAAATGCCATACGTACCGCTTTTGCTCAGATCCTGATTGGTCCAGGTCGTATTGACCCGACGGAATGTAAGCCCTTCGCAATGCTGCGTTTTGATGCAGTCGCCGGGCGCATCCATAACCGTAAAGTCCTGCAATACAATCCCGTTGCCCGCAATTTTGACACCCTCGCCGCCCGTCGTGATCGTTTTGAACGACAGGACGGTTTTATACATACCGGCCCCCTGTATGGTCACCTTGTTTACCTTATCCAGAATCAGCTGGGTGTTCATCTCAAAGTAGCCTTCCGGAATCTGAATCGTTTCGCCTTCCCTGGCGTCAATAAATTTTTCGACCAGCTCTTCCATCTGTTCCGCAGATGCTTTGGGCAGAGAAGCTACGTCTAATTTAGATTGTTGTGTACTTTCTGTCTGGCAACCGAGCAGCCAGACGCTCAGACAGCCAAGGCTCAGAATCGTGCGGGTTAATGTCATATAAGTAGCTATGATTTAGGAATATTTCGCAATAGTATATACTTTTTCAGCGACTTAAAAGGCCACACGTATGTAAAATCACTAATGGATACTAACTGAGTGCGGTTGACCTGAAGCCGCACGGAATTACCCCGAAAATTGATCATCTGGAGCCTTCATTATCCGTTTTTCAGTATGCATTATTCATTTTCGCCCGGACAACAGGACGGGACAGGACACATTTTTCATTAGAATAATCCATATTTGTGCCGACGACCCAAACTTATCATGAACCATGGCAACCAGTAACCCCGCACTTTCCGGTGAACTATGGCTGCGCTTTAAGGCGGGCGATGAGCGGGCACTGGGTGAACTGGCCAAGACCTATTACCGCAGCCTCTATAACTATGGTCTCCGGCTGACCCCGGATTCGGATCTGGTCTGGGACACCATTCAGGATTTATGGCTCGAACTATGGGATCGGCGGGCAACTGTCGGCGATGCAGTCTTTGTCAAAACCTACCTACTTAAATCGCTGCGGTACAAGCTATTACGCCGCCTGCCAAATCAATATCCGACCCGCCCCGACGAGCTGACCTACACCAACACCCCTGCCGAATCGCCGGTAGAACAACAGATTATCGACGATGAAAGTCAGGCCGGACAGATGGCCCAGCTACAGCGCCTGATGGCCTCCCTCACCAAACGGCAACAGGAAGTTTTATACCTCCGCTTCTACCAGAATCTGGATAACCACGAAATTGCGCAGATTATGGGCATGGAACGCCAGAGCGTTGCCAACCTGCTGCACCGTACCCTCAAAGAACTCCGCGAACACTGGTCGTCCAGCCTCCTGTTTTTGCTGTTGCATACGGTCTGGCACTCGTCTTGCACTATCTCCTAAAATTTTTCACATTTTTTTGAGTATTGCTGGTATACGGATGTCACTATGGTAATGAAGGCCGATGAAAGCCCCGAACCATGATTGACTACCGCACATACGAAGCAGAAGATTTTATCCTTGATGAATCGTTCCGGCGCTGGACGCTTCAGGCAGACCCGCAGGCAACTGCGTTCTGGGAAGCCTGGCTGTTGCAGCATCCCGACCGTGCCGGGGTAGTCAGACATGCGCGGCAACTGGCCCGTAACCTGTCGGACTATTATGCCGACGACGCAACCGAAGCACGTATTGAGCAGGAAGTGCACCAATTGATGCTTAACGCGCTTAATCGCCCCGACCGCGACGAAGAGCCTGTACGGCCTTTATGGTACCGGCCGGTCTGGCGGTGGGTAGCGGCCGCCTGCGTACTGCTGCTCGCCGGAGTCGGCTACTGGCAATACCAGACCAAACAAAGCCCGTCTGCAAGCGGAGGCACCTACACGGCACTGACCGGCGAGGCAGGAAGCCCGCTTATCGAAAAAACCAATACCACGCCGCAGACCCTGAATGTACTGCTGAGCGACGGCAGTGTGGTTTCGCTGGCCCCGCGCAGCCGCATCAGTTATCCGGCCCGCTTCAGCAAAACCTCACGAACGGTATTTCTCCAGGGCGAAGCGTTCTTTGACGTTGTCAAGAATCCGGCCAGCCCGTTCCTGATTTACGCCAACCAAACCATTACTAAAGTACTGGGAACCAGCTTTGTGGTGCGTGCTTACGAAGACGAACCGACCGTGCAGGTAACGGTCCGGACAGGGCGCGTATCTGTCTATACACAGAACGATTATGAGCGGGCCCATCAAACCGGTGACCGTCAGCTGCGCGGCGTTGTGCTGTCGCCAAACCAGCAGGTGACCTACACCATCAAAGACGACCGGCTCGATAAAAACCTGGTTGACCAGCCTGTTGCCATTCTGGCAACCATTCCGAGCCGTGAACAAACGTTCGACGATATGCCGATTGCCCGAATGCTGCTGGTTCTTGAAAAAACCTATGGCGTTGATCTGGTTTTTAATGAAGATGACTTAATGAAGTGCCGGGCCACTATTTCTTTCCGATGAGGAAAACCTCATGGAGCGGCTCGATGTGATTTGCCAGACGGTCGGGGGCTTCGTTTGAAGTCATCGACGGGCAGATTGTTATTGACAGTAAAGGCTGTCAGTAACCTGCGTTGTGATAACCCCTGATTACCGGTTATAAAAAGGGGTCAATGATGATTGCGGCATCACTGACCCTGTGCTTACCCCTGGCTAGCACCTCATTTTGATGAGGGAGGGGGATTTTTTGTCCATTTCAAACCCAAATAGTCAAAAAAACCTTTAAAAGTATGAAAAAACGTCGACAACCGTTTCGTCTGTTGCGTAGTTTTTATGAAACTGACTTTTTACCAGTTACTACTGGCGGCATTCTTTACAGGGCTGGCAACTGCCCGTCCGGTAGAAGCCCAGCGTATTATGGAGCAACGCGTTACCATTCAGGCCGAAAATAAGCCTGTCAAAGCGTTGCTGAATCAGCTCGGACAGATGGCCGATGTACGGTTTGCGTACAGTTCCGGGTTGAGCCAGCTGAACCAGCCCGTTACGGTGAATGCCAGCAATCAGCGGCTGTCGGAAGTCCTTGACCTGTTGCTCAGACCGTTACAGTTAAGCTATCGTCTTCAGGGCCGCCAGATTATTCTGAAACCCGCCACCTCCCCGCAAACGTCGGCCCTCCCCTCCGTTGAACCACTTCAGCAAGCCGTCGCGGCTATGGCACCGGTAGACCGGACCATTACCGGACAGGTGTCTGATGAGAGCGGTAACAAACTGCCAGGCGTGAGCGTGGTGGTAAAAGGTACATCACGTGGCACAACAACCGACGCCAATGGTCAGTATAAACTGGTGATTCCGGACAACAACGCTATTCTTGTATTCAGCTTTGTCGGCTCTGTCAGTCAGGAGGTTGCCGTTGGCAGCCGCTCCGGCATTGACGTTACACTACAGACCGATAACCGGAGCCTGAGCGAAGTGGTGGTGATCGGGTACGGCAATCAGGAGCGCCGGAACGTAACCGGTGCGGTGGCCACCATCAAGGCCGAAGCCATCAAGGATTTACCGGTTACCAGTGCCGACCAGAAACTGGCAGGCCAGATTGCCGGTGTCCAGGTTAGTCAGGTAACGGGTACACCGGGCGGCGGGGTGGTTATCCGCGTACGCGGGGCCGGTTCAATCGGGGCCGGCGACGATCCGCTGTATGTCATCGACGGCTTTCCGGTAAACAACTCCTACAGCCGGTCCTCGAACCCGCTGAGTATGTTAAATCCGGATGATATTGAGTCAATTTCGGTACTGAAAGATGCCGCTTCAACCGCCATTTACGGGTCGCGGGGCTCGAACGGGGTAATCCTGATTACGACGAAACGGGCCAAAAACGGGGCGTCAAAAGTTGAATTCAGTGCCTATACCGGTCTTCAGGTGATTCCGGAGCGCGGTAAAATCGACATGATGAACGCACAGGAATGGGCACAGTTCCGCGTCGAAGCCCGGCAGGACCTGGCAAAATTCCAGGGCAAAACCTTTGATCCGGCCACGATTCCGGCCGACTACCAGAACCCGGCTGCCCTCGGCGAAGGCACGAACTGGTACGACGTTCTGACTCGTACGGCCCCGCAGCAAAGCTATAACCTGACGTTCTCGAAAGGCAGTGAATCGCTCCGGTCACTGCTATCGGTCGGTTACTTTGACCAGCAGGGAACGGTAAAAAATACCTCCTTCAAGCGCTACTCGGCCCGGCTGAACGTCGAAGGTTCACCACGCCGGAACATCAATGTCGGCCTGAACCTCAACCCGTCGTTTGTCGACCGGAAACTGACCAATACTGAAGGCCACTTCAACGACGCCCTGCTGACCCAAAGTCTGCTGAACAGTCCTGTGGCGCCGGTATACAACGCCGACGGCACGTATAACCAGAACATTACCTCGACTGACCTGTTCGTGAATGCCAACCCGCTGAGCATTCTGATGGACACCCGCAACGTTTCCTCGACGGCCCGGATTCTGGGTAATACCTTCATTGATATTTCGCCGGTGAAGGGCATGCACCTGAAATCGACGTTTAATATGGACTTCACGACGGCCCGTTTCGACTTTTTCAAACCGTCGACGGTCGGCGCATTCCGGAACCCGCCGCCGCAACCGGCTACCGGCTCCGCAACGGCTAACTGGCTGCTGAACTGGCTCAACGAAAATACCCTGACCTACGACCGCGATTTCGGCAAACATCACGCAGACGTGCTGGTCGGTTATACGGTACAGAAAGAGAAGTTCCAGTCGACAACGACCAATGGCAGCCAGTTTCCGAACGACAACGTTAAAACCGTTAATGCCGCGACTCAGATCACAGCCAGTGCCGATTATCAGGAATGGCGGCTGCTCTCGCACCTGGCCCGTCTGAACTATAATTTCGACGACCGGTACCTGCTCAGCGCGGCCATCCGCCGCGATGGTTCATCCCGCTTCGGCCTCAACAACCGTTTTGCCAACTTCCCGTCGGTATCGGCCGGCTGGCGGCTAAGCAGCGAGTCTTTCTTCCCGAAACTAAACTGGCTCGACGAGGTCAAGCTGCGGGCCAGTTATGGTCTGGCCGGCAATAACTCTATCGGTAACTATACCTACATTCCGGGTATCAGCACCGATAACTACAATTTCGGCGGTTCACTCGCCAGCGGCTTCCTGCTCGGCTCACTGGCCAACAACCAGCTTGGCTGGGAACGGTCACGTCAGTTTGATGTGGGTTTTGATGCCTCCATTCTGGCAGGCCGCATTTATCTGTCGGCAGAATACTATCAGCGCCATACCGAAAGCATGCTGCAATCGCTGGATATTCCGGTAGCATCGGGCTTTTCGAGCGCTATTACCAACCTTGGTAATGTGATGAACAAAGGGGTTGAGTTCTCGGTAAACAGCCACAACACTACCGGCCGGTTGAAGTGGGACACCGATTTCAACATCT
This sequence comes from Arsenicibacter sp., assembly GCA_965247375.1. GTDB lineage: Bacteria > Bacteroidota > Bacteroidia > Cytophagales > Spirosomataceae > Arsenicibacter. The sequence goes on from CBDFHU010000024.1 coordinate 43,852, forward strand.
CGGCAAACCGCAACAAAGTACTCGACATCGGCGGAAAGGCGCAGCTGATTTCAGGCGATGTCAGCACCAACATTACGGTAGTCGGCCAGCCGATGGGCATGTTTTACGGCTATGTGTTTCAGGGTATTGTGAACACCCAGACCGAACTCGACGGTATTCCGAAATACGGCGGTCAGGTGGTTGGCTCGGTTAAGTATGCCGACACCAACAACGACGGCAAAATCGATGCCAACGACCGTACCATCATCGGCAACCCGTATCCGAAGTTTATCTGGGGCCTCACCAACCGGCTGAGATTCCGCGACTTCGACCTCTCGATTCTGATCAGCGGCGTTCAGGGGGCGAAGATTATGGATGTATATAAGCGCTTTACGACCAACATCGACGGGGTGTTCAACGTAGAAGCGTCGGTGAAAGACCGCTGGCGGTCGCCGGAGCAGCCGGGCAACGGCGAAATTCCGACCACAAACGGCAGCACGGCCTGGTCGCGGGAAGTCAACTCGCTGTGGGTCAAAGATGCCTCGTTTATTGCTGTACGGAACATTACTCTGGGCTACAACCTGAAAACACCATGGAAGTTCTCCGCCCGCATTTACACCAGCGCCCAGAATCCGCTGCTGTTTACGCCTTACAAAGGGGGGTGGCCCGAACTGAATTTCCAGGGCAATAACTCACTGGCACCCGGTGTCAACTATACCGGCTATCCGGTTCCTGTTACGTATACCCTCGGCGCTAACTTCCAATTCTAACCGACAACCCTTTCATGAAACGATATACATTAGTCGTTGCCGCTCTGATTTCCCTGACGGGTTGCAACAGCGATTTTCTGACGGTCAGTCCGCAGACCTACCAGAGTGCGGGTAACTTTTTCCAGACCAAAGACCAGTTTATTCAGGCCACAAACGGAGCCTATGCGCCTTTGCAGTTTCTGTACAGCGGAACCAACGCCGGCCCTGGCGGCTCGTTCTGGGCCCTGGCCGAGATGCGCTCAGATAACACGTCATATCAGTACAACACCGGCGACCGGTCCGGATTTCCGCTGGAGGAACTCGACGAATTCCGCGAAATCAACACCAACTCGACCGTTGCCGACTTTTTTAACCGGAGCTACAGCGGCATTGCCCGCAGTAACGTCATTCTGGGCCGGATTCAGAACGCACAGATTGACGCTGCCACCAAAACGCAGGTTATTGGCGAAGCCAGTTTCCTGCGGGCATTCTATTATTTTAACCTGATCCGGCTCTACGGCAACGTTCCGGCCGTTTTTGATGAAGTCACGTCGACCGATGCAGCCTTTGCCATCGCGCAGCCAAAAGCCCCTGGCGAGATTTACCCGACGATTCTGAACGACGTTAAAACGGCCATTACCAATCTGCCGGATAGCTATTCAGCGAACACCGACAAGGGACGGGCCACGAAAGGAGCGGCGCGGATGCTGCTCGCCGAGATGTACATGACGCAGAAGAACTTCTCCGAAGCTGCCAAAGAGTTGCAAGCCATTGTCCAGTCGGGTAAGTACCAGCTGAATGCCAGCTATGCCGATAATTTTAACCTCGCAAAAGAAAACGGGCCTGAGTCGTTGTTCGAAATACAGTACATTGAAGGCTCAAATTCCGAATTCAGCAACTTTATTTACACGTTCGCTCCGTGGAATTCAGGCTCAAAGGTAGCGGCCCTGGGCGTGGCCAGCGGTGCGGCCGCCGGCT
>CBDFHU010000025.1:0-125921 GCA_965247375.1 Arsenicibacter sp.
GGATCAGGACATTCATACCCCCGAACAGCAGCAGGCCGGGAATACCGTGGTTTACCCAGGCTTCCATGACCGGTACGTCGAGGTACAGAAACTTATAGCCGTTACCAAAAATAAGCATTTCCATATGCCCGACGATAACGTTGGAAAAGAAGTTGGCACTCACCGCCCGGTTTGCGGCCGATGCATCCAGCGAAGCTTTGTAGGCTGCCCCCGACGATTGCAGCCCCAGCAGGGCGTATACGTTCTCCATGTTCCGCTCAATGAAGTTCATCGCATAGCCGTAGAGGATGCCGTAGATGTCATTGTACTTGCGGATGAAGAGCGAGAAGGCAAAGAAAATCAGGAAAATCGTAATCAGTGAAAGCGGATGCCGCAGTCCGCGGATCGCCGATTTGATCTGAGCCGGCCGGACGTTGAAAAACAGGAACAACCCGACGACAATCACCAGCGCCACGATACTGGACCGGGTCTGGGTCATAACCAGAATCCCCATGCTGAACGCACCCATAAACAGAGTAATGATCCGCATCAGCGCACCGGTCTGCGGCCGGAAGGCCCATACCCCGCAGGCAACCACACACATGAGGGCATTCCGTGCAAAAATGTGGGGGTTGCCCATCCGTTCGCCCGTATCGGTAGTACCGTAATTGATCGCTGCCCGCTGCCCGATGGTCCATGTCGGGTCAGTAACCATGGCGTACAATAACGCCAGGTTAGAGATAAAGGTGAACAGAATAATGACCGGAATGGCTACCTCAATGATGTCGTTCGGTACGTTGACCAGCAGAAGAATAAAGGCAACCGAGAACGCAAAATAGGTCAGATCGGTGGCATAGGCCTTAAACCCGGGTTCGCCGTTGAAATAAAACATGTAAAAAATACAGAGCATGATGAACCAGATGGCCATCCAGAAGAGGAGTATATTCGGGGTATACAGCCTTCTCAGAAAGGTAAACGGAATCATGAGTACAAAACCAAGGCCCTGAAAGGCAGCCGTAAACGCCTGACTGTTGGGAGCCAGGTGGACGGTTTCTTTCAGAAAGGTAATTAACGGCGGACCGTCGACGACCATGCAGATGCCGAGGACAATCCGCATGAGATCAAGTTTTTGTATGAGCCGGAACATGGATATTCATTTATTTTTATCCGTTAGAAATACGGTTGGCTTTTCGAATCTGCATCCGGTGCCGGACATAATCCAGATCACCGCGAAGGGCAAAATAAGCGAGCTGACGAAACGGCGCATACCGCCGCCAGAAAGCTTCGGGTAACCAGCTGCGAAGATACGGCTGATATTTCTCTTTTATCCGCCGGTGTTCCTGTACACCAACGGTTTGGGCAATCGTCGATGATTTGGCGTCGGGCTGTACCCGGAAACCACCCCAAAAGTCAGTTACGTGCTGAAACCGGATTTCCGGCAGCACGCTGAGCCTGGCAATGATTTCGTAATCAATGACAAAGCGCAGGCTTTCATCGAGCAAGCCATGTTTTGTTAAGACCTCACGCCGGATAAACATCGACTGGTTATACACCTGCATACCGCTGTAAATCTGGCAGGCAGGAATAAACGGAAGCGCCCGCTTTTCTTCAATAACGAAGTCGCTTTCGTCGATGGTGTACATATCGCCGTAAAACACATCGGTCTGTGGGTGCCTGTGCCATGCCTTACCGACGTTGATCAGCGCGTCCGGGGCAAACACATCGTCTGAGTTCTGGAACGCCATGTAATCGCCGGTTGCCAGCCGGAACCCCTTGTTGATGGCATCGGTCTGTCCCTTGTCCTTTTCGCTGACCCAGCCGGCCAGAAACGGCTCATATTTCCGGATAATATCCAGACTGCCGTCCGTTGAGCCGCCGTCGATGATAAAGTACTCCAGATTCGGATATTGCTGGTTTAGTACGCTCAGGATCGTCCGTTCGAGGTAATGCGCCTGATTATAGGACGGCGTCACTACGGTGAGTTTGGGCCATTGGCCGTTTTTCGTTTGCAGCTCAGTGCCAGCCACAAACGGTTTCGTCACGAACGTATGCAGGAATGGGTCAGTCGGTGAAATCACTTGGTTAGCTCCTTATACACATCAAATGTTTGCTGGGCAGTTTTCTCACAGGAGAAAAGCTTAAGCCGCTCGGTTCCTTTTTTCTTCAGGTCAGTGCGTAAGTCACTATCCGAAATAATGCGCTCAATGGCATGGGCAATCGACTCATCATTTTCCGGATCGAAATAGATGGCCGCATCCGCCCCGACTTCCGGCAGTGAGCTGCGGTCACTGAGCACGTTGGGGCAACCGCCGCTGAATGCTTCGAGCACCGGAATACCGAACCCTTCGTTCAGCGACGGAAATACGAAAGCCGTTGCGTGCTGGTACAGCCCGAAGAGCGCTGTATCTGTAATCGGGCGGTAATGCACCCGGTTGCCCAGACGGGCCGAGTGAAACAGCTCATTTTCCTGTTTAGAAAACGCACCGCCTCCCGCACAAACCAGATGGATGTCCGGGTATTTTTGTAATACCGGCTGAATAGCCCTGAAAAAACCGTCAAAGTTTTTGTACAGACCACGCTTTCCGACATACAGCAGGTACGAAAACGGCAGTGCATCAAACGGCCGGTTCGGTTTAAGATGGCTGAATGAAGAACCCAGATGGATAACTTTGATTTTTTCCGGTTTCACATCGAAAAAGCGCAGAATCTCCTGCTTCGAATATTCCGAAACGGCAATGATGCAATCGGCCCGTGGCAGAAGGGCTTTTTTGACCTCAGTCATGTGCTCGCCTACCTCAGGATATTGTTTGGCATACCGCTCGCTTGTGGCATCATGAAAGGTGATGACAAACGGTTTACCGTCGAGGTGATTGAGGAAATATTTGTGGTAATACGTCGGATGAAATACGTCGAAACTGCTGGCTTTCAGCCGTTGTACGCTATAAAGCCGGTTTAATGCGGAAGCAACCATATTGACATTCTGCAAATGTGCCCAGCGCCGGAATCTGAAATGCCGGCTGAACGCCGACTGATCAAGGTATTCGTTGTTGGAAAATTTCAGAGAAAGCTCAAAATCTATGTCATTGCGCCGGGCAAATGACTTCATCAGTTCGTAGAAATAGCGGGTAACACCTCCATAAGCCATACCCGTAAACGACTGATGGTCATATAATACCTTCATGCAGTGAAACGTCCTGTTTGTATTTTTCGTAGAAAACTCCCGCAAAAGTAGCGCATTTACTAGCCGCAATCAAGAAGGACTTACTTACTGGCGGCATCCGTCAGCGAAGTACCGGAATCGGCATCGTATCGATGAAGGCGGCTAGTTTACGCAACGAGTCGACGGCTCCTTTCCGCCAGCCACGCAGCAGTACCGGTTCCGGTTGCTGTCCATAGACCGGTTTCCGGTTAAATTGCGGCTGACTGTTTGCCGCTAGTCGTTGAGTGTAGTCTCGCAGCAGAGCCTGAATATCAGAGCGTTTACTGACCGTAAGCCGGTTCTGATACGGAAAGAAACCTTCGTCCGGGTTCGTCAACCCCTTCATATTGACAAAAAACAAGGGCCCGCCTGCACCCACCTGCCAGTTGCCCGGATTGCCCTGAAGCTGCCGGTCATGCAGGTTCCAGAGGCCGGCGTGCCAGGTTGGCTGCTGAACAATCTGTACGTTATCAAAAAAGGCCGGTACGTGCATCAGCCAGATCTGATCGGTACACAGACCTTCACAAAAATTGATATGCGCACGGGTTCTGACACGGCTGTCCCACCACGTCAGGAAGCGGCCGGCCTCCTGCGAACGACGCAGGGCCAGAAAGTCGCTGTTGTAGAGGCCGATATTCTGAAGGTGCTTTTCGTCGGGAAATTTACCGTCGCGGGGTGCCTGCAGCAGGTAGGGCGTCAGTAGAAACACGGCTTCGGTTAACCGGTCTTCAATTGCCGACAGCGGCTGTAAAAACATACTGTTCGGATCGGCATACACAAAGGTATTGTGCTGCGGAAAACGGTCGTAACAGGCCTTTAAAAAAAGGGGTTTCAGGGCACCGGCCATTTCGGCCGGCGTATATCCGGCAGAAAGTTCTGACAGTTCGGTGGCAGAAAGCAGTTCAGACGCCCGGATTACTGAAAACGGCAGGCTGTCCTGACGAATGCCTTCCGGTAGTTCATCGGCCAGGCCGATCACAAATAAAGCGTCGGGGGTCACCTGCTGAATGGACCGGCCAAGTGTAATGGCTTGTGGTAACTGACGGGTATGACAAACTGAGAGTATGGCAATCATAAGATGAAAGGCAACTGGCGTATCGGGCATTAACAGACATCCGGAGTGAACCGGTTGTCAACTCATTCCAGGAGGTCACCGATGGCGGCGAGGTAGGGGCTGTACCAGTCGGTAGCAGCATCCGCATACCGGTGGTATAAACCACGCTGCAGATCCCTTAAAACGGGAAAGACCCGTGCCAGCCGGTTACGGGACAACGTACTCCGCATGGTATAATGGGCTAATTTGCGGTTAAGTTGTTTCATGGCAGGGGAATTTTCCGAAATCCGTGTGAGCAGAAACGCCTTTATTTTTTCCAGCTGGATGCGTTTAAATACGAGTGGTTCCAGTTTCTCCCCGCGCGGACGGGTAAACCGGTCGCGTAAGCGGGTACGGGGAGGCACCGGTGCCGCTTTCACACCAACCTGCTGGCTGTTGTGGGTCCGGTACAGCTGTAGCGGCTTATCCAGAAATGTAACGGCATTGTAGGCTGCGCCGACCAGTGAGATGCAGGCGTCATAGATGTACTGCGGAATATCAGTCGGAATTGGAATGACTTTGGGTATAAAACCGTGGCGGATAACCGTAGCGCAGCCCATCATGCGGGCTCCGTCGAGAAGTACTTCCATGGCTTCGCCCTGTTTCCAGCGTTCCTGAGCCTCTTCGTCAAAGCGAACCCGTAACCAGAAAAGCTCATGGAGGTTATTCAGTTCGTGATCGGCGACAAAGGCGTTGTTGAAGGCAATTTCAGTAGCCGGGTTTTCCACCATAAACTGCGTCATCACGTCCAGTTTTTCGGGCATCCAGTAATCATCCTGATCACAGATAAATACCAGATCCTGCGTACACCGGCTCAGGGCCTGTTCGAAGTTTTTGTTAAATCCGAGCTGGACGGGATTAAGAAACAGATGTACCTGAAACGGTGCCGTAGCTTTTAAGTGATGCAGCAGGTCAATTGTACCGTCGGTTGAACCATCGTCACAAATGACAACTTCGTCGGGTAAACGGGTTTGTTGTAAAATGCTGTCCCACTGCGCGGGCAGATAAGCTGCCCCATTGTAGGTGCACAAAGCAATAGAAATACCTGGCGATTTACGCTGATTCATCAGTTACAAGTCAAATTACGTAGCCATAACGGGCAAAAATAGGTTGCCAATAGTCAGTTCCATGAATGTCCCATGCATGGCAACCAAAGGGTAATTCTCCCTGATTGTAGTTGGTTATTGCACGTTGCGGGTAAAATTCAACAGCGAAACGAAGGGCTGTCCGGAAATCCGGGATTGTTAACCTTGGCCAAAACCGGTTTACTTCAACTCCCCAGAACATATCCTCATTAAATTGATAAAGTGTACTGTTCTCGTACTGCTTTATTTTTTTGTCAAAGATACGTAAACAGGTCAGAAAAGCAGAAATACGCCTGAGTGAGAAGCCGCCGTTACCAACACCGTTGAGACTGGTGATTTCCCGCGGGGTAACACCGTCTTCTTTTTTAAGGTCAAACAGGATGGCGATCCGCTTTTTCAGATTAAAGATAAATTCATCGGAAGCGCTATGAAAGTCTCTGTCCCTGAGCCACGGCGCCCCGATATAGTCAAATCCCTGATTACACCAGTGCAGAAGTTCGTCTTTAAAGACAAAAGCATCCAGCTGATAAATCAGCATGTACTCAAAACCGGTGAATGCCTGGTAGAAACCAGCTGAAAGCATCAGGCGGTTGTAGGCCTGAATGCCGGTAAAATAACTATCCGGAAACGGAACCGATTCGAGGGTCGGATAGCTGGTCCGGTAAGCGGTCAGGTCCAGTGACGCCGGATGGACAAGCTTAATCGGGAAGTGACCTAAAATCTTTAAGCATTGCGTTAATGAAATAGATTCATGCGGGGTGAGAACCGCCTTGTAGACTGGTATGACAATACAAACTGTTTGTTTCCCGGCTTTTTTCATACGAGCTTGGGTTGAGCCAGCCGTTTGACGACGGCTTCCTGTACCCATTCAAACGGCATATCCGCGCAGGGATGCCCCAGTTGGTTTAAAATGGTTACGCCTTCTCCGCGTTTATAGCGTCCTGAGTAAGGCATATAATTTACGAAATCAAAAAGCTGACCCAGCATGATGATACCATCCGTACCACCCGCGTTTGCCATGTGTGCCGGTCCGCTGTCAATACCGATGAATAAACGGGCCTGATGAATCACATCGGCTGTTTCCAGCAAACTTAACTGACCGCACAAATTTATGAAACGCGGGTCATTTAGTTGCACAATAGGTGATAAACCTACTTCAATAACAGAATTAGGGTAATTGGCCAGCAACCACCTGACCAGTTTGTTCCAGTTATCCGGTTGCCAGTCGCGGGGTGCATGGCTGGATTGGCAATGTATGACAATGGCGTCTTCTGGTAAATTAAGGCGCTTAATGCTGGCATGCACGGTATCCGGTATGTGCATAACCGGTTGATCTTCAAGAGCTGGTAGTCCGGCGGCCAGTGAAAATGAATGCAGCAGGTTACCGTGGAAATAATAATTGGAGTAGTTAATGTGCAGTTTTTCGGCTATCGGATTGATGGGGTCTTCCGGGCAATATTTACACTTCCGGTGCGACAAATGCATATTAAAAATGTGGTCGAAAACGCCGGAATTAATTAGTTTAACACGTTCTCCCGGACATCTTTCGATCAAATGGCCATTCAGGTCGGGATGATACCTGACCAGATCGAGATAGGCCTGCCGTACAAACCAGATCAGATACGCATCCGGATACTGCCGGCGCACTTCCCGGATTACCGGTTCACAGGCAATAATATCACCCATCTGTTCGGAGAGAACAATGGCTATAAACGGACGGCCTTTCAGCGTCGCCTTTAAATTGCGAAGCTTTGCATACTTACGCCAGAAAGAGAAATACGTACCCGCAATGTGGGTGTATTTGTTATACCGATGTATCCAGAGTGCTTTGGTGCGTGGCCATGAAAACATAGCTAATTCCTTTTTTCTAATAGAGTGATGAGTCTGTTCAGCGGCGCTTTCAGCGCCTTCCGTACCCGTTTGTACCGTGGAACAACCGGCGGTTTAATATAGACACAAGGGTAATGGCGATAGGTATCGTTGGCGTTAGCCAGCAACTGATCCCGGTAATAGAGAAAAAGCGGGAAGGCATCAGAGCGGTTGCGGTCATCATGGCTATCGAATGTATACCGTGTCTGATATTTAGAGACCTCATTCGGTTTGTAAGGGTTGTATCCGCTGTAATGAAAAAATAAGAGCGGATGGGTTTCATTGACAAACCACTGATCATCCTGCTTACTGAAATACCGTTCGTGCAGGTTCCAGTAGGCGGCATTATAGCCCGGATTTTTGTCGATAAAAACCGATTTGTAATAGGCTGGTGCAAAATTTACCCAGTGCTGATCGACAAACAGCCCGGCACAGAGATCGATGCGGCATTCATAGGTTAACCGCTCTTTCCACCAGTTGACGAATGCCTGCGATTCGGCATCTTTCCGGAGAGCAACAAAACCGAGGTTAAAAATGCCGGTGTTGAGGTGATGGAGCTCATTAGGGCGTTCCCAGTCCGGGGTTGGCGAGCAGGTATGCGGGGTAACAATAATACTGTAATTCGCCAGACGGTCCTGAAGCTCAGTCAGCGGCTGAAAGACAATAATATCCGGATCAAAATAAATGATTCCGGTCATTTCCGGTTTGCTGGCGTAGAAGTAATCAATAAAAAACGGTTTGACCGCTGTATTCAGTTCAGTAATGTCGTACCGGTCACACATGGCCTGAAAATCAGGAATGTTAATGTCTGCCACTTCCAGCATCGGATAGGGCGGGCGCAGTTCATCGGGCAGATTGGCCGCGGATAAATCATCAACCAGCCCGATAATGTATTCCCAGTCGGGATTAGTGGCACGCAGCGAATCCCCCAGCGTCCGTGCCTGAGCAAGGTAATTCACTGAACATATCGTAAAAGCAAGCGTCATTCCGGATAAAAAAACAGCGCTGACAGCCAGCTGGCAATCGTCTGTTTATGTGTTTTTGTATGAAAAATAGCGCTTCAGTTCATTGATCGGTTTTTCAAAAAGAAACCAGGAAACAGAAGCAAGAACGAGCAGGACCCCAAAGCTAAACAGCCGGTGGGTCCAGAAACCAAAAGCCGGCAGGGTTACAAACCGGTTTACCAGCCGGATAAAAAAGGGTACCAGATAGCCGGGAACAATCATGTGAAACACATAAATGCCATAACTGATCCGGCCGGTATACCGGAGCGCCGCGTTGTTAAAAACAGCTCCCGTCAGACCGTTAAAGCCGATACTGGCCTGTACAACCAGAAATAAAGATACTACTGAAATAACGAATCGTTGAAATAAAACAACCAAAAAAAGATCATTTGGTAAAAACTGAAACCCGATAAACGCAATAAATGCTACAATGGCGACAAGCGTTAACTTGTTGAGAAAAGCCGGTATACGTTGTGGCTGGTCAACAATGAGCCATGCCCATAAGGCTCCCAGCCCGAATGAATCCACATTGGCCGGCGTCAGTACCCCGTCCAGATCGCCGGTCAGAAAGCCAAACCCCCGGAAAGCGATACCCAACATGACCATGCCGCAGATCACCCATTGCAGGGAAGCTCTCGGAGTCAGAAAGACAATCCAGGGCCAGACCAGATATAACTGCTCTTCAACGCCGAGTGTCCAGAACGGCGACAGCAGATCGGACCAGTTACCAGTCTTATGCAGTAGTATATTATAGCCGTACAGGTAGTAATACAGCGGGTATTTGTCAACATCAGAGGCTTCCGGGATCAGCAGCCAGACAAGTGATATGATGAGGTAATATAACGGGAAAATCCGCAAGGCACGGCGGATAAAAAACTTCCTGTAGGTTTCTCCCAGCGTTACCTGCCCGTCGAGCCAGCGGTTGCGGTTATCGAGCAGGATTCTGGTAATCAGAAAACCGCTGATGACAAAAAAGATCATAACCCCGATCGTGCCGTTCGGAACATAGTAGTTAAAGCCCCGATCGGTAGGAAACCAGTGGTAAATGACCACCAGCAGTACCGCGAAGGTTCGCAGGGCATCCAGCTGGGGCATATGTCCGGTAGGTAATCGCATACAAAAAAGGTTTAGTCGCGGACCAGATCCCCGATTAAGTGTAAAAGGACCGCTACACTTTGACTGGCCGGGTGTCGTTGCAGAACTTTCCGCTGCAATTGACGGCCCAGTCCGGTTCGCGTTGTGTCGTCGTCGGCCAGCCAGGCAATGGAGTCAGCCATAGCTTCGATATCGAGATAGGGAACCACCACGCCGCCGTCCTGTTCGATGAGTTCGGGGGAGCCGCCGGCCTGCTCAAAACAGAGTACCGGTACGCCACAGAGCCCCGCCTCCAGCACAACCAGCGGGTAGGGGTCTTCGCGCGATGTCAGCGCCAGCATATGAAATCCCGCCATATAGCGGAGTACTTCCGGCGTGGGTTCAACAAAGTGAATGCGTTCTGCTAACCCGGCTTTCTGAACATCGAGCCATAAGTCGTCTCGGTAGCCGCCCGGTTTCATTCCGACCCAGACAAAGTGGACCGGCCGTCTGACCGGTCTGCGGCTAACCAGTTTAGCCAGTGTAACAAACAGGTCATTGCCTTTACGCCATTCGGCCAGACCACAACCGCCGACGACGATGGCATCAGCCGGAATGCCGAGGGCCGGCAACGGGGTGGGCTGATGCCGGGCCTGCTCTACATTGCGTTGCAGGGCCGGTGTGTCGATCAGGGTAAAGAGTGTAATGCGCTTCGGATCAAACTGATGCCGGTCAACGTAATACGATGCCGTGGCTTTCGATACGGCCAGCAGGTGGTCAGTATGGGTCAGCAGGTAGTTTAATTCGTCGGGCTTTGTATAAATGCCAACCGACATTGCCAGTTCGTGGGCAAACGTAATGACCGGGAGTTTGTGCGTATGATCCGGCAGGATGTCGCCGAGCCCCAAAGCATGAAACCACCGGCTGCCGGTAACGGTATTCACCAGGATAAGATCCGTCTTGTCCAGATTCAGCGTTTGCAACAGCCGGTTCCGCCGGTGCTCCTGCTGTTTCCGGTACATCGTTTCCCAGAGACCGGCTTTGCCTAATACTTTATCAACGAGTGGATTAACAACCTGTTGTGTGTTGTGTTCCGGCCAGATGGTAACGGAAGCAATCGCCTGATAGTCTTCCAGCAGCGGCCCGCCGGCACCGAGCAGCAGGTGCAGCTGTATGCCTTCCTCTTTCAGCAAACGCATCAGTTGCAGTAAGACCAGCTGGGCACCGGCACGGTTGGCATCATGGCCAATGAGTAAGATCGTTTTCAGTGTACAGGCAGGTTATTCCGTAAAAAGCTGATAAAGCGGGCGCATTACCCTGATTAATAGGATTCATAACTAGGTTTCGGGAGTTTCTTGGCCGGATTGCCAATGTAAACACCCCACTCGTCCGTGTTTTTATAAATCGCAGAGGCCATCCCGACCAGCGTACCCTGAGCGATATGCGTATAATCGCGGATGGTGCTGTTTACGCCGAAGAAAGAGTACGATTCAACAACACAATGGCCCGAAAGCACAACCTGCGACGTAAAGAAAACGTGGTCCTTAATCTGGCCATGGTGTCCGATGTGGTTACCGCTCCAGAGGACAACGTTATTGCCGATTGTGGTAAACGGCTGAATGGTATTATCTTCCAGAATAAAACAGTTGTCACCGATTTCGTTGCCGAACATCGTTACTTTAGAGCTGATGTATGAGATGAGTTCATACCCTTTTGCTTTCGCTTCGAGGTAAACCTTTTCACGGTTACGGTTCATGTTCCGTCCCGTCATTGGTGCGAAAAACTTATATTCCTGTGGTGGAAACAGCGTCTCGACATCTTCGAACGCAACAAGCGGCAACCCTTTAAAGGAGGTTACCTCATTCAGGTATTCGCGGTTTACCGTAAAAGCGGCGACGTCATGCTCCGAGTCGTGCGTCAGGTAAAAATGGGCTAACTCAGCCGTATCAAGTACTCCAAAAATGACAACTTTAGCCATGGTTGATTCGTGAATGGTTCGTTCCGGCGGATTGTTGCGCAGCCGGACAGAACACCGGGTTAAATTAAATCGTATTCGTTGAGCATTAAGCGGATGCTGTCAACATCGTTATTCATCAGTATATCGAGCATTGACAGCCAGGGCATAAATTCCTGACGGTTCAACTGCGGATAGACAACCTTCCGCGACTGTATAAAACTGAGCTGAATGGATTCCTGCGCAAACCGTTCCTTATCGTACAGTTCCATGCCCCCGACCGGGTTGATGTAATGCGTCGTTTTTTCCTGGAGGCAAATATCCAGAATACGATCCTGTGCTTTCAGATGATCGTTCCGGTATACAGCAGACGACTGAACCACCTCGGTAGTAATGCCAAGGTACCGGTTCAATTCCAGAAGGCCGGGGTAAATCAGCTCAGCGATTGTACCAGCCGTAAAATTGATAATTTTTTCGAGCATCGGATATACCGTTCCATAATAGGGCGCCTTCCGGTAGCTCTGTTCGATTGTTTTCAGCAGTTTACCACGCCATTTCGGGTCGTTGCTCAGCTCAATCTCATTGATTTTTTTGTTCTGGCTGGCTTCTTTCAGCGGAATGGTAAACATAAATTCCTGACCATTTACCAGCATCCGGTTGCGGTTAATCCAGCCCCGGTTGATAAAGGCAACATCGTCATACAGGACAAACTTGTCGACTGCATGCATGAGCTGCATATACCCGATATACGGGAGGAAATAGGGCTGCATGATGGCTAGTTTCACCGGCGTATTACTTTAATTTTCGCAGATAATAATCTTCACCGGGGACAACAATACCATCGGCTTCGGTCATGGTTGTATCGGTGCCTAAACGGATGTCTCCCGGCTGGGGCTTAATGACACTTTTGGCAAAGAAGAGGTAATCGGCTTCTTTCGGAATCGGTTGTACCCCGCGCTCAAACGGGTTGATTGCAATCAGCCGGCGGGTAAGGTCCTTGCCGTAAAGCGGATATTCGTAGTCGTCGTTAATGGTGCCCAGGGCTACGGTAGCATTCTCCGGTACGAGTTCATCAAAGCGTTTGTACGGACGGTAAATATCCGGACGACCCAGCGTCAGCACCCGCATCCGGTCGGCTTCGAATACCGACGGAATATCGCGCCCGTCCGGCGTATGCCAGCTGAACGGCAGGGCACGGGTATTGTAAAACACGCACAGCAGTGCCGAAATGCAACCGCCGGCAAGTACCATACCCACATACCCCTTCCATAGCCAACGACCGGGCCGGTCGACGGACAGGCTGGTATTGCAGAACAGCAGGGCCAGCATCGGAATACCAAACAAGCCGGTTTCAATAAAATAACGGCCTTTAAACGGGTCATAGGGAGCCGAGTAGGAAAGGGCCGCAAAATGGAGCAGTAACGCAACGGCGAGGTAAGCGTGTGGCGTTGAACGGGCTACCGGAATACCGATGATACCCAGCAAAACGAGGAAGAGAAGCGGAAAAATAAGCCCGAAGCCAATGATGCCCCAGTACGGGTTGGCATTGTAGAAGATAAAGCGGCGGTCAAACGAAAACGGCTGAATCGAAAAATCGGTTTCTTCATCCAGCCGCATACGGAGCTTGTCTTCCAGAAACACCAGCGGTTTCCGCATCTCATGATTCAGGACAACGCCTGTTTCGATGTTCCGGATACCATCCAGATTGACATGGTCGTAACCATAGCGCACTACATTCCTTGAGCCTTGCTCGAGCAGGTTACGCAGGGAGCCCGCCCGTTCGACCGACTGGTGTTTAAGGGCCGTTGGCGGTCCGATCGGGTGGCCGAATACCTCAATGTTTTTCAGATAGCCTGTCGGGAATGTCCAGAGACACATGGCCATAATGATGGCAATACCCAGCCGGAGAGTCCGGCCAAGGAAAATACTAAAGCCCGGGGCCAGAAAAACCGTATAGATCATAATGACAAATACCGAAGGCAGGAGGAGGGCAAACGTAATTTTATGGCCGAAAGCAATGGCAAAGGCCATCGCGGTCAGGTACAGATAGCGGTTGTCTCCGGTTTGCCGGAAGGTGAACAACATGTACAGGATCACGCTCAGATACGCCGTCAGGACAATATCTGTTTCGGTCGTGATGGCCTGCATGAGAAAGTCAGGCAGCAGGGCATACCCGAGCGCACACAGGATGCTGGCCGACAACCGGCCGTTGGTAATGCGCTGGACAATGCCGAACACCGAGACAATCGCCATCCAGTATGAGAGATGATGAATGAGCTTGAAGCCGTTTTCGAAATGTCCGGTAATCAGGTAGCCGTAAATCTGCAGGGTACAGACACTTTTGGGATAAGTATCGATGTTCCAGTTAGTTCCTCCGAAATGGCGCATTGACCCCCGCTGAATATACTGTACCACCCGGTTGAGGTGGCCGGTCATACTGTCCCATTCATTGGGGGCTGTAAATACGACCAGAATGAGGTTCATGACGGCAATCACCCCGAGCGTCAGAAACAGCATGCCGAAAATAACTTTCGGAAATGTATCCAGCGCACGGTACCAGCGGATCAGCTGACGACGCCGTTCACGGATCAGCAGGGTCGGTGAGAACGGTGTGTGTGTCTGTTCCGGACTGCTTTTGACCGTCAGAAAATGGAGCCCTCGGCCAAAGAGTGTTGCTGTAAAGAAAACAGAAATAGCCCATACCGGTGTATGAGCAGTCTGGTAAAGGGCTGATAAGACAAACCCGGTGAATATGACACTTCCGGCAAAGAGCAGAAATGAGGTAATCATCCATTCGCTCAGCGAACGGCGGGTAATGCGCGAAGCAAGGTACCCGACATACGCAACGAACAGCACAAATGTCAGCAGATAGATAACTGTCATGGTAAGAATCAATGGCAAAGGCAGAAACCGCGCAGGCGGTGAGGCCGGCACCGTTCCGTCGCCTATTGCTTACTGTCTAATGCCAGATTGGATTGAGTAACGTTATTGATGATCCCGCAGATACGCTGAACATCGGCCTCCGGCAGACCCGGATACAGGGGCAGGCACAGCACGCGGAGGGCTATATCTTCCGACACCGGGCAGGATTGCTTAACGGGTACATAAGGCAGTGTATTCAGCGACGGATAGAAGTAGCGGCGCGGGAAAATCTCTTCCTTATTCAGCGCTTCACGTACTTCCTGCAACAGGGCTTCTGACTCCAGCACAACCGGGTAATAGGCATAGTTGTACCCTACGGACGGATGCAGCTCCGGGCGGGTCATCAGGCTAAAATCCAGTGTGCTGTTATACAGGTCGGTTACCTCTTTCCGGGCGGCAATCAGCTCCGGAACTTTCGGCAGCACGCAGAGCCCCATGGCTGCATGAATTTCCGAATTTTTGGCATTGATACCAATGCTGTAATAATCGTCGTTGCGGTGACCGAAGCTACGGTATAACCCCAGTTTTTCGGCCATTTCATCGCTGTCTGTTACAATGCAGCCTCCTTCGGCCGTATGAAATACCTTGGTCGCATGGAAACTACAGGTCGCCAGATCGCCGTAACTCATCAGCGATTTCCCGTTGTAAGTGGCTCCGAACGTATGGGCGGCATCGTAGATAACCTTCAGATTATATTGTTCGGCAATTTCCTGAATGCGTTCGATCTGGCAGGCATTACCGTATACGTGGGTGGCCAGAATGGCCTGTGTTTTCTCCGTAATCAGCGGAATGATTTTTTCCGGATCAATGGAATAATCTTCCGGCCGGATGTCGGCGAAAACAGGGGTACAGTTCTCCCACATGATAGCCGTTGTCGTCGCGCAGTATGAAAATGGTGTCGTAATCACCTCACCGGTAATATTGAGCGCTTTCAAAGCCATCTGGAGCACAACTGTTCCATTGGTGCAAAACTTTACATGTTTTACACCGAGAAACTCGCTCAGCTTAGCTTCGAGCTCGCGGGCAAGGGGGCCGTCATTAGTTAATTGTGTACGATCCCAGATCCCTTTCAGGTATCCGGTAAACTCCTCTAAATCGGGCAGATAAGACTTGGTAACGTTAATCATAATGCGTAGTTGCGTCGAAAAAGCCGGGCCTCCTGTTGTGGCGCTCAGCTTATTTTATAGGTACACCCTGCTCCAGGGTTTGCATGACAAACGGAAACTGAGGGCGGACATAGCCCGGCCATTTACCATACCAGGCAATGCCTTCCCGATAGTCCTCAATGTCAAAAGTAATTCCCTCCTCCATATTGAACAAGGGAGTTACTGTATCTTTAACAATCATGACGGAAATTGTATACGAGCCGTCATTCAGGAAATAGCCGGGGATTTCACATTCGCCGGCCAGCAGTCCTTTGCTGTAGCTTCTTGATTGAGTACCGACGTTAAAAATACATTCGCCTGTCAGAGAGTTCAGGTGCAGGCTGAGGTTGAGTTTGGCCTCTTCCATCATATTCCAGAACTCAAAACGGAGGCGCATGGGTGTGCGTACGTCAATATGCGTCTGACCTTCCCGCATTTCCGGAATCAGCTCAATCCGGCGTATCCGGACTTTATCGTTACCCGGCGCTTCTTCAGGCGTTTCCCACTGCCGCACAAGTTTTGTTTTCGATACCTTGCTGAGGTAATTCCCGATCACCTGATTGGTTTCGCCGTCTTCCAGCAACCGGCCTTTTTCAAAATACAGCGCTTTGTTGCACAGGGCCTGAACAGCCGTCAGGTTATGGCTGACAAACAGAATGGTCCGTCCGCTGGCCGAGTTATCCCGCATCTTGCCGAGACTCTTTTTCTGGAATTCGGCATCACCGACGGCCAGAACTTCATCCACGATCATGATTTCGGGGTCGAGGTGGGCCGAAATGGCAAACCCGAGCCTAACGTACATACCTGATGAATAGCGTTTTACCGGTGTATCCAGAAATTTCTCGACGCCGGCAAAGTCAACAATGGCATCGAACTGTTTCTTTATTTCCGTCCGGCTCATGCCGAGCAGCGACCCGTTGAGGAATATGTTTTCGCGGCCGGTCAGCTCAGGGTGGAAACCGGTTCCTACTTCCAGCAAACTGGCCACACGACCTTTGATCCGGACAGATCCACTGGTGGGTTCAATGATTTTACTCAGGATTTTCAGGAGCGTCGATTTCCCGGCACCGTTATGGCCGACGATCCCGACACGGTCGCCCTGGTTTATGCTGAAGCTTACATCCTGCAGGGCCCAGAACTCCTCGTGCTCCAGTCCGCCGTCAGCAGTATCTTTTTTCCGGCCAAACAGGCTTTTTACATTCTCCGCCAGCATATCCCGGAGGGTAGTGCCGCCTTTGCCTTTTTTATGGTCAATTATGTAGCGTTTACTGATATTGTCGACAGTGATTACAGACATGAGCTCCTAGATATCGTCTACAAACGTATTCTCACGCTTCCGGAAGAAGGTCAGTGAGAAAGACAAAAATAACACAATTGTAATGATTGATGTGATCAGACTTTGCGGGTTGAAGTAAGCCTGTTCCCCTAACAGGGCCCAGCGGAAGCCGTCAATGATGCCGACCATCGGGTTATACCAGTAAATGGGCGCCCACCAGTCCTGCGAATTAGCCACGAGCCGGCTACTGTAGGCAATCGGGCAAATGTAAAAGCCGATCTGAACGATAAACGGGATCAGCTGGGCAATATCCCGGAACCGTACGTTGACAACGGCAAAGAACAGCCCGAAGGCAAACGACGCCAGCAGGGCCAGCAGAATAAATGCCGGCAGCAGCAGAATGTGCCAGTCGGGAACGAACTTATACCATACAGCGATAACGATATACAGCCCCAACGAAACCAGAAAGTCGATAAAACTAACGGCAATCGAACTCATCGGCATGATCAGCCGCGGGAAATACACCTTCGTGACCAGATTTGAGTTTAGGGTCACGCTGTTGCTGATCTGTGTGAATGAGGTGGAGAAAAATGTCCAGACGGTAATACCCGCAAGAACCATTAAAGGATACGGAACGCCCGGATCAGCCGGTAATTTGGCGATTTTGCTGAAGACAAACACCATAATCAGCATGGTAGTCAGGGGCCGGATAAGTCCCCAGGCAGTGCCTAATGCCGTTTGTTTGTAACGAACCGAAACATCGCGCATGGAGAGAATATAAAGTAATTCCCGGTTGCGCCATAAGTCTCGCCAGTAATGCCGTTCTGCCCGGCCGGATTGTATCAGTACTTCCTCGGATTTCATGATTAGTGGTTGCGTATTTGCAAAAGTTGGTCAGTAGTGAACAAACTGTCTACCACTGACCAACCCCGTAAACGTAAGCTATTTTAGGCTTCGCGCATGACCGAAATATAGGTCTCGCGGAAGAAAACAATCAATAAACTAAGTATCAAACCTAACACCAAACCGGCCTGCATCGCAATAGACGTACGCACTTCTTTATACAACGGTAAATAGACCGGCGAGATTTCGGTGAATAAAGGAGCCTCCTTAATCATCGATAAGTGCATATTTTCAGCTTGTTGCACCGCTGCATAATATTGCGTCGACAGGAATGTAGAGTTACGCGACAAACGGGTTTCCTCGATCTTTCCGGAAGCTACTACCATCTGTTGGTTTTGATCTAAGGTGCGGGCCAGACGGTTTTCATTGCCTGTAAGCAGGCGGTAAAGCGAGTCACGACGTTCTTCCAGTAAAGCCAGTACTTCAATGCTCTTCTTATTCTGCTTCTGGCGGTAATCTTCTTCAATTGTTTCGAGGTGGGTTTCGATGAACACCTTTGTGAGCATTTCATCCTGCATACCCCCCCAAAGTTCCATGAACGACGATTTCCGTTCCGGTTGCTGTACGCTGATTTCACCCTTTACGCGGGTATAAATCTGCGACATAGCGTTGATCTCCTGTTTGTTATACTCAGAGACCTTTTTAGCCCGGTCGAAGTAAAAGCTGCGTAGGCTGTCGTCTTTCTCCCATTCCTTGTCGCGGATACCACTGTGCCGGATGTAATAATTGACGAGCAACGTGTCTTTCCCGTTGATTTTAACGGTTTTCATCAGCGTTTTCTCCACAACGGGCCGCGACAGCGCATAAATCATGAAGTTGTCCCCCACAAAAATACTGGCCTCCGGGGCGCTGCCGCCCAGACCAAAGGCACTGGCCAGCGCACCGAGTTCGCCCATGCCGCCGCCACTGCTGCCACCGCCCAGGTTAAAGGTAATGGTCGCGTTATAAATCGGCTTCCGTTCCTCTGAAATATCGATAAACTTACCGATGGCTGCTCCAATGATCGTAAAGGCCAGCATCAGCTTCCAGTAGCGTTTAAAGACGTCTTTCAGGCTGAAAATGCGCAGTATTACTGCTTTGGGCGATAACTGATCCGGTGGAAGCGGACGTTCTACGGTCCTTGGAATGTTATTTTTATTGATGCTTTCCATATTAATTGCCTACGCGGGTTAACACCAGAACGGTTGTGATTAACGTCAGTAATGAGCCGGTAATACCAATGGCTGAGTTCAGGACCTGCTGTGGTGTAAGCGGTGTTGATGTCCGAAGCGGAACGGTAATGGTTGCGCCGGGCTCAACGCGCGGGTAAATGTTAAAAAACATAAACCGGCGCGTACGGTCTGCTGATCCGTTGGCATACACGATATAGGCACCGCGACGGCGTGATTTTTCAGTGAAGCCACCGGCCTGTGCAATGTAGTCCTGGAACGTACTGCCTGGCCGGAATTTGGCGTTTGTCGGTAGCAGTACTTCGCCCTGTACCCGTACTGTTTCCAGATATTTCGGTACGATCAGGATATCCCCTTCTTCAACAATCATGTCTTCGGCCGATCCAGGATTAGCCAGTGCTTTACCGAGGTTGATGCCGATCGGTTCGGGTGTACCTGCAACCAGCTCAGTCCGCTGAACAGCTGTATTTCGGGCTGCATCGGCCAGTTCATCGATTACCCGCTGGCGCTGTGCCAGCTGTTCGGCTGATTCTTTTACAGGGCGTTGCAGGGTGGCACCTTCCTTGTAGGCATAGGGCGACAAACCACCGGCCTGCTTAATCAGGTCGGAAATACGGATATCTTTGCGGTCAATCGGATACTGACCTGGCATAATTACTTCTCCTTCTACACGGGCAAAGGTTTGAGCTGCATAGTTTGGCGAACGGCGTACAATGACCTGATCAAACGGATAGAGGAAAAAGCGGCTGTCGTCACTGTCGAGCGTCAGGTCACGGTTAACCTGGAAGCGGAACACATCGGCCAACTGCGCCGTTTTCGACGAAACATCCACATCTTTTTTCCGGCGAACAACCTCCACCTGTGCAGAGGCTGCTGATTCTTTAAGGCCACCTGCCTTCAGAATCAGATCCTCCAGTGTCATATTCGATACGTAGATCACATCACCGGTTGGCTGATTTACTTCGCCCTCAATCGAGATAGTAGCACTTTCAGCCATGCTGAAGCGGGAGGTAATAACCACCTGATCTTCCCGTTTCAGGACAATATCTTCGGCTTTGCCATTGATAATATCGGCCAGGTTCAGGGATATATTCTCTACCGACAGGTCTTCGCGGGTACGCAGAATCTGGATACGGCCGGTAAACGCATCGCCGCGCAGCCCTTCCGCATTCTGAATCAAC
Source organism: Arsenicibacter sp. (assembly GCA_965247375.1). GTDB lineage: Bacteria > Bacteroidota > Bacteroidia > Cytophagales > Spirosomataceae > Arsenicibacter. The sequence goes on from CBDFHU010000025.1 coordinate 19,854, forward strand.
GTACGGAGCGTCGGGTTCTGATCCAGCGAGTAACGTCCCGGACGATAGACCGCCCCTTCGATGTTCACCTGATTCTCAAAGCGGTCCAGCAGCTGTTCGATTGTTACAACATCGCCGTCCTGTAGCTCAAATTTAGCAAACTGATCGGCCGTAACGTCGATGACCTTGCGTTCGCGGTCGGTCAGACGCGTTACCTTAATGCGGTTTTTATACGCATTTGCGGCAAAACCACCGGCATAATACAGTATTTTATCCAGTGTTTCGTTGGGCAGAAGCTCGAACAGGTTGTTACGTTTAACCGTACCCGTTACCTCTACGCGCGACTGGTAAGTGCCGATCCGGATGATATCACCGTCCTGTAACCGTACGTCATTACGTTGAACGCCGTTGAGCAGGTAATCATATAAGTCCAGCGTAACCAGCACTTTACCGCCACGGATGACGTTGACTTTCCGGTAAGAACCCAGTTCATTCGGGCCACCGGCCTGATAAATGGCATTGGTAGCTGTAGCCAGCGATGAGACCGGATACGTGCCCGGGCGAATGGCCTCACCAAGGATAGACACCCGGATGCTGCGCAGATCGGCCAGAGTCAGGTCGAGAAATGTATTTGGCCGTGAACCATTGTAGCTTTTCAGACCGACAAATTTCTGAGACAGCCGGTCCCGGATACGGATTTTGGCTTGTTCGACCGATAAACCGGCTATCGAGACCGGACCAAGGCCGGTGAGCTTACCGAGAAACACGGTTCCGTCGGGCGATACAGTCTGGCTGAAATCGGCTTCAGTATAGCCGTACATGAGTATATTCAGCTTATCGCCGGGGCCCAGCACATAGTTCTGCGGCGTCGCCACATTGATATTTGGCTGAAAAGCAGAGGCCAGGTCCGGGTTGTTGAAAACGGAGCTGCCGAACAGCTTCCGGCGGATTTCCAGTTTTTCGCGGGTCCGGGCGGCTTCGTAGCCTTCCTCGATTACTTCTTCGTTACTTTTCTGAACCTGTTTCTCATCGATTTCGTCTGCTTTGTCCGTAGACTGTAGTGTACCGTTTCCATTCTGGGTCTGGCCGTTCTGCGTACTTTGTCCGGTAGCCGAACGCCCCTGCTGGTTAGGTTGGTTCACCCCGCCGGTACGTCCTTGCTGGGATTGGGTAGCGCCCGGCTGCCCTTTTCCTTGCTGGGATGTTCCCGGCTGAGTACTGCCGGGTATCGATGTACCGGCAGGGGTAGTGCCGCCCGGCAAACCACCGGGAATGGCAACCGGCCCGGGCGTCACCTGGGCGTTTGTGAATGAAACAGGGATCAGTGCGGCTGCCAGCAGCAGGGCGCAGGCTGATTTAAGGCTTCGTTTAAACAATTGCTTCGTACTTGTTTTTACCTCGGAGAAGTGAAGACACCGAAAATTTTGCATATTTTTTAGGTGTATGACTAACATTAGGGGGCTTTATTGGACCTTTTAACCCTTACGTTGTAAGAATTGTTTTTATTACTTAAACGGGATTTGCTGGCAAAGTAAGCGAACTTTTATCTTATTTTAAATACATTTCTATTTCACGGCGGAATTTCGTATCTTGCCTCTTAGAGTAAACACATAAAATAAATTTTGGATTTATTGAGGAACGGTTACTTTGGTATCCATTACCGGAGGACTGTGCCTTTTAGTTACGATCTTACATGGCAGATTTAACAAAGACGGTTCAGTACGATGAAGATAGTATCCGGTCGCTGGATTGGCGGGAGCACATCCGCCTCCGGCCGGGGATGTACATTGGCAAACTGGGTGATGGATCAGCCGCCGACGATGGCATTTACGTATTGCTGAAAGAAGTGGTCGATAACTGCATTGACGAACACGTCATGGGGTTTGGGAAAACCATTGACATTAAGGTATCCGATCACCGGGTGGAGATCCGGGACTATGGCCGGGGTATTCCGCTGGGCAAGGTGGTTGAAGTTGTTTCAAAAATCAATACCGGCGGTAAGTATGACTCCGGGGCATTCCAGAAATCCGTGGGCCTCAACGGAGTAGGTACAAAAGCTGTTAACGCCCTGTCAAATTATTTTAAGGTACAGTCGTTTCGTGAAGGTAAAAGTGTCTGGGCGGAGTTTGAACGGGGTATCCTGAAAAACCAGGGAGAACTGGCCACCAGCGAGCGTAATGGTACACTGGTCTGTTTTGAGCCCGATGACTCGGTGTTTAAAAATTACCATTACATCCCGCAGTATCTGGAAAATATGATCTGGAATTACTGCTATCTGAATGCCGGACTCGTCATTTCATTTAATCGCCAGAAGTACGTTTCGCAGAACGGTCTGCTTGATCTCTTACAGAACAAGACCAATGCCGAAACACTGCGTTACCCGATTATTCACCTGAAAGGACATGATCTGGAGATTGCCATGACCCACGGCAACCAGTATGGCGAAGAATATTACTCGTTCGTGAACGGTCAGTATACCACGCAGGGTGGTACACACCTCCAGGCGCTGCGGGAAGCCGTTGTTGAAACCATCCGGAAACACTTCGATAAAAATTATGAAGTGGCCGATATCCGGGCCTCGATTATTGCTGCCATCAGTATCCGGGTGCAGGAACCGGTGTTTGAGTCTCAGACCAAAACCAAGCTCGGCTCAATCGCCATGGCGCCGGAACCGAACGCCACGACGGTCAACTCGTTTGTAAAAGATTTTGTACGCGGTACGCTGGATAACTTTCTGCACATGAACCCTGCCGTACGGGATGCGCTGAAAAAACGGATTGAACAATCGGAACGCGAACGCAAAGAACTCGCCGGAATCAAGAAGCTTGCCAACGACCGGGCAAAAAAAGCAAACCTGCATAATAAAAAGCTGCGCGACTGCCGGATTCACCTTCCTGATCCGAAGGCAGAAGACCGCTATCAGACGACGTTGTTCATTACTGAAGGTGATTCGGCCAGCGGATCAATCACCAAGTCACGGAATGTACAGACACAGGCGGTATTCAGTCTGCGCGGAAAACCACTCAACTGCTTTGGCCTGACCAAAAAAGTGGTTTATGAAAACGAAGAGTTTAACCTCCTGCAACACGCCCTTGACATTGAGGACGGCCTTGATTCGCTGCGTTATAACCGGATCGTTATAGCCACCGATGCCGACGTAGACGGCATGCATATCCGGTTGCTGATGCTGACGTTCTTCCTTCAGTTCTTCCCGGATCTGGTGCGTAACGGACACCTGTATATCCTGGAGACACCGCTTTTCCGGGTACGTAATCCGAAAAACCATAAGGAAACAACGTATTGCTATTCAGAGGAAGAAAAACAGATTGCGGGTGCAAAACTGTCGAAAGGTGGTAAGAAGATCGAAATAACCCGGTTTAAGGGCTTAGGCGAAATTTCTCCGGATGAATTCGGCCTCTTTATCGGTGAAAATATGCGCCTGGAACCGGTGATTATTGAACAGGAAATCTCTATTCCGAAGCTACTTGGCTATTACATGGGCAAGAACACCCCTGACCGGCAGCGGTTTATCATTGATAACCTGAGGGTAGAAAAGGATATTGAAGAAGCCGCCCTGGTATAAACAAAAAAGACCTGAGAAATCAGGTCTTTTTTGTTTATACCGCCATTGATTTGCAATGGCGGCAATGAAATATTCCGGAACAGTATGCCTTTATCAGGTGTCCGGGAATCCGTTTACTGTGGCATCAGTACACGGTCAATGATGTGGACAACACCATTCGTAGTGACCTGATCAGCCGAAGTAACATTTGCGGCATTGGTACCGTTTCCTTTGCCAAGGATAGTGACTTTACCGCCGCTCACATTTGTCCGGATGCTTGTACCCTGTGCCGTTACGAGGTCAGCACCGTTCTGGAAAGTGCTGGAGAACGCGCGGTAAGTCAGCACGTGGTAGTTCAGCAGATTAGCCAGTGTCTGGGCGTTAGCGGCCCGTACGGCTGCTTCATCAGCATAACCTGCAGCCTTGAAGGCGGCGTTAGTCGGTGCAAAGACTGTAATACCATTCTGGGCATTTGCTGCCAGGCTGTTTTGTACAGTAGTACCCGCCCGTTCGATCGCCGCGGCAAAGAATGACAGGTCAGCGTTACCTTTCGCAAAATCAAGAACCGTGACTGTCGGTGGCATCAGCACCTTGTCAATAATATGGATAACCCCGTTCGTGGCGGCAATATTTACCTGCGTGACGGTTGCATTATTTACACGGATTACGTTATCCTGCGTTTTGAAGACCGATACCCGTCCGTCCGACAAGGTCGTCTGATACGACGTATTTACCGCTGTCGGGAAAGCTGCCTGATCAATCTGCGAACCCAGCACGTGGTACTGAAGAATACGTTTCAGGTCGGCAGCGTTTGCCGCGCTGACAGCTGCTGCACTGGCATAACCGGCCGCTTTAAACGCATCATCAGAAGGGGCAAAAATCGTCAGCGAACCTGAGCGAAGATCCTGTTCAAGACCGGCACGGGTGATGGCCGCTGATAAGAACGTCAGATTGCCTGCATTTTTGATATAGTCAGTGCCCGGTACTACGGTTGAATTTCCGGGAGACGACGTCGTCGATCCGGGAGGGTTGGTTACTGTGCCTGAACCCGGCGTCGTTGTGGTAGAACCCGGCGGGGACGTTGTTGAGCCCGGAGGCGTAGTGCCGCCCGGTGTTTGCGGGTCCGGATCCGTTCCGTTACAGCCTACGAAGGCAGGCGCTGAAAATAGCATGGTTGCGGCAATGAGGTACGACCAGCCGTACCGTTTCATGTTGTTGTTCATACGTTGAGATTATAGATAAGTGAACTATAAACCCGTCCGGCGGATACCATTATTGGCCCAGCGTAGGGTAACATCGTAATTAGAACGGGGAGTGTTTAAAAGTTGTTTGCGTTTTTTTTCCTGCGGGAACACAACATTGGTTGGTAATGTGATTAAAAATGGGGTAAGCAGAAGGAAAAATGTCCCTTTAGCGATAGTATAAAGGCATAAGGTGTAAATTTGCACCCATTGACTGACCTCTTACTGATTTGTTGACACTAGACTCTCTCCGAAACGCTATTGACGCCATTGACGATCAAATGCTGACCCTGCTGAACGAACGCATGGAACTGGTTCGTCATGTGGGTGAACTGAAGCGTTCAACGAATGCTGTGATCTACCGGCCGGAACGCGAAAAGCAGATTATTGACCGGTTAGAACAGCAGACTAAAGGATTAATGACCCGCGCCGCGATTGAGGCAGTATTTCTGGAAATTTTTGCCGTTTCCCGTAACCTTGAACTCCCTGAACACGTGGCTTTTCTGGGACCGGACGGAAGTTTTACACACCAGGCTGCCGAAAGCCGGTTCGGGGCCATGAGCGCCTACATGGCGTTGCCAACCATCCGTTCGGTGTTTGAAAGCGTCGAGACCGGCCGGGCACGGTTTGGGGTGGTACCCATCGAAAATAATCAGGAAGGGGTTGTATTTGAGACCATTGACCTGCTCAATGAAAAAGACCTGATGATTGCGGCTGAAGCCGAAATTCCGGTGCATTTCACGTTTGCTACACAGGCCGAAAACCTGGCCGACATTACGCATATTTATTCCAAAGACATTGCGTTCCGTCAGTGCAGTAAATTCCTGAACGATTCGTTTGACGGGTTGAAGGCTGAACTGGTACCGGTAGAGTCTACGTCGAAAGCCGCAAAACTAGCCGCTCAGCAGCCTAACGCGGCGGCGATCTGTTCAACCATTGCGGCCAAGTTATTCGGCGTGCCGGTCTTATTCGATAATATTGAGGACAGTGACCTGAACCGGACACGTTTCCTGATTCTGGCGAAGGACTTTAAGAACCAGCCTAGCGGACAGGATAAAACCACACTGATAGCGCGGCTGCCGAATACGGAGTCGCCCGGGGTATTGGCTGAGTTTTTGCAGGAGTTCAATGCCCGCCGCATTAACCTGACTAAAATTGAGAGCCGGCCCATGCGCGGAGGTGCATCATTTATCTACTGGTTCCTGCTGGAATGCGAAGGCCATGCCGATGAGCCTCGTCTCCAGGAAATTCTGAACCACCATTCAGCCGACGTCAAATGGGTCGGCAGTTATGTGCGGGTATCGTAATTCTAAATATGTAGAGACAAGGCATGCCCTGTCTCTACAACTAATATCGCCTACCTTGCCGGTGGATGATCTGATTGTCCATCTGCTATTGACCGGTTCTCCAGAAACCGACGGATCTCGTCAGGACGTTTGGTACCGATAAGAATACGGGCACCGCTTTTTTTGACCAGTTGCAGCCCCCACGTCCCGTCCATTGAATAAACCCAGCCACCCGGACCCTGCCGGGTGCCGCCTATGCCTTGCGGGTATTCGCCGATGAGGGTGAACTCCCGTACATAGACATCCTGAATTTCCTTCCAGGGATACACCATCCAGCTAGCCCACGGAAAATACCGGAACCGAACGTCCTTGTGGTCCATCCTGGTTTCAAATTTTTTGAACAATACCAGGTATATAAAGACGCACTTACCTATAAAAAAAGCAATCAAAGCAGCCTGGACAAACCAGACCGTATCGATGAAAAGGCTTATGTCAGCAAAATGAAAGAAAATGAATGGATAAGCGACCAAAAGCGGTACTGGTATCCATCTATATTTATTTTGCTGTATTTCAATGAAGGTATGATCTTTCATGGAGGGAATATAATCTCCCCGGAGACATTACCCAAATGATTTTTTAGGAACGGTGTTCCAGTCAATCCGGCGGTCGGCTTCGGCCAGATCAATGAATTCAAAGTTTTTAAGCAGCCGGTGCAGCTTCGGCCAGCAACCCTTCAGCCCGTAGTACGATTTGAACCGGCGGGCCATGCCCAGATCCTCAATGACCGGTTGCGTATGGTCAAAATCGCGCGGATGGAAATAGGTCATCACATACGACGATTTCTGCGTGAACCGGTGGATAACCGGATAGGGAAGTAACCGGAAATAGCCACCGCCAGAGAAAATGACATCCTGCCCGGCAATGCTTACCGTATTGATCGGAAACTCCTTAAGCGGTGCACCGTTGATGTCAATCAGACTTGGTGCGGTTATGCCGAATGCCGCGTCGCCGCCATGTGACCGCCGCGCTGAAAACACTGAGCAATCCATGGTAATACCATTTTCGAGCAGGATCGGGAATACCCAGCGGTTCAGGAATTTGATCGAAAAGCCAGGTGCACGGTATGCCCGCACGGTTTTCCCCGTTACATCCTGCAACGACTTTATCGACCGTTGCAGGTCTTCCGTAAATTCAGCGGGCGTCTGCTCGTAAGCCAGCTGATGGGCATAGGAGTGGGTAGCCACTTCATAGCCCTCTTCATCGATTCGTTTAATTACGTCAGGATATTTTTCGGCAACCCAACCCAGGCAGAAGAATGTCGCCCGTGAGTTGGTTTCATCAAGCAGCTGGAAAATCAGGTCCATATTCCGGTGAATCCGCGACTCATACCGGCTCCATTCAGCTTCGGTACGGGTTGAGGCATTGTCCAGAATGTGAAACCACTCTTCGATATCAAACGTCAGGATATTCATGTGTAGGAATTTGCACCGGACAGAATGGCTGTCTGATCCGGTGACGGAGCATTAATAGAATTTTTTACCGGCGGCCTTAAACGCCTGCACATCTTCCTTCGTCGGGAAGGTGAAGTACGTCATCTGTGAAGCATCATTTTCCTGAAGCTGATAATTGCCGGAATGAATTTTATCGATTGCTTCCAGAATGGCATCCATACCCATTTTTTTGGTCACGTGAATCAGCTCTTCCTGCGACATATTCCCGATTTCGACCGGATTCTGTACCAGAATCGGACCGCTGTCAATGCCTTCGTCGACAAAGAAAACGGATACGCCGGTGCGTTTTTCGTTGTGGCGTAATACCCAGAACGAGGGCATCAACCCCCGGTATTTCGGCAGGAGGGCCGTATGCAGGTTGATACAGCCGTGCGTGGCGGTATCCAGCAGTTTTTGCCGGAAAATCTGATTTCCGGCAATCGACACCAGCAGGTCAGGCTGATAGGCTTTGATTTTGGCCAGATTTTCGTCTTTGTTGATATTCCCTTCTATCTGAATCAGCGGGATTTTAAAGCCTTCCAGCACCTTGCGGACATTGTTGCGCGGGTCGAGCTTTGACTTGACAAATTTTACGCCATACCGGATAAAGAAGGGCAGCCCGAAAATGTCGAGCGTCTTTTTCATCTTATCCGAAAAACTTTCCCGTTTTCCGAACGGCGACACATCGAAGACAACCGTAGCCACAACCTCTGCATATGGAGGCAGGTGCTTCACGAGGTAATCAATGTTGCGGGCCAGGTAAAACGGATCGTCCTGGGTTAGGAATACAAGGCGCATTTTTTTGTCGTTCATAGTTTCAGGTACTATTGATAGATACTAAAATACCAGGATCTGCCGCCGGATCAGTTGTCCGGAAGTAGTCCGCAGGCTGACTACATACTGGCCGGCAGGAACCTGACCGAGTTTAATGGTTAGTGTACGGACCGGCTTACTCTGCGACGAAGCAACAAGCCGGCCGTCAGCGGCATAGACATCCGCCCCCGTAAAGATAGGCTGATCATGTTCGACCTGCAAGAGCCGGTCTGTCTGTACTGGATTAGGGTATAGTCTGAGGCTGTTCGTCAGGTCTTCAACACCCAGAATGAGCGGCAATGACCGGGCAATGTTGCTGTAGGCAGAACCACCGGCACTGTTCACTGCCCGTACGCGGAACTGATACAGAGTGGCTTCTATAAGGCCGCTGCTGATGTAAGTAGTTGAGTTCGGAGCGACGGTCGCCACTTTCTGAAACTCGCCCGAACCGGTACTTTGCTCAATCTCATAGCCGGTTTCGTTGAAGGCGTTGTCGGACCAGACCAGCGAAATGCTGGTCGGTGTAAAGGCACCGGCGGTCAGGTTCGCCGGAGCTGCCGGTAACGTAGCCGGTGTGGTAACGGTAAGCGTATTGCTGAAAGGGGATGCCCCGGCACTATTCACCGCCCTGACCCGGAACAGGTACGATGTCGTTTCGGTCAGGCCCGTCAGCGACAGGGTAGTGCTGCCGGCCGGTAAGGCGGCAACCCGCGTAAAGGAATGGCCCGGCGACGCCTGCTCGACTTCATAGCCGGTTTCGTTAAAGGCAATATCCTGCCAGCCCAGTGTCAGGCTGGTCGGGGCGGCTGCGAGTGTAGTCAGACTGGCTGGCGCCAACGGAGCGGAAACCGGCGTTTTCACGGAAACAATGTTGCTGTAAGCCGACCCTCCGGCACTGTTGACGGCTCTGACGCGGAAGGAATAAGGGGTGTTTTCCATTAGCCCGACTGCCGTAAACGAGGTTGTGTTAGCGGCTGCTGCGGCTACTCGGGTAAAACTGTCGCCGCCCGTACTGATTTCAATCTCGTAGCCGGTTTCGTTGAACGCGCGGTCTGCCCAGGCGAGGCTAACGCTGTTAGATAAAACCGACGTGACTGTAAGGCTCTGAGGTTGAAGGGGGACCGATGCCGGCGTGGTTGCCGTTGCTGTGTTGGAATAAGCCGATGCACCGGCGCTGTTTGTCGCCCTGATCCGGAACGTAAAGCCGGTTTGTTCGGCCAGACCGGTTATCTGATAGATGTTGTTATTAGTCGGAATGGTACCAATCTGACGGAAAGACCCGTCCGGTTGCTGCTGCTCAATCTCAAAACCGGCTTCATTGTCGGCGTTATCCTGCCAGCTGAGAAGAATACCGTTCGGGGAGATGGCCGAGGCCATAAGGTTACCCGGAGCGGCGGGTGGCGTAACGACGACCGGAGCGGCATCAATCGCCACTTTTGAGAAACTGAATGCCCGCATGCCGCGGCTGTTTTTTAGATACGGACCCTGATAAAACGGTAGTTCTGCGGTGCTGTAATAGGCCGGCAGGTAGGTGACTGTCTTAGCCGTCTGTGGTGAAGTCAGGGTCAGAATAATCCGGTTGCCTTCGGCACGGCCACTCCTGACCAGCCCCGGTTGCTCGTCCAGGTAGATATAGTCAATCATCCGCCTGTTGACCTGATTGCCGGTTAGCGGATTATAGATGGTTGTATCCTGCGGCCAGACCATCTGCATATCATCGTCAAAGGTCAGCGTCAGCTCGTCGCGCCGGTCATTGAAGGCAATTTTTTTAATGTCCGGGGAGTTGATTTGCTGCGTGTCTGCCGAGCGGTAAATATCCCGGGCAATAAGCCGGAACTGCTCGAACGCCAGTTGCTGGTTAGCTCTCGGTTCATAATGCAGGCCATCGTACCCGACGGCACCAACGGTAGCAACGGCGGCAAGGTTCTGGAAAAGTGATGGGGTGCGCCGCTGAAAATCCCGTAAATCACCGGCACCGGCCACAGCAGGCGTCATGATGTTGATTTGCCCGATGTAAATTTTAGGACCCTGACCGTAGTCTTCCCGGAGCTGGTTGTAAAACTGCTGAAACTTTTCGGCATAGCCGGCGGGTTCACCCCCTGCTTCGTTTTCGCCCTGTTTATAAATAATAGCTTTTACCTTGTCGGCCACACCGGCCCATTGGGCGCGGTAGAGTAAGCTGCCATAGTAATTACTGTAATCGGCATGATTGGAAGGTGTCCGGTTGCCGAGTTCCAGAATACTGGCTCCGCCGATGCCTCCGTTAATAACGAGCGTTGGAATGCCGTACTGCTGTAAAATATGCCGCTGGATTTCCATCCCAACCATGCCCACACTGCCAAATGGCTGACGGGCGGGGTACCATTGCATCTCGGCCGGTATATTGGTAGAGCCATACGGGTAGGTTACATTCCGGAGCAGCCGGTCATCCAGCGGGTAATCGTCGAGACCGGCAAGGCCGAGCGCGTTAGACTGACCATACAGAATGTAGACATCCCCGCAAACGATCCGTTTCCGTTCCGTCACCAGCACAGATTCATTGCCGCGACGGACATATACCTGAAACGTATATTCGGCCGGCTCCGCCTGAATCGTGACGGGAATACGGAACTGACTGCCGCCGCCTTCAGAGATGGACTGGCTGGCTGATTTCCAGAAATTCCCTTCTTTCAGCACAGATACCTCAATTTGCCGGAAGCCGCTGTCATTTACCTGGCCGCTGATTATCACCTCTGCCTGATTCTGATCATTACGTGGATACAATTGCAAATCCTGCGGAAGCCGGGTGAAGGAGACCGAAGGCTGTGCCATGGCGGAAAAAGTCCCCGTTACCAGACACAGGAGAAGTAAAAGAGTACGCATGTAAATGGGTCGAAAAGTTTCAGTTTAACCGTAACGCTGTTGATTTTGCGGGGCTTACCGAAAAATCAATATTTTGATGATTTAGGAACGGAAATGGCAGGACATTTCTTAATTCTTAAAAAAATGATAATTTTGCCCGTCTTTCGGCTCGAAAATCGGGGCAAAATAATGATTTTCCAGCCTTATTGACGAAAAAAATTATTTTAGGTGTTGCGAAAATAGTACAAAAACGCCCACCGGCATCTATGACCGACCTGTCCGTCATCATCCTCACCTATAATGAGGAAAAACATATAGGCCGTTGCCTGAAGAGTCTGCTGCCGTTTACTGATAAAATCTTTATTGTCGATTCGTTCTCGACGGACCGGACAGTAGAAATCGCCCGCTCGTTAGGTGCGGTGGTTGTTCAGAACCCGTGGGTGACCTATGCCACCCAATTCAATTTCGGAATCGATAACCTGCCTTTTCAGACAACATGGATTCTGCGGATGGACGCCGACGAGTACATTACCCCCGAACTGGCGCAGGAGGTTTCACAGAAATTACCGGGCCTGCCCGATGATGTAAGCGGGATTTATATCAAGCGGCGTGTATTGTTCATGGACCGCTGGATTCGTCATGGCGGCTATTACCCGATCTGGCTGATGCGGTTCTGGCGGCGGGGGCAGGGTATCTGCGAGCAGACCTGGATGGATGAACACATCAAACTGACGCAGGGACGACACATCCGGTTTGATCACGATGTGGTTGATCACAATCTGAATAACCTGACCTGGTGGACGCAGAAGCACAATAATTACGCTATCCGGGAGGTCATCGACCTGCTGAATATCAAGTATAACTTCACGAATGCCGAACGGGTGGAGCCACGGCTGATCGGTGGCACGCGTGATGAGATGAAGCGGTATCTGAAAGTAAAATACGCCTCGCTGCCTTTGTTTACGCGGCCGTTTATGTATTTCTTTTACCGGTATTTTATCGGACTTGGCTTTCTGGACGGCCGGCGCGGACTGGTCTGGCATTTTTTACAGGGCTTATGGTACCGTTTTCTGGTCGATGCAAAAATGCTGGAAGTGTACCGGCATGCAGGGAATAATAAGGAAGCGATTATCGAATTCTTTTTAACCGAATATGGAAAAGACTTACGGGCCGGACCAAGATAAATATGTGTCTGGTAAGCAAGGTGTTACTGACCTTTCACGGTTCAATAACAGCTGGTATCAACCGGGGCCTCGGTGGAAAGTACTCCTCTGGTTTTTCGTAAATACGCTGGTATTGAAAAACTATCTGCCCATTCCGGTATTAATAAAAATAAAAGTAATGCAACTGTTTGGCGCTAAAATCGGTCATCATGTAATGATTAAGCCGAACGTCAACGTGAAGTACCCGTGGTTTCTGGAGATCGGTAATTACGTCTGGATCGGGGAAGGTGTCTGGATTGATAACTTTTCGATGGTCATCATTAAGGACAACGCATGTCTCTCGCAGGGGGCCATGCTGCTGACGGGTAATCATAATTATCAGTTGCCGACCTTTGATCTGATGCCAAAGCCGATCACCATTGAAGAAGGGGCCTGGGTAGGTGCCCGGACGGTGGTTTGCCCGGGTGTGGTTTGTAAAAGTCACTCGGTCCTCGCCGTAGGATCGGTAGCCACCCGTTCTCTGGAACCATATGGTGTGTACCAGGGTAATCCCGCAAATTTTGTGCGAAAAAGAGAAATTAAAGCGTGAAAGTCAGCATAATCACAGTCGTATATAACGGTGTCGAAACCATAAAGGATACAATTGAGTCAATTCTGGCCCAAACTTATCCTGAAATCGAATATATCATTATCGACGGCGGTTCGAAAGATGGCACGGTCGAACTCGTCAGAAGTTACGGCACGCGAATTGCTCAGTTTGTATCAGAACCGGATAAAGGCTTGTATGATGCCATGAATAAAGGCATACAGCGGGCTACCGGCGACGTGATCGGCCTCCTGAATGCCGATGACTTTTACCGGCATCAGGATGTGATCAGCCACGTTGTCGAAACCTTCGGGCGGACTAAAAGTGATGCCGTGTACGGCGACATGCTGTACGTAGACCGGAACGATGTCTATAACGTCCGCCGGTATTTCCGGTCGGGGAGGTATTCGTCGGGGGCTTTTTTATGGGGATGGATGCCAGGGCATTTATCCTTCTTCGCAAAGAAGAAACTATACGATCAATACGGGCTGTTCCGGCTTGATCTGAAAAGTGCGGCAGATTATGAGCTGATGCTGCGCTTTATTCACAAGCACAGGATTTCACTGACATACATGGACGAAACAACCATCGTGATGCGGGAAGGGGGGGTAAGTAATGGTAGTTTAAAAAACTGGTTGCGGGGAAATCTGGAAGATCGCAGGGCATGGGAACTGAACGGGATAAAGCCATATCCGTTTACATTGTTTTTCAAGCCGTTACGGAAACTGCCTCAGCTGATTCTGAAAGAAAAAAAGAACGCATTTACGTATCCGTTGAATAAATGAAAATGTCATTTGATCAATATATCATTGGCATTAACCGGAATAATGTAATTTTCAACCACATTTTTTAACCTGCCTGACTCTTTAAAAACTATTTCTATGAACCTGGAATTACTCATCGCCTTTATCAGAAATAAGTTCAATGAAGAACTATTTACGATAGGCCTATACCAGTGCTTGCTGTCGTTCCTGGTTGCTTGTTTTGTCTCAATTATTTCGATTCCGGTTGTCATAAAAATTTCGGAACTGAAGTCGTTAATGGATAAACCAGGCGAGCGCCATTCACACTCAACCCCGACGCCGACATTTGGCGGTATTGCCATCTTCGCTGCGGTATTGATCAGTTATTTTCTCTGGCCGAGCATTGACCAGACGGATATCTACCGGACCAACCTGTCGATTGTCGGCATGACTATCCTTTTCTTTGTTGGCATTAAGGATGACCTGGTCAATGTGGATCCGAATAAGAAAATCTTTTTTCAGGTATTATCGGCCATGATCCTGATTTTCTTCGGTGATCTGAAGGTGGATTACCTGTACGGAATAATGGGTTTTCACCATATTGAGCAGTTAATCAGTGTATTACTCACTTGTTTTATCTTTATTGCCCTCACCAATGCCATTAACCTGATTGATGGTATCGACGGATTAGCCGGCGGTATTGCGACCATTGCCAGTGCGACATTCGGCGGGTGGTTTCTGCTGACGAATCACTTTGCAATGGCGTGTCTGGCCTTTTCCCTGTCAGGAGCTCTGATTGGATTTCTGCGGTTTAACTTCTCGAAAACCAGCAAAATCTTCATGGGTGATACCGGTTCGCTGATTCTGGGTTTTATGCTATCGTTCTTTGCCGTCCGGTTTATCAATCTGAACGCATCGTACCGCTTCGAGCCGACTGCCTTTTTTAACGCCCCCATCATTGCCATTGTGATTCTGATCGTACCGATTTTTGATACGCTGCGGGTATTTCTGGTGCGTATTCTGGCCGGCCGTTCGCCGTTCGTGGCAGACCGGAACCACATGCACCATATTCTGCTGGACAACGGATTAAGCCATGCGCAGGCGACTATGTTTCTGTGTGCGGCTTCGCTGTTTAATACGGTTTTGTTTTTCATGCTGCACCGGAATATTTCAAATACACAGTCGCTGCTGGTGCTGGCCGCCTTGTTTATGTTATATATGCTGATCAGTTTTGTGCTGAAAATGCGGGCGTTGTTTATTTCGACGCATCCCCGCCGTCGCCGGGCCGTACTTCGCCGTGAGTTCACAAGTGCATTTACCGGCCGGGAAGGTACTAAACGATTGATTGACTGGCTGTAAGCGTTTTTCCATACTGAAATTACCTCCGGGCAGCTTTGAAAGAAGCTGCCTTTTTTATTTCCGGACTAGAAAGATCAGTACAGTAAAGATAATCAGGCGTATAGTGCAGCGTAACCGGAAGACATTACGTTGGATAAAAAATAGCTAGTTAACGGTAAGATAATTTTGCTTCGGGCCGGATTAAGGATAATTTTATTTGGAAGAACAACCTGAATGCATCGTACCAGTATCATTTTACTTTATTTTATGATTTTACGTATAAAAGTAAGTTTGAGCGTAATCACGAAGCTAGGCATCCTTATTGGTCTGCTTTTCAGTAGCTACATCACATTTGCTCAGACAACTACACCAAACCTGACCCTGACTCCAACCGCCATCACTGGTTTTACGACAGAACTCAGTAAGCCGTCTGCCCCCAAAGCCTATACACTACAGGCGGCAAATTTGCGGGATACGCTTCGATTAATTGCGTCAGCCGGCTATGAAATCAGTCCGAACGGCTCATTTTATAGCAATACGCTCAGTCTGCCGCCGTCGACGGAGTCCGCGATCATTATCGTTCGTATGACCGGGACCGGCTTATTTACCGGGGCCAATAATGGCTCCATCAATCACATAAGTACGGGATTACTGACACGGACGCTCGGGCTATCGGGAACGGTAAGCGCGTTCACCGGTATCTCAACCATAGCCGATGCAAGAATGATGGTTGTCGGAAAAGAGGCGCTGATTCAGGGCACCGTGACGGTCAACCGCCAGTTTGATAACGGACAAGTGATGTATATTCAGGATAAAACCGGTGGGATAGCCTTGTTTGTACCGGCTGCCAACGCGGCAATATACACTCAGGTACAGACCGGCATTCAGACAGGGAATGAAATCAATGTACGTGGAATACTCGGGTATCAGAAAGGCGCTGTCGGCCTTACGTCAATCTCAAGCCTTTCGGTTGTGAATGCCACAACGGCCCTTCCGGCCCCGAAACTGATCACAACCGGACAGATGGGCGATCCGGATAACCTCGGCCTGCTGGTGAAAATTGACAGTGTTGCCATTACTGATACCAGACCGGCATTGGTGGCCGGAACAGACTTTACATTCCGTGATACGACCAATACAACAGGACGGTTCCGGATCCGTACCGGCGTCAATGATGTAATTAATTCGCTGAAGCCTGCCCGCCGGTTTGCGCTGACCGGTATTCTGGACGGATATGATCTGGATGACGAAACCGAAAACGGGTCATTGGGAAACCGGCTTTTTCCGCGTTCGCAGAGAGATATTGAGGGAACGACGGAGCTGGCTGTATCAGACGGAGGCGTTCCGAACCGTGAACAGACTCTTGAACTGGCTACCTGGAATGTGGACAGTCTTGGTGCGGTGCTTCAGGGACCGGTATTCAGCGGGCTAAACGATGCCCTGCAACGAACGTATGCCGCTAACATTATCCGCTATCTGGGAGCAGATGTACTGGTATTGCCGGGAGTGTCAAATCCGTCTGCCCTGACGGCAATTGCGGCGCAGGTCAGCAGTGTTACCAGTAAGACATACGTAGCCGTCTGCCCGCAGAGCAGCTATTATACCGGCGAAAATCCACGTGTATGTTTTCTGTACAAATCAGATCTTTTTACAGCGCCCCCCGCTGTATCAGTCGTATCAACGAGCCTGGTAACCGCCGATTGGGATGGCGGTCGTTTTCCTGTTGTCCTGACCGGAAATGCAAAGTTAAACGGGCTGACCCGGCGGATAAACATTGTCGGGATTCATGCGCATGAAGGTAGTACAATAACTGATTTTTCGGTCCGGCAGCGGGCCGCGTCTCAGCTGAAAGCCTACCTGGACAGCCGATCGACGGAAGTATTTCTGGTGACCGGCGAATTTGGTGATGATATGATCCGGTCGGTAGCTGCTGCGTCAAGTCCGTCACCATATGAGGGCCTCCTGAGTGGTACAAACAGCCTTTCTGCGGTAACAAGATCATTATCAGCCAGCCGGCTGACTACATCCCTGTCGGCCGATATGATGACCAGTCATGTCCTGATCTCAGACGAGCTATTTGCCAATTTTATTTTGGGAACAGCATCCACTTTGTCGCCGGATACCATAGTGCCGGATTATCTGCCGAATGCTGCGGACTGGGGTATGAGTGTTTCTGATTATCTACCGGTAATGGCACGGTTCAGCCTGGCAACACCGGGGTCACTGACAGCAACGCTGGTCGGAACATCGACCATATGTGGCGAGAATACGGCCCCGCTGATGGTGAATATCGTCGGTGGCGTTGCTCCATATCAACTGGTAATCAACAACGGTACCAGTTCGACAACGATTACAAACTATACCAGCGGCGCGAAAATTCCGCTTAGTCTGACCAGTACAACCAGTTACAGCCTGGTATCGGTGACCGATGCGCTGAGCATTACGGCCGGCACGTTGTCGGGAACGGCTACTGTGACGGTCATTCCCAACGTGCGGCCGGTCAGTGTTACCATCAGTCCGGCCAGCACCTCGTATTGTCAGGGCAAGACTGTTTCGCTGAGTGCAGTTGTCAACAGCGGGCAATTGCCGTTACGATATCAGTGGAATTCCGGTGAAGCAACACCGGTGATTTCGGCCAGCGCAACCGGTACGTATCAGCTTACCGTCATCGACGGACTGGGTTGTACCGGGATTGCTTCCATGAGTACAACCGTAAATACGATTCCGGATTTATCAACATTCGGCGCCTCAGTCTCGGCCTTATGTACGGCTACCAGCCAGGCAACGACGTTTACGGCGAATATCGGTAATCTGGCCGCACCGGCAAGTTATACGCTTGGTAGCCCGACCGGAACGGTATCAGGCACAATTGTGGATACAGGCGAGTATGCTCAGTTCATGTCCATTACCAGAACTGCCGTGTATACACTAACTGTCGGTACTCCGCAGGGCTGTACGGCTTCGGCGACGCAGAGTGTTTCCCTGAACGCAACCCCATCCATTTTCAGCTTTGCGGCAACCCCGAGCTGTGCCGGGCGTCCGTCAACCTTTACGGCCCTGGTCAGCGGACTGACAGGAGGCTACAGTTATACGCTGACGGACGGTTCATCGAATATTTTTGGTACCGGCACGGCGGCTACGCCGTTCAATGCCGTGTTAGTACCGGCTGCGACGAGTACGTACAGTCTGATTGTGGCTAATCAGAATTGTACGGCACAATCCAGTGCATTGGTACAGGTAGGAACGGCGGTACCCGTTGCAACACTGAGCACATCAACCAGTGTGTTAACCTGCTCATTGCCATCTGCTACGTTATTTGCCAGTGGTGGCGTGAATTACGCATTTTCTCCGATCAACGGCAGTACATTAACCAATACAACCGGTACGATTTCCGTTAATCAGCCAGGCACCTATACGGTACGGGTAACCGATGTGTATGGCTGTACTGCTTCGGCCAGTACGTTTGTGATTGCCAATAATACCGTTCCGAATGCCACTCTGACGGCTACAAACACGGTCTTTAACTGTACCAACCGAACCAGTACGCTCATTGCAACAGGCGGCGATCTGTATTCATTCTACAATCCGGCCGGTGTTCTGCTGCAAACCAGCACACTAAATACCTTTGCCCTGAATACGGCCTTGGGTTACACCGGCGGAACTTACAGTGTAGTGGTATCGACGGCCAGTGGTTGTACCGCAGCGGCAACGGCAACCATTACCTCCAATAATGCTGTACCAACGGTAGGCCTGACTGTCAGCGGACAAATTACGTGTTCCCAGCCCAAGGTACAGCTTGCAGTAACGCATACTGAAACCGCGACCAGTTATAAGTTCACCAACGCTAACGTACCGGGTTATGTTGCCTTTGTTTCGCCGCCAACCAATATTCTGGATGTAACAACCGCCGGATTTTATCAGGTCGAAGTAACATTTGCAAACGGATGTGTGGGCGTAGCGACGGTTCAGGTTGCAGCGAGTACGTCTGTACCGGGCGTAACTCTGAGTTCAAGCGGGCAACTTTCCTGTTCAAATCCGACGGTGAGACTATCCGCTGTACACAGTGAAGCGGCTACGCGTTACGAATTTACATCACCATCAGGCGTAACAACATTGGTAACTCCACCACTGAATTCTGTAACTGCGAATACGACGGGAAGCTATTCAGTAAAGGTAGTTTTCCAGAGTGGGTGTACCGCAACGGCCTCAGTTAATGTTACGCAAAATATTGATAGTCCGACAGTAGCACTCCAGGTAAACGGGCAATTATCATGTGCCCAGAGTAGAGTAACATTAACGGCTATTCATACCGCAGCAGCCCGGTTATATACATTTCGTGGTCCCGCCGGTTTTTTAGTAAATACAACGAATAATTTTGTAGAGACGACTGTAGAGGGGAAATACACGGTAGACGTTGCTTTTGTTGGGGGCTGCTCGGCAAGTAGTGAATTAACCGAGGTCAAAAGTTTATCAGGAACGCTTTCTGCAATAATCTCCGGTAACACAACGGTTTGTTCCGGCGCAAGCACTATTTTAACGGTTATAACTTCTGATGGTGCTACTGTCCGCTGGTCAACCGGCGGCGAAACGGCTAGAAGTATCAGCTATCGACCGGGAGGAACTACACCTGTCTCCGTTACAGTGACACAAGGTAGTTGTGTCGCCGTTGCCAGTACTACTGTGTTTGTCACTGCTTGCGCCCCGCTTGTACTACTTGCTCCTACGTATAGCTGTAGTTCCGGTCAATTCTTCTTCCGGTCAACAGGAGGTGATGGTACTCCGGTTGAATACTCAGCCGTAGGCATATCCGGGTGGACGACAAATGTGGGGCCGTATGTTGTTAAACCATTTGAAGATGCAGGATCGTTTGTTCTACAGGCAAGAACTACAGCTAATCCGAGTAATGTGATAACGTATATCTGGGACTGGAAAGCGGCTTGCACTTCTACTCCGCCATCCAGCACAACTACCACACCAAAGACAAGCATAGATACAGAAACCACAGGTAATAGTTGTTCCAGTCCGGCAGAAACCCTCGGGAGTCCGCTGGCACTTCTGACACCAACATACAACTGTCAGACAGGGGCCGTTCAATTCAGAACGACAGGTGGTACCGGCACAAAGCTGGAATACATGTCAATCGGTATTACCGGCTGGACTACCAACTGCCAGTCGGCGATTGATGATCCGGCGATAGTCACCTTAATCCGGAATCAAAGTTCTCAGGTCAGCCCGTATACCTTGCGGGCAAGGCAGGACGGAAATACGGTCACGCTTACGTGGGATCCACGCACAGTCTGCGCAGCAGGCGGACGCGAAGGTTCCGGCATTGCGGATTTTGTCAATGTGAAGGTGCTCGGTAACCCGACACTCAGTGAGGAAGTAGAGGTGGAGCTGGAAAGCACAGGCAAAAATGCGGTCAGCCTGTACCTGACTGATGCGCAGGGCAATGTGCGCTTTGACGAACAGATTCAGAAACCGGCACCGGTCGAGCGCAAGACGATCCGGTTGGGCCGTCAGGCCGGCATGTACCTGCTTCTGGTAAAGTCGGGTTCAGCCGTAAAAGTGGTGAAGATTCTCCGGCAATAACCGGAATGGTTTACGAAAAACCCGGACAGGTTTCAGCCCGTCCGGGTTTTGCTTTTTACATCAGGGCACCGGCTGCTTCATCTACCCAGACATGCGCATTCGGATGTCGCTGAATAATGGTGGCCGGAAAGTCCGTTGACACCGGTGCGGTCAGTGCCTGATGAATAGCCGCTGCCTTCCCCTGTCCGTTGGCCATTAAAATAACCTCTTTAGCGTCCGTCAGGTGCTGCAAACCAATCGTAATTCCTTTAGTCAGCGGTGTTGGTTTGGTGAAGTACTTCTGCCCGACAGTAATCGTTGTTTCGTGCAGGTCAATTACGTGGCAGTAATTGGAAAACGGCGTACCCGGCTCGTTCAGAGCAATGTGTCCGTTCAGGCCGATGCCTACCAGCAGCAAATCCAGCCCGCCGTGAGCAGCAATGGCTGCATCAATCCGGCGGCATTCAGCCGCTAAATCATCCGCTTTCGCATTGAAATAATGAATCCGTTCCGCCGGAATGCCGAGCGGAATGAACAGGTCATGGTAAAGGTGGTACGAGCAGCTTCCGTTATCATCCGGTCCCATGCCGACCCATTCGTCGAGGCCGATAAACGAACACTGGTTCAGGTTGGCGTGGCCCGTCTGCGCCAGGTCAACCAACTGGTGAAAGGTACCGATGGGCGTAGCGCCGGAAGCCAGGCAAATGAGGGCGTCCGGTTTACGTTTCAGAAGGGCCGCAATGTGTTCGGCGGCATGTTGCGACAGTTCAGCGTACGTAGGAAAACGACGGAATGACATACAATAAGGGTTGGAATGAGGATTTGCTATTTCCTCAAAAAAACGAAAAATTGGTAAGCTTATACCCAAAAGCCCGTTATTATTGCGGAATGGAGTAAACAAAACGAGTTTATGCAATCGATCTTACCACTTCCGGTGCAGGGAATAAAACCCGGAACAAGCACCGGCCAGATTTTCTGGCACAACGAATCATCAGAACGAACCATTGAATCGTATTCACCGGCCGACGGCCAGCTCATTGCGCGGGTTTATACCTCGACCCGCAGTGATTATGATAAAGTTATAGACACTGCGCAGGCCGCTTTTCAGGACTGGCGGCGCTGGCCGGCACCGAAACGCGGTGATATTGTACGACAAATGGGCGATCAGTTCCGGATCTATAAAAAAGAACTGGGAACGCTTGTGAGCTACGAAATGGGCAAATCGCTTCAGGAGGGGCTGGGCGAGGTGCAGGAAATTATTGATATCTGCGATTTTGCGGTCGGACTGTCCCGGCAGCTGTACGGCCTGACCATGCATTCAGAGCGGCCGGCGCACCGGATGTATGAGCAATGGCATCCGCTGGGTGTAGTCGGGGTAATTTCGGCATTTAATTTTCCGGTGGCGGTCTGGTCCTGGAATGCCATGATTGCCTGGGTATGCGGAGATGTATGCGTCTGGAAACCGTCGGAGAAAACACCGCTGACGGCACTGGCCTGCCAGCAGATCATCCAGGATGTATTGCGGAATAACGAAGTGCCGGAAGGCGTCTCCTGTCTTATCAGCGGTGGCCGCGAAACCGGCGAATGGCTGTCCCGTGACCCGAGGGTGGCACTGGTGTCAGCAACAGGCAGTACGCGCATGGGCAAGGCCGTCGGCAGTGCCGTGGCTGAACGAATGGGCCGCAGCCTGCTGGAGCTGGGCGGCAACAACGCCATCATTGTCTCCCAGCATGCCGATATCGATATCGCCATCCCTGCCATTGTGTTCGGTGCAGTCGGAACGGCCGGTCAGCGTTGTACTACCACCCGCCGGCTGATCATTCACGAAAGTATTTACGAGGAAGTCAAACAGCGGCTGGCGCGTGCCTATCAGCAACTGCGGATCGGTAACCCGCTGGATGAGGTCAACCATGTAGGACCATTAATTGATCAGCAGGCGGTGCAGAGCTATCTGGCGGCAGTTGACGAAATCCGGTCGCAGGGAGGTCGCTTTGTGGTGCAGCCGGGTGTAGTTGACGGTGCGGGCTTCGAGTCCGGCTGTTACGTTAAACCGTGCATTGCCGAAGCTGAAAACCATTGGGCGGTGGTACAGCGTGAAACGTTCGCGCCGATTCTGTATGTAATGAAGTACCGGACCCTTGAGGAGGCAATTGCTCTACAAAATGGCGTACCACAAGGACTGTCGTCGTCAATTTTTACCCTGAATATGCGCGAGGCTGAGCAGTTTCTGTCGGTTGCCGGTTCAGACTGTGGCATTGCCAATGTAAATATTGGTACCTCAGGTGCTGAAATAGGAGGAGCTTTCGGGGGAGAAAAAGAAACGGGCGGTGGCCGGGAGTCGGGCTCGGATGCCTGGAAAGCGTATATGCGCCGCCAGACCAATACCATCAACTACGGAAACACCCTGCCGCTGGCACAGGGGATTAAGTTCGACCTGTAGAAAATGTAAACTGAATAATGTAAAATGTATGACGGGCTTCTGAATACCGCATTGTACATTTTACATTATTCATTAACTATTCAGTTCAGGACAACCACACCTTAATATGGCCTGCCATTGACTGATTTGGCTCCAGCACCTGTAAGCCCTCGCCGTTATTGAATGCGTTGACGTTGGCCGTCAGGGGTTCTATCGCAATGCTGTCGCGGCGGTCTGGTGTATAAACGACCAGATACGGAAAGGACGAATCCTGCCAGACGTGTAAGGATGTATTGATGGCCGGTGCTTGAAGGACCGTTTCGGCACCGGTTTGTTCAGGCAATACCAGAAAGGCATTATCCAGGCTTTTTTCATAAAGTGAAAGCGGGCCTGTATACGGAAACGGCTTCCGGCCAACCGGCAACAGATCTTCGTCGAGTGTGATAGAGGTGTCTGTCGGTAGTTCAATGCTCATCCCGTCAACCGGCTCGTTGTTGAGTGTAAAATACGGGTGCCAGCCAAAGGCCATCGGTGCACGGGTAATGCCGGTATTAGTCGCCCGGAAATCCAGTGAGAACACGAGAGTACCTGCTTCAGTAAGGCTCAGTGTGTAAGTCATTTCAAGCCGGAACGGAAACGGATAGCCATTCACCTCACCGGTGTAAATATAAGCCAGGGTCAGCGAAGCAGCCTGTCCGGTAATGGTCTGGCCGACAATTTCAAACGGCTTGGGGTGCACCAGACCGTGAATGGCATTATCGTGGCCATAGTCATTAAACGGCAGGGTATAGGCCTCACCGTCGAAGCGATAGATACCATATTTGATCCGACTCGGAAACGGAAATAACAAGGCACTCGAATAGGCCTCGTCGGCCCTTAATGCTTCGGGATTGTCAGCCACCCGCAGTAGTGAAACCAACCCGTCGGGCTGATCCGGAGTCGGAGCTGAACCGGATTTTTTTAGAACAAGTTTGCGGATTACACCACCGTGTCCGGGTACAACAATCAGGCCTTCACCGGTTTCTGTATACTGAATGACGTATTCGGTGTAGGCACCGAAGGGTTGTTGAGTAATTGAAAATGCCATAAAGCTGTAAATTCTGCGTCGTTATATAGGACACTAAAGTAGAGGAAGTTGTTCAGAAAAACGCAGAAAAGGGCTAAGAAAGGCGATTAAAATTCGCCCTCCACACCGGCGCCAAACAGCGCAAAATCAAACTTTACCGGATCGTCAGGATCAAGTTGCCGAAGCACATCCGTGAGTTCGAGCGCTGCTTTCCAGTCAGATTGCTCCCTGGTTAACAACCCGAAAGTACGTGCCACCCGCCCGACATGCACATCAATGGGTATAACTAACTGGCGGGGTTTAATGCGCGTCCAGATACCAAAGTCAACGCCGGCATTATCGTGCCTGACCATCCAGCGGAGGAACATCAGTAAGCGTTTACAGGTTGAGTTGCGGGCCGGTGTGGCAATATGTTTCCGTGTACGATCCGGAAAATAGCTGTCATCAAGGTCATAACCGCCGCAGAAGCGGTCATGGAAGAGGATCAGGTGGGGCTCAACGGTTCGTGCATTGCTATCGTCCGGCAGGAAGGCCTCTTCGAGCGAGTCGTGCTGCTGGTAATATTGCCGGAAAAAGTGCAGGAAATACAGCGCATCCGTTGCATTGAACGTGCGGTGTTTGAAGTCCAGAAAGCGTTTCAGGTCACTTTCCTGATGATTCCGCACGAAGTCATACGGTGCACCGTCCATGCGTGTAATCAGTTCCTGCGATTTTTTGAGGATAACCGGCCGCTGCCCCCATGCCAGAATAGCGGCCCAGAAGCCCATAATCTCAATATCCTGCTTCCGCGTAAACTGATGTGGGATACTGACCGGGTCTTTGTCAATGAAAGCAGGCTGGTTGTACTGGATGACTTTCTGATTCAGCAGGCCGATAATTTCGTCGGATACGGGATGCATGCTTAATGAGACCGGCCGCCACTGATTACCCAGGCAAGACCGCGGGAAATCGTGGAGAAAACGGCAACGATAGCCGAAAAAACGGCGGTAAAAAGAGCAATGAACGGATAGGCAATCGTAAACATAACGCTGAACACCTTATACCCGGATGTAGCCATGTATTTTGCATCACGTTCTTTGCGTCGCCGGGCAATTCGTTCTTCTTTAGTTTCCATAAGCTAATAGGTCTGAGCGGACATTAAGGGGCCATGTAAGACACCTCAGCCCGAAAACGCTGTTGGTTCGGGGAAAGTTTCTCAAATGCCCTCGCTGAGAGTTTGATGAGAATCCGGTCATTAACCCCCGTATCAGGCAGCTTACCGATTACCTTTACCCAAAGCGACGTATTGTTAATATCGTTCCTGACCTGGATCAGCGTACCGGTCGGGGCCGTGCGGTGAAGCGCAAGGAGCTTCGGCGAGGTATCTGTGGGGTCAATCACATCGGCCATCCCGATTTCGGAAATACGACGGCCTTTCGATGGTAAGGCGGGTACCGGTGTTTTTTCGGCCGAAATCGTCGGCTCAACCGGCGAGGGCTTGCCGAGTGCAGGTTTGGACGATTCCGGTTTGGTCGTTACCGCTTTGCCGGGTTCCGGCTTCGGAGCGTCGGTTTTCGGGGTTTCCGTCTTTACGGGCTCCGGTCTGGCTGGTTCAGATTTTGCCGCCTCCGGCTTCGGTACTGCCGGTTTTACCACTGTTTCCGCTGGTGCTGACGCATGCCGCGCCGCAAAGGCTTTTTCCGACACAATCAGTTCCTGACCTGCTTTCAGATTGTCATTGCTGAGGTTATTCCAGGTCCGGATTTCAGACTGTAGCACACCATACCGGACAGCCAGGCTATACAGTGTCTGCCCGGCTTCTACAATATGAATGCCCGGCGTTTTCGGGAATGATTTTTCAATGCGCTGAGCCGCTTTTGCATCCAGGTCTGCCTGCTCTTTTGCATTTTTTGGTTTAGGTTCCGGTTTGTAGAGACCAGATTCGTCAATTTTATCAGCCGATGCTGCTTTTGACTCTTTCCGGACAGAAATGGCCGTCGGAATCCGGATCACCTGATTAAACTGCAGGCCGGCACCAAGCGTTGGGTTAGCACTCTGGATGGTCTCAACCGAACTGTTATAGCGGCGGGCAATGCCGTACAGGGTTTGTCCGTCTTCGACACGGTGCAGGATAAACACCTTACCATCTTTCTTTTCAATACCGATTGAGTCAGCAGGAAAACGGCCTGCCTGACTTTGGTACCAGGTCAGAAAAAGGAGACCTAACAACCGGAATGTTAATTTTTTATTCATGGGTAGCGGGTAAACAAAGTGTAAAAATAGGGATAAAACCGTTTTTTTGCCCTAAAAACAGCGGGAGATCCCGAAAGATACCCGCCTGTATAACGAAATAACCAGGATGAACTATATTGGCATTATACCGGCACGGTACGGATCGACACGATTTCCGGGGAAGGCTTTAGTAGATATTAACGGCAAGACCATGGTACAGCGCGTGTATGAACAGGCGCTGAAGACATCGTCACTCAGTCGGGTAGTGGTTGCTACCGACGACGACCGGATTTTTTTACATGTGCAAGGGTTTGGCGGTGAGGTGGTTATGACGTCAACCGAACATCAGAGCGGAACGGATCGCTGTCAGGAAGCTATGGAAATTCTGGGTGATGAAACGGCCGGTGTCGATTATGTGGTCAATATCCAGGGCGACGAGCCGTTTATTCTGCCGCAGCAGATTAATCTGCTGACCTCGATTCTGGACGGTGCCACGGAACTGGCAACACTGGTGAAACAGATCCATGACGAACAAACGTTATTCGACCCGAATTCACCGAAGGTGGTGGTGAGCCGGTTCGGCGACCCGGTTATGCGGGAAGCCTTGTATTTCAGCCGGCAACCAATCCCGTATCAGCGAAATCATGAACCTACCCGGTGGCTGGACAACCATGTTTATTACAAACACATTGGCCTGTATGCCTACCGCAAAGACGTATTGGCCGGCATTACCCGGCTGGCACCGTCGTCGCTTGAACGGGCCGAGGCACTGGAGCAACTCAGATGGATTGAAAACGGGTACCGCATCCGGATTATCGAGACGGAGCTGGAAAGCCACGGTATTGATACACCCGGTGATCTGCAACGGGTGGTAGGGTAAAACCGGCACCGGAGCGTGTTTACCGTGTATGACTGACCAGCACCTGCTTTTTCGTTTTGCGCCGACGCCCTCCGGATTCCTGCATTTGGGGAATGGCATCAATCTGGTACTGAATTACGTGCTGGCCCGGCAACTGAATGCCCGGATTTTGCTCCGGATCGACGATCTGGATGCTGACCGGAAACGGCCGGAATATATCCGGGATGTATTCGACTGCATTGATTATCTGGGACTTTCCTATGATCTGGGTCCTGCCGGACCGGACGATTTTGACGCCCGGTGGTCGCAGGTGCACCGACGGGATTTGTACGGGCAGCAGTTACAGGCCTTACGGGCCACTGGAAAAATTTTTGCCTCCTTACTATCCAGAAAGCAATTACAGGCCTATGGAAACCGTTATCCAACCGATTGTCGGGTAACGGGGGCTGCCCTGGATGCACCGGAAACGGCGTGGCGGATTCGTGTGGATGAGGCCCCGTTGTGGCGTCTGGAAGAGGAGACCGATTTTGTGGTGCGACGACGCGACGGGGTTCCGGCCTACCAGGTAGCCTCCCTAACCGACGATGTATATTTTGGAGTGACTCACCTTGTCAGGGGCGAAGACCTGAGACACTCTACCCGCATGCAGGCCTATCTGGCCGGACTGCTGCTACCGGCAAACCCAAAAATGAGCGCGTTTCCGGACGCGAAGGTGTGGCACCATCCGCTTGTGCAGGACGCTGATGGCCGGAAATTAGCCAAATCAGCAGGCAGTACCGCCTTAAAATCGTGGCGGGCGGCCGGTATTCCACCGGTCGCTGTGTATCAGGAGGCAGCCCGCCTGGCAGGTATCTCACCGGTTGATATTCAGTCGCTAACAGACCTTGAAACGTCGGTTTCCATTGTTTTTCAGACTGTTAAAGAAAGTTAAAAATAAACCATTCAAACACTGTGGCGCGTTAGAGGTTTAACAGATACGTACTCAACTGACGACGACAAGTCCATTTTAATAAATTGATTATGCAAAATTATTCGATCCTTTGGGCAGACGACGAAATCGATCTGCTTAAACCCCATATCCTTTTTCTGAAAAATAAAGGCTACCAGGTGACTCCTGTAAACAGCGGCGCTGATGCCCTCGAACAGGTCGAACAGGAAAAATATGACTTAGTCTTACTGGACGAAATGATGCCGGGTATGACGGGTCTTGAGACCCTGGCGCAGATCAAGCAGATGCGTCCGAATATGCCGGTGGTCATGATTACCAAAAGTGAAGAGGAACACATCATGGAGGAGGCGATTGGGGCAAAAATCGCTGACTACCTGATTAAGCCCATAAATCCGAATCAGTTGCTGCTGTCGCTGAAGAAAAATCTCGACAACAAACGGCTGGTTACCGAACGGACCAACATTAGCTACCAACAGGACTTCCGGAATATTGCTATGCAATATAACGACCGGATTGATTTCAATGAGTGGGCCGAAATTTATAAGAAGCTCATTTACTGGGAGCTGGAACTCGATGGTGCGCAGGATCGCAGCATGGTAGAGGTCCTGAACATGCAGAAGAGTGAAGCCAACTCTAACTTCTGTAAATTTCTGGAGGACAATTACGAAGACTGGCTCAACGACCCGAAAGCGGATAAGCCGGTACTGTCGAACCAGCTGATGCGGAAAAAGGTATTCCCGCTGCTGGAGCAGAATTCACCGTTGTTTTTTATCCTGATTGATAACCTGCGGTATGACCAGTGGAAGGTAATTGAGCCGATTCTGTCCGACTTCTTCACGGTTGAAGAAGAATCGTCGTACTACTCTATTCTGCCGACAACAACCGGTTTTGCGCGGAATGCCATTTTCTCGGGTATGATGCCGAGCGAAATGGAAAAGCATCATTCAGACATCTGGGTGAATGACGAAAATGACGAAGAAGGACTCAACAACCATGAAGATGAGTTCCTGCGCCGTCAGCTGGAGCGGTCACGGCTCAATATTAAGTTCTCGTACAACAAGATTCTGAATACCAATCAGGGGAAATCGCTGGTCGATAACTTTAATAACCTGATGCAGAATCAGCTGAACGTGGTTGTGTACAACTTTGTGGATATGCTCTCCCATGCCCGTACGGATATGGCGATGATCAAGGAACTGGCGCCGGATGAGGCCGCTTACCGGAGTATCACCCGCTCGTGGTTCCTGCACTCACCACTGTATGAACTGGTACGGAAAATTTCGGATAAGGGAGGGCGTCTGATTGTGACCACTGACCACGGTATGATCCGGGTGCAGAAGCCGGCCAAAATCGTTGGTTACCGCGAAACCAATACCAACCTGCGGTATAAGCAAGGCAAAAACCTGGGCTTCGATGAAAGCCACGTATTGGTTTGCCGGAAACCGGAACGGTTCTTCCTGCCGAAACTGCACGTATCCACTGCTTATGTATTCACGCTTGAAGACTACTTCTTTGCGTATCCGAACAATTACAACTATTACGTGAATTATTACCGCGATACCTTCCAGCACGGCGGGGTGTCGCTTGAAGAGGTGATCATTCCGTTTGCCTATCTCAAGGCGAAATAAAAAAGTGGTGGCACGACTTAAAGTAGTCGTGCCACCACTGTAACTGCTTCACCAGCCTCCTGCGTGAAACAGAATAACTAGAAACTTCCCCCGATTACTTCGCTGATCTTACCATCGTTGACCCGTAGGGTCCGTGCAGGATATTTTTTGAGCAGATCGTAGTTGTGCGTGGCCATAAGCATGGCCGTTCCTGCATTATTGATCGCCTGAAAAACCTGCATAATCTGATCAGAAACGGCCGGATCAAGGTTACCGGTCGGTTCATCGGCAATCAGTATCTGCGGCTCATTCAGCATGGCGCGGGCAATAACGACCCGCTGCTGCTCACCACCTGACAT
The DNA here is from genome assembly GCA_965247375.1 of Arsenicibacter sp. Classification (GTDB taxonomy): domain Bacteria; phylum Bacteroidota; class Bacteroidia; order Cytophagales; family Spirosomataceae; genus Arsenicibacter. The sequence continues at coordinate 49,934 of CBDFHU010000025.1, forward strand.
CTGATGCGGCATTTTTTTCTGAGCCGTACCCAGACCTACCTGCATCAATACATCAGCGACGCGGTTCTTCATTTTTGTTTTATCCGTCCAGCCCGTTGCTTTCAGCACGAAAAGCAGGTTTTCTTCCACATTCCGGTCAAAAAACAACTGAAAATCCTGAAACACGATACCGATTTTCCGGCGCAGAAAAGGTACGTCTTTCGGTTTAAGCTTATCAAGCGCAAAACCGGCAACGAACCCCTTACCGCCCTGAAGGTACAGGTCGGCGTACAAGGTTTTCAGAAGCGACGTTTTTCCACTGCCCGTTCGCCCGATCAGGTAAACAAACTCACCTTTGTGAATAGAGAAACTGAGATCACCAAGGATCAGCTTTGGCCCCTGATAGATATCAGCATGATCGAGACTTAGAACGGGTTCTGTGTTAAACATAGCGAATGAGTCGGGAAAGGACATACAGCACCGATAACGACGCTGTATGCCGGCAAATTACTTAGACGAAGCTTTTTTGTGGTCAGCCAGGAACTTAGCCAGACCAATGTCAGTCAACGGGTGGTTCAGCAGGGCTGTGATAGCGCTCAGTGGACCAGTCATCACATCAGCACCTACTTCAGCACACTGAATAATGTGCATCGGGTGGCGGATTGATGCTGCCAGTACTTCCGTTGTATAGCCGTAATTGCGGTAAATCGTAACAATTTGCTCGATCAGAGCAACACCATCCGTTGAGACGTCGTCCAGACGGCCAACGAACGGGGATACATAGGTGGCGCCGGCTTTCGCAGCCAGTAAAGCCTGGCCTGCTGAGAAGATCAGCGTACAGTTGGTCCGGATGCCTTTTTCCGAGAAATATTTAATGGCTTTTACACCATCCTTAATCATCGGAACTTTCACGACAATTTTCTCATCCAGCTCGGCCAGTTCTTCTCCTTCGCTGATCATTTCGTCGAATGTAGTGCCGATTACCTCAGCGCTCACATCGCCTTCAACGATGTCACAAATTTGTTTGTAGTGGCGCATGACATTATCCTTGCCGGTAATGCCTTCTTTAGCCATGAGCGACGGGTTCGTTGTTACCCCGTCAAGGACGCCCAGATCCTGCGCTTCGCGGATTTCGGCGAGGTTAGCCGTGTCAATAAAAAATTTCATGGTCTGTATATCGGACCTCCACGTCCGAATGATTAAAACCTGGATCCAAATACACGGGTATTTGGCTTACAGGGAGCAAAATTAAAGAATCGGTTTCGCAATCAAAACGCGGTCAGGCCACCACACGAGTGCCATCCTCAATTTTGCAGATATAAATCAGCGGCAACTGGCCAGTTTTGGCCTGATACTGCTCCGTAATGGCTTCCTTAAAGGCGTCCAGTGCTTCTTCCCGAACAAGGTTAATGGTACAGCCGCCAAAGCCGCCGCCCATCATCCGGGCACCCAGCACGCCGCGTTGCGTACGGGCAATGTCGACAAGGATGTCAAGCTCTTCACAGCTGACTTCATACCATTTGCTGAGGCCTTCGTGGGATCCGTACATTTTCTGGCCGAATGCCTCTACATCGCCCGCTTCCAGATCAGTATAGCCGGTTAGCAGCCGGTCGTTCTCCTGCACAATATAGGCACAACGGCGGTACAGCAACGGATGCTGCTCTTTCAACTGCGTGTCGAGCATCTCCATTGTAGCATCGCGGAGGCTCTTAATAGCATCGCCGTAAGCGGCCTGTAAAATCCGTACGCCGGCCTCGCACTCTTCGCGGCGGGTGTTGTATTCCGATGACGCCAGTGAGTGTTTAACCTGCGTATCGCACAAAACGATCCGGAAACCTTCCATTTTTAACGGCGCATAGGCAAAATCCAGCGAACGGCAGTCCAGCCGGATCACATTACCGGCTTTCCCCATCATACTGGCAAACATATCCATGATACCGCACTTGAGGCCGACAAAATTATTTTCGGCCCGCTGGCTCATTTTCAGCAAGTCGAGCCGCTCAACACCGAGGCTAAATAACTCATTGATAGCAAAGCCGACGCCGTTTTCCAGGGCTGCCGAAGATGACAGGCCGGCCCCGATCGGAATGGTGCCGCCGAACGCACAGTTGAACCCGCCGACGGTCAGGCCGGCCAGCTGAAACTGCTGGATAACCCCCAGCAGGTAATCCGGCCAGGAATCAGTCTGTGTCAACTGATCGGTATGACCCGTATACGATTCATTCAGATCAGCGGCAAAGAAGTGAAGTTCCTGATCCTGCCGCGGGCTGACGGCCAGAAAAATGGCTTTGTCGATGGCGGCGGGTAGCACAAACCCTTCGTTGTAATCAGTATGTTCGCCAATCAGGTTAACACGGCCCGGAGAGGCAATCTGTAGAGTGGGGGTAGTCCCGAATGCTTGCTGAAAGGTCTGCGTAAGATTTTCGAGCATGAATGTATAGGGCTGGAATGTGTACTAATTATGTTGGAAAGCGGCTGACAGAGCCGGCTGCTTAAAACATTGTTAAAAAAACGATTGAGCAGGCAAATTACGGAGAAGATGTGCGTTGTTTGTAAAAGCACATAAAAAAAGGCAAATCAAGTGTCTCACCGCTACAACTACCTACCCTTGCTTCGGTCAAGACCTGGGGGATTCAGTAGGAGCTGGTAGCACCGATTTGCCGGGTGCAAAATTAGGTATTTGTTAAGAGAATCCAAATGTCGGATGTAGTTTTGTGCGGTAATTTAGTGCAGAAAAAAGCCGTTCAGGCTGTATTTTATTGATTATAAGCGTAATGAAACAACTAAAAATTTTTATTGCTGTCTGCACTTTTCTGGCTTTTACGGGCTGTACATCGTCAGAAAAGGAACTTGAGCAGGGACGTAGCTTAATGAAAGACGGAAAATTCAGGGAGGCTATTGAGCCGTTGAACATGGCTGTTAACGCAGATCCTGAAAATGCCGAAGCCTTTAATACGCGGGGAGTAGCCTATTTTGAGCTGAAAGAATACAGTAATGCCTTGCTGGACTACGAACAGGCAATCAAGCTTGAACCGGAGTTTTACCGTCCTTACTACAACCGGGCGCTGCTTAAAATGGCGCAAAACGAACAGAACGAAGCATTGAAAGATTATTCGGAGGCAATCCGGCTGGCTCCGGATACCGCCGCAACGGCCATTTCGGATATTTACCTGAACCGTGGCCAATTGTTTGCCTTACAGCACCAGGAGACAGCGGCGCTGAGTGATTTTTCGCAGGCCGTCGCTAAAAACGGAAAGAATGCACTGGCGTTCTATAACCGTGGTAATATTCTGTTTCAGCAGAAGAATCTGGCAGATGCTATGAATGATTTCAGGAAAGCCGTGGAAGTAGATTCCCGCTTCGGGAAAGCTTTTTATGCATTGGGCGTGGCGCAGATGATCAATAATGAAAAGGAGGCCGGTTGCCTGAGCCTGAAACAGGCCCGTCAGCTTGGCTATGCCGACGCCGTCGACGCCATTGCGCAATATTGTGATAAATAACCCGGACGTAACCATGAGAAAACTGACCGCCGTATTTTTTGCCCTGATATTCCTGCTTTTTGCCGCCTTTCAGTATAATGATCCGGATCCGGAAGTATGGATCCCGATTTACCTGATCGGGGTAGGAGCCTGTATACTGGCTTACTTTAAAACGGGACCGATCTGGCTCTATGGGGTTATCGGGCTGGTTTATGCCGTAGCTGCCTGGCAGCAATGGCCGCCGGTTTTTGAAGGTTTCCTGCTTGATTCGATGGGTATGAAAACCATAAACATTGAACTGGCCAGAGAGTCCGGCGGGCTGGCAATCTGTGCCGTGGTCATCTGGGCACTGGGGTGGCTGGTAAAAAATAAGTAACAAAAAAAGGGCTGATCATCAGCCCTTTTTTATATACTATCTATCTGTACCTATACTGATCGCCGGCTGCCTTTGATCAGCGCTGCGATACCGAGAATAACGACTGCACCGACAAATGCCGTCAGTACACGGTCAAGGAAGCCACTGGCACCAGTTGCAAATGTGCTGCCGAAAATCCAGCCTCCAACAAGACCACCGATAATCCCTAACAGGATTTGCGTAAGCAATGAAAAAGAAAAGCGTTTAAAGAGCAGGTCGGCCAGCCATCCGGCTATTGCCCCTACTAAAATCCAGATCAAGAAGTTCATAACATTGTTGAGTTAGTCTGCTACGTAAGTGTCGCAGTGATAACTTAACAACATAGGTCCGGAATTGTTCAGGATTTTACACCAATTAATGCCATCATGCGTCCGGTTTGCCCTTTTTCAAGCCGGTGCGAATAATAGTCTTCATTGTTGAGGACGGTTGAGAAAGAAGAAATGCCGATTTGGGAAGACGGAATCCCGAAGTTGGTCAGCTGATGAACGTTGGCCGATTTCAGGTTGACAAACCAGGTTTCAGTATAGGCATCAAGCCGTTTAAATGCCGGAGCAAACTGCGCAGCGACTTCGGCGCCTACTTCAAATGAGGTTTCATCAATGCAGGTACCGACATAGGCATAACAATCGGCCGGGCGCGTGTTAAAGCTGGCGCTCATCGCTTGCAGGGCTGCGGTAACCACGCCGCCGACCGTTCCGCGCCAACCCGCATGAATGGCTGCAACGGCCTGATTGTGGGCGTCATACACCAGAATCGGTGTGCAGTCAGCTACACTGACCCCAACAAATACATCTGGTGTATTGGTAATCAACGCATCATAGCCGCTATACCGCCCGGGTGTTTCGGCTACCAGTACGTCAATCCCGTGCACCTGGTGTGAAGTCGCTACCTGATCCGGCAGAATGCCGAGCTCAGTATACAGACGCAGCCGGTTTTCAGTTACGTTTTCTTCTGAGTCTGGTGTATTGTATCCGACATTCAGGGAGGCAAAGGGCGCCGGACTAACACCGCCGTGGCGGGTACTTTCAATGGCGGTCAGGTTCCTGAATTCGGTCAGATTGGGCGCCGGGCGGAAAAGCGGAAAGGGGTTTGGCATCATGGCTGTTTGGGTTGTATCAGTTGTTCAGGAAAAAAGCCGGATATAAGCCGGCCTCTTCAGGGCATAACTCATATCCGGCTACGAAAATAACAGTTACCAGTTATATTAACCGGTTTGTACTACTGCACAGCGGCCTGAACCGCCCGAAACTTACTTGCCGCTATAGATTTTGCGGAATGCTTTGGCGCTTTCGGCAATTTCAGGGCCGTTATTTTCCCAGTGATATTCATATTCGGCCGAGAGCGGACCTTTAAATTTCTGCCGCTTCAGTTCGGTCAGAACGGCAGGGATATCGCAGTCGCCGGTTCCCCAGATTACATCATGGTATTTGCCGTCAGGTGTATCTTTTTTCACATCCTTGAAATGAAGGCCGAGAATGTGCCCTTCGTATTTTTTCAGGCACTCTACCGGATTCAGACCTGAGCGTACCCAGTGGCCGATGTCTGCACAGGCACCCACGTATTTGCTGTTGCCGATTACGGCCAGAACCGAGTCCGGATGCCAGTATTTGGTAGGTTTCGGGTGATTATGGATGGCCACATTGATTTTATATTCATCTGCCAGACGAATGATATAGGGCATCTGATTCTTATTCGGTTCGGTATTGATGTTCGGGATACCCAATGCTTTGGCAAACTCAAACAGTTGTTTCCAGTCCTCTTCCGTAGGCGCATTAACCACACCGTACGCAGAAATGGTCAACCCTTTATCCTTAATCATTTTCTTAACGGCATCGCGGGTGGCCGGACTCATCTTAAAGTCCATTTTGCCGTCGATGCCTCCGCCGATGGTCTGTCCCGGAAACGCTTCAACGTATTTCAGACCACAGCTGTCAATTTTGCGGAGGGCTTCAGCAAACGGGAATAACCGGAATGAATAGGCTTGTGCGCCGAGTTTCCAGCCTGCTTTTTCTTCCGGATTTTTTTGCGCGAAGACGTTCCCCAGCAGGAGAAGGGCAGGGAGAATCAAAAGTTTTTTCATGGTAAATAACAGAATGAAACATGCCCGGACAAGGCACTATCCGGTAAAGGCAGCCGGCCGTTATTTTTACCATCAACAGGCGGAAAACGAGGGTGAAGAAAAAAAATAGCTCCAATACGCTTCGTACTGGAGCCCCGCCACAGACGGCATAACCTTTAGCTCTCTGGTTATCTTACAAGTCTAACGTATACAGCGGTCTTATTATTGCCCGAAGCTGACAATCCCGGAACCTGACCTGGGGAAGCGCGTGATTTTTTACCCTTTAAACAACTCTGCTAACTTTGGTGATTTAGTAGTTTTTGTAACGGAAAAAGAACAATCCATTACTTCATCAGTTGAACAAATCATCAACTGGCAGCAACTTCGTAAAAAGAAAGTGTCAGATACGTGAACAAAACGGGAAACTATGGAGAGACTTTTGCCTTTGATTTGGGTGGTTGATCAATTGGATAAGGATGCGATTTTCATGCAACAGGCCATGACACGTATCGAAAATCCTTGCCAGTTACTCATTTTTCCGGATTGTCTGAGTATACTGGAGCACGTCAGCAGCCTGCACCGGCCACCTCAGTTTATTGTAATTGACTATCAGCTGGATGGTATGAACGGGTATGAACTGACGCAGACCTTACGGCTTATCCCGTTTTTAAAGCGGATACCGATCGGCTGGCTCGGCGATGATCTGGTTATGCCAACTCCTCACGAACTTGAGGAGTTGGGTGTCAGGTGGTGCTGGCCCAAGCCCGGCAATTACCCCGGCTGGCAGAACCTGATTGAGGAGTTTTGCCGCAAAGCGTCAGGCATATCGTAATTACATCCATTCCCAGGCGCTTTGATACCCCTGTATCGTTTCTGCGTATGTAATAAAGTTACTGTAAAAGGGCAGCACTGAGAGAGTAGCACTATCCCCGATAATAATCAGCTTTTTGCGGGCACGGGTCATCGCAACATTCATCCGCCGGATGTCTGATAAAAAGCCAATCTCACTGTTTGCGTTGCTGCGGGTCATTGAAATATAGACAATATCGCGTTCCTGCCCCTGAAAGCTGTCGATGGTGTTGACGGAAACGGTGTGCCGGTAAGGCTGTAAATCCGCAGATTGATCCAGTAAATTATTCAGAATACTGATTTGCTGCTTATACGGCGAAATAATGGCAACTGTCGGAAAACGCTCAGGGGGATACGTACCGGCCAGACCGGCGGTCAGCTGGGTTAAGTGCCGGAATAGCAAAGCGGCTTCTTCCGGATTGGTTGAACTGGTTCCTTCCTGTTTTTCGTCAAAGCCACATCCGGCAGTATCGATAAACTGCACAGGCTGATCACCTTCCGTAATCAGATGTCCCGCCACCGACGCATGGGCGTTCAGCGCATTTCCATAGAAGACCTGTCCTGAGTACCGCATAATGTGCTCATGCATGCGGTACTGAACGTTCAGCAGCGAAACGGCTTCCGGGTGGTGTGCCACACATTTTTCGAGCAGTGTGGTTGCCAGTCCGTTTTGGGCTGTCTCCTGTGATTTGATGGTTGGGGGCAGCTGGCAGTGATCGCCGGCCAGTATTACCTTGTTGGCTTTCAGAACCGGTATCCAGCAGGCGGGTTCGAGGGCCTGGCCGGCTTCGTCAATGACGACCGTGTCGTAGGTGCGCTGGCGGATAACGTAGTTGTTGGCGCCAACCAGCGTTGCCGTAATAACCTGTGCCCTGGCGAGAATATCCTCGATGATGTATTGTTCGGTCTGTTCCACATCCTTCATAATCCGGTGTGCTTCATCAAACAGCGCTTTCCGCTGCTCCCGTTCAGCCTTTCCGAACTGACGCTTGTATTTGTGCGCCATGTTTTTAAACTCATTCGCCTGCTTTTTCGACTTCCGGATGTCTTTCATGTACGGATGTTCCGCCATTTTCTGGTCCAGGGTCAGGGCCATGAGCCGGTCTGAAACCCGTGCCGGATTGCCGATCCGGACCACGTTAAGCCCCTCGGCATGTAGCTTGTCACTGAGTAGATCGACAGCGGTATTGCTGGGAGCCACAACCAGCAACTGCGTGTGATCGCGCTGAATATGAGCCTTGATAACCTGCACCAGTGTCGTGGTTTTGCCGGTGCCCGGCGGGCCGTGAATAATAGCCAGTTCATTGGCGAGCAGGGCTTTATCGACGGCACTGAGCTGGCTGACGTTCAGCTTCGGGAGGTGGAGCGGTGGGGTTTGTTGCCGGAACGTCGGAGCTTTCTGACCGGTCAGAATCTTGACCAGCGGTTCTTTATCCGACTCAAGGCGTACCTTAGCCAGTTTGATGGCCTGCTGCATTTCGTCGTAGCTGTTGTCATCAAACAACACTTCGATACCCAGTTTGCCGTCGCGGGCCCAATCGGGGAGTTCATCGGTACGCAGCGTAAGCCGGACCCGATTGCCGCTCTGGTGCGAGATGGTGCCCTCAACGCGGTCGGCTTTCGGATTATAATTGCTGAACAGCACCGCCGGCACACCGAAGCGCAGTTGGTGCGGGATGTCCTGATGCGTGGTGCGTTCGGCCTCAATCGTCAGGTAATCGCCGCGGCCGAGTTCCGAGCCACGGATGGCAATCGGATACCAGGCCAGTCCGCCGGCACGGCGCTCAATAATGGAAGTCGTTTCGGTTAGCTGCTGATACTGCCGGCGATCTTCGGCCCGCTCGGTCTGAAGAAGGGCAAGTAGCTGATCAAAATAGTGCATGGACAAAGATACGGCAGACTGCGAATTTAATTTTCAATATTTTTTGAAAGTACAGAAAGTTGCGTTTCATTTGCACCATGACGTTCGACGAAGCAAAGGCAAAATTTGTCCAGACATGGGGTACGCTGGCGACGCAGTGGGGGATCAACCGCACAATGGCACAGATTCATGCCTTACTGATGATTTCGCCGGAACCGATTGACACGGATGCCGTAATGGAGCAGCTTCAGATCTCACGGGGTAACGCCAACATGAACCTGCGCGATCTGATGGATTGGGGGTTGGTATACAAACAACTAAAACCTGGTGACCGGCGGGAATATTATGTGGCCGAGAAGGATGTCTGGAAAATTGCCCGGCAGGTGGCAAAAGAACGCCGCCGGCGGGAAATTACACCGGTAATAGATGTACTGGAGGAACTGAAAAAAGTGAAGACTGACACGCCCGAAGCGGAAGCGTTCCGGAAGATTGTAGGCGATCTGAGCCAGGTTGTCGGATTTGCGGACAATACACTGAATGCGGTGATCAAAGCGGAAGAAAACTGGTTAATGGGGCAGTTTCTGACGTTTTTCCGGAGCATTTAAGTGAATAGGGAACAGGCCGGAGGGCCTTCTTTTTGGTAAATAATTTTCAATTATTTCTGAAAATACAATAATAAGAAAATGAAAACGCTGTTTGGATTGCGTGGGATGGCTGGATCGGAGCTTGCGATGTATCTGCGCTGGGTGTTTTTACCGGTCATTGCTCACTGGTTTAGCTGGCTGTTTGCAATGGGAGGCATTATTGTTTTTCCGATTGCATTCACCATGGCGCAGGTGCTGATACTTATGGTATATTCTGAAACGGTAAAGCCCTGGCGGTGGTTGTGGACATTGCCACTAACATTGGGCTGGTGGTTTTTAGCAGGGCCGGTACGCTGCCCGGTTGCGTCCGATCTGGAAGGCTGTTTTTTACGGTCAATCGCCCTGTTTTTTGTGGTTCAGACAATTAATGCCTTTTTTCTGTTACTGGTCGTCAGGGAAAATCCGTGGCCGGCCATAAACCGTTGGTTTGGTAGTATGATGATCAGCGGAGTTACCTGGTTTATCCTGTATTTCATACTGGTGCAGTTTATTTCCGCGGATACGATTTTTCAGCATCAAGGCAATGCGGTATTTCTTATTTTTCCGTTTATCAGCCTTGTTTCGAATGCGTTGGGCGGATTGTATCTGATTCGTGTCAGGGAGCGGGCCCACGTCTGGTAAACCGATTCGCTTGTCAGCCAACAGACGCAGAAACCCGGCCAAGGCCGGGTTTCTGCGTCTGTTGGCTAGTCATCAAGTTCTTTTTCGTGAAGGACAGCGCACCGGATACCGGTACCTTTAAGGGCATTCAGCACATCGGCTGCGTGAAGCGTGCCCGACCGGATGGTCAGGTCATGTCGCTCTGTATGCAGATCAACACTTAACCGGCAATACTGTCCCTGTAAACAAGCCAGCCCGCACATGGCTTGGTGCAATTGGGAGGCACAGGAAATATTGGTCTGAAAATGAAGTTCACGCATCAGTTCTGGTTAGACGGTAACGCTGAAATGAACTGATCGACGTACAGCTTCCCGACGGCAAAATCGAGCAGCATCCCAAGCCGGGATAAATCGTTTAACGACATCGTCAGGCAACTGTATTCGCTGAGTTGCCAGAACGGTATGTTCCGGATCTTCGGGTTTTGTCCGCTTGCCACATAATGTTGGTAACAGCTATGCGTATCGTTCACAAATTTGTAGAATTCGGAAAGTGTCCGGCTGACCGTTATAATGCCGAAGCCGATTGTAATGTGCTGGCAATGAGTGCACAGAAGGACGTACCCGATTTTAGGATCAATGTGCAGGGGCTTAAAGTTGCAGGGAATCATGCTTTTTTTATTTAGATTAAATATAAATAATAATACAAAAGAAGCAGATTCTGCATAAGCATACTTACGCAATCGGGATTAATTAGCGCCGGATAGCGTAACCAATGCGTTGCTTTTATGCTTGTTTAGCTGTCAGACAGACGTTTTCAGCGAAGCCCTCCGGAGAAGGCTTCGCTGAAAACGTTAATAAAACGAAGGCGGCGGATTGAGTGTCAGATTCTGGCGCTGATGCCAGTAGGGGTAGATCGGGGCCGTATCACTTGCCTGATCCAGTCGTTTCACCTGTTCAGTTGTTAGCTTCCAGCCCACAACGCCAAGGTTTTGCTGTAACTGTTCTTCATTCCGGGCACCGATAATGATGCTCGACACAGTTGGCCGTTGCAGTACCCAGTTCAGAGCGACCTGGGCTACCGTTTTGCCGGTTTCTTCCGCAACCGCGTCCAGAACGTCCATGATGGTATACAGGCGGTCACTATCGACTACCGCTGCCGGAATCGGGCTTCCGCCCTGCGCCACCCGGCTATCGGCCGGCATTGGCTGATTACGCCGGTACTTGCCACCCAGCATACCTGCCGCCAGCGGTGACCAGACAATAGCGCCCACTTTCTGGTCGAGACCCAGCGGCATCAGCTCCCATTCATACTCACGGTTCAGCAGTGAATAGTAAACCTGATGGGCCACATAGCGGTTCCAGCCGTATTTTTCTGAAACGGCCTGCGATTTCATCAGGTGCCAGCCCGAAAAATTGGAGGCCGCCAGATACCGTATTTTACCGCTTTGTACCAGATCATCCAGCGTCCGCAGCGTTTCATCAACGGGCGTAACCCCGTCGAAACCGTGCATGTGGAATAGATCAATGTAGTCAGTGCCGAGGCGTTTCAGACTGCCTTCGACCTGCCGCAGGAGGTGAAAACGCGAAGAACCCTGATTGTTCGGGCCTTGGCCGAACGTAAATGTTGCCTTAGTCGAAATCAGCAGCCGGTCCCGTTTGCCGGCAACGGCTTTGCCGAGAATTTCTTCGGACAGCCCCTGCGAGTATACGTCGGCGGTATCAAACAGATTGAGACCGGCATCCAGACAAATGTCTACGAGCCGGGTTGCTTCTTCAGCCTGCGTGCTGCCCCAGGCTTTAAAAAATGAATTTCCGCCGCCGAATGTTGCCGTTCCGAAGCTGAGCACCGGAACCTGTAGGCCGGAGCCGCCTAAGTGTCTGTATTCCATAGCTTTTTTGGAGTTGTATAAAAAATGGTGGCACAACCTGTCGCTGTACCACCATTATATCTGTGTTTATCGCATTTGTACGACCGTCACTCCGGCTCCTCCCCGGTCGACGTGTTCGTCGGCCATGCGGGCGACTTCCCTGTACGTCCGCAGGTGATTCCGGACGAGCGTTCGCAGGATGCCATCGCCCTTGCCATGAACAATCCGGAGTTCCGGGTAACCCAGCATCAGTGCATCGTTCATAAACTGATCCACCACACCGAGGGCTTCTTCGCCGCGTTTGCCGCGGATGTCGAGGTTAAAGCTGAAGTTCATCATCTTCTCGTTCATGTCGACACCCTGCATCCGTGGTTTGTTCTCTTCGCCGGTCGCCTCTTTGTAGGCTTTTTTACTGAGCTTTTCGAGGCGGTTCAGCTTGATGTTCGATTTCAGGTCCCCGATACCGATTTCGGCGTCTTTGCCGCGGATGGCCAGTACCTGACCGACCGCTGTCTGTCCTTTAATCCGGACGTAGTTGCCAACCTCAATAGATCCTTCCGCCAGTTCATACTCCTCTTTAGGCTTAGTTTCGGCAATTACTTCCGGTTTCAGTTCTTTAGTCTCAAACTGTTCTAACTGCTGCCTGACGGCTTTAGTCGCTTCCTTTTCGGCCTTGTTTTCCTTGATCTCACGGATCGTGTTTTCAATCCGCTGGTTCGCTTCCTGTACCAGTGATTTCGCTTTCTGCTTTGCTTCGTTGATCAGCTGTTTCTGCTCATTTTCCAGACGGGTTTTCAGCGCGGTATATTCAGCCAGTTGTTGGGCCACTTTACGCTGATTGATCCCGATCTCCATGTTTTTCTCGGCAAAAACGCGCTTTTCAATATCAAGCTCCTTCAACAGCTTTTCGAAACTCACCTGCTGAGAACCCAGCTTATCCTTGGCGCGGTCGATAACCCCTTTCGGCAGGCCGATTTTACGGGCAATCTCAAAGGCAAATGAACTGCCGGGCCGGCCCATTTCAAGTTCGTAGAGCGGCTCGAGGTGCTCACCATCGAAACGCATGGCGCCGTTAATGAGGCCATCCGTTTTGTCTGCGAATACTTTCAGGTTGGTGTAGTGGGTGTTAATGACGCCGTACGCTCCCGACTTGTTGAGGTCTTCCAGAATAGCTTCTGCAATCGCGCCGCCAAGCCCCGGTTCGGTACCGGTACCGAACTCATCGATCAGGAAGAGCGAACGTTTGTTCGCACCAACCAGGAACTGCTTCATTGCCGTCAGGTGGGAGCTGTAGGTACTCAGGTCATTTTCAAGAGATTGCTCATCACCGATATCGATAAACAGATTCTGGAATACGCCCATTTCCGAGAAGTCATTCATCGGCACCAGCAGGCCGCATTGCAGCATAAACTGCACCAGACCAATGGTTTTCAATGCAACGGACTTACCACCGGCATTCGGGCCGGAAATAATCAGAATCCGTTGTTTTTCATCGAGCCGCACCTGAAGCGGTATTACCTTTTTGCCCTGTTTCTGAAACGAGAGGTGCAGCAACGGGTGTCGGGCCGCCGTCCAGTTAACAAACGGACGGTTATGGACCTTCGGCATGCCGGCGTCGAGCTGGTTAGCCAGACGTGCTTTCGCGCGGATGAAATCAATCATCGCCAGAAAGTTAACGGCTTTCTTCAGGTCTTCCAGATGGGGACGGAGCTGATCGGTCAGTGCCTGTAAAATCCGGAACACTTCCCGGCGCTCTTCATATTCCAGCTCGCGGATTTCGTTGTTGGCCTCAAATACTTCGGCCGGTTCGAGGTACACTGTCTGCCCGGTTGACGATTCATCGTGGACAAACCCTTTGATTTTCCGCTTGTGCTCGGCCGCTATCGGGATTACCAGCCGGCCACCGCGCACAGTCAGGCTGAGGTCGTCCGGAATCCATCCATTATGGCGGGCCATACGCAGCATACTATCCAGTTGCTTACGCAGGTTATTTTGTTCGGCAATGATCTGCCGGCGGATGCGTGCCAGCTCCGGCGAGGCAGAATCACGCACATGCCCGCGGTCATCAATGACGCGTTCGATGGCTTCGCTGACCGCTTTGTTAACCGTAACCGGTCCCGCCAGCTCCCGCAGAAACGGGTATTCGTTACTTTCCGAACGTTTTTCAAGAAAACGCAGACAATCCTGAATCGTCCGCAGCGACAGTTTCAGATCAAAAAACTCTTCTTCTGTAAGCGCAAGACCTTCGATGCGGGCCTTTTTCAGCTGCTCCCGTACATCGATGTAGTTTGACGACGGAAAGTCCGGCTCAAACTGAACAATCTGTTTAAATTCAGCCGTTTGCCGCAGCAGTTTATCGATGAGTTGATGGTTATCCGTGAAGCGGATTTTATCTACATAATCCTGTCCCAGCGTGCTGACACAGGATTGCTTCAAAAGTTCGCGTATTTTATCGAAACCTAATTTTTGTTCGAGGGTATTCGGGTAAAGCATTCGTAATGAATGAACAATTAAAGTGGAAAGGGGTGTATACAGTCCACGCCCTGTATGAAAACAGAAATAATCCGGATGTGGTTCGGTTCTCAGAGACGCCGGCAGCAATCGTCACGGTAAACTGAATCTGCCTTTAATTCGTTTTCAACAAAAAGGTAACCCCTACGAGTCATGAAACTCATCGAGTGCCCGCGGGATGCCATGCAGGGTCTGGCACATACCGTTCCTGCAACCCTGAAAATTGAGTACCTGAACACACTGCTGCAGGTTGGGTTTGATACCCTTGACTTCGGCAGTTTTGTCTCCCCGAAAGCTGTTCCGCAGATGGCCGATACGGCCGATGTACTGGCCGGCCTTGACCTGTCGTCGACCGCAACGAAGCTGCTGGCTATTGTGGCTAACCTGCGCGGGGCAGAACAGGCATTGCATTCGTCGGGGGTACATTATCTCGGTTTCCCGTTGTCGGTCTCCGAAACCTTTCAGCAGCGCAATACCAATAAGTCCATCGCACAGGCGCTGACTGAGGTGGCGGCGATGCAGAAGCTGTGTACGGAAGCGCAGAAAGAATTGGTCATTTATCTGTCGATGGGCTTCGGAAATCCATACGGTGATCCGTACAGTCCGGAGGTGGTCAGCCTGTTTACGGAGCAGCTGACAGATCTGGGTATCCGTATCATTGCGCCGTCGGATACGGTCGGCAGTGCAACGCCGGAAGCGATAGAACGTTTATTTTCCCACCTGATAACGCAGCATCCGGCGGTGGAGTTCGGAGCGCACCTGCACGCGCTGCCCGGCGAAGCGGAGGCAAAAGTAGAGGCCGTTATCCGGTCCGGTATCCGGCGGATTGACGGCGCGTTGCGGGGATTCGGCGGTTGCCCGATGGCAGCCGACGACCTGACGGGGAACCTGCCGACAGAAGGCATTTTGCCGGTACTGCAACAATATAACCTGCTCCCTGACCTGAATATGACAGCTTTCAGGAAAGCGATGACGATATCCCGCGACGTTTTCGGCTACTGAAAAGCGGGGCAGAAAGTAAAAAAGACAGGTTCAGATGCCTGACAGGATCGTTCTGTTAAGCATCTAATCCTGTCAGAAAGAATCACCTTAAAAAAATCAGATAAACTGTTCCTGAATTTCGGCTTTGACAAATTTCAGTGCTGCTGCCGTTGGCTGTTTATCCTGCTGAATAATGTGTTCGAATAGTTTTTTGGCCAGTTCGATAGGCTGAGCATCCGGTAATGTACTGCCTGATGCCTGATTGATCAGGGTCACGACTTCATTCATTGCCGTCTGAATATGCTCCCAGGCAGCATCACTCATGTAAATCTGCTGCGACAGATTGTGGTTGTACTCATCCCGGATGTCCTGCAGCAGCAGCTGCTGAAACTCGATTACTGTGGTCGCATTACCGCTCAGCCGGACCAGCAGATTATTCGGGCTGATGCGCTCCAGAAAAAGCACCATACGCTCGTAAGCCTGCAGGCGGATCGGAATTACCGTTTTTACGTATTCTGTTTTGGTCTCGTTTTTGTGCCGGTCAGCCTCCCGTTCCAGCAAAAGTTTCACGGTCAGATACATGCCGTAAAGAACCAGTGCCGCGGGGACAATCAACTTCAGCAAATCAGCAATCAGCTCCATTCTGTGTTTCGTTATGTGTGCGTAAAATTAGGTAACTTTGAAAAAAGGGCCTTGCCTCCGGACGACTTAAAATTGCCGGAAACGGGGGCAGGAGCCGGAAAACGTAACGGAAAACGGACCATGTTTGTACTTGATCAGCCGGTGCGGCTTCATGACGATGCCCGCACGCAGATAATTGATATTTTTCAGACCCAGAAAATTCCTGCCGAATACGGCCTCCGTGTTGGCATAAAGGGGCGGTGGCTGCGGGTCGTCTTGGCTGCTTGGCTTTGATCTGCCCGGTGCTTCCGACGAAGTGTATAACGTAGACGGCGTCCGGATCATTATAGATAAAAAACATCTTCTTTACGTGCTGGGGGCCGAAATCGGGTACGAGATGAGTGAAGAAGGCAGGGGATTTACGGTTGATAAGCGGTCAAACACAGACGGTTGACAAACCGGCCAGTATAAGTTACCGATATGACCATGTAAAAACCGCCTTCTGGCACGATTTTTACTGCTACACGGGTAGCTTCTTATCCTGAATCGTGAAAATAGTCGAAAAACATATATTTCTTTTCCTGGCAATGCTGATGGTTTTTCTGTCAGCACTCTGCTATGTTTTTTTAGAAAGGGATGCGCCCGGGGCTACTGATGAGCAATACCTTGCCGCTATTCAGGATCGGGTTAAAACGGAATTGCGTATCAGTACTGAAGAACTGATGCAGGTGACTGACCGCGTAAAAGAAACGAAAGATTTTGCATTTTCGAATCTCAGTTTTTCTACGCGTTATCCGTATTTTATCTTTCAGGATGGTAAAGTACTGTATTGGTCAGACCAGATTTTTGTACCCGAATATGAGCTCATTGCCAATGTCGCGCACCCGGGGCTCGTAAATTTTGACCAGGGAAAATACATTGTCAGCCGCCAGAAAGTCGTTAAAAACGGCCATCGGTATGATATTTATTCGCTGGTGATGGTGTACCGCCATTATAATAACACCAACACCTACCTGCAATCCGGATACAATCCGACCCTGTTTCCGATTGAGCCTAAAGCCATTTCGATGCAGAAGGCCAAACCGTACCAGAATATCTACGATAACTCGCCGGTCTTTTTGTTTTCAGTAACCCCGCCGCATATTCAGGCTTACCGTAACCATACTACGCCGGTTAATACCGTTATTCTGGCGACGCTCGGAGTCTTATTTCTGGGACTGTATGTAATCCGGCTCATGATCCGCTTTGGCCGGAAACGGCAGTTTGAGGCCGGTTTCTTTGTCCTGCTGGCTTACCTGCTGATGCTGCGGGGCGTTATGCTGTATTTCGGCGTACCGTTCCTGTTTATCGATACGGATCTGTTTAACCCTAAGTTTTACGCCTCATCCGTTATTGCGCCCTCGCTCAGTGACATGCTGCTGAACGCGCTGGCGGTTGTTATTCTGGGCTTATACATGATCGCCTATTATTACCGGACACGCACCTTCCGGTTTCTGATCCGGCAGCATGACTGGGTGAAACTTCTTGTATCGGTAAGCACTGTAATTGCCGGCTACGTAGTGTTTTACCTGTGTTACACGGAACTGAATAATATTTACGAGAAGTCGCAGTATATGCTCGATATTTCATTGAGCATTCATTTTACCCATCTGAAAATTGCCTGTCTGCTGGTGTTTGTCAGTATTTCGCTGATCTATTTTCTGGCCCTGCATTTACTGACCAGTCTGTTTATCCGATTTAATAATGATCTGCGGCAGGGCTGGCTGGCTTTTCTGGTCGGGACTGTACTGTCGGCAGTATTATACTACGCGGTCGGTGTGATTGCCGAGCTGGTGTGGGTACTGAACGGCGTTTACTTCATTGTTCTTTACCTGACACGTTTTCCGAGGATCTTATACACGTTCCGGTATCAAACCTCGATTTATCTGTTTTTTGCCGCTTTTATCTGTGCCCTGACAACCGCTTATGTTGTTTACCGGCAGGAAATCAGGAAGGATGTAGCGCAGAAAAAGGATTTCGGGGCGCGGCTCCTTGCCGAAAACGATGTATTGGGCGAATTTCTGCTCGATAAGGCACGGGGGGCGATTGCCGTCGATTATGAAATCCGGAAGTCATTCCGGCGGGATTCCATTCTTGGTAGCGCACGGATTCAGCATCGGGTGAAAAGTACGTATCTGGAGAAATATTTTGAGAAATACGACGTAGAAGTACTTTCGTTCGACGCCGATGGTAATCCGCTGGAACACCGGCCGAATGCGGTGGATTATAAGGAATATGATGCCCCCTACCGGACAGACCGGTTCAAAACGCAGTATAACGGGTTATACTTCATCAACGAGGTTGGCAATAACATTATCAAGCAATACATCGGCTTTATTGACGTCTACGGGCAAGATCCTGACAGCACGCTGATCGGCCGGCTGGTACTGGATCTGAAGCTGCGGAATGAAACCCCTAAAAACGTGTATCTTGAATTACTGGTAGACAAGAAACTCATTCAGTCGCCGGAGAGTCAGGATTATAGCTACGTCATTTACGGTGGGTCGCCGAAGTCCATTATGTACAGTACGGGCAGCTATAACTATGACCGGAAAATGCCGCAATGGATGCTTGAACGGCCTGAACTCTACGATGAGGGGATAACGCTGAACGGCTATAAACACGTTGGTTTACAGGGTAAAAACGGCCGGACAATTGTTACCTCGTCGCTGGAATTTCCGATCAGCAGCATTCTGTCTAATTTTTCCTTTCTGTTCCTGATTCTGGTCCTGACCGTCATTGTGGCAATCATGACGTACGCCATCCGGTATCAGATATCGCATTTCAGTGTCAACTATTCAACGCGGATTCAGATCCTGCTGAACATTGCCTTTTTCCTGCCGCTGCTGCTGGTGATGGTGATCATTTTGGGGGTAATTACCTCAAATTATGTTTCGAATCAGGAAACGGCGTTTATCAGCAACACACGCAACATTGCCTCCAACTTCCTGTCGTATCTGGATGAATACCAGCAGGGAAAACGAAGTCTGGAGTCGGCTCAGGAAGAACTGAAAAAGATTGCCAGAGACGTGGATACAGACATTAATGTATTTGACACAACGGGTGTTTTGTTTACGTCGACGCGTCCGCTGATGTATGAGAGCGGCCATCTGTCAAAGCGCATTAATCCGGCTGCCTACATTCACCTGATTGAGAACAAGGAAAAGCAGGTACTGTTGAGTGAATCGCTGGGCAGCAAGGATTACCGCACGGCGTACGCGGGCATCAAATCCTACAACGGCCGTCTGCTGGGTGTACTGAGTGTGCCGTATTTCTACGCGCAGCCGGAACTCGATGAGCAGGTGAGCGAGGTGGTAGCCTCCACGCTGAACGTGTTTATGATTCTGTTTATCGTGTTTCTGATATTGTCATACATCGCTTCGAACTCGCTGACGGGCCCGTTACGGCTGATTACCCAGAAAATCCGGCGGACAAACCTGGACAAGCTCAACGAGCCGCTCGACTGGAAGTCTGATGACGAAATCGGGCTGCTGGTCGGGGAATACAACCGGATGCTGGTGAAGCTGGAGGAAAGCAAGCAGGCCCTTTCGGTAAGCGAGAAGCAATCGGCATGGCGTGAAATGGCCAAGCAGATTGCGCATGAAATTAAAAATCCGCTGACGCCGATGAAACTGACGCTGCAGCATCTGCAGCGGACAATGCCGGTGGGCGAAGAAGATAGCCGGGCGCGGCGGATCATTAAGAATGCCTTTGAATCGTTGCTGGAACAGATCGACAACATCAGCGAAGTTGCGGCTTCATTTTCGGAACTGGCCAAAATGCCGCTCCCGAAAAACGAAATGTTTGAGATTACCTCCGTGCTGAACAAAGCAGCTGATTTGTATGCTGATGACGAGCGCAATAACATCTTCAAGGATATTATGCAGGGGCCGATCATGGTTATCGGAGACCGGCAGATGACTGGCCGTATCATTACGAACCTCATCATCAACGGTATTCAGTCAGTGCCTCAGGGGCGTAAGCCAAGCATTGAACTGAAGCTGTTTACTACAGAAGAAGAAGTTCAGATTGAGATTCACGATAATGGAACCGGGATTCCGGAGTCCATCCGGGCAAAGGTATTTCTGCCCAACTTCAGTACAAAGAAAGACGGTTCCGGGTTAGGACTTGCGATTGCAAAGCGCGGTATCGAACACGTTGGCGGGAGTATCTGGTTTGAGACCACCGAAGATGTAGGAACGTCGTTTTTTGTGACGCTGCCACTGGCCCAGCGGGCTAACGGCACGAGTGGAAGCCTCTCAAAACATCCGGAAGGAGTTATCCGGCGGTAAGGGTTCAGTAAAACATACCGGTAGTTTGCAGAAAAGGGGGTATCGGCTGATATCCCCTTTTCTGTGTGCTAATCATCAATCGTGACGTGTTTCCAGTTTTCTCCCGAACGGATGCGGTTGAGCTGGGTATGCGTAATTCCGAACTGCTTGGCGATCATCTTAAGCCGGTTTTTGTCGTTCCGCAGCAGCTTTTTAATGATTTTTACCTTTGTTTCCGTCAGCTTGTAATTACTGGTCTGACGGGGTTGGGGACGGTTCTTGAGATTTGGATTGTTCCGGTTGTGCTCAATCATTTCTTCTTTTGACACCCACTTCAGATTCAGATGGTAGTTGTTCATCTTATCATGATCAAGGTGGATTACAAAAGTGTGCTCCGGTTGCAGGCGTTTTACAAAAAACTCGGCGACCAGCTTGTGTACATAACGGTTGAGCGTTTTTCCTTGTGAACGAATGTTTAAGGAACGATACCCCTGAATAACCGACCCTTTAATAATAGTCCCCTGTACGGCACCGGATTGGAAACTCCGGATCCGGCCGTAGTTGGAAACCTCGTAATGGGGAGGGTTTTCAACAATATCAAACGGAATGGTTACCCACTTCTCATTCCAGTAACTTTGATTCTTTTTGTCATTCATTTTTCACAAAAAAGTAGAAGTGAAATAGATTGAGTAGGATACCTGTTTGTTTATATAAACTTAAACAAAATACTGAGGAAAAGGTTAAGCATTGCTGCTAATTTAATAGATGAATCGTTTTATGTCGCTCATGCTAGCAAAAAAGTTCATTTAAATGGACATAGTTGGTTATTGAACTAATTTGAAGAAAAGATAAACAAAAGGTGCCGCATAAGAAAGTAAAAATCAAAAAAAGAATTAATCTGTTTCTTATAAAAGACGCTATTGTTTCGTGAAGGTAACAGAGTAATTGTAAATAAATAGGGGAAGAACAACTATGTTAACAGATAAAAAGACGTTGATTCTGGGCGCTTCAGAAAACCCGGACCGCTACGCAAACCGTGCCGCACTCAGCTTGCTGAACCACGGGCACGCCATCGAACTGGTGGGCTTACGGCAGGGGCATATACGCGGGAATGCCATTCAGACCGGCCAGCCGGTACTGACCGGAATAGATACGGTGACCATGTACGTCGGGCCCCGCAACCAGCCGCAGTATTATGACTATATTAAAGCGTTAAAACCACGGCGGGTTATTTTTAATCCCGGTGCAGAAAATCCTGAGTTTGAGCAGCAACTGAAAAAGGAGGGTATCGAACCTGTCGAAGCCTGTACGCTGGTTATGCTTTCGATCGGTAATTATTGACAGTGATTCAAATGATTGAGTGATTGAATGATTTAGTGCGTTTTTCAATTCAATCACTCAGTCATTCTACCATTTTATCAGCGCTGAGGCCCAGGTAAAGCCGCTGCCGAACGCGGCAAGACAAACAAGGTCACCGGGTTTCACGCGTCCCTGTTCCCAGGCTTCTGTCAATGCAATCGGAATGGAAGCGGCCGTTGTGTTGCCATACAGGTGAATGTTACTCATTACCTTTTCTTCGGGCAGATTCATCTGCTGGCGGACATAGTCCGAAATCCGGATGTTGGCCTGGTGCGGAACCAGTAAAGAAATATCACTTGCCGAGTACCCGTTGGCTTTCAGGCTTTCATTGATTACCTCCGAAAAGCGGACAACGGCATGTTTAAACACTGCGTTGCCGTTCATAATCACATCAATACCGCCCTCATCCAGCATGTCTTTGGTGACCGCACGGCCCGGACGGCTGCTGCCCGGGTCTTTGACATACAACTCTTCGGCATACCGGCCGTCGGCATGCAGGTGCGTTGACAGTACACGATGCTCCGGATCAGTGGAGGCCTGCACTACGGCAGCACCGGCACCATCGCCGAAAATAACGGCCACATTCCGGCCTTCGGTACTTTTGTTGATCCAGGACGACTGAATTTCGGAGCCGACAATCAGAACGTTTTTATACATGCCGGTCCGGATAAACTGGTCGGCAATGGAAAGAGCATAGACGAAGCCGGAACACTGGTTGCGGATATCAATCACCCCGATACCATCCAGCCCGAGTTCGCGCTGCATGAGGAAGGCAGAACCCGGAAAAAAATAATCCGGTGTGATGGTCGCATAAACGATCAGATCAATGGCCGACGCCTCAATGCCAGCCCGTTCGATGGCCATGCGGGAAGCCGCCGTTGCCATACTGGCATTCGTATCTTTTCCGTAGGTGAAATAACGCCGTTGCTGTATACCGGTACGCTCACGGATCCAGGCATCCGAGGTTTCCATGTATTGCGTCAGGTCATCGTTGGTTACAATATTGTCGGGGACATAAAAGCCGAGTCCCGTTATGGTCGAGTACGTCATAGTATTGCAATAAAGCAAAAAAAGCCCGGCTAAAATAGCACTTTATTCGGGGAGGATTGTCGTATCCATGAATAAAGTCCTGAATTTGCCGGGATAGTGCAAAAAAAGTATGCAATTTTTACTGTTTGCTTACGCTGTATGTAACGTAAAGCTATATTCTTCCATGATCAGGTTTGCCAACAGCTGCCGGCACGCTTCGTCGACAGTTGCTGTAGCGGCTTCTTCGCTTTCAGCGTCAACTTCTAACCGGATGTGTTTCCCGATACGAACGTCTCCGACATTGTCGATGTGCAGGTTGTGGAGGCCAAGCCGAACCGCTTTTCCTTGAGGATCCAGAATTTCTTTCCGGGGCATTACGTCGATTTCTGCGAAAAATTTCATGAATGATAAAGAGTGAGAGAGTGAAAGAGTTAAAGAGCGAAAGAGTTGTGTATAGTGCTTGGACAAACATGCCGGGAATACCGCTCTTTCAGTCTTTCGCTCTTTCGCTCATTGACAATACCACATACAACCCGATAATCAGAGGCAGGGCTGCGAACCGCAAAATTAACAGAAGTAGGGCGGAAAGAATCAGAAAAATGTATTTTATTTTATTTGCCTGCCAGCTGAAGGTCTTAAATTTCAGCGCCAGCAAAGGCAATTCGGCGACCAGCATAAACGAAAAAAGCGTAATGGCCGCCAGCACATACGGGTTGTACCAATAGGTGGTCAGTTCGGGCTGGTAATGGCTCATAAACGGGAACGAGGCAATCATCAGGCTGTTGGCCGGGGTCGGTACGCCGATGAAGCCGTCTGCCTGCCGGGTGTCAATGTTGAAATTGGCCAGCCGGATTGCCGACAGTATGGTGATTAGAAACGCACCATAGGCGAACAGGCCCATGTCCAGTCCCTGCGCCAGTTTGAAGACCAGAATGCCGGGCAGCAGGCCAAACGTAACCATGTCGGCGAGCGAATCCAGCTCTTTGCCGAAGGGACCGGATGCATGAACCAGCCGGGCCACAAACCCATCACCGAAATCAAGAATGGCCGCCACAACCATCAGCCAGGCAGCCGTTACCAGATCACCGTTCAGTGCCATCACGATGGCAATGCTCCCGCAGAGCAGGTTGCCGCACGTCATGGTATTGGGTATTTGCTTGATAATTTTTGACAGCATATATATAGGTATCAACAGCGTATCCGGTCATTACTCCATCCGGATAAACGGGTTCGTTTTTTTCTCGCGGCCGATGGTTGTCGGGTCCATGTGGCCGGCATACACCGTAAAATCGTCCGGCAGGGTATACAGTTTGGCCCGGATACTGTTCAGCAAAGCCTGATGATCGCAGTAGGGAAAATCGGTCCGGCCGATGCTGCCCTTAAACAGCACATCGCCGCCGATCACATACCGGTTTTTGTGATTGACAAATACTACATGACCGGGAGCGTGTCCGGGGGTGTGTAACACATCAAGTGTCGTGTTGCCGAATGTAATTTTGTCGCCCTCATGCAGAAAGACATCAACGTCTGTAGGGTCGTAGCCTCTGAGGCCGTACATTTCCATGCGCTTCGGGACATCGTTGAAAATCACCATATCGAGCTCATGCAGGTACATTTTCACGCCATATTTACGTTTGACATACGCACTGCCAAATACGTGGTCCAGGTGCGAATGGGTCTGGAGCAGGTGGGTAACTGTCAGGTGTTGACTATCGATGAAGTTGGCGAGGGTTTCCTTTTCGGCCTGTTCATAGCAGCCCGGATCAATGACCACCGCTTTTTTTGTCTCATCGTCAACAACAATGTAGGTGTTTTCCTGAAACGGGGAAAACGTGAATGCCTTAACCATGTCAGAATAAGAGAAAAACAGTTGGTTTTTTATGCAGGTCGGGAAGTTGCCCTTTCCAGTCTTTGATGGTTTTAGTTTTGATAAACGCATCCGGCGCCGTTACGTTGCAGGCCACACACAGGCGGCTGTCGCCGGCACACGCCGACAGGACATCGCCCAGCATCTGATTATTCCGGTAAGGCGTTTCCATAAAAATTTGGGTCTGCTGCTTCTGGCGGGCATCTTTTTCCAGCTGTTTCAGGGCCTTACTGCGTTCACCCCGGTCAATGGGCAGGTAGCCGTGAAAGACAAAGGATTGCCCGCTCATACCGGAAGCCATCAGCGCCATCAGGATCGACGAGGGTCCCACGAGCGGAACAACTGTCCAGCCCAGTTGATGAGCCACCCGGACGGCAGCGGCGCCCGGGTCGGCGACACCGGGGCATCCGGCTTCCGACAGCACACCGGCGTCTTGTTTCCGGTCGGTCAGGACCTGCATGTTGCGGCGTACTTCAGTATCGGTCGTATCTTTATGTAAATCGAAAAACGATAGTTCATCGATGACCTTACCGGTTTTGAGGCTACTGATAAAGCGGCGGGCTGTCCGGACATTTTCGACAAAGTAGGCATCGAGGGTACACATTACCTCTCGGATTTGGGGAGACAATACTGCGTCGGCGGTGTTTTCGGCCAGAACTGTAGGGATCAAATATAATGTAGGCATCAGGCGATAAAGGCTAAAACGGCTTCAACAAACTCTGCCGGCTTTTCAGCCTGCACCCAGTGACCGGCACCGGCAATGGTCTGAACAATGGCATTCGGGAAAATCCGCTTAATCGTTTGTTCATCTTCTTCTGTAATATAGGGCGATTCACTGCCCCGCATAAATAAGGTTGGTTCGGTAACCTGCCGGACCGCCTTCAGTTCTTCGCCGACACCGTGGATTTCCCGTTCGAGAACCGGTACGTTAATGCGCCAGTCAAATTTACCTTCGGCGTTGCGGTACAGGTTTTTCAGTAAAAACTGCCGCACCGCAGCGGACCGTTCGTACTCACTGAAAATGGCATCGGCTTCGTTCCGGTTGCTGAGGGTCTGTAGGGGTACCGCGTTGAAGCCCCGCAGAATTTCCCCGTGATGGACAGGGTAAAAGCGGGGGGCAATATCAACCACAATCAGTTTGCTGAAGGTGTCCGGATATGACATGGCGTATTGCATGACCGTTTTGCCACCCATCGAGTGTCCGATCAGTACCGGCTTATCCAGCTGATGATCCTGTATAAATTCATGGAGATCAGCCGCCATCATATCGTAGTCAAATTCATCACTACGCGGCGACTGACCATGATTCCGCTGATCAACCGAGAACACACGGAAGCCTTGGGCAGCAATGGCCTTGCTGATGGTAACATAGTTGTCAGATGAGCCGAAAATGCCGTGCAGAAATATCACGGCCGACCCGGTATCGCCTGACTGACGAAAGAATAATTTCATAATCAAGGTATTTTGCCACGAAGGCGCCAGGAACCGGAGCAGCACGAAGAAAAAAAGAAAAACTTCGTGCTGCTTTATGTCTTCCCGCCTTTGTGGCATTCCATTGTAAAAAACTGTTTAGCCACGAAGACGCAAAGAACCGGAGCGGCATGAAGAAAAAAGAAAAACTTCGTGCCGCTTTATGTCTTCCCGCCTTTGTGGCCCAAACTAAGCTAGTAAATGTAAACAGATTTATCCTTACGAAGGATGAACTCGCCGAATGACTGCAAAGTAAACCCATTTTGGGCAGCAACGTGTTCAAAGGCGGCACAAGAATCCGGTTCAACGGCAATCAGCAGGCCGCCGGACGTTTGCGGATCAGCCAGGATAAACCGTTGTTCATCGGGTAAACCGGCAATTTTGTGCCCGTAGCTGTCCCAGTTGCGGTGCGTCCCGCCGGGAATACTTTTCTGCGCCAGGTAAACATCAAGGACCGGCAGTTTAGGGACGGCATCAAACGTGATGTTCGCGCTCAGACCGCTGCCATCAGCCATTTCCACCAAATGACCAAGTAAGCCGAAACCGGTCACGTCGGTAAGGGCTTTCACGTAGGGTAGTTTGCCCACTACGGCTCCGAATTTATTCAGCTGCGCCATCTGGGCAGGGGCCAGCTGCGCGTGTTCCGGTGCCAGAATCCCTTTTTTCTGAGCCGTTGTCAGAATGCCGACGCCGAGTGGTTTGGTCAGGTAGAGCCGGCAGCCGGCGGTGGCGGTGTTGTTTTGTTTCAGGTGCTCTGTACGGACCTTGCCGGTTACGGCCAGCCCGAAAATCGGTTCGGGTGAGTCGATGCTGTGGCCGCCCGCCAGCGGAATGCCGGCTTCCGCACAGATGGCCCGGCTACCGGCCAGCACCTCTCCGGCTACTTCCGGCGGCAGCTTATCCAGCGGCCAACCCAGAATGGCAATTGCCATCAGCGGTTCGCCGCCCATAGCATATACATCGCTGATGGCGTTGGCAGAGGCAATCCGGCCAAAATCAAAGGCATCATCCACAATCGGCATAAAAAAGTCGGTGGTGCTGATGATAGCGTCTCCGTTGCCGAGGTCCATCACCGCCGCATCATCGCGGGAGTCATTTCCGACCAGCAGCCGGTGGGCGAGGGGAGAGGCAGCCGGCGGGCTGATAGTTGTTTGATTGTGATGCAGAATCCGGTCCAGAATGTTCGGCGCGATTTTGCAGCCGCAGCCAGCCCCGTGGCTGTATTGCGTAAGTTTTATAGTGTCAACGGGTGTCATTTCTCAACTATTTATCGGTGAAGAAACACCGGAACGATACGTTTTGATAGTAAATCAATAAAAAACAGGGCAAATTACACAACTCCGCTTAAAGGCTTATTTTGTATAATTTTAAGTTTGCCGGATTTCCGCTAATGATGTTGTGAAAAAATCAGGCAAATAATCAATCAAAAAACAGCGAAATAAGTATCATATCGGGCAAAGCAAAAAATGAAGGGCCCTTCCTTCATAATTATTTAACCGTTAAGGTTTGAACAATGTGAATATAAAAGTATACTTTTTCTATAAAAGCTCATTCCCAGATCACTTAAACTGGATTTCTCGAAGAAGAGCGTTGCTCATTAGTATATTTTATTGTTTTTTTGAGGAAGTTTTCGGGCAGCCCATTGTTGTCTGATGTCTTTCATCATCTTAATCAAACAACCCAAGTTTATGCATTTTAAACTTGTACAAAAAACAAGGACGGCTTTTAAACTTTTCGGAGTTTTGGCCGTATTTTTTTTGGGGCTAATCAATGCACAGGCCCAGGTTACTACCTCTCAGATCAACGGTGCCGTTGTTGACGACAAAGGAGAAGCCCTGCCAGGTGCCACAGTATTAGCCATTCACTTACCATCGGGTAGCCGCTATGGTACAACCACGAATGCTGCCGGCCGGTATACCATTCCGGGTGTACGTATCGGTGGTCCTTACAAAGTATCAGTAACCTTCGTTGGTTATCAGGAACAAACACGGGATGGTATCACAGCCAACCTTGGTTCTGCGGCTAACGTCGATTTCAAACTGGCAAACGCCAGCACACAGCTGTCAGAAGTAACGGTTTCGGGTACGCGCAGTGATGTGTTCAGCTCTGACCGTACGGGTGCTGCGGCAACGTTCGGTCGTGAAACGATCAACAACCTGCCGACAATCGGTCGTACCATCAACGACATTACCAAGTACAACGCGTACGGTAACGGTCGTTCATTCGCTGGTCAGGACAGCCGTTTCAACAACTTCACCATTGACGGTTCGGTATTCAACAACGGTTTCGGTCTGGGTTCATCGGCTCAGGCAGGTGGCCGTACGGGTACTACAGCCGTTTCGCTTGACGCGATCGACGAAGTTCAGCTGAACGTAGCGCCTTACGACGTTCGTCAGTCAGGTTTCGCCGGTGCCGGTATCAACGCCGTAACCCGTTCAGGAACAAACGAATTCTCGGGCTCTGCCTATCACCTGTTCCGTACGAGTAAAGACTCGTTCCGGATGGTGGGTAAAAAAGCTGATGGCCGCGATATCCCGCCGGTTAACATCAATGAGAAAACAACCGGTTTCCGCGTAGGTGGCCCGCTGATCAAAAACAAACTGTTCTTTTTCGTTAACTACGAGCAGTTTACCAGCAGCACGCCTGCTCTTGACTGGCAGGTTAACCGTGGTCAGACATCAGGTAACATTTCGCGGGTAACGCAGGCCGATGTAGATGATATCACGAACTTTATGCGTACGAACTTCGGTCGTGAGCTGGGTCCGTTCGATAACTTCAACAACGAAGTAACCAGCAAGAAAGGGCTTGTTCGTTTAGATTACAACATCAACGACAACCACAAGCTGACCGTACGGTACTCGCACCACAACTCACAGTCAGGTGTTCCGATCAGTAACAGTAACAGTAGCAACACAGCGGGTAACGGTAACCGTACCAACTCATCGCTGGCCCTGTCACCACAAAGCACTGGCTACCTGATCGCTGACAATACACGCTCAATCGCTGCCGAATTAAACTCGAACTTCAAAGGTAAGTGGGCGAACCAGTTAGTAGCTACCTACAACAAGCAGATTGAAGACCGTCAGTATCTGACAGATCTGTTCCCGTCGATTGACATCCTGCAGGGCGGCTCTACGTATATGTCACTTGGTTTCGATCCGTTCACGCCTAGTAACAAGCTAAACTATTCGACGCTGAACCTGACAAATAACCTGAGCTATTTTGCCGGTAAGCACACTCTGACCTTGGGTCTGGGCTACGAAAACTTCGTATCGAACAACCTGTTCTTCCCTGCATCAAACGGTGTGTACGTGTATAACTCACTGGCCGAGTTTAAAACAGCAGCATTAGCGTATAAAAATAACCCGACTGCTACAACCTCGCCCGTAACGGTTAACCGCTACAACCTTCGTTACTCATTGCTGGACGGCGGTGCAGAACCTTGGCAGCAACTGCAGTCAAACACATACAGTGCTTATATTCAGGATGAATTTCAGGCAACACCTAACCTGAAACTGACACTGGGTCTGCGTGGTGATATCTTTGCCTATGATCAGTCACTGGCAGAAGATTTTAACAACCCTGTCGTTGCACGGATGACTTTCAAGGATGAAGACAAGCTTGACTATAAGGTAAGTACGGGTGCGTTCCCTAAAAACCGTTTGTTGCTGTCACCACGTCTGGGCATCAACTGGGATGTAACCGGTGATAAGAAAACGCAGGTGCGTGGAGGTACGGGTATTTTCGTGTCGCGTATTCCACAGGTACTGGTATCGAACCAGCTGGGTAACAACGGTGTAAATACGGCCGTTATTAACCTGCAGAATACGACAACCGTTCCATTTGTACTAAGCCCGAGCGAATTGCCGGCAGCACTGCGTCCGGATCCGTCAAAGGTGAATATTGAAAACATTTCAGGTTATGCGGTGAATGCAACAGATCAGAATCTGAAGTATCCGTCGATCTGGAAAACAAATATTGCGGTTGATCAGAAGTTACCATGGGGATTGATTGGTACTGCCGAGTTTATTTATAATAAAACAATCAATGGTCTGCGGTATATTGATGCCAACCTGAAGGCTCCGGATCGTACGCTGTCAGGAGCTGATACACGGGACCGCTTCCCGACTTCACGATTTATCAATACGCAGGTATCGAATGTGTTTGTACTGAAAAATACGAATGTTGGGTATGCCTACACCGCAACAGCTAAGTTAGAAAAACCCGCTTCTAATGGTTTCGGTGGAATGTTAGCCTATACGTATGGCTATGCACGTGACATGCAGTCAGTTGGTAGTACCGTACAGGCAAATATGCCGACAATCTATGGTCAGAACTACCTGACAGAGTCATTCAGCGATAATGATCAGCGTCACCGGATCATTGGTTATCTGAACTACCGCCTGAACTACGGTGGTAAATTCGGTGGCTCGACAATGTTTACACTGGGTCTGACCTCACAAAGTGGCGGTAAACTTTCTTATGTATACGGTAACGACGTGAATGGTGATGGACAGACGGCAAATGACTTGATCTATGTGCCAAACAAAGGTTCAGATCTGACATTTACGCAGTTTACAACAGGTTCGGGTGCAACACTGCAGACATTCACAAATGAGCAACAGCAGGCGGCATTTGAGCAGTACATTGAAAACAACCCGTACCTGAAAACACGCCGTGGTCAGTATGCTGAGCGTAACGGTGGTTATTTCCCATGGCTGACTCGCGCTGACCTGACAATTACACAGGAGTTCTACGTACGTGTTGGCAAAGAAGGCAAAAAGAACACGATCCAGCTGCGGGCTGATGTACTGAACTTCGGTAACTTGCTGAACAACAAGTGGGGTGTAGGTTACCTGACAACAGCGTCTAACCCGTTAACGACAACCGTGAGTTCAACAGGTACAGTTACATACCGTCTGAATACGCAGGTTATCACAGAGAATAATGCGAACAAAACAATCCTGTTGCGTGACTCATTCGTGAAGAACGTGTCAATCGACAATGTATGGCAAGCACAGATCGGTCTGCGTTATATCTTTAACTAAGCCGGTTTTACTCCATAACAGAGCCCCCGCCCCAAAGCGGGGGTTTTTGTTTTACACAGAAGCAACTGTATGAAAAAACTCATTATTACCTTATTGGGTTGCTGGCTGGCAGGGAGCGTATCGGCTCAGCAAAACCGCTTCCGGACGAATGCTGCCATCAACGCCTTTCTGATGCCTGAGCAGCGGGCAAAACCGTTGATTCTGGCTCATCGGGGCGGACCGGAAGCCGGTGATACCGAAAACAGCCTGGAAACGTTCCGGAAAGCGATCAGCACAGTGCCGGCGGCCATTCTGGAAATGGATGTCCGGATGACAGTAGACAGCGTCCTGACCTTGTTACATGATGACGAACTGGAACGGACCACCACCGGTACCGGATCACTGAAGAGAAAGACGTGGCATGAGCTTTCACAACTGAATCTGCGGGATTTAACCGGTAAACCAACGGTTCAGCGGATGCCTCTGTTTGAAGACGTACTGGCGTGGAACCAAAACAGAGCGGTGCTGGCGCTGGACATTAAACCCGGCGTTGATCTGAAGAAGGCGCTGGCGCTGGTGGCGCGCCATAAGGCTTTAACCAGTGTGTTTGTGATCTGTTATACCATAGAAAGTGCAGTAACGCTCCGGAAGACCTGGCCGGACTTGTGGCTTGCCCTGGGGGTAAAAACAGCAGATGATTTGGCGACGTTTAAACAGGCTGGTTTAGCCCTGCATCATCTGATTGCGCTGACGCCTCCGCAGCTACAACCCAAAGCCTTTTATGATGCCATGCATCAGGCTGGTATCCCGTGTTCAGTCGGGACGTATGGCAAGAATAATGTTGATGAGATGCCGATGGAAAAGGCGGCCGGGGAGTATAAACGCATTGCGGAACAGGGCGGTGATATTCTGACAACCGACCGCCCTGCTGCCGTTGACCGGTTATTTCGGTAGGTCCATTTCCTTGCCTTCAGCTGCCCGGTTCAGCCGTAACTGTTTAAAGGTTTCGGTGGCCGTTTGATAGCCAAGGACCATCAACCGGCCGATGTCCTCTGAATCGAAGCGCTGGAGGTCGAGGTGGAGCGGTTCATGGGGGCGGATAATCGTCAGGCTGAAATCCCGTTGCCGCAGTTTCTCACGCTCGGCAAACCGCTCGGCCCAGGCAATGTCGTTGTTGACCAGTTGATTAACGGTAATGTCCTTAACGCGGTCAATCAGATTCAGCAGGTTACGGTAATTGAACTTTTCGGTAAAGATTTTCTTCGCATGACAGGCCACGCACATGATGTCGGTAAGGCCGTCTTCGATGGCTACCCGCAAGGGAGCTACTTCACGCAGGCCACCGTCGAGAAACGCTTTGCGGTGGTCGCCGCCGATCTGGGTGGCCGGCATAATAAACGGCAGCGAACTGCTGGCGACAACATAATCCAGAAAGTGATCATCCTGCGGACTAGCGTAAACCATATCGCCTTCGATAATATCAACCGCTCCGACCTTCAGCTTAATGGGTGATCGTTTCAGCCGTTCTGCGTCGAGGTGGGAGGTGACCAGGTGACGTAAGGGTTGATTGTCTAAAAGCCCGTCAAACCGGCTGAAAAGCGTATTGTAGCCCATCATAAACTTCGATCGCTCCTCCGCAATGGCATAGGGACCGGTAATGTTCCGGATCCAGAATTCCAGCAGAGCCCTTCCGGCTTTCGGCCAGTCGATGGCACCGTTTTCCTCGAACTGACGGGTTGCTTCGTGGGTCAGGAAGGTAGCATTGAGACTGCCCACCGAAATGCCGTAAATGGCATCCGGTTCAAAACCTGATTCCAGAATGGCCATGATGGCACCGGTCTGGAAAGCACCTTTCAGCGAGCCGCCACCCAGTACCAACGCTCTGTTTTCGGGGGAGTTATGCTGAATATGCGACCGGTGGGGCACCGGCGGGTTGGGATTATCGATCATAGGGTTGCGAAAGTCAGTCCGGTAATTTGCCGGATTTTGGGCAATAATCAAATTTTTGGTGGTATACTTGCCGGAAAATTACCGGAAATGCCACTATCTGTTGCCGACATACAAGCCCCGATCGAACATGAAATGCGCGAGTTTGAGCGCAAATTCAGGGACTTGATGAAAAGCGAGGTAATGCTGCTTGATCAGATCATGAATTATATCGTCAAGCGCAAAGGGAAGCAGCTACGTCCCATGTTCGTATTTCTGACAGCGGGCGTCTGCGGCCAGATTACCGAATCGACGTATCGGGGGGCTGCCCTGATTGAACTTCTGCATACGGCTTCGCTGGTTCACGATGATGTGGTCGATGATTCAAACTATCGCCGTGGCTTTTTCTCCATCAATGCCCTCTGGAAAAATAAAATTGCGGTCCTTGTCGGCGATTATTTGCTATCGCGGGGACTATTGCTGTCGGTTGACAATAATGAATACGACCTGTTGCAGATCGGCTCACGGGCTGTCCGCGAACTGAGCGAAGGGGAACTGCTCCAGATAGAAAAGGCACGCCGCCTCGACATTACCGAAGATGTGTACTACGAGATTATCCGGCAAAAAACAGCCTCCCTGATTTCTGCCTGTTGCGCGATGGGGGCACGGTCGGCCAACGCGGCGGCTGAACAGATCGAGCAAGCCCGGTTATTCGGAGAGAAAGTTGGTATCGCCTTCCAGATCAAGGATGACCTGTTTGACTACGGTACGGCCGAAGTCGGTAAGCCGCTGGGCATCGATATCAAAGAAAAAAAGATGACGCTTCCGCTGATTTACGCCCTCAATAAGGCGTCGTCTGGAGATAAGCGGCGCGTGATTAATATTGTAAAGAATAAGAGCGATGACCCGAAAAAGGTCAATGAAGTCATCGCGTTTGTGAAAGGCTCCGGCGGTATTGAATACGCAACGGCCGCCATGCAGCGGTTTGTAGAAGAGGCCAAAGCGCTCCTGCACGCGTTTCCGGCATCGGCCTACCGGACTTCCCTGGAACAGCTCGTTCAGTATACTATCGAACGGAGTAAGTAAAAAGTGCTTTTGAGTATAACTCCCCGAGGGTTTTAAACCCTCGGGGAGTTATTTTTTACAAATACCTTTAACGGCTCAATCCATCCCGTTTCGCGCGGTCACGGACCCGCTGCGCCCGTGCCTTGCTGTCGGGGTGAGTCGACATGAACGTCGGGACGCCTGCAGCACCGCTTTGTTTAGCCAGCTTTTCGAATGACGTTGCCAGGGCCATGACACTGTATCCGTTCTTTTTCATAAACTGATAGCTATAGTCGTCGGCCTCCGTTTCCTGCTGCCGGCTGAAGGAAGAACCGATGATGTAATCGGCCACACCGCCTAATTCGGAGCGGGACAACCGCCCGATCGCCCCCGATTGTGAAGCCAGTACATTCCGGACCGCCGACCGTTGCAAGGCTTTTTTCATCGCGTCGCGCGTGTCATGGTTGATGACGTGGCCGATTTCGTGGCCCATTATGGCCAGCAGTTCGTTATCAGTCATAATGTCCATCAGTCCTTTAAAAACGCGGACACTACCGTCGGCGGTGGCAAACGCATTTACATCTTTAACCATATAGACTTTATAGTTTATCGGAATACCGCTTACCGTTTTATGCCGGCGCACAATCCGGTTCAGGCGTTGCGTATACGGATCGTTCGGGCCGGCAACGGGATTTTGGGCATCCATTTGCTGAACGGCCTGACGGGAAAGCTGGGCTACCTGAGCATCGGACAACAAGGCCGAATTCAGGGCATCGACACCTGCCTGCATGAGGCTCGGCTGCTGGGCCTGTGCGGAAAGTGTCAAGCCGGTCAGCAGCATAAAAAACAGGTTTATCGTTTTCATCGGTTTTTCAGAATTTATGAACAGGCAAGCCAAAAACGACCGTTTCCGGCGGCTGTTGCAGCCTGTTTATGTATGGACTCATTAACTGAGGAAAAGGTTTAATGCATGAGGGAATGGATTGGTTTGGTTACCTTTGCCTGAAACGTCAATAAACCTGCGGTATGTTTTCCGTAAAAAAGCTACTTTTCTTCGCAAGCCTGTCGACTGCTGCGATTGCTCAACCTGTTAAAAAAGGCACTGTTCCTGAGGCCCCCGTATTTCCGAAACGTCCTAAACTGGTCGTTGGTATTGTTGTCGACCAGATGCGGTATGACTACCTGTACCGGTATTATGACCGCTTTTCAAAAGGTGGGTTCCGGCGTATGATGGATCAGGGGTTTAACTGCCGTAACAATCACTATCATTATGCGGCCACGTATACAGGTCCCGGCCATACGCACATTTATACGGGATCAGCTCCGGCGCTGAGCGGTATTGTCGGTAATGATTTTTATGACCGGACAGCGGGCCGGATTATGTACTGCGCCGAAGATACGGCGGTGCAGACCGTTGGCAATACAGGGTCTGCGGGTAAAATGTCGCCCAAAAACCTGCTGGTAACCACGATCTGTGACCAGCTCAAACTTGCCACCGATGGCCGGGCGAAGGTTTTCGGAGTGGCGCTGAAAGACCGTGGCGCTATTCTGCCGGCCGGTCATGCGGCAAACGGGGCGTTCTGGTTCGATTCTAAAGACGGAAACTGGATCAGCAGCACCTACTACATGAAGGAGTTGCCGAAATGGGTACAGGAACATAACAGCAAGCGCCTGCCGGATCAGTACCTGAGTAAGAAGTGGGAACCGCTGTTGCCGCTGAACCAATACCTCGAAAGTGCAGAAGATGACCAGCCGTATGAAGCCCTGATGCCGGGGGAGCAGAAATCTGTTTTTCCGCATGAGTTTGTCACCCTGTCCGGTGGCAGCAAATATGAAGGCTTAAGAACGAGCCCGTATGGCGATGCGCTGACAAAGGAGTTTGCGCTGGCAGCGATCAAAGGTGAGGAACTGGGTAAGGATGCCATTACCGATTTCCTGTGCGTGAGTTTCTCGTCGCCGGATTATATCGGCCATGCGTTCGGGACCCATGCCGTTGAAACTGAAGACAACTACATACGGCTCGATAGCCAGCTGGCCGATCTGTTCAATCAGCTGGATGCCAGTGTTGGCAAGGGCGAATGGGTTGCGTTTCTCTCGGCCGATCACGGGGTAGCCGATATTCCGGGCTTCCTGAAGACATACCACATTCCGGCCGATGTAAAAACGGGGGGGGAAATCAGTGATGCTGCCAAAGCGGCTTTGCAGGAAGCCTATGGCCCTGGTCAGTGGGTACTGTCATATGTAAACCAGCAGGTTTATCTGAATCATGCCCTGTTACAGGAGAAAAAAATCGCTGTAAATGATGCCTGCGATGTCATTAAGCGGGCGTTGCTCAAACAGCGTGGTGTGCTCAACGTTGTCAATCTGAACAATCCGGGAGGGCAGCTGATGCCATCGATCCAGATGGAAATGCTCCGGAACGTGTACCAGCCTAACCGCAGCGGGGATGTTTACATCGTTTTTAACGCCGGCTGGTTTGAAGGCCGTACACGTGGTACAACTCACGGAACTATGTATGCCTATGATACGCACGTACCGTTGCTGTTCTACGGGTGGGGTATTAAACCCGGTCAGACTGTCCGGCGTACTGCCATTGCCGATATTGCACCAACGGTCGCCGCGCTGCTGGGTATTCTTGAACCAAGCGGTACGATCGGAGCTCCGATTGAAGAAGTGCTGAAATAAGCAAACGCATATCTATCTATATGCCGGTCATTGGTCAGAATAAACGCTGATTAATGACCGGTTTCATTTTTGTGAAAACAGAGAGAGGGGTAAACGAGGTTAATAAAGCAATCACCAATACAAGTTACCATGATCGATTTAAATCAGGCGCTCCGTCTTGTTTATCTGAGATTACAGACGTGGACAAAAATCGGTATCTCACATTTACCGGATCTGTTCGTTGCGATAGTCGTCATTTTTCTGGCCTATACCATTGCGGGCTATGTCCGGCAGATTTTATTAAAAAGCCTGACGCGGGTAAGTCATAATCCGGCGCTGGTTGATCTGACGGCGCTTGTCGCCGGTACGGCGATCAAAGCATTGGGCTTTTTTATTGCGCTCGGGACACTGGGCCTCGATAAAACCGTTACGTCGTTACTGGCGGGTGCGGGTGTTGTGGCACTGGCAATCGGTTTTGCCTTTCAGGACCTGACCGCCAACTTTATTTCCGGCACCATGATTGCAATCCAGCGACCGATTCAGGTAGGGGATATGGTAGAAACCAACGGATTTCAGGGACGGGTTGTGGCCGTGAAACTGCGCTCGGTCGTACTCGACAATTTTGCCGGTCAGAAAATTGAAATCCCCAGTAAGGATGTCTTTCAGAAGCCGATCGTGAATTATACCCGGACAGGGCAGCGGCGGCTGGAGCTGTCGGCCGGTATTTCTTACCTCGATGATCTCGATAAAGCCCAGCAGGTAGCAAAAGAGGCCATTAGTGCCCTGCCGTTTGTACTGAAGGATAAACCCGTTGATTTGTTTTACAAAGCATTTACCGGCGACTCAATTCAGTTTAAGCTGCTTTTCTGGCTGGACCATACAGATACCAATACCACATTTGCTATGAGTGAGGTCATTAAAACCCTGAAACGGACTTTTGATAAAGAAGGCATACTGCTGATGTTTCCGATCGGAACGTATGACCTGAAAAAAAAGATTGCTGATGAACGCAATCCGCCGGCACAGGAAGGGAATGTGTAGAGAGCGAAAGACACAAAGAGCGGACAAAACACTCTTTATCTCTTTCGCTCTTTTACTCTTTATAGATTGACCGATACCGTCCGTTGTACGGCGACGTTGGTTGTTTTCAGCGTAATGCTTTTTGTGGTAACTTCTTTATCACCGACAACTTCAACGTTGTAGGTTCCGTCTTCCAGCGCAGTCAGATCAAATTTTGCCGAGAATGTGCCGGATTTTTTAGTCAGGTACTGAGAGGCCAGGATATTGTTTTTTTCGTCTTTGATGTTGATCACTAACGCCTTGCCGGCTTGTTTTTCAATGTTTACCCGTAACGTTGACGGAGTCGTGGCTGACGTGTAAATGGCTGTACGATAGGTGCTTTCGGTTGATGTGTTGGCCGTACGGTTGTCATCAGCAGAAGCAAATGTTACAAAGCCCAGGCTCAGGGCGATCATCAGGGATGTTGCAAACGTTTTCATGATTGTTCGTATTTGTTGTTGTTGTCGTTCGACATGACAAAGGTGCACTACGGATACGAAACATGAATCATCATTCTACACAAGCGGTCAGGATCGCCGGATGAAGCGCCGGAAACGGCAGATGAGGTGAATTAAAGAGTGAAAGAGCGAAAGAGATAAAGTGCGAACAATGAATCGCATCCGGTTTTCCGAATGTCAAATAACGATCCGGCGAGCTGCTTTCGTTGTGCGGTGGTCACTCTTTCACTCTTTATCGCTTTCACTCTTTAAATAACAAAGCTCACTTCCTTGAATCCGAAGTAAAGGACCCGGTTGTCGGAGGCGACGGCGAGGCGGCCGGCTTCGTCGATCCCGATGATATAACCTTTAAAACGCTGCCAGTATCCGTGCTCATCTTCGCGTTCAAACCAATGCTCTTCCTGATAACGGAACAAACGCTGCAGATATGCCGTTTTAAGGTCAGCAAGCTTACCTGCACGCAACTGAAGATACCGTTGTTCGAGCCGTTCGGCAATGGCGGTCAGCAGGGACGGGAGGGAGTACCCATCGGCGAGTGGAAACCGTTTTTGCAGGGATGTGGCAGTCGAATAAATAAACTGCGCCTGATTGACGTTAAGTCCGATCCCGATAACCGACCACGCAATAGCCGGGCCCTGCAGCGTATTTTCGATCAGAATACCACCCGTTTTGGTGTTTTCGATATACAGATCGTTGGGCCACTTAATGCGGAGGAGTCCTTCGGTCAGCGGATCAAGTGCATCTGAAATACCGAGCGAAACGGCAATGTTAAGCCAGAACTGTTCGGTAGCTGACAGAAAGGACGGACGCAGAATGACTGACATTGTCAGGTTCTGGCCACTTTCGGCCTGCCAGACGTTGCCGCGCTGGCCGCGGCCGGCCAATTGAGCGTCTGTAATGACAATCAGTCCTTCGGCCGGTTCATCACTGGCAATGATTTGAGCAGCCTCATCGTTGGTAGACTGACAGCTTGGCAGGTAATGAATTTTTTGGCCGACAAATAGCGTTTTGGGATGGATTTTGTACAAAAGTTTGTTTAGTTTAGTAAAGGTTCTGATATTAGAGTGAATCATAGACGATAATTCGTACCCTGATCTCACCATCCGATATGGGCGCGGCCACACCTGACTAGACCTGATTATCGGATTCATTGCAATTTTAAACGGATTACATGAGAATTAATAAAATCATTAGAACAACGGAAGAACAACAAGTAAGTTCAGAGACTCTTCGGGATTTAGTCGTGAAGGGTATGCAGGAGAAAAAAGCTATGGATATCGTAGTAATGGACCTGCGTCAGGTAAAAAACGCCATATGCGACTACTTCGTAATCTGCTCGGGTAACTCAGATACCCAGATTGATGCGATCGCCTCGTCAGTCGACGAAGAGGTGCATAAAAATACAGGCCAGAATCCATGGCATCAGGAAGGCCGGACAAACCGTGAGTGGATCCTGATTGATTATGTGGATGTAATCGCACACGTTTTCCGGAAAGACCGCCGGACGTTCTATGATCTGGAACAGCTGTGGGGTGATGCTGAAATCCATCACATTGAAGAACCGCTGACATTACCGTCAATGGCCTGATCCCAACCGTTTATCAGGACGGGTTTCCACTAATCAATTGGTAAAGGTAGCGGAAACATTAGCCTTATAATCGGTGTTACCAAGTGAAACCTCTTTGTACAACCTGTCGAAATGCCAGAAAATAACAATAGAAACCCGCTATCACCTCGGGGGCCCCGCCGGCCGAATATTCAGGGATGGATTGTCGCGTTTTTGATTGCCGCTATCCTCGGTATTACCTTCATGAGCCGCTCCGGCTCTGTCCGCGAAACCACGTTCAAGCGATTTGAACGCATGGTCAAAGAACATGAAGTGGCCGAAGTAGTATTAGTCAATGACAAGATCGCCGAAGTAACGCTGACCGACCAGGCACTACAAAGCCCTAAGTATAAAAATCTCTCATCAGATAAACCATACTTCGGAACGGGCTCCGGTCCTCACTACGTATTTCAGGTTGCCTCAGCTGAGTCATTCAAGCAGGATCTTGACCGGGTTCAGCAGGGGATGCCTGATAATGAAAAAGTTGAACTGAAATTTGAAACCCGCAGCGACTGGAGTGCTTTCTTCGGTTCGTGGGGTATCCTGATCGTGATGATCCTGGCCATGTATTTCCTTCTTGGCCGGATGTCGGGCGCAGGTGGCCCGGGTGGTCAGATTTTCAATATCGGAAAATCGAAAGCTGCGCTGTTTGACGCTGAAAACCGCGTTAAAATTACGTTTAACGATGTAGCCGGCCTCGACGAAGCAAAGGAAGAGATTAAGGAAATTGTTGATTACCTGAAAAATCCGTCGAAGTTTACCAAACTGGGAGCCAAAATTCCGAAAGGAGCCCTGCTTGTAGGCCCTCCGGGTACCGGTAAAACGTTATTGGCGAAAGCCGTAGCCGGTGAAGCCGGTGTACCGTTCTTCTCGCTGTCAGGTTCTGATTTCGTGGAAATGTTCGTTGGGGTAGGTGCCGCCCGGGTACGTGATCTCTTCAAACAAGCTAAGGAAAAAGCGCCATGTATCATTTTCATTGACGAGATTGACGCCGTGGGGCGTTCACGGGGCCGTGGCTCAATGCCGGGTGCCAACGACGAACGCGAAAACACGCTGAACTCCCTCCTCGTTGAAATGGATGGGTTTGCGACCGACTCAGGGATCATTATCCTGGCCGCTACCAACCGTCCGGACGTATTGGATTCGGCGTTGCTTCGTCCCGGACGTTTCGACCGTCAGGTGAGCATCGACAAGCCGGACATCGTGGGTCGGGAAGCCATTTTCAAAGTACACCTGAAACCACTGAAGCTGTCGGCTGACGTGGATCCGAAAGAACTGGCAGCGCAGACACCTGGTTTTGCCGGTGCCGAAATCGCCAACGTCTGTAACGAAGCAGCCCTGATTGCGGCCCGCCGCGACCGTGAGTCAATCGGCATGCAGGATTTTCAGGATGCAATGGATCGGGTGATTGGTGGTCTGGAGAAGAAGAACAAAATCATTTCTCCGGAAGAAAAAGAAATCGTGGCTTACCACGAAGCAGGTCACGCAGTGGCCGGCTGGTACCTCGAACATGCCGATCCCCTCGTAAAGGTAACGATTGTTCCGCGCGGGGTAGCTGCACTGGGTTATGCGCAGTATCTGCCACGTGAACAGTATCTGTACCGTACCGAACAGCTGATGGACGAAATGTGTATGGCTCTGGGTGGCCGTGCGGCCGAAGATATCGTTTTCGGTAAGGTTTCGACCGGTGCGCTGAGCGATCTCGAACGCATCACGAAGCTGGCTTATAGCATGGTAACCATGTATGGTATGAACGATAAGATTGGTAACGTATCGTTCTACGATTCGAAACAGTCGGATTATTCATTCAACAAGCCGTATTCGGAAGAGACAGCCAAGCATATCGACGAAGAAGTCCGGAAGATTGTGGACGAGGCGTACCAGCGTACGATTAAACTCTTGTCTGACAAGCGCGAGGCTCTGGAAACGATTGCTCAGAAACTGCTTGAAAAAGAAATTCTGTATCAGAACGATCTGGAGCGACTGATTGGCAAGCGTCCGTTTGAACGCGACACAGCCTATCAGGCGTATAAAAAACGGGGTGAGGAAGTTGCCGGCTCCGAAACAACGCCGTCGCCGACTGAACCTGAAACACTGCCACAGGTTTAAGCCGGATAAAATACATAACAAAAAAGGCTTCGGACAAGCGTCTGAAGCCTTTTTGTTTCTGTTTAACCTAGGGTGAACTTCTCTTCTAACTCATTAGACCTTAGCTCCCGTTGTACCTCCTTTGGTCATGGAGATATCAACCGGCTTATTCTGTTGCCAGGCACCGCCCGTAAAATCAGGTACGTCGATGGAATTGGATTTATGACCGATTGACCAGGCACTCAGCGGGCCGACGGAACTCCAGAGGGCAGCATCATACACATCCTGATCGAGCGGCAAGCCGTTCCGCAAACAGTCGATTGTCCGCCAGTCCATCATGAAATCCATGCCGCCGTGGCCACCGACCTTTTTGGCAATTTCGCCGATTTTCTTCACGATTGGCGGCATATACTTTTCCTCCAGCGCTTTCACTTCCTTATCGCTCATCCATTCGTGACCGGTTGAATAGCGGGCCGGTTCCGGATATTTCAGCGCTACCGCTTTGGTGCCGCTGATCAGTTGTATGCGCGAATAGGGCCGTGGCGACGATACATCATACTGCACCATAATCGTCTTGCCCTTTTTCGTTTTAATCACCGATGTACTCATGTTCCCGTTGAAGTTACGGCCGGCGTAAGGCTTGTAAAAATCGTCCTTCGCGGCCAGGTCCTTCGCTATATTGCCCAGCACAAAATCGTTGCTCGACATCGAATTCAGGTAGTCGAACTGATCGCCGCGGTTAATATTCAGCACCTGACAGACCGGTCCCAGACCGTGGGTCGGGTAGAGATTACCGGCCCGTTTGGACATTTCTTCCAGCTCCCACATCTGATAGAAGTGGTTTTTAGAAAACATATAGTCCTGCAGGTTATGGATGTAAGCCGCCTCACAGTGGACAACCTCACCGAAAAAGCCCTGCCGCGCCAGATTCAGGTTCAGCAATTCGGTAAAGTCGTAGCAGCAGTTTTCCACCATCATGCAGTGCTTCTTCGTCTTTTCTGACGTTTCGACCAGCAACCAGGCTTCTTCGATCGTTTTCGCTGCCGGAACTTCAACACACACATGTTTGCCGTGCGTCATCGAGAAAACAGCCATAGGCGTATGATACGCCCAGGGTGTCAGAATGTATACCAGATCGAGGTCGGTGCGCTCGGCCAGTTTTTTCCAGATATCCGTACTGCCAAAATACACGTCCGGCTTATGCCCCGAGGCTTCGACCAGTTTTTTTGCCTTATTGACCTGCGTTTCGCGCAGATCGCACAGGGCCTTGATTTCGACACCCTCAATTTTAGTAAGCCGCTCCACCGCGCCCATGCCGCGGTTACCAACGCCGATGAAGCCCACACGAACCACGTCGAGTTTCGGTGCGGCATAACCGCT
Source organism: Arsenicibacter sp. (assembly GCA_965247375.1). GTDB lineage: Bacteria > Bacteroidota > Bacteroidia > Cytophagales > Spirosomataceae > Arsenicibacter. The sequence goes on from CBDFHU010000025.1 coordinate 93,087, forward strand.
CATGTTAAAAATGCGGGGCGCTGTGCGCTGCGCCTGTTCGCCGATGGCGTCCAGCTCATCCTGATTACGGGCAAACGCCGCAAACGGACTAGCGGCAACCAGCCCTAAACCGCTTAAACCTGCTGTTTTTAAAAAGTTTCTCCGGTTGTTTTCCATATTGATTTACGTTGGAGGTAAGTACGCTCAGAAAATACAGTCACTCAGAAACGCCGGTTGATACCCGTTATCGGTTGCCCATTTGACCGCCGTCAGGATACGGTCGCGGAAATCGGGCTGATACGCTTCATAGAACGGATAAAAATACTGTTCGTGTACCAGCAGATCGACAAACGGCGGCAGTCCCGAAGGCAGGGTGGCGTAGCGGTCCAGTGCCGGTACAATATCCGGCAATTCCGTTTTGTCGATGACGATGCTGCTGCGGATAAACGTAATGTCTTCGGTGTTGTCGTGCCAGATAAACCGTTTTTTCATGTGGCGGCGCTGCTCAACGGTCAGATAATAGGACACGGCCGGTAAATCGTCATCGACGTTGAAGTAGCCCAGCTGACCGGTATAGCCCGCATCCCGCAGCGCCCGCGAACCTTCCACCGTCGATTCGCCCCAGTGCAGGGTAGTCACCGGCCCCATGAGCGCCTTACCGGCAAACCGGCGTATTTCGGCCTGAACCAGGGCGCAGTCACGGGCAACCTGTACGTAGCCGGCCGTCCGGTATGGCATGTCGGGAAACTCGCCACGGGCATGAAAACTAAGCCGGAGCCAGTCGGCGTTGGCCTGCCACTCGGACTTGAAACGGTCGGGGAACTGAGTCAGGTTAAACTGGTCGGTCTCGTAAAACAGGTTGAGGTGAATTTTTGTCTGGTAACTATCGTGTACCTGTTTCAGAAATCCCAGATACGGGTTATCGAACAACGACTGATAGCGGTCACCTTGCTGGTAAATGTCGCGGAGAAACCAGATATTATCATCAATTGACAGCCGGTAATGGCCGGCAAAACGAGGCAGCCAGTATACCGTTACCGTCTCATCCTGTCCGGTGGTGTAATCATGGGCCACCAGCTTGTTCGTAAATCCGTTCAGCGGCAGAGTGGCCGAAAAAACTCCTTGTTCATAAGTAGCGCTGACTCCGTTAATGGTCAGAAAGTGGGACGCCGGAGCGGCAACCTGTACCTTAATCTGTAATGATCCGGCGGTCTGAATGCCATCGCGGGCATGGAGCATATCGCCGTCTATCGGGAAAACAAAAGCTAATTCAGCAGCCATAGTGTATTAAAAGTCAGGGGTAAACTGAGCGTCAAACGGTTTGATCGGGTCAGTCTTTTTCTGGATTTTGACGTCCAGGACCTTCAGGTGCAGTTTGCGCCATAGACTAAAATCGAGATCGAACCGCCCGAGCATGGTATTTAGCCGGTAAGGCATGTTTTCGGCAAGCCACGCTTTGGCATACATGCTTTTCAGTTCACCAGTTTCGTCCATGGCATCGACCAGCAGGCTGTGACACGGATAGGTCAGGTCGTAAAATACGTAATCTTCTTTCTTTTTCGTGACCATGGCATCATTCCAGCGATCACAGATGGCTTTCGCCCACAGGAAACGCATGGCCGAATAGTTAATGAGGCGCGCTGTTACGAGCACCGAATAGACAAAGCTGCTGTCTCTGGCCGGGGCTTTTTTCAGGGCGTTGATCAGCTCGCCCTGCGCTTCTTCGGTATGTTTGCGGACGGCTTCAAAATCGGCCAGGTGAGCAGCGGTGTTGGTCAGGTAATACGGCTGAAAAGGATTTGACCAGCTTTCGACCAGCGTTCCGCGCGGCAGGCTTCCGGTATTTTTACCCAGGCATTTTTCCAGATAGCTCCCGGCTGTTGCCAGATGATCAAAGGCCGACTGTAGTTCGGCAGCAATGGCGGGGTAAACGACGCGCGCATATTCACCGGTGAAGGTCTGTTTATCGGGTACCGTACCTTGCCACGCGCCAATGCATCCATAGGCCATAAAAAGCCAGGACGCGCTCACAAACGGCTCCACCGAATCGGTCCAGACGGAGGTAATAAAGCCCCGTGTGTTGTGTTTAAGCCCCGTTTTCAGGCATAGATCAATGTTGGTATACGTGTAGTCTGACGAGGGGTAGATGTGCCCCCAGCCTGAAACGGCCGGCTGGATAAAAAACGGTTTCCGGGCGTTCAGGACCGGATTCAGGTAAGTATAAATGGCCGTGGTATCCGGCGTGTATTCCCAGATAACCGGAATGACATCCGCCGGAAATTTCGGGAGAATGTTCGGATAAAACAGGTTCATGTCGGTCCATGCCATGAGCGTTTTTTCGTAGGGTTTGAATGCTTCACTGACGAACGAAAGCTGATCAACGTAGTAGGCCTCCGGGTCAATGTTATTGGCCGGATCACCGGCAAGGCGCTTGGTTTCCCAGGTTTCGTCGAAACCGACGTGGATAAACGGACTGCTGAACAGCCCGGTGTATTGTTTGATCCAGTTGGTCAGCAATGCTTTCACGGCCGGATCGCGGGGATCGAGCTCATGCCCGTAGTGCCCGATAGCCATCGACGCGAACTTTTCGTTCCGGATCAGCTCATGGAGGTGGCCGTAAAAATTGACAAACGGAATCACATCCATGTGCCGCTGCCGGGCATAGGCGATGATGTCGCGGATCTGCGCCTTTGTGTAGCTGGCGCCGTAATTGAGCGTCGGAAATCCGTCAAGCTCAATACTGACCTCGTTGTAGAAATAATACTGGTTTGTTTTGAAGCGGGCCAGAAAGTCAATCTGGCGTTTGATCTCAGGGACCGTCAGCAGACCGCCGTGGGCAAAATCCATCATGACCCCACGATAGGCCAGTTTCGGACTGTCGGTAATGGCTACGAACGGGAGGGAGGCCGAGGTGCCCTGACCCTGAATTAACTGCCGGATGGTCTGCACGGCATAAAACAGGCCGGTTGATGTTTGGGCGTTAATCGCGATGCCTTTGCTGTTGATGGTCAGGCTGTATTGTTCCCGCGTATTGCCGTTGGTGGCTTCCTCCGTACCGGGCAGTTCCTGTCCGCTGCTTTTAACTGTGTACCGGATACCGGCTGTAGCTGCGGACGGAGCCGGTCTGACAGGCATCCCGCTCCGTGTGCTCAGAAACTGACGGAGTTCACCAAGCGCAAACTGCACGTCTTTCGGGGCCGTAGCGGGTACAAACACGCTAAGTTGCCGCACCGGCAGGCTTCCCGGCACATACTGTACCGTTTGGGGTTTCGGCAGCAAAACAGGCTGCTGTGCCAGAACAACGACATGGCACAGCGTGAGCAAAATCAAAAAAAAGCCTTTCGTCATCGGGAGAAGAGCTGTTTTACCACATAAGACACATAGGGCACATTAGAAAAATGTACACTATGCGTCAGTGAGGTAGCTGTTTGAACTGGTCAACTATTGCCTTCGCTATATACAGCACCGCAATAATTCTATGTTTACTATGTGTCTATGTGGTCAAACAAATATCAATACGTAGCGCGGCCGCCGGACAGATCGAAGGTGAAGCCGGTTGTAAAGCTGTTTTGAGGCGACACGATGTAGGCGACCAGATTGGCTGCTTCGTCGAGAGTGCCGCAGCGTTTCATCGGAATTTTGTCGGTCATATACGTCACCTGCTGCTCCGGCATCGCGTCGACAAGCGGTGTCCGGATCACAGCAGGGGCAAGAGCGTTGACGGTTATGCCGAATTCGGCGTATTCCTTACCCTGCACTTTGGCCATACCAATCACGGCGGCCTTCGACGCTGAGTAGGCCAGCATACCGGCATTCCCTTCCTTACCGGCGATGGAAGCGATATGCAGAATCCGGCCGTAGCGGCGTTCGATCATAAACGGCAGCACCGCTTTTGAGGTATAAAAACTACTCATAAAGTTGACTTCGAATACCTTATGCAGGTTTTCGCTTGTCACTTCGTGGCTTTTTATGTTCGTTTCTCCCGTGATCCCCACGCAGTTAACCAGGCTGTCAATTTTGCCGAAACGGGCGTGGGCCGCCTGAATGACTTCCGTTACCCGTGCTTCATCGGTAATGTCGATGGCCACACGATACGCCTGATCGCCGTAGCCGGCAAACTGTTCTTCCAGCGCGGCACCGTTGAAGTCGAGCAGCGCTACTTGTGCCCCTTCTGCCAGAAGTTTCTTCGCAACAGACAAACCGATACCCGAAGCTGCTCCCGTAATCAGAGCAACCTGTCCGCTAAAATCTCCCATTGAAAGTGAAGTTTTTTTGAATGAATAATGTAAAATGTAGAATGGATAATGTGGGCCTGTGACTGGCTGATACGTTCAGATAATCAGTACCGTACCGGCTGGCGTACGCTCATTATACATCGTTAATTGCCCATTATACATTAATCAGTAAACTGCTTTTTCTACTGGCCGGATGCCGTATTTTTCGTCGTTGACGATGTCCAGTACACGCTGGTTTAATTCGCGGATATAACTCACCGACGACGGGTCCGGAATATAGGCGGCTTTGCGGGCGATGCTGTTCCGCAGTACACCACGGGCCATCAGGAGTTCCTTCTCGGCATAATGGAACAGCTCCATGTTTTGCAGGGAGAAGAAAATCTGCGGCATAACCCGTTCGAACAGTTCAAAGGCTTTCGCATCTTCACCGGCCGTACGCAGGTTGAAAATCCGTTGCAGGATATCGGCCACCGCCAGTCCTGGCATCACACCACGGATACCGACAGGTACCAGTTCAAGCATATAAAGCCCGCCCCAGCCTTCAAAGAGGCCAATCCGGTTTTTCGTTTCATGGATAATACTCTCGAACTTCGGCGCGCACAGCGGCTCTTCCAGTTTCAGGTATTTAAAGTTCGGATTCTCGTCCATCAGCTCTTTAATGAAGCCGACACTGATTGACGAGCCGCCCGGATTAAAGTCCTGAATCAGGACCGGGGTATCCGGAATGGATTGTAAAAACTCCGACAGATACACCTTCAGGGAGGCTTCGGGCAGGCTGAAAATGCGCGGAACAGCCAGCGAGATTACATCCGCTCCGGCGGTAACATTGGCCTGCGCGAGTTTAATCGCCACTTTCAGCGACGGATGGTTTGACTGGGCAACAATTTTCAGGCGACCGGCAGCGTGTTCAACGGCCACCCGGACCACCTGAAGCTTTTCCTCGTCGGTCAGTTTGTAAAACTCACTGGCATAGGCTGGCAGGCACACTGCCTTGATGCCGCCGTCAATGGCAAAGTCAATCAGGTCCCGAAGCGCAGCTTCGTCAATTTCTTCGTTTTCAGTAAAGGGCGTCGGGATAATGGGCACTACGCCGAAAAGTTCGTTTTCTACAGTTGTCATAACCTGGCTGGTTCTTGATTTTTGGTAACCTTTTTCTTTTGTTGTACTTTATTGTCGACAATCGACAGGATCAATGTCGAGGCTAAGACCAGAATACCACCGATAATGGCTTGCTGGTTCAGGGTTTCGCCCAGCCAGATGGCTGCAATAGGTAACCCCATGAACGTTATCAGATAATTTGAGATTGCAACCTGTGTCGCATCCAGATTCTTCAACGCTTTGAAAAACAGGAGCATCGACAGGAAATTATGAAAGAGCGTGAGGGAAATCATGCCGATCCAGGTGTTGGTCGTAAATTCGGGAATCCGGCCGAACATCTCTGGTTCATAGTACAGGACGAGGGGTGTCAGCAGGATCGACATAACCAGATACGTGTAGAAAACCATCTCCATTTCCGTAAAGCGGTCCGCAACTTTCTTACAGCCAACGTTGTAGTAGGCATTGCCCAGAATGGCCAGAAAAATCAGTACGTTCCCGAGCGCATACCGTGAGCTGAGGTCAACGCGCTTGATATCATCGGTGGAGCATAGCGCCACGCCAATGATCGCAATCGCAAAGCTGATCCAGCGGGCAGTATTCATTTTCTCTTTCAGCAGCAGAAAGGCAAATACCGCCGTCACAACCGGCAGAATCATGACCATGATGGCGGCATTGCTCGCCAGCGAGAACTGAGTTCCCCAGGTCATCAGTACCTGAGAAGGAAACGCGCCCAGGGCGGCCAGCTGCACAAAAATCAGCGCATCGCTTAACTTCTTGCCGCCCTTCCGGAAGTCGCGCACCACAAACGGACCCAGAAAAATCGTGGCCAGCAGCATGGGTGCCCAGACTGTAAAGTAGGGACCGACCTGATCCTGCGTTAACTTGATGCTGGTAAAATGAAAGGCCCAGATCAGGTTGCAGAAGAACAGGATCGACCAGGAGACGATTGATTTTTTCATAATTGGCTGAGTAAAGTCTGACCGGTTGCGTATCGGGCGAGCGCTTCGCGATCCAGTTCAACCCCGAGGCCGTGGCCTTGCGGAACCAGTGCCGCACCATCCACAAATTCGATGGGCTGCACAATCAGATCATCGGTCCGGACCAGCTCGCCGAACAAATCCGATGGGATGGTGCAGTTGATGCTGGCCGCCGCAATGTGCAGGCCCATGGTTTCGGAAATACCCAGATCGACTTCTGACCCGCGCCAGCAGGATTTACCTTCCAGATGGGCTATTTCGGCCAGCAGGACGCAGTTGTAGGCGGAACCGTTGAAGTTATAGCCATCGACGGCGTCGGCCCGGACAAACGCAATCATGTCGCGGATATCCTGCGTATACGGCAGTGAAATATGCCGGAACATAGGGATGCCGAGGGTTTCGCGGAGATACTTGAAACCGGCCACGTCGGCATGCAGGATGGGGTCTTCGAGGCCCAGCATGATCGTCGGGTCAACGCCTTCCATCAGCCGGAGAGTCGTTTCTACATCGGTCCAGCGCTGGTTGGGGTCAAGGAGGATTTTGATGCCGTCACCGCATTTTTTCCGGATTTCTTCGGTCCAGAGGCGCACCGGATCTTCGTCGGAACACTTGAATTTAAAGGCCTTGTGGCCTTTCTGCATCGCTTCAAAGGCTTTCTGCGCAGCATCCTCAGGTGTCCGGCGTCCGGTCCAGCCAAAGCAGTCGATGCGGTCGCGGTAGGCACCGCCCAGCAGCTGGTAAACGGGCACCTGTATCAGCTGGCCGGCTAAGTCGAGAACCGCCGTTTCAAAGGCTTCGTAAATCCGCTGGTCGTCGACGGGCAACCGCCGCCAGTTCAGGGTCAGCAGATTCTGTCCGACGAGGCGCTGCATGGCTTCTTGCAGCAGTTCGCCCGAGGCGCTGCGGTACGTTTCTCCGATGCCGGTCCGCCCGTTGTCAAGCGTTATCTCAAGTATCCATTTGGGTTGATTGGCAAATTCGGTCCAGCGTTCGCCGGTCAGGAACTTTTGGGCAAAGGCCGCATCCTTGTCGATGACCTCTTCCGAATTGAGGCTGTTCGGTTTGGCGGGCACAATTACCTCAGTAGCTTTAATGGATTGAATACGAGTCATTTCAAAGAGTCAATAGCGTCTGACGAATAGGTTCTGGCTAGTTTGCGGATGTCGTAGCTGAAGGCAATGAACTGTTCTTCCCAGCGGGCCGCCGACGCTTCGGTATACGGGTAAAAACCCTGTGCGTTCTGCACCCCTCTGGCCCCTTCGGCAACCAGTTTTTCCATCAGCTCCGGTGTTTCGGTCGTGTTGCTCAGCTCGGGGAACAGATCTTTCATAACGGTCAGGTAGGCCGGAATGCCGGTCAGGTCCATAAACCGGAACGGGCCGGCAAACGTAATCCAGTAGCCCAGGTCGTTGCGGAGGGAGCGGTCAACGTCTTCGATGGTCGCATAGCCGTTTTCGACCAGGTGAAACGCTTCGCGCAGCATGGCATACATGATGCGGTTGGTGATAAAGCCACGGATATCTTTTTTCAGGACCGAAGGCTCTTTGCCCCAGCTTTCGGCAAGGGCTACCATTTTGTAGGCGTACTGTACGTCAGAGGCATTGCCGCAAATAATTTCCATGAAGCGGGTAATGTGGGCGGGCTCGGCCCAGTGAATACCCAGAACGCGTTCCGGATGCTGAAGGCCCTCCTGCAGGATCGTAACCGGAATAGCCGATGTATTGCTGCCGATAATGGCCGTCGGCGACAAGACGGTTTCCAGCCGCTGGTAAACCGATTTCTTCTCGGCAACACTTTCGATAATGGATTCAATCACGACCTCAATCCCCTGCATGTCTGCCACATCGTCGGTGATGGTCAGTCGCGACAGAATCGTTTCCGGCTCTTCCGGCAAGAGTGCTTCGGCCCGCAACTGTTCCAGAAATCCGCGGATGCGGTCACGTGCCTCTCCGGCCGTGCTCATGTCTTTGATCAGCGACGTAACCGTATGCCCGGCCGCCAGAATACAGGTAGCAATGCTGCTGCCCATGAGGCCGAGTCCGACAGTACCGATGCGCATAGTTGTAAGCATAACGTTGAGTAAATTAAGCCTGGTTGGGAAGTACGGCAATGGCATCTATTTCAACTTTGATCCCATCCGACAAGACCGACTGAACGGTTGTCCGGGCGGGCAAAACGCCGCTGAAAAAAGAGGCATAGGCCGCATTGTACCGGTCAAAATCCTGTATGTTTTCGAGGTGAACCGTACACTTCACAATGTTGTCAATCGTTCCGCCGGCGGCCTCGACAATCTTCTGTACATGGGACAGGGTCAGCAGGGTTTCTTCTTCGATGGTTCCGTGAATCACGTCACCGGTTTCGAGGTCGAGCGGCCCCTGACCACTGACAAAAAGTAGATTGCCGACCTGCACGCCCGCGGAGTACGCGCCGGTATTGACGGCTTTTGACGGATGTTTAATTTCGATCTTCTGCATGAGATTACGCCAGTTGATCAGACAGCGGCCATGTGCTGAATGACGTCAGGAAGTTAACTAAATTGTTTACAGCATGATCAAATAAATGTTTACCTTTTTCGGCGGTCCCCAGTTGTGGTTCCCCGCTGCTGCCATTGCCGGAGATAAAGGCAGTTTGTTTGAAGACCGTCACGCCCCGGTAGGGCTCGTCGTCTTCCCACGCGATATAGCCGTTGCTGGCCGGACGTGTAGCCCGTTCAACGCGGTCCATCCACACTTTTTCGGGATAAAGGTGCAGCATCAGGCTGGTTTCGTATTCGCAGGCATGGCTCAGGGCCGGGCTTTCCATGGGAGCTTCACCGGCAAAGATTTTTCCGGCCAGCTCCCAGTACGTGGCCAGTGCAATGGTTGGCCGGTGGCTTTCGTCAAACTGGTGGCTGAGGATGGCCAGTGCCTGCTTAACGGGGGTAATATTGCCGCCGTGTCCGTTGAGCAGTACAATGCGTTTCGCCCCGCTGATGACCAGTGAACGGACCAGGTCAGTGATCACTTTTGTATACAAATCCGGGGCAAGGCTCAGCGTGCCGCCGAACGACAGGTGATGGTCGCTCGACCCGAAGGGCAGGGTAGGGCAAAGCAGTATTTTTTCCGGCAAAAGCGATTCGGCTTTCCGGGCAATTGTTGTCACAATATCCGTATCGGTTGACACCGATAAATGAGGCCCGTGCTGTTCAATTGCGCCTAATGGAAGCAACACAACATGGTCTTTTACGTATTGATTAATGTCAGAATATGTAGACTCAAAAAATAGCATAATTGAATTAACTTGTAGAGACGCAAAATTTTGCGTCTCATTTTGATATATTTAAATGAACATCAACAATTAATTTGTAAGATAATCCGAAAAAAATACACTAAAAATAAGTACATATTAGTTAGCTGTTTTTATTAAAAGCATGCTGTAAAGAATAGTTGACAATGAGCCGCGATTACAGGTTTTGGAAAAATGAGCCGCAAAATATTGCGGCTCTACGAGGCCCCTCATCAATACCCTGTATTCTGTTTCAGGACTGATGTACCGTTTACGACGCTCAGATCAAGCTGTGCCTGCGGGATCGGGTAAACTTCGTTTTTACCTTTCTTGAACGTGGCCCCTTTCATGTACGTAAAGTCATAGCCCGGAATCGAGGTCTCATGTTTGACGTACGCATTCAGCGTATTGGCCATGTAACCCGTACCGTTATCCCAGCGGCGGAGGTCAAAGAATCGGTGACCTTCCATCGCCAGCTCCAGCTTACGCTCGAACCGGACGGCCTCACGGGCAAAATCCTTGCCTTTGGTCGTAAACTCAGTCGTATACAGGCCCACTTTATAGTTGGCGGCAGGGTCGTTGGTAAAGCCTTTCAGCGGAGCCGTGTTATCCACGTATTTTTTTACCCAACCCGCCGGATTGGCTGCCCGGGCACGCACCTGGTTTACGTAGACCTGCGCCTGTGCCAGACTACCAATCTCAACTTCGCATTCGGCTGCCCACAGTAACACATCCGCAAAACGGATCATGGTATAGTTGTTGGATGTCCAGCGGGAGAATGCCGACGTGGTAGCCGCCTGTGCCTGATAGTAAATCGTCTTAATCGGGCTGTATGGACCGGCTACCGCCTGCACCCGTATCCATGCCTTGCCAGGGTGTACGCCCCAGTCGAGGTACGGAATGCCACGGCGGCCAACGGTCCAGTCAAGGCGGGCGTCAAGCGTGCCCTGATACGGGGTAAAGGCCGTACTGCTCTCAATATTCTGGTCATTGGGAATGTCCGAATCATTGAACGTATCGATCAGCGGCAGGCCCGTGTTCGGATCGGTTTTGTAGGAGTTTACGAGGCTGAATGAAGGCTGGTAGGCACCGCAGCACGTGGCCGGGCCGCCCATCGGGAAGTTCAGAGCATCACCGTAGTTGCCGTTCTGGTATGAATCAGCCACCGACATTTGTACGGCAAACACAGATTCTGCGCTGTTTTTCTTCGATGGGTTGAAGTTATCGGCGTAGTTTACCAGGGCGTATTTCGCACCCGAAGCCGTTACCCCGTTGGCGATGATGTCGGTCAGCAGGGCTTTGGCTTCGGTATATTTGTCCTGGAACATATACGTTTTTGCCAGAAATGCCTTGGCTGCCCAGCTGTTGGCCCGGCCAACCTCCGTTTTCGTTGCGCTCAGATTATCCGCCGCGAATTTGAAATCGGCTTCGATTTTAGCCCAGGGTGAGGTTGTGTTGGCTACGTTGTAGTTGCTGTTGGCATAGCTGACCGTTTCGTCCAGATACGGAATATTCTCCCACATTTTGGCTGCTTCAAAGTGATAGAGTGCCCGCAGAAACGTGGCTTCGGCCTTAATCTGTTTCGCTTCGTCGGCCGACATCGAGGGGTCAGTCGTCTGGGCCAGCACGCGCAGTACGTCATTGGCCCGCTGCACCCCGGCATACAACACAATCCATTTGTTGTTGAACGGGGCCATGGTAGCGTCGTAGTTGTAGCTTTCAACGGCTTCCATCGGCGGCAGGGCAGACGCCTGGGTGCCGGTATGGGCATCGTCCGACGTTACACCGCCGAAAATCCAGTTACTGACCCCGACGAAGTAGTACGTCGTGTTCGGTACACCCCAGCCGTCGAGCAGCGAGTAGGCACCGGTCAGCAATCCTTTCACCCCTGCCTTGTTGGCCAGTGTGCTTTCGCTGGTCGAGCCGAGGGCCCCGATCTCGAGGTATTCTTTGTTGCAGGCGTTGGTTGCCGTGATTAATACCAGGCAACTTGCCAGGAGTCGAAGAGAGAGTCTTTTCATGATTGGCAATGTGTTAGGTATTGTTAGAATGAGAGATTTAAACCGAGGATAAAGTTTTTCTGGTTGTTCGGATAGTTGGCATAATCAACGCCGAACGCCGAACTGTTGCCGCTGATTTCAGGGTCAAGGCCGCTGTATTTCGTCAGGGTAAACAGGTTGGCACCCTGGGCATATATCCGCAGTTTGTTCAGGCCGATGCGCTTCAGCGTTGACGGGCTGACGGTGTAGCCAATGATCAGGGAGCGCATTTTCAGGAATGAACCGTCTTCGACATAAAACGAGTTGGATACGCCTGACGAACTGAATGAGCCGGTCGACTCAATTTTCGGAATCGACGTATTGGTATTAGTTGGGCTCCAGGCGTTCAGCAGGTCGTTGCTTTTCGCGCCGACGTACGTGCTGAAGAAGTGCGTAAACGACCTGATCGTGTTGTAGATTTCATTGCCCTGTGAACCGAACAACGTAGTCGAGAAATCGAAGTTTTTATACGTTACACCAAGGTTCAGGCCATACGTAAAATCGGGGTTCGGGTTACCGAGGAACGTCCGGTCGGCAGCCGTAATCTGGTTGTCGCCGTTCATATCCTGATACTTGAACCGGCCCGGTGCAGCACCACTCTGCGTCGGTGACGACGATACGTCGGCATCGCTCTGGAACAGGCCGATTACCTTATAGCCGAAAAACGAGCTCACCGGCTGACCCACCTGGTTGCGGATAACTGTGCCCAGGTTCTGCGTGTTGGCCGCATCGAAATAGCCCGGATTCGGAATGTTGACCACTTCGTTTTTGTAGGTTGTGATGTTGGCCCCGATCGTAAACTTCAGATCATTGTTAACGGTACCTCTATACGTAGCCGCCACATCAACCCCTTTGTTCTGAATATCGCCGATGTTTACCGTTGGTGCCGTGGCCCCGCCCGCCGAAGCCGGCAGCGGTTGCGTAAAGAGCAGACCGTTGATCGACTTTTTGTAGTATTCCAGTGAGAGGTCGAGTCTGTTATTAAGGATGCTGGCATCAAAACCGATGTTGGTCACGACGTTTTCTTCCCAGCCGGTATTCGGGTTGCCGATGCTGATCTGAGCAAAGCCCTGGTTGAGTTTACCGGCACCGGTGATGTCGTAATAGGCGTTGGCAAAGTTACCGCCGAAAAGTGTGAAGGCGTTGGCCGGACTTACGTTGTTCTGCGATCCCAGGACCCCGTAGCTGCCACGGATTTTGAGGTCATTCAGCCACGTAACGTTTTTCATGAACTCTTCACCCGTAACGCGCCAGCCGGCTGAGAACGAAGGGAATACCCCGTAACGGCGGTTGGCACCGAAGCGGGATGAACCATCGCGGCGAACCGTTACACCGAGCAGGTATTTATCATCGAAGGAGTAATCAGCACGGCCGAATACCGAGAACAGGGTATTGTTGTAGGCGCTGCTGGCATTGGTAATGTTGGTCGTACCGTTGGAAAGGCTCAGGTAGTCGAAACCGGTGGAGAACAAGCCGCTTGACGAACCGGTCAGATACCGGCCGTAGTTGCGGATGGCTTCTGAACCCGCAATCACTTTCAGGTTGTGTTTGCCGAAGGTGTTGAGATAAGTCAGCGTATTGGTCCACATGGTGGTGCTGTTATACAGCGCTGTTTCGGCAAGCGAGTTCGGGTTGGTGTTGCCTTCCGAGTTGTTATACGGCGTAAACGTAAAGTTTGTATAGTACTGGTTATCAATGGTTCCGCCGATACTGGTACGAGCGGTGAAATGCTTCAGGAAATCGACTTCCGCAAAGATATTCCCCACAATATCCCAGGTATTGCTTTTGTTATTGACCGTACTTTTCTGCACCGCAACCGGGTTCGACGAGCTGCCGAGTTCAGGGCCGGTGAACGTACCGCCGTAATTGCCCTTGATGTCATAGACCGGCACAACCGGCATCATCCGATAGGTCCAGGCAATGGGGTTACCACTGCTGAGGTTGTCAAAGCCGGGGTTCTGCTTGTAGAATACGTACATGTTCTCGCCCACTCTGACGTTGTTTTTCACCTTAAACTGCGTGTTTACGCGGGCAGAGTACCGTTTCAGGTATGATTCGATCATGGTGCCCTGCTGGTTGAAATACCCCAGCGAAACCAGGTAGTTCGATTTATCGGTGCCGCCGCTCGCCGTCAGGTTATGGTTGGTCATAGGCGCTGTTTTGAACAGCTCATGGAACCAGTCGGTGCCCGATTTATTCAGGGCCTGGATGAGGTAGTTGCTCGCCGGGTTAGCGGCATCGAAATTGTATTTGGCCGGGTCAACGGCTGCGCTGCCGGCATTGCCGACACCGGTTGCGCCGGGCCCCCGGTACGAAAAGTCAGGAATGCCGTTCTGGAATAAACCCGTGTTCGGATAGGCTACTTTGGTTAACCGGGCGAAGTCCTGAGAGCCAAGCAGGTTAAATACGTTTCCTTTCAGCGGTTGCTGGCTGCCATAGTAGGCATCGTATGAAATAACCGGTGCACCTGATTTGCCTTTTTTGGTCGTTACGATGATAACCCCGTTCGACCCGCGTACCCCGTAAATAGAAGCGGCACCGGCATCTTTCAGGACCTGCATCGATTCGATGTCATCTGCGCTGACATCATTCAGTTCGGCCTGAACCCCGTCAACGAGTACGAGTGGCTGGGCGTTACCGAAAGAGCTGATACCACGGATAAAGATATTGCTCGGGCTGCCCGGAGCCCCTGAGCTGATGACATTTACCCCGGCTGCCTGACCTTGCAGGGCCTGTACGGCCGAACCTGCCGGTATTGATTTCAGCGCTTTCATGTCTACGATGGAAACCGAACCGGTGATGTCTTTTTTACGCTCCGACGAATAGCCGGTGATTACCACTTCGCTCAGTGAGGTTACCGAAGGCGTCAGCACAACCGAAATAGTGCTCTGATTGCCAACCGGAATCTCCTGCGTCACATACCCGATATAGGAAACGATCAGCGTGGCGCCGGGAGAGGCGTTGATGGTGAAGGTGCCATCTGCGTTTGTCGATGTTCCGTTGGTTGTGTTGCCTTTGAGGAGAATGGAAGCTCCGGCGATCGGTTGCTGATCGTCAGAAGCGGTGACTTTCCCTTTTACAGGTGTCTGCGCCCATACCATGACGGACGTAAGCATGCAAAGAAGCAGCATGCAGACCTTTTCTTTTGGAAGGAGTAAAGAGCGAATCATGATCTATTAAGTTGAAAAAAACAGTTACGCTTTGTGTATACGGGTACTAAACACCTACCTCCTCAGTCAGCCGGAATCTGGCGGAAAATAATGCTGAACATACGGGCACTATTTTCCCGTGAACCAATGAAATAATTGGTCCGGAACAGGAAGGAGAAAATAGCCTGACACTGGTTCGTACAGGCTGAACATGAACTCCGTTCCTGACATAAAAAATGCGTGAAATAACTACAGGTAATGGTACCGGTTATACCGGTATACGGGGTGCCTCAGGGAGGACAGTAGCCGGTATCATTCTATTTTTCATAAAGTATTGAGATTTTAACAGCGTGACAAATAATCACTGTCAATTATGTTTACAAAGAAAAGGTTATTTTGTAAACAAAGTCAACTTGCCGGCAATATTTTTTTCATTTTGCTGAAAAAAGGCTCCAAAAAACGCTGGAAATGGCATGTAAGTATTAAGTATACTTGATTGTGTGTACTTTAGGCTATAGGAATTACCCGTCAGCAGGCTAAAGTACTGGAAATAGGAGGTAATGTGTCGATATAAAATTGTTTACATTTATTTGCATGCCGGCAAGGCTCCGGATAGGCGCTGGTGCTATATAAAAAAATCCCCTGCATGCTCCTGTTCATAAGCATGCAGGGGATTTTTTAACACCTGGTCACCCAGGGCACTTAAGATTTACCTCTTTGGTTTCCGGACAGTACCAGTGAAAGAGATAGTTACTGGTCTTCGAGTTCAAGAACGGCTACCTCTCCCCGGATCAGATGACGTGACAGGGTGGCTTCGGCCATTTTGAGGTCGCGCTCGCGTAAGGCTTTCAGTAAATCCCTGTGCTCTTGATCGGTCAGTTCATAATCATCCATGTGGATCTGGGTTTTTCCCAGCTTCTGGTGAAAGAGTGGAATATTGCTTAATTCGTAAAGATCCTTAAGCTTATCATTCTGAGCGCAGTCAATAATAGTCTCGTGGAACTTGACATCAGCCTCACAGGCCCCGCCGAAATATCCCCGTTCGACCATAGACGAAAAATCGTTACAGATCTCTTCCAGCCGCTCCAGCCCTTTATCATCAATTTTCTGGATGGCTAGCCTGATCGCGCCTAATTCCAGTACTTCCCGTAACTCCCGGATCTGGCGGATATCGTCGGCTGACATGGATTTAACAAAGTAGCCGCCTTTTTCGCCGGTTACAATCAGCTGCTCACCCAATAAACGGGTCAGGGCTTCCCGGACAGCCATCCGGTTAACTTCCAGTCGTTTAGCCCAGATGTCTTCTTTCAGGCGGGTACCGGCCCCAAGCTGGTTTGAGAGTATTTTACGGCGGAGTTCTATATAAACTTTATTTGCCAGCGAATCAACCTTCATTTTGTAGTCAAAAAATGTGTGAAAATGTAAACAATTTTTAGCTATCTTTGTAAAGGTAAAATTAATTAGATAAAAAAACACATCATAGCTGCTTATACTACCATAATTTCTCAAGTTTTTATCAACGTTCAAGCTAATTAGTCAGAATGACGCATTCACTCTACAGCCGACGGAAATTTGTTAAGCATGCAACCATGAGTAGCCTGGTACTGGGAACTGCCCTTCCGGCTATGGCCAATACAAAAGCAGTAGCCACCGGCAAGCGGGTCGGCATCATCGGCCTCGATACGTCACACAGTACAGCCTTTACCAAAGCCCTGAACAGTCCTGATGCCAGCCCCGATTTTCTGGGCTACAAAATTGTCGCAGCCTACCCATACGGCAGTAAGGATATTGAAAGCAGTACGAAACGGATACCGGGCTATACCGAAGAAGTAAAAAAACTCAACGTTGAGATTGTCGGTTCAATCAGCGAACTGCTGAAAAAAGTAGATGTGGTCATGCTCGAGACCAACGACGGGCGGTTACACCTTGAGCAGGCACTGGAAGTACTGAAAGCCGGAAAACGGGTATTTATCGACAAGCCGGTTGCTGCGTCGCTCGCTGATGCCATCGCTATTTTTGCCGCCTCGCGTGAATACAACATTCCTTTGTTTTCGGCTTCCTCTCTCCGTCACATCAAGGGCATCGAAAAAGTGGATAAAAGCACCGTGGTCGGTGCCGATACGTTCAGCCCGGCAGTGCTCGAAAAGACCCATCCAGACTTTTTCTGGTACGGTATTCACGGCGTCGAAACGCTCTATACGGTGATGGGGACCGGCTGCAAACAGGTAGTCCGGGTGCATAACGACGGGACAGACATTGTTGTCGGGACGTGGGCCGACGGCCGCGTCGGAACCTTCCGCGGAACCCGTACCGGCAAACACGATTACGGCGGAACGGTCTACACGCAGAACGGCAATATTGTACTCGGCCCGTACGGTGGTTACGAACCGCTGTTGAAAGACATTGTCCACTACTTCGAAACCGGCGAAGTGCCGGTCACGCCGGAAGAAACCATTGAAATTTTTGCTTTCATGGAAGCCGCCGACGAAAGCAAACGCCGCGGCGGCGCTCCGGTCACACTTGCCAGTGTCATGAAAAAATAAATAGTGAAAGAGCGGCCGCTGTGCGGCAAAAAGAGTGAAAGAGCGAAATATTCTGTCACTCATTCACTTTTTCACCGCGTGGCACCCGCTCTGTCACTCATTCACTCTTTCGCTCTTTAAAATAAATGCCTGCTCAACCTGTTTCTCGCCGTGAGTTCATCAAACGGAACTCCATTTCCGGGCTGGGGGCGGTGATCGCCCCATCCCTGCTGACTCATGCGGCCACAGCGGCCGCTGAGCAGCCCTCCGTACCGACTTCGTATTCGCTGGCGGAGCCACCGGCATTGCTGGGTGGCAAGCCAATCCGCAGCAAGGACTGGCCAACGTGGCCGGTCTGGAAACCGGAGACCGACGAAAAACGTCTGCTGGAGGTGATCCGCAGCGGTGTCTGGTCGCGGGCCGGTGTCGTGACAGAGTTTGAAACGGAATGGGCGAAAACCGTAGGCGCGAAACGGTCGCTGGCGGTTGTGAATGGTACCAATGCCCTGATTACGGCCCTGGCGCAGCTGGACATCCGTGGCGGGGATGAGGTATTGGTGCCGCCCTACACGTTCATCGGTACGGTAGCCCCGATTCTCGCCAACGGGGCCATGCCGGTCTTTGTCGATATCGACCCAACCACGTTTCAGATCGACCCGGCCAAAATTGAAGCCAGAATAACACCGAGGACCAGGGCAATCATTCCGGTGCATATTCTCGGATTGCCGGCCGATATGCCTGCTATTCTGGCCATTGCCAAAAAGCACAACCTGGCCGTGATTGAAGATGCCTGCCAGGCCCACATGGCTGAGATCACCCACCAGAAGGTCGGGACCTTCGGCGACGCCGGATGCTTCAGTTTTCAGAATTCGAAAAACCTCGCTATCGGTGAAGCCGGAGCCATTGTGAGTAACAACGACCTGTTGATGGATCGCTGCTTTTCGTACCACAACTACGGTAACCCGTACGGGATGGCGTCAGGGGTGATCGGAGCGGGGACGATCATGCAGGGCAACAAACAGCGCATCAACGAATATCAGGCGGCCATCGGGTTAGCCCAGCTGAAACGCCTGGATGCCGAAACGACGCTGCGGAATGAGAACGCGGCCTATCTGAAAGCAAAGATTGAGAAAATTCCGGGCGTCGTACCCTACAAACTATACGACCATGTGACCCGTGCGGCGTTTCACCTGTTTCCGTTCCGGTACAAAAAGGAAGCCTTCAAAGGCTTGTCGCGGGAGACGTTCCTGAAAGCGCTGACCGCCGAGGGCATTCCGTGCTCGAAAGGGTATGCCACGCTGAATAACATGCCGTACCTCAATGACGCCTTCCAGTCGAAAAATTACCGGAAAATGTACCCGAAAGACATGCTGGATTTCAAGCGTTATGTTGCGAAAAACCATTGTCCGGAAAACGACCGTATCTGTAACGAAGAAGCTGTTTGGTTTACCCAGAACATGCTCCTCGGGACAAAGACCGATATGGACGAGATTGCCAATGCCATCGAAAAAATCTACCATCATGCAGATAAACTGGTAAGCCTCAAATGAGAAAGCTGCTTTGGGTCATTGTCCTGCTGGCTTGCCCGCCGGTATTGGCCGACGGGTGGAAAGCAGGGGTCGCCAAAACCGTAATCACCCCGGACGGGCCGATCTGGCAGGCGGGCTATGCCTCGCGCACCCATGCTTCAGACGGTAAACTGCACGACTTATGGGCAAAGGCACTGGTGCTGGAGGATGAAAAGGGCAAGCGGCTGGTGCTGGTTACGACCGATATGCTGGGCTTTCCCAAAGTCATGTCGGACCGGATTCGGGAACAACTGAAACAGAAGCTCGGCCTTGACAAAGGCCAGATTATCCTGAACAGCTCACATACGCATTCGGGGCCGGTGCTGTACGATGCCTTGCAGGATATTTATCCGCTCAATGAGGCGGAGCAGAAAAAGATCAACGACTACTCCCGAAAGCTCGAAGCAACAATCACGGCCCTGGTAGCCCGGGCCGTCGGAGACCTCGAACCGGCTGAGTTATTTGCGCAGAACGGGGTCACGCGGTTTCAGGTCAACCGCCGGAATAACAAGGAGGGGGCACTGCGGGAGCAAACTACGCTGAGCGGCCCCAACGACTATGCGGTGCCGGTGATTAAAGTAGTAACGGCAACCGGGAAGCTGAAAGCCATTGCCTTCGGTTACGCCTGCCACCCGACCGTACTGGACCTCTATCAGCTCTCGGGCGATTATCCCGGCTTTGCCCAGATTGAGCTGGAAAAAACATTTCCGGGCACAACGGCACTGTTTTTTCAGGGCGCTGCCGGCGATCAGAATCCCTTGCCCCGCCGGACCATTCCGCTGGCTCGGCAGTATGGCCGTGAACTGGCTGCGGCGGTAGAGCGCGTACTGGAAGAACCCATGCGTCCGCTGACGGCACAGGCCCAAACCGCCTATTCCGAAATTGAGCTGCCGCTGTCGGCCCCGCCTACGGAGGCTGAACTAAAAAAAACGCAGCAGGACAATGCGCCGTACATGCGGCAATGGGCGACCCGCCTGCTGAAAGAACGGGAGCAGGGTAAGCCGTTCCGTTCGTCGTACCCGTATCCGCTTCAGATCTGGAAACTGGGCGATCAGGCGATTTTCAGCTTCGGCGGTGAACTGGTAATTGAGTATGCCATCGCCTGCAAACAGCAGTTCGGGCAGGATGTGTTTGTCATGGGCTATTCCAACGATGTGATGGGCTACATTCCCTCGGCAATCATCCTGAAAGAAGGCGGCTATGAGGGAGCCTCCTCGCAAATGGTGTATGGCCTGCCCTCGGTTTGGGATGCCCGTGTACCTGCCCTCATTCAGCAGGAAATTACCCGGCTGGCCGGTCAGGCCGGACTGGTCAATACGAAATAATACCCTTTCATAAACATGACCCTGATCAACGCTACTGACGTACTTTCTTCTTCGCTGACTGCCACGCCCGTCTATTCGGGGTTCCCGCTGGCACATGACACCTACAACGCCATGTCGGCGGCCAGTGACGGCAATATCTATTATGTACTCTGCTCGGAATCCTACGAAACCGGCGGGCAGATGTATGCCTATAATCCGGCAACGGACCAGACAACGTGGATCGCCGATCTGACCGAAGTCTGCGGCGAAAAAGAGGCCAATGCCATTCCGCAGGGGAAAAGTCACGTCCGCTTCTATGAACATGCCGGTAAGTTGTATTTCGCAACGCACATCGGTGTGTATGAAATGATCGACGGCATGGAGCGGTTGCCGGTAACGGCTCCCGACGGTAAACAACTGTATCCGGGCGGCCATTTTCTGGCCTATGATCTGACTACTAAACAGGTTGAAGACCTCGCCATCGCTCCGGACGGGGAGGGTATTCTGACCATGACCATTGACCGCGAACGGGGGCATTTGTATGGAATCACGTGGCCGCTGGGCTATTTTATCCATCTTGACCTCAACACGCGTGAACTGAAAACTGTAGGGCTGGTCTCCGAAAAAGGCGAGGCCGGTATCCCGGGCGATGACTACCGGGTGTTGTGCCGCTCTATGCTGGTCGATCCCCGCGACGGATCGGTTTATTTCTCGACGGCGGAAGGGGATATCGTAACCTATCATCCGGACCGGACCGGTCTCCGTAAGCTGGAACACGTCGATCTGCGGCTGGATTACTTCGGGAAGTATGATCCGACGCATCCGGGCAGCATGGGCTATAACTGGCGGAAAATTTTCTGGTATGCGCCGGAACAGGTGGCATACGGCATCCACGGCAATTCAGGATACCTGTTCCGGTTTGACCCGCAAGACCAGACGGTTGAACTGGTCGAACGGCTGACCTCGGAGCCGTCGCGGCGGAGCGGCATGTTCGATCAGTTCAGCTACGGCTACCTTGGTTTTCAGCCGGGGCCGGACGGCGAAACCATCCATTACCTTACCGGCGGACCGGTATATATTGACGGCAAACGGGTGAAGGGCGCGGATCAGATTGCCAAAGGTGCGGCCAAAGGGCTGGAGAACCTGCATCTGGTCACGTTTCATATCCCGACCCGGCGCTATACGGATCATGGTCCTGTCTTCTACCCCGACGGAAGCCGCCCGACTTACGTAAATTCTCTTGCCATTGCAGAGGACGGAACGGTGTATACCCTCGCCCGCTTTGATCACGATGGCCATGAAATTCAGGACCTTGTCCGGATTAACAGGCCGCTGCCGCTATGAAGAGTGGTGGCACGACTTAGAGTCGTGCCACCACTACCACCGCCATGCCCGCACGTCGCTCAATCTCAGTCTGAAACCAATACAACAACGTAGCTTATAACCTGAACAGACCATGAAAAAAAGCCTGCTATTGTCTTTGTTGACGGGCATCAGCTTTTCGTGTGCGCACTATACCGATCCGCTGACACCCGACGAGGCGCTTCAGCACTTTACCCTGCGTGATGACCGGCTGACGGTCGATATTTTCGCGACGGAGCCGCAGGTGCTCGACCCGGTCGATATGGTTTTTGACGAAAACGGCGATGCCTGGGTGGTCGAAATGCCGGACTATCCGTCGAAGCCGGAAGACGGTTCGCTCAACGGGGCTATCCGGATGCTGCGGGACACCAACAACGACGGCCGGATTGATGCCATGACGGTTTTTGCCGACAAACTGTCGGAGGCGACCAGCATTCTGCCGTGGCAGGGTGGGCTGCTGGTGGCGGCTGCTCCGCACATTTATTTCATGAAAGACACCACGGGCGATCATCGGGCCGATGTGCGCGAAATTCTGTTTTCGGGCTTCTTTGCCAGTAATTCAGAAGCGCAGATCACCAACCTGCACTACGGCATCGACAACTGGATTTATGCTTCCAACTGCGGACAGGCGGGTGAAATCACCTACCGGCGTGATCCGAAGGCAAAGCCCGTATCAATCAAGGGCGGCGATTTCCGGTTCCGGCTTGATCGGGGGCAATTTGAGATTGAATCCAGCTCAGGACAGTTCGGTATGGCCATCGATGACTGGGGCAACCGGTTTTTTACCGAAAACTCGCTGCATGCGCAGTATGCCCCGATTGCGGCCCGTTATCTGTTCCGGCACGGGTTTCTGCCGTCGTATGATGTGGCGCAGAATATTTCGGACCATGATCCGGAGATGTTTCAGGTGACCCATGCCCCGTATTGGCGCAAGGAACGAACCATTCGCCGGAATCAGCAATTTGAGGATGCCGGGCTCGACCGGCACGAATATGCTGAAGACCATTTTACGGGGGCTTCGGGCGGCACCTACTACGGGGGGACCCTGCTGCCGAAAGAGTATCAGGGGGGACTGTTCACCGGTGAAGTGGCCGGTAATCTGGTCCACCGCGATGTACTGGTACCGGCCAAAGACAGTCCGACATTCGTGGCCAAACGGGGCGAAACCGAAAAGGCGCAGGAATTTCTGTATTCGACCGATCCGTGGTTCCGGCCGGCGCAGCTGTGCGTGGGGCCGAACGGCGTCCTGTACATGATTGACATGTACAGGCAACACATCGAAACACCGACTGCCATTCCGGAAGATCTGAAAGAAGAGATGGACTTTTTCAACGGGAACCAGCTTGGCCGGATTTACCGGATCATCCCGAAAAATACCCGTATCGACTCCTCGCGACCCAACCTTCGGGCCAAAACACCGGCTGAACTGGTAGCGCTGCTGGGCCATCCGCAGCAGTGGTGGCGGTTGCAGGCGCAGCGGTTACTCCTTGAAAAAAAGGACAAATCGGTCATTCCGGCAGTTGAAACGGTCTTTCTGACCCACGCCGACGCCCGCGCCCGGCTGCATGCTTTTTACGTGCTGGAGGGCCTGAACGCACTCACTGAGCGTATAATCAGCAAAGCCATGCAGGATAAGCAGCCGGAGATACGCCGGTCCGGCCTGCAGGCGGCTGAAAAAATACCGGCGTTGTTGCCGCAGATTACCGCCCTGACCAGCGATCCGTCGGTGCATGTTGCGTACCAGGCCTGTCTGAGCCTCGGTGAGTTTCCGGCCGCCGCCACAATGAATACCATGGCCGGCGTGATAGCCAAACATGCCGGTGATAAGTGGTTCAGAATGGGCGTGCTGAGTTCACCGGCCGGTTCGTCGGCAGCGTTCATCGGACAACTGGAAACGAATGGTTTCCTGACGAACCCGACCGACGCAGGCCGGACATTTCTGGAGGAGTACGGCCACGTCATCGGGGCACGGAACCGGGGCACGGAGGTTACACAACTGCTGACACAATGGAAGGAGAATAAACCGGTGTATGCGGCCTTACTGAAAGGAATCACGGCCGGCCTGAAAAAGGCTGAACAGATGCCCGATGTTGCCCTGAAAGCCCGGCTGAGCACGCTGATGCAGCAGGCTGATTCAATTACCAAAGTGAATATCAAGGCGATACTGGCAGATGATACAGTACGTAAAACAAAGTAGTCACCGGAGCGGTACGAACTATGAAACGAAGAAACTTTATCCTGACCGCAATGACACTGCCCGTAACGGGGCTGCTGGTGAGTAGCTGTCAGTCAAAAACGACTTCTGAGTCAGGCGGAGCAAGCCGGCAGACAGATCCCTGCACTGATTTTTCGGAGGTGCCGGAAAACGACCTGAAGACCCGGAAAAAACTGGGGTACGTCGAGAAATCGCCGATGGCAGAGTCAAAATGCGGCAACTGCAATCTGTGGTTACCGCCGAAAGACGGCAAGCCCTGCGGTGGTTGCCTGCTCTTCAAAGGACCAGTCCGGACGGAGGGCTACTGTACCTACTGGGCTCCGCAACAAACGTAATCCTATTCAGCAAACCGATTTTCTCAACTGGTACATGACAAACAACACTCCCCCTTCAACTGACCCTACACGGCGCGATTTTCTGAAAAAAACACTGGCCGGTACGGCTGCGTTGACCGTTGGCGGGGTATTGCCCCATTTCTCGCCTAAAAGCTATGCCAGCATCCTGGGTGCCAACGAAAAAGTCCGGCTTGGATTCATGGGTGTCAATAGCCGTGGACTGGCTTTAGCCGGCAATTTTGCCCTGCAACCCAACTGCGAGGTGGTAACGATTTCTGATGTAGACACCCGTGCGGCGGAAAAATGCATCAACGCCGTCGCAAAAATCGCGGGTAATAAACCGGCCAATACACCTGACTTCCGCAAGGCGCTGGACGATAAAAACATGGATGGCCTGGTCGTGGCAGCTCCTGACCACTGGCATGCCCCTGCCGCCATCCTGGCCTCTAAAGCCGGTAAGCATGTGTACCTCGAAAAACCCTGCTCACACAACCCCAACGAAGGCGAGTTGCTGGTCGCAGTTCAGAAAAAGTACAAAAACGTGATTCAGATGGGCAACCAACGCCGGTCGTGGCCGAACGTGAAGCAGGCTATCCAGGAAATTCACGACGGAATTATTGGCCGGCCCTATTTTGCCAAAGGGTGGTACACCAATAACCGAGCGTCCATCGGTGTCGGTAAGCAGGTAGCCGCGCCGTCGTGGCTGAACTACGAGTTGTGGCAGGGACCCGCCCCGCGCAGGGCGTATAAAGACAATGTAATTCACTACAACTGGCACTGGTTCTGGCACTGGGGCACGGGTGAGGCTCTCAATAACGGGACGCACATGCTCGACCTGATGCGCTGGGGGATGCAGGTCGAATACCCGACCCGTGTCAGCTCATCGGGTGGCCGTTACCGGTATCAGGACGATTGGGAGGCGCCGGATACACAGGTGATTAACCTGGAGTTCGGCGATAACAAGTTTATGACCTGGGAGGGCCGGAGCTGTAACAGCCGTAACGTCGAGGGGAGTAGCGTCGGCGTATCGTTCTACGGTGAAAAAGGTACTCTGGAATACGGAGGGGGCAATGCCTACAAGATTTACGACCTTGACAATAAGTTGATTAAGGATGTGAAAAACGACCTGCCGATTGACCCGCGCAACAAAATGGACCCGTCGCAGGCGCTGGACGCCACCCACTTCCAGAATTTCATTTCGGCCATCAAAAACGGAACACCGCTGGCATCGGATATTGTGAGCGGTCACCAGAGTACGTTGCTATGCCAGCTGGGTAATATCGCCCTGCGCTCCGAAAGCATCCTCGACATTGACCCGAAAACCGGCCGGATCAAAAACAACAAGGCTGCTCAGAAGTTCTGGACCCGCGAATACGAGAAGGGCTGGGAGCCGACGGTTTAGGAGAGTGTCCGATTTCAGTTAGTTTCAGCCATTCAATCAACGCAATGAAAACAAGTGCAGTCGCAATTGATGTGAGCAGCCTGTCGAAACGGGAAACCAATATCTCGGTCTTTCTGATCGGGGTGATGTTTTTCATCTTTGGTTTTATTTCGTGGGTCAACTCCATACTTATTCCCTATTTCAAAATAGCCTGTGAACTGACTAGTTTTCAGGCGTATCTGGTGGCCTTCGCCTTTTACATCGCCTATTTCATCATGTCGGTACCGGCGTCGTATCTGCTGAAAACCCAGGGCTTTAAGAAAGGAATGATGTTCGGGTTCTGGTTTATGGCCCTGGGCGCATTCATTTTTGTGCCGGCCGCCATGAACCGCGCTTACGGGATTTTCCTGGCCGGATTATTCACCATCGGCATCGGGCTGGCCATCCTCCAAACGGCGGCCAACCCCTACATCACCATCCTCGGACCAAAAGAACGGGGAGCGCAGCGGATCAGCATGATGGGCATCTGCAACAAGGCCGCCGGTATCCTGTCGCCCCTGATTTTCGCCGCCGTGATCCTGCGGCCGACCGATACCGACCTGTTCGCCCAGCTGGGTACCATGAACGCAACTGAAAAAGCGGCGGCGCTGGATGAACTCGTCCGCCGCGTCATTCCGCCATATACCGTGCTGGGAACGTTTCTGTTTGTGCTGGGGTATCTCGTCTACCGGTCACCGCTGCCGGAAATCAATACCGAACACGAAACCCCGGAGGTGGCGTCGGCCAATGCCGGTAAGAAAAGTATTTTCGATTTCCCGCACCTGATTCTGGGCGCGGTCGCCATTTTTCTGCATGTGGGTACGCAGGTAATTGCCATCGATACCGTGATCGGTTACGCCAATTCGATGGGTATCGACCTGCTGAAGGCGAAAACCTTCCCGTCGTACACGCTGACCTGTACCATCTGCGGGTACCTGATTGGTATTGTAGCCATTCCGCGCTATGTCAGCCAGGTAAATGCCCTGCGATTTTGTACGGTGCTCGGTACTGTATTTACCCTGCTGATTATCAATACAAACGGTACGGTATCGTTTCTCGGCCACACCGCCGACATATCGATCTGGTTTGTGGTACTGCTTGGTCTGGCAAACTCACTGGTGTGGGCCGGTATCTGGCCGCTGGCACTCGACGGACTTGGCCGCTATACCAAACTCGGGGCGTCGATTCTGATTATGGGCCTGTGCGGTAATGCCATTATGCCGCTGTTCTACGGCTATTTCGCCGATGCCTATGATGTCCGTACGGCCTATTGGGTTTTGTTCCCGTGTTACCTGTATCTGGTGTATTACGCGGCCTACGGCCACAAGGTAAAACGGTGGAGCCTGGCATGAAAACCGTCATTGCCAACGGAACGGTCCTGACTCCTTACCGGAGCATTCAAAACGGATCAGTGGTTATCGAGGCCGGTAAAA
This sequence comes from Arsenicibacter sp., assembly GCA_965247375.1. Lineage (GTDB taxonomy): Bacteria > Bacteroidota > Bacteroidia > Cytophagales > Spirosomataceae > Arsenicibacter. The sequence goes on from CBDFHU010000025.1 coordinate 119,987, forward strand.
TTATCGGTGTCCATGCCGGACCGGTTGACGTACCCGACGCTACCGTGATTGATGCGGGCCGACAGTACATCGCCCCCGGGTTTATTGATCTGCATGTCCATGGCGGTGGCGGCCATGACTTTATGGATGGGACCGAAGAGGCCTTTCTGGCCATTGCCCGAACACATGCCCGGTATGGCACAACCGCTCTGGTGCCGACAACGCTGACGGCTGAAAAGGCTGATTTGCTGCATACGCTGGATGTGTATGAACGGGCGCACCGGCAGAACACCGGCGGGGCTGCGTTTCTGGGTATGCACCTGGAAGGGCCGTATTTTGCCATGACCCAGCGCGGAGCCCAGGACCCGCGCTATATCCGGAATCCGGACCCGGCCGAATACGAGGAGATACTGGCGTACTCGTCGTCGATTGCCCGCTGGAGTGCCGCACCCGAACTGGAAGGAGCGATTCCGTTTGGCCGGCGGTTGCGCGAAAAGGGCATTCTGGCAGCCATCGCCCATACCGACGCGTTCTATGACGATGTGGTTGAAGCCTGTGAAGCCGGCTACTCACTTGTGACACACCTGTACTCGGCCATGTCGGGGGTAACGCGGAAAAATGCGTTCCGGTACGCGGGGGTTATTGAAAGTGCGCTGCTGCTGGACCTGGATGTCGAAATCATCGGTGATGGGATTCATCTACCTGCCCCGCTGCTGAAGCTGGTCTATAAGATCAAGGGAGCGGATCAGACTGCACTTATCACCGATGCCATGCGGGGCGCGGCTATGCCGGAAGGGGAGAGCATCCTCGGTTCCCGGACAAACGGCCTGCGTGTCATTATTGAAGACGGTGTGGCCAAGCTCCCCGACCGTACCTCCTTTGCCGGTAGTGTTGCCACCTTCGACCGGCTGGTTCGCAACATGGTGACGATGGCCGGTGTGCCGCTGACCGATGCGGTACGAATGGCTTGTACAACACCGGCCCGGATCATGGGCGTGGGTGACCGGAAGGGCGCACTGGCTGTGGGGAAGGACGCGGATATTATTCTGTTCGACAACCAGATCAACGTCAGCCTGACCATGATCGGTGGCCGGGTAGTATTTCAGCAAACGACTGACGTGAATTGATATTGATTGACCACATAGCCACATAGCCACATAGAATATATAAGAAAGACTATGTTTTCTAATGTGGCTATGTGGTAAAAAAAGAACCCTTATATATGCCATTGATTTTTGAAACAACCGTAGATACGTTACACGTCCGGCAGTATGATACACGGCAGGAGCTTGGTGCCGACGCTGCCGTAAGAGCCGGGGACTCGATCCGCGCATTGCTCGACCGGAAGGAAGTCGTCAACATAATTTTTGCGGCGGCTCCCTCGCAGAACGAGTTTCTGGATGGGATGGCAATGCAACCCGACATAGACTGGCAACGGGTAAATGCCTTTCACATGGACGAATACGTGGGTCTTGCCGATGAGGCGCCCCAGCGGTTCGGTAACTTCCTGAAAGACCGGTTTTTCGCCAGGGTGCCGCTCCGGGAAGTGTTTTACATCAACGGGAACGCCGCTGACCCTGATGCTGAGTGTGTCCGGTACGAGGCCTTACTCAATGAGTACCCGGCGGATATTGTCTGCATGGGCATCGGTGAAAACTGCCACATTGCCTTTAACGATCCGCATGTTGCGTTCTTCAACGATCCGGTGCTGGTCAAAAAGGTTGGCCTTGACCTCACCAGTCGTATGCAGCAGGTGCACGATGGGTGTTTCCCGGCCCTGGGCGATGTACCGGAATATGCCCTGACCCTGACGATTCCGGCTCTGGTAAAAGCGCCGGTGGTATTTTGTATGGTACCGGCAGCCCACAAAGCCGAAGCCATTGCGCACACGTTGCAGGACGCAATTTCAGAAACCTACCCGTCAACGATCCTCCGCCAGCATCCGGATGCAACCCTGTTTATCGACGCCGATAGCGGGAAGCTGTTGGGTTAAGGTTTATTTTGGTTCTGGTGGTTGGCTTTGATGAAGTGGTGGCACGACTAATCTTTTGGGGTAGTTATACGCCCTGTCATACGAGTCGTGCCACCACTGATTGTTACTCTTTGTGTCCTGATGTGCCTTATGTGGTAAATAAACCTGTTGCGCACAACTATCAGCAACCACAAAAAGATCAGCCCGTTTTAGCAGAAATTGCCGGTTTTCTGGATTTTTTTAGCAAAAAAGATATTTTTACTAAAAAATAACGCAGACACCGCCAATCATGAGTCTCGTCAGCGAAAATATCAAGTACCTCCGCAAACTGAACGGATTAACCCAGGAGCAGTTCTCCCGCCGCATCGGCATTAAACGGTCGCTGCTCGGGGCCTATGAGGAAGCGCGGGCTAATCCGAACCCGAATAACCTGATTGCCATTGCCAAAGCCTTCAACGTCAGCGTCGAAAACCTGCAACGGCACGACCTGCGGAAACTGCGCGAGACACCGAGCCTGAGCATGTCTTTTGACCGCCAACCGGCGTCGCGGGTGGATACTACCGCTCCGCCGCGGTCAATGTTTAACGATGACGACCCGTTTGCTGACCCGCCCCAGACTGCACGGCCTGATCTGGCGGACGTACCCAAACCGTTAGCATCGGTGCTGGAGAAATATTACCGGAACCCGACGGCGGTCCAGCCACCCGCCGGTCCGCATGTTGCCGGTCCCGGGACCGTACCTAATCCGTACAGCACACCGGAACCACCGGTTATTCGTGATCCAATCTCACGTGACTCGGTCTTACGTGACCCGGTCTTACGCGACCCGGTCATTCGTGACCCGGTCCTGCGGGAGCAGCCGATGGGCGGAAGCATGCCCCGGATGGATCCGGTATCGGTTGCTAAACCACCGGTTAGTAATGACATGCCGCTGGTGTTTAATAACAGCTACGATCAGGCGGCCGGAACGCCGAAAGTGGCGGAACAGCCGTCAGCGCAGCCTGTTCCGCTGGTCATGCAATACCAGTTCGGTGACTATCAGCAGCGCCATCAGCAGGCTGACTTTATCAATCGTCTGCCAACCATGCGGTTACCGACCTTACCGGTTGGCAATTACCGCGCCTTTGAAGCGGATGCCGACTTCCCGATGCCGGGTGCCCTGCTGGTTGGTCAGTTTATCCGGAACTGGTTCGATATTGTGGATGGCCGCCTTTACGTGCTGATGCTCCAGCATCAGGGACTGGTCTGCCGGCGTATATTTAACCAGGTCAAGGTAAAAGGCACCTTACTGCTAACGGCCGATAAAGCAACCATTCCCAGCCACGAAATTCCTCTGAAAGATGTGCTGGAGGTTTGGGAGATCAAAGCCTTTTTCAGCCACCAGCTTCCCGGACCGCCGCCTAATCAGGAGCGCCTCCGCCAGCTGGTTGACGAGCTACGATTTGAAGTGGACCGGATGTAAGCAGGGTATTACGAAAACTAAATGCCCCAATTGTGCGAAAACAGTTGGGGCATTTTCATGGCTTATCTGAATAAATTTATAGAATATGGGCAGTTGCGGACTGCTGTTATCACACGTATGTATATGAGAAGACTGGTAATACTAATGCTGTTCAGCGGCATTGTTCAGGTGTCAGCGGGTCAGCAGCTACCCGATTTGACAGAGCTTAATCGCTATGTTCATGTTGTGCCGGGTGGCACTGATAAGGCGTTAAAGCGGGTCGAAATAGCTTCAGATATTGATACAAGCTGGTCGCGCTGGAAAGAAAGGGGATATAGCTTTGGTTTCAATCCATCGCTGACGCCTATGTATACGTCAATTAACGGGATCTTGTCGACTCCCTACATGATTCAGGTACGGGGGAATGCCGAAGAGCGGAATAAAAAACGATGGGGTTACCATGTGTTTGAAGGATATGCCCGTGATGATAAGTCGCGGATAACTATGCTGGTCAATAAACATGTCGAGTTGGAGCGGCCCGTCGCTGAGTTGTATTATTACGGAACCACCTACAACCATTCTGAACAGGCGTACAACTGGTTTCGAATCGGCTCGGATGTCCGGCAGCATTCATTCCTGTTCGGTCGTGATCAGGCCGTGTTTTACGGGTCGCTCAGGCTGTCAAATGTGCTCACGTTGGGATCACTCGGAAAAGATAACCTATCCAGTGAAAAACCGCAGGGCGATGACGAACAGAACTATCGGGAAGATGCAAAGTATGTAAACTATAAAGAGCTGAAAAACAGCGGCGACGGAACCATGTTCTACGATAAAGACAATAAGATCGTGGTCATCAAAGTCGACGGAAAATGGATGAAGCTCAAAATTGAAGAGTTACCTGCCGGAGTTGATTACAAGTTTTAAGGTAGCGGGGTAACACGACTCACTTCAGCTTATTATCGCTTCGCAGGCGGTCGAGCAGGAGACCGGCATTGCGCAGGTCAGGGCGTTCAGGAGTGAGGGGAACCGAATTTCTGAATCCGACGATAAAGTTTATTGACGAGGAACTCCCTGATAAAGCATTTTTATCAAGCGTAATAAACGGATAAGCTGCTGAAAGTGAGCTGATCGGACTAAAAAAGACTCCGTAATAGAGCACACGGCCATCAACAACGAGGGCAAACGGTTTTCCGCTTAGGGGAATGTCACCGGCAATTGTCTGTAGTTTAGGAATCGCTGATGGCTTAAGTCTCAATATATAGGTTGCCGGCGCGTAGCTTTCGATGTCATCATAGGTAATTAACGGATCGTTGGCTACTAACACCGTTGCATTATCCAGCGCGGTATAATTGGTCATGGCCGGTGAGGTTACCAAATGAATGGAAACGCCCCCGGTTGCTGATGGTTCAGGCGCTTTTTTACATCCGGTAAGGAATACAGGCAGTACCATCAGCAGGTAGAGGAGTGTTTTCATGGCATTATATTTAGCGTAAAGGTTTTCAGTAAAGAGCCGGTTTTTGGGTAAAGCGTTGGAACATAGGGGCTAAATAATTTGTACAGGTATCAATCAGCGGTCCATATTTCTAATAATCCACGCAGCGCGTGGTCGGATTTGGTAATTAATTATCTACACACACCGGCGAAAAAAGCAGCTGACAACGGCATGTGCAGATAATCTACTTAAACCGGAACCACTTTGGGTTGGTCTGTAAGGTAAACGAGCCGGCCTTCGACCTCATTATAACCCATTTCGCGGTACAGATTCGTAAAGTAGCGCAGACTTTGGGCGTCCTGATCTTTCATAGTGGGCGCACTCTGGAATTGCACCAGCACCAGACTACCGTCGGGCCGGTGAACCACGCGGTGCGGTGCACTGTGTAACCGTTTGCGATTCAGGATACTGCGATCCGTATCAACGCGCAGGGCAGGGTCGAACAACGGGGCAAGATCGGGGTGGCTGACAATGGCTGTCAGCCGCTGCCGGATGTCATTGGACTCGGCGGTCCGGATAAGCCCCTCGCTGATCAACTGCCGTAAGATCGGATCAATACCGGCCGCGCTTTTTAGCAAACTCAGTGCGGCTACTAACTTCCGGTCACGGTCGTGGGTCCGTTCAAACGTGCGGGTATCAAACAGCCGTTCGGCCTGCCGGCGTAGCTGCATATTCTGGGCCCGGTCGCCGCTCGTTACGGCTTCGATCCAGATAACTGACTCATCTTTAGTGACTTGCTTTTTAGGGAAAGCGTCCGGACAGGCCGATAAAATGTACGTAGACCGTCCTTCGGACCAGCTACAGCCGCAGGCTTTGGCTTCGTCGCTTAGCAAGAAGGCGTGTAGCCAGTAACTGACCGACTTCTGAGCCTGTTGTTTACTAAAATCCTTTTGCTGGGCAATGATGTACAGCCGGTCGGTTGGCCGGGTAAAGGCCACATACAACAGGTTCATGTTTTCCAGAAACACGCGGGTTGTTTCCTCTTCGTGTTGAGAACGAATGGATTGCGGTAGTTTTGCCAGGACCTCACTATGAAGCCGCGCCGGAGCGT